>NZ_JAMSHA010000026.1:0-732 GCF_025706525.1 Pseudomonas mercuritolerans
GGATGCGGGAGAGGGCCGCGGTCTACGGCGGTACCGTGTCCGCGGGGCCGAGCGGGACGGGCTGGGAGGTGCGGGCGAGCCTGCGCCTCGACCTCGACCCCGGCCGCCAGGCCGGCGCACGCGACGACGGACGGGAACGCACATGACGGGAACGGGGGCACCGATCCGGGTGCTGCTCGTCGACGACCAGGCCCTGCTGCGCATGGGCTTCCGCATGATCCTCGCCGCCGAGGACGACATCGAGGTCGTCGGGGAAGCCGGGGACGGCGAGACGGGCGTCGCGCAGGCGTCCGCGCTCGCGCCGGACGTCGTGCTCATGGACGTGCGCATGCCCGGCACGAACGGCATCGAGGCGACGGAGCGGATCGTCGCCGCCCAGCCCGGGTCGCGCGTCATCATCCTCACGACGTTCGACCTCGACGAGTACGCGTTCGCCGCCCTGCGCGCCGGGGCGAGCGGCTTCCTCCTCAAGGACGCCAAGCCCGGCGAGCTCGTCGGGGCGATCCGCGCCGTCGCGAGCGGCGACGCCGCCGTCTCCCCGCGCATCACGCGCCGCATGCTCGAGATGTTCTCCGGCCAGCTCCCGCAGGACGGCGCCGCCGCCCGGGCCCAGGCGCCGACCGGCCGGGACGACCCGCGCCTCGCCGACCTCACCGCGCGCGAGCTCGAGGTCTTCGAGGCCCTCGGTGAGGGGCTGACCAACGCCGAGATCGCCGAGCGCTTCGTGCTCTC
>NZ_JAMSHA010000027.1:0-715 GCF_025706525.1 Pseudomonas mercuritolerans
TCGTGGCGCGGCAGCGCTCGCGCATCGGCATGGTGTTCCAGCGCTTCAACCTGTTCCCGCACATGACGGCGCTCGAGAACGTCGCGGAGGCGCCCGTCCAGGTGCGCGGGCTGAGCAAGGCGCAGGCGCGGGCGCGCGCGTCCGAGCTCCTGGACCGCGTGGGCCTCGCCGACCGTGCCGACCACTACCCGGCGCAGCTCTCCGGCGGCCAGCAGCAGCGCGTGGCCATCGCGCGGGCCCTCGCCATGGACCCCGAGCTCATGCTGTTCGACGAGCCGACGTCGGCCCTCGACCCCGAGCTCGTCGGCGAGGTGCTGGCCGTCATGCGCGACCTCGCGCGGTCCGGCATGACGATGATGGTCGTGACGCACGAGATCGGGTTCGCGCGCGAGGTCGCCGACACCGTGGTCTTCATGGACGAGGGCGTCATCGTCGAGCAGGGCAGCCCGGAGCAGGTGCTCGGGGACCCGCAGCACGAGCGCACGCGGTCGTTCCTCGCCCACGTGCTGTAGACGGCGTCCGGCACCGGCGAGGGAGCCTCGCGAGACCGGCCCGGCGCCTGGGCGGACCCTCGACGGGTCGACCGCGGGCAGGCGGGTCGGTCTCGCGCTCAGCCGGCGCGGCGGCGGCGCGGGAGCGCGGGCGCCCCGTGCGCGGGCGCGAGGCGGGGCGAGAGCCCCGTGGGGCGGGCGACCGTGACCATCTCCCCGCTGAG
>NZ_JAMSHA010000028.1:0-680 GCF_025706525.1 Pseudomonas mercuritolerans
GGGTGCGCGACACGGTGTTCGGCAACCTCTACCTCACCGACAAGCAGGTCCCCGGGGGCGGGTGCGAGGAGTTCACCGCGGAGGACGAGGCGGCCGTGGTCGCGCTCGCCGCCGCCGCGGGCGTCGCCATCGAGAACGCGCGGCTCTACGGCCGGGCGAAGCAGGTCGGCGTCCTGGAGGACCGCGACCGGATCGCGCGCGACCTGCACGACGTCGTCATCCAGCGCCTCTTCGCGTCGGCCATGACGCTCATGAGCGTGCAGCCGCTCGTCAGCGACCCGAACGCGCGCACGCGCATCGAGGAGACCGTCTCCGACCTCGACGAGACGATCCGGCAGATCCGGTCCACGATCTTCGCGCTGCACACAGCCACGGACCCGGACGCGCCCTCGATCGAGGACCGGTTCCGCGCGCAGGCCGAGGCCGCGACGACCGTGCTCGGGTTCGCGCCCGAGGTCGACGTCGAGGTGGCGGCCGAGGGGGCGGGCGCGGGCGTGACCGACGGCGGCCCCAGCCTGCCGGCCGAGGTCGCCGACCAGCTCGTCGTCGTGCTCGGCGAGGCCCTGACCAACGTCGCCCGGCACGCGCAGGCGAGCCGCGTCGTCGTGCACCTGGCCGTCACGGCGCACGAGGCGCGCCTCACCGTCACCGACGACGGCGTGGGCATCCAGCCCGGCGGC
>NZ_JAMSHA010000029.1:0-639 GCF_025706525.1 Pseudomonas mercuritolerans
GGCTCGAGCTTCTTGATGGACCGCGAGCGGTCCGACACGTGCAGCGCCTGCCGTACGACGGCGTACAGGTCGACGAGGACGCCGTCGCGCAGGAGATCGTCGACCTCCTCCTCGTAGACGCCGTGCCGCGCGGCGATCGCGAGCAGGTGCGCGCGCTCGTAGTCGGCGTAGTGGTAGACGTGCAGGTCGGGGTGGACACGGCGGCGCGCGTTGACGTGGTCGACGAACGCGACGAGCGCGTCCCGCTCCGCCGCGAGGTCGTGCGCCCACAGGGCGTGGAACGGCGGCCGGTCCTCGGGCGTCGCCGGGCGCTCGACCCACCCGAACAGGTAGTCGATCCCCCAGCTCGTGCCGCCCGCGTCCGTCCACAGCGGGTCGCCCTCGAAGTCGAAGAAGAGGTCGCCCGGGCTCGGCTCCGGCAGGGCGAGCACGGGCGCCGGGTCGTCGATGCGCCACGACAGCTCGTGCGGCCCGGACGCGTCGGCCCACACGACCGTGCCGTCGGACGGGCCGGTGCCGAGCTGGAGCCCGGCCTGGCGCCGCACGCGCGCGAAGGTCGACCGACTCATCCCGGCCGGGACCGGCGTCTCGTCGGTCGCGGCGGCGAGCTCGTCGATCGTCCGGATCCCCGCCGCGTGC
>NZ_JAMSHA010000030.1:0-630 GCF_025706525.1 Pseudomonas mercuritolerans
TGAACTTCGTGCTCGACGGCCCGGACGTCGTGTTCCGGACCGCGGAGGGCTCGAAGCTCGCGGTGGCCGCCAGCCGCGCCGTCGTGGCGTTCGAGGTCGACTCGTTCGACGCCGACGCCCGCTCCGGATGGTCCGTCGTGCTCGTCGGCCGCACGTTCGAGGTCACGGAGCCTGTGGAGCGCGCGCGGCTGCTCGCGCTCCCGCTGGTGACGTTCGTGCCCGGCGTGCGCGACCGCGTCATCAAGATCGTGCCGCGCATCGTGACCGGCCGGAGGATCCTGCGCTGACCGGCGGCCCGCGCACTACGCTCGCCCGGTGACTGCGACGATCGAGGTGCGTGCCGGGACGCCCGCGGACTGGCCCGGCATCTGGCGGGCGCTCGAGCCGGTCTTCCGCGCGGGCGAGACGTACACGTACCCGCGCGACATCACCGAGGCCGACGCCCGGGCCGCGTGGCTCGACGCCCCAGGGGCGCGCGTCCTCGTGGCCGTCCCGGCGGAGGACGGCGCCCGCGGCACCGTGCTCGGCACGGCGAAGTACCTGCCCAACCACCCCGGCGCCGGGGCGCACGTCGCGAACGCGAGCTTCGTCGTCGGGCCCGACGGCGCCGGGCGTGGCGTCGGCCGGGCG
>NZ_JAMSHA010000031.1:0-620 GCF_025706525.1 Pseudomonas mercuritolerans
GCGGAAAGCTGAGACAGAGAACACCATGTCGATCTACCTGAACTCCGACTCCAAGATCATCGTCCAGGGCATCACCGGCGGGATGGGTGCCAAGCACACCGCCCTCATGCTCGACTCGGGCGCGCAGATCGTCGGCGGCGTCAACGCCCGCAAGGCCGGCACGACCGTCACGCACAAGGACCACGAGGGCAACGACGTCACGCTGCCGGTGTTCGGCACCGTCGCCGAGGCGATGGCCGAGACGGGCGCGAACGTGTCCGTCCTGTTCGTCCCGCCGGCGTTCACCAAGGACGCCGCGATCGAGGCGATCGACGCCGAGATGCCGCTCATCGTCGTCATCACCGAGGGCGTGCCCGTCCAGGACACGGCCGAGGTCTGGGCCTACCTGCAGGGCAAGGGCACGCGCATGATCGGCCCGAACTGCCCCGGCATCATCACGCCGGGCGAGTCGCTCGCCGGCATCACCCCGCACACCATCACGGGCAAGGGCCCGGTCGGTCTCGTGTCGAAGTCGGGCACGCTGACCTACCAGATGATGTACGAGCTCAAGGACCTCGGCTTCTCGACCGCCATCGGCATCGGCGGCGACCCGATCGTCGGCACCACGCACATCGACGCGC
>NZ_JAMSHA010000032.1:0-619 GCF_025706525.1 Pseudomonas mercuritolerans
GCGACGCCGTCTCCGGGCTGGGCGGCGACGCGAGCGAGGGCATCGAGGTCGCGGGTGCTGACGCCGCGTTCGGCAGCTCCACGGTCGACCTCGTGGTCCGCGCCCCCGACACCGACACCCTCGCCGCGGCCGCCGCCGAGGTGCAGGAGCTCGCGGAGGGGACCGACGGGGCCGCGCAGGTGACGAACAACCTCGCCGCCGCCCAGGCCACCGTCCAGGTGACCGTCGACCGCGAGGCGGCGGCCGCCGTCGGGCTCACGGAGACGCAGGTGGCCGGGACGGTCGCGGGGGTCATGTCCCCGGCCCCGGTCGGCACGGTGAACCTCGGCGACGGCCCGGTGCAGGTGCGCGTGGTCGCGGGCGAGGCGCCGGCGACGGTCGCCGAGCTCGAGCAGGTCGTGCTGCCCACCGCCGCGGGCCCCGTGCCGCTCACGCAGGTCGCCGAGGTCGCGGAGGTCGAGGTCCCCACCTCGATCACGCGCGTCGACGGCGAGCGCAGCGCGACGATCGCCGTCACGCCCGCGGGGCAGGACCTCGGCGCGCTGACCACCGAGCTGACGACCGCGATCGACGGCCTCGAGCTCGAGGGCGGGGCGACGGTCGAGGTCGGGGGCGTCGC
>NZ_JAMSHA010000003.1:0-804119 GCF_025706525.1 Pseudomonas mercuritolerans
TAGACGCGGTTTGGCGGGCTAATCCCGCAAACAATGGCGGCGAAAAGTTCGCCATCGTAGAGGCAAAGGCAAGCCGTGATGAAGATGCACCGAAGTTCATGCGGAAACTGAATAATACGAGAAAGCCGGGGGTCGCATCGAAGTTAGGCGTTTCTGGGCTCTCGGAACCGAGTGAACTCATAGAACCTGCCGAAAACGCCGAACCAACAGCCATCGCAGCAACCAAGAGAAAAATCAACAAAGGCAAGAAACAAACTCACGCCCAAAAAAGTGAAAAACCCACAACTAAAAAAACGAAAAGAATACTCGTGCAGATGAGTGACGAATGGATTGAGGAAAATCTGGAGAAAGCGGTATCGGGATATTCGCTACAACTGCAAATAGCTGGCTCATATAGTCGCCATTTGTTTTACACCCCTCTCTACCACATCAGCTCCAGCCCTAAGGAAACGCTAGCGCTCGCCTTAACAATACAAACGAATCGACTCATGAAAACCATAAAGCGTTCCACTATTCGGAAGCTGAAGTGAAGAGCTTTGTCAATAAACGTAAAAAATCACTAACAAAGAAATATGGCGCAATAGATTCGCTTAAGCTAGAGGTGTAAAAAATGACTAAAAGACAAAAATTCTTTAGCGAAGCTCATTATAAAAACTTTTTACGAGAGCACGACGAAGCAACTGAGCTTCTGAAAACCACCATATTCAAATCCGACACTCCAGAAGGCGAACAAACAATCCGCGCGAGATTTATTCAGCGTTTGGCACTCCGAAAGTTGAGCGCGACTTATACGGCGGGAGAAGAGATTCAGTCTTTGATTCCCCTCCTTGAAAATTTAGTTGAGAAGTATGAGCTTAGGCAGGCCACGCTAGCGAAATCTGAAAACCTACCCGAAATATCACCGTTAGCCATTGATGATTGGGCGCATGAATATGAAGAATGCGTGCAAGTTATTAGTCTTTGTATTTTGCTTCATCGCACAGACCTCCTTAAACGATTCGTAAGACTGCTCGACAATGCGGGATATGCCGGTGACGACACATTATATGAAGACTTGCTCTGCAAAATCCTGCCTGACCGAACAGATGTAGATCAGTGGTATCACGAGGTTTATTCTCCTCTAATTCAAGCGATTTATGCAGATACAGGAGAAGAAGCTTCGGACCTTCTCAAGAAATTCTGTAGTCAATGGTATCCAGCTTTCAAACAGGCCCCTTGGCATGACACCCACCTTCAGGGAGAGGAAGGAAACTATGTTGGATACTGGGCTTTCGAAGCTGGAGCTGTTGCTTTTCTATACGGTATCAACGACAGCAAAATAAATCACATGGTTTATCCAAAGGATCTAGTTGAATACGCCCGCAACTATCAACCAACCAATAATTCTCAGGTCTCGCGAATCGACGGCGGCCAACCCTGCAGTAGAACTGGTTACTGGTTCACTCCTGCGAAATCTGACTCAAGACAACATTTCCAGCAGGGCGAGATTATGCCGAGATTCAGTGATTCCAAATGGGGCGAAACTATCTGGTATTGGTCTGGCGAAGAGTAACCATTGCCGCATCTCTCGGCTATGATCCGAGCTGTTGAAAAGCGCTTGGTCAAATGGAAAGGCATGCAGCGCAACAGCTCTGCCGCCTCCTCCGGTTCAAGCCATCCGAAAAGAGCGGAAAAGCCTGCGAACAAAGGTGCCGCCGTTGCAGCCAAAGGCACACACGGCGCAAGTGGCACTCACTCCAATCAGGTCGAAGCCTCCAAAGTTGGTCTTCAGGCTCCTTCCAGCATTTTGAACGAGGGCTTGGGTGTCAGCGGCGAGCACATTGCCGAATACATCTATGCCGTGGAGTTTGGCTGGGGCAAGGACTGGGATGGACACGACAAGGGCGTTGACGGTAAGTGGCTTGAGGGAGTGCCACGCGCGAGCAAGTTGGGGAAACTTTCGGCGGGCGGCGGCCCCAAGACCAGGCACACACAAATGAATAATATTACTCCCTTCCTACTTGCCACCATGCTGCTGGCAGGATCCACCTGCTCAAATGCAGGTTCGTTGCCATATGATGCTTGGCGCTTGGGCTTTTCGGCATCTGACTACATGGAAGTCTGGATCGAAACAGCGGATGTTGTGGATATGAAAGGGCAAGTATATCGACGTGCAATGAGTGGAGTTTCAGCCATTCAGACCCCTGAGAATAATAAGGGCAACCCGAAAGGCTGGCCTAAGAAATCGGGTTGGGGGAAAGGTAAGTACGTGACGAATGCAGATTTACCGAAAAAAATCTACGTCCGTTGGCAATCTTTAGTCGAACCCCAGACATATCAAGTAGGCATTGATATAGCTGAGTCAACTCGGGAGATTATGTGCACGAGTGAAAAAACTTATTGCGCAGCTACAGGAAAGTGGACAACCGGATACCGAAAAGCAATCGCAATCGGTCTCGCACCCGGTGGCATTGTTAAAGTTTGGGTACTTGGGCCATGCCTGACACCCTTAGAGGTTATGCGAGTAAAAGCTGAGGTGGATCCGCGGGGGCCGTACGAAGGCAAATCGGGTGGTCAATACGACGCGCTCTCTGAGATTTCTAGAATGCATGTGAAGAAATTCGGCGTGCCATATGGCTCTTGGTGATGTCACCGGCTGCGTACTGCACTCTCAGTTACCGTAGGAAACTGCTTCGATGAGGAGGACCACACGTTGGTATCCTCGCCTCCACCAAGTAAAGACATATAAGTACGGCTTCCGCCGCTTGTAGCTGGCTTGCTTACGACAGCCGGCGATCAGCCCCCCCCTAACCCCCCAGTCAGACACTCCACAGCACCGCACACCCTCAGCTCTCCCCCGCTGACGTCCAGTGCGGCAGGCTCGTTCGGCTTCGTGCCGGGCGCCTATCCGTTACGCTGGAGTCCTCTCATGAACATTCGTCCCTTCCTGCTCACCGCCACCCTCGCCTGCTGCTCATACGCCGCACTGGCCCAAGCCAACGACACCTCCGCCACATCGAATCAAACACCCTACCAATACGGCATGCCACTACACGTGGCGAAGGTGCTTTCGCTAACCGAGCCGCCGACCCTCTAGTGCAAAGTCATCACCGCCGACATGAAATACATCGACAACACCGGCAAGCCCGCACAAATCAGCTACAGGAAATTATCTGACGCTTGCGGTCAACAGAACTGACAGACGCTTCTGATTTTCCGGTTGGCCATAGGCGTGGGGTGGTTTCGGCGAGTATGCTCGGTCCCTTCCCTACTGCCGCAAGGATTGGCCATGCAGTTGTCGTTCCGCACGTTGTCGAGCTTCACTTCAATCCTGTGTTTTCTGCTGGCGCTGGTCTGGGGATTTTTTCCAGAGGTGTTGCTGGCGATCTGGAGTATTGGCTATTCGGAGGGCACGGGCGTAGTCGCAAGGCGCAGCGCGGTGCTGTTTGCGGCGTTGGGGGTGATGTTTTATTTGCTGCGCAATTCTCCGCCGTCAGCGGCACGCAGTGCACTGAGCAATAGTTTTATCGTCGGCTGTTTCGGTTTGGCGGCGTTGGGTTTTGGCGAATGGCTCAATGGTCATGCCGGCCCCGGGATCTTGCTCGCGGTGCTGGTCGAGTTCGCGCTGGGCCTTGGTTTTGTGAAGGCCCGGCGCGTGACGGTCGAACTGGGTGAAACGGTGGGTTAAACGGCTCGAGAACGAGCCCTGTTTTGATGTGTCATGGTTTGTTGCGCGAGATCGGAACGCAGCTCTGCGACCAGGTTGTTGATCTCACGGCAGCTGTTCAAGCGGCTGGCGTCGATTCCACTGACGTAGAGCTCGGCCTGGTCGGTTCGATGGTCGCCAAATACTTTGACCGACATCGACAAGTCTGGTGTCAGCGTGCACTGGCAGCGTTTCGGCAGGAAGCTGCTTTCAATGATATTGCGTAATTCCAAGGCAGATAAAAACATGGCGAACCCTCTCCTTTCTGTGCGATTGCCAATCAAGTATTCACGCTGACCCTTTGCTGCGCCTTCACGGGTGTGCCCCCGCTGTTTCCTTGGTGCAGCAAGTGGTGGTACTGCGAAATGCCCATTGGAGTGTAGGCGCCCAAATCCGGTGCGCCTTACCGAAAGAACGCATAAAACGTGCCTTTGATCGGTTCGTTTTGCTTCTTTCAAAATCAAGCACTTGGAAAAGTGGCCAGTATCCTGCTATTTGCAAAATGCATGAACCGACCACCTGTCCCCTGCAATCTGCAATCTCCGGCTGAATTTGCTTTCGACGACCATGACGGCAAGAATGTCTCCCAATGCAATTCAACCCGCACGGAGGCTTCCATGAATTCCTTGAGTATTTGCGCGATCACCGGCCTGTTAATCGCCAACCTTTCCACCCTCGCCCACGCCGCCAAACTCGAAGACGTCGCGCCGTATCCCAAAGCCGAAGCCGGGTTTACCCGTCAAGTCATCCATCTGCCCAAACAAGAGCAGGAAGAGAATTTCCAGGTTGAAATTCTCGCCGGCAAAACTCTGGAAGTAGATTGCAACCGTCAACGTCTGGGCGGTGTTCTCGATGAAAAGAATCTGCAAGGCTGGGGCTATCCGTTCTATCGCCTGGAAAAGGTCATCGGCCCAATGAGCACGATGATGGCCTGCCCGCCTGGCAGTCAGAAAAAGCGCGCTTTCGTTCCGGTCGTCGGCGACGGCTTCATGTTGCGTTACAACAGCAAATTGCCGGTTGTGGTGTACGCGCCGTCGGACGTCGAAGTGCGTTATCGCATCTGGTCGGCGTCGGACAAAGTCGGCACCGCCCTGCAGGAATAACCCGAGCGCTTGTTACGCCGGCACGCCGCAAGCAGCGGCGCGCTCGGCGACATGGCGCAGGCTGTCGAAGTTGATGTTGGCCCCGGAGTCGATGGCGACGAATGTCTGATCGCGAACCCCACTGCGCGCCACGTACTGCTTGATCCCCGCCACGGCCAGAGCACCTGAAGGTTCAGTGATCGAACGTGTATCGTCGTAGATATTCTTGATCGCGGCGCAGAGCTCGTCATTGCTGACCGTGATTACCTCATCTACACAAAAACGGCAAACCTCAAAGCCATACGCGCCGATCTGCGCCACCGCTACGCCATCGGCAAAGGTACCGACGCTTGGTAGAACCACCCGCTCGTCCGCGCGCAAAGCGGCTTGCAGACAGGCCGAATGTTCGGATTCGACGCCGATGATCCGCACTTCCGGGCGCAGGTATTTGACGTAGGCCGCGATTCCGGCGATCAAGCCTCCGCCGCCGACCGGGATAAAGATCGCATCCAGCGCGCCTTGATGCTGGCGCAGTATTTCCATCGCCACGGTGCCTTGTCCGGCGATCACGTCAGGATCATCGAACGGTGAAACGAACGTGCGTCCGCTCTGCTCGGCCAAATGCAACGCGTGGGCCAGAGCAAACGGGAAACTCTCGCCATGCAGCAGTGCTTCGGCACCGCGACTGCGCACGCCGAGAACTTTGAGCTCAGGGGTGGTAGACGGCATGACGATCGTCGCGCAGATGCCCAACTCCCGTGCCGCCAGCGCTACACCCTGCGCGTGATTACCCGCCGACGCAGTGATCACTCCCCGCGCTCGCTGCTCATCGCTCAGTTGCACGAGTTTGTTGTAAGCACCACGGATCTTGAAAGAGAACGTCGGTTGCAGATCTTCGCGCTTGAGCAGGACCCGATTGCCCAGTGCTTGCGACAATGCCGGCGCAGGCTGCAACGGGGTACGCACCGCAATGTCGTACACCGGCGCGGCCAGAATCTTCTTTACGTAGTGCTCAAGCAGGGCTTGCTGGTCGGGGCTGTGCGGCATGGTCGTCTCCTGACATTTTTCAGAACCCCGGAGACAGAAAGTAAAAACCCGCCTCTAGGGCGGGTTGGGTGCTGCAGTAGTGAGCTAGCCCGCCAAATGAGGAATGGCGGTAATAATGCTTGGCTGGCAGCGCGATACGGTGAAAGTCATGGACTGGAAATTAGCCTGCCGGCGGATGACAAGTCAATGGCTGCTGCAGAACTTTGAATCTTGCACAGAACGGAACAGTCACTGCAAAGGAGAACAACAACTTCCGTTCCAAGCCGATGAAAGTGGAGATTGACCATGAACATTCGCCAAGTGCTGTTCGCCGTCCCGCTGCTGGTCGCCGCCCTGTCCAGCCCTGCTGTTTTCGCTGTAGATGAAAGCGACGCCGTCAAGAAACCCGAATGCCCGAAAGGCCAAGTCTGGGACAGCAAAACCCAGCAATGCGTGTTGCAGACCAGCGGCTGAACACAGCCCTGCTAAACTGGCAGAGGTTTTATTCCAAGGAGGATCGCCCTTTGCCAATTTCATCTCGCACTGCCTTGCTGGTCATCGATGTTCAGAACGACTTCATTCCCGGCGGCCAGTTACCGGTGCCTGAAGGTGACCGGATTGTGCCGCTGATCAACCGGCTCGCGCGTCAGTTCAGGCAAGTCGTTATTGCTCAGGACTGGCATCCGAGCGGGCATGTTTCGTTCGCATCCAGCCATCCGGGACGGCAACCCTACGACGTCATCGAGTTACCGTACGGCGCACAAACGTTGTGGCCGGATCATTGTGTGCAAGCCAGTGCCGGCGCCGCATTCCACCCGGAACTGGATTTGCCACACGCGCAATTGGTCATCCGCAAAGGCTGCAATCCCGACATCGACAGCTACTCGGCCTTTCTCGAAGCGGACCGACGCACCACTACGGGTCTTGCAGGTTATCTGAAAGAACGCGGCATCGACACCGTGTACATGGTCGGCCTGGCCTTGGATTTTTGTGTGATGTTTTCGGCGCTGGATGCGCGCGCGGCAGGCTTCAATGCCTTCGTAGTGATGGATGCTTGCCGGGCGATTGATCTGGACGGTTCGCTGGCAGCCGCGACTGCCCGGATGCAAGAGGCCGGCGTCGGCCTGATTCAGTCATCCGATATCCGTTAGACGTGTCAGGCGGTCGCAGGCAGCCATAATCTGAACCGCGCACCACCCAATGGCGAATCCTCAACTGTCAAAGTGCCGCCCTGCGCTTCCAGCGCTCGGCGGCTGATCGCCAGACCGAGGCCGAAACCACCCGTCGCGCGATCACGGCTGCGGTCGAGCCGGTAGAACGGTTCGAAAACCCGCTCGCGCTCATCGTCGGGAATGCCGATGCCATCATCATCGACCCAGATCTCACACCCGCCGGCAATGACTTGTACGCCAATCTGAATGCGCTTTTCGCAATAGCGCATGGCATTGCGCAACAGGTTCTGGATAGCCCGGGCGGTCAGACGCGGATCCAGCGCAAAGCGTTCGAGCTGACCGTGCAACAGAACATCAATGACGATCTCCGGCGATTCCAGTTCTTCGTCGACACTACCGAGAATGCTGTCGATGAACTCGTCCAGCGACACCTCGATGCGCTCGGGCGATTGCGCGGGATTCTGCAAGCGGCTGTAGGAAAGCAACTCCAGCACCAGTTCATCCAGTTCACGAATATGCGCGACCAGGCTCTGCAAGCGCTCGCGACTGGCGGCTGGCAAGTCTTCGGACAACGCCAAGGCCAGGCCGAAATCCAGACGCGTCAACGGCGTACGCAGTTCATGGGAAACAGCGTTAAGCAGGTCGCGCTGCTGGTTGAGCAGGTTCTCGATATCGCCGGCCATGGTGTCGAACACGTTGGCGAGGCTGCCGATGTTCGAACTCGGGGCGATTCTGGTTCGCTCGCTCAAGTGGCCTTTGCCGAAGCGTTCGGCGGTGCCTTTCAGACGCTCCAGATCGCGCCAGTGTGGGCGCAGCCAAAGCAATAGACAACCGAGCAACATGGCGCCGATCAGGACGTTGATGCTCCAGTACAACAGATCGACGTCGACCGGATCCGGCGGCACGACCATGCGCACGGCCATTTCCGCATTCAACGGAGTGACCGCCAAGGTGCGCCAGCCCCAGTCGCCGATGCGTACGACGTTCTCACCACGGTGCAGTCGCTCCTGCTCAATGGGCGTGAACACTGGGTCGTCGATTGGCGTCAGGACGATGTGCAGGGGCTGGAATTCCTTGTCCATCGCCGCAGCAATCGCCGGCCACTGCTCTTGCGGCGCAGCATGAAACTGCTTGGTGATCAGCGATTGCAGACCTCGGGAAAAGTCCAGGTTGTAGGTGACGAAGCGATCCCGGAAGGCCATGACCACTAGGTCCGGCACCAGATAGATCGCCGCGCTATAGGAGACGATGGTCACCAGATACAGGCGAAACAGGATGCGAAACATCAGCTCAGCATTCCCATTCGGAGCGGCTGAACAGATAGCCCTTGCCCCACACGGTCTTGATCTTGCGTGCTTCGCCAGCGTGATCATCGAACTTGCGCCGCAACTTGGAAATCGCCACATCCACCGAGCGATCGGTGCCATTGAATTCAATACCGCGCAGCCGCTGAAGGATCTGATCGCGACTCAGCACTTCGCCGGCGTGCCGGGCCAGCACCACCAGCAAATTGTATTCGCCGCTGGACAGCTCAACCGCTTGATCACGCCAGGTCACGGTGCGCTCGGACAGGTCAATGCACAGATTGCCCATGACGATCCGATCATTTACCGCCAAAGGCTCGCCGAGGCTGCTGCGCCGCAACAAGGTACGCACCCGCGCCAGCAGCACTCGTGGCTCGCAGGGTTTGGTGACGTAGTCGTCAGCGCCCATTTCCAGGCCCAGCACCTGATCATGACTGTCATCGCGGGCCGTGAGCATGAGGATCGGCAGTGTCGCCGAATCGGCCCGCAGCAAGCGGCACACCTGCAAGCCGTCGAGGCCCGGCAGCATGAGGTCGAGGATCACCAGATCCGGCGGACTGATCCGCGCCCGTTCGCGCACATGGTCGCCACGGCCGATGACGCTTACGGAATAACCGTTGCGCTCCAGGTAGCTGGAAATCAGTTCGGCGAGGGCGGTGTCGTCTTCGACCAGCAGGATATTGGGCATGGGGTGTTCCAGAAAATGCTGGGGCGACAGTCAGGACTCATTCGCTCGCACATTGAAATGCGATCTCCTGTGGGAGCGAGCCTGCTCGCGAAAGCGATCGAACTGTCGCAATAAATTTCAAGGTTTGCAGGATATACGCCCTCGCGCACCACCGAGCAAAACCCTTACACAATTTCACACAGCAACTACAAAGCTTCACCGCTAACCTCCCCGTCTGGCCGTAGGATGCGGCCTTCAATATTGGGGGTTGTACATGTCTGGAAAACTGCTGGCCGGGCTCGGCCTGATCGCATTGGCACTGACACTGAGCGCCTGTGATTCGTCATCGAATGCCGAAGAGCAGGCGCCGCCGGCCACGGTGCGCATCGAGACCATCAAAACCCAGCCATTGTCGATCAGCAGCGAACTGAGTGGCCGCATCGCCGCACCACGGATTGCCGAAGTGCGTGCGCGAGTGGCCGGCGTAGTTTTGCAACGCACCTACCGCGAAGGCAGTGACGTGAAAAAAGGCGATGTGCTGTTCCGCATCGACCCGGCACCTTTCAAGGCCGATCTGGACAGTGCCGAAGCCGCGCTGCGCAAAGCCGAGGCCAACGCCTTTCAGGCGAAACTGCAAGAAAAACGCTATGCGCAGTTGATCGAGGACCAGGCCATCAGCGGTCAGGACTACGACAACGCCCGCGCCGCTGCCCGGCAAACTGCCGCCGATGTCGCCGCCAGCAAGGCAGCGCTGGAACGGGCGAAACTCAACCTCGGTTATGCCACCGTGACCGCGCCGATTTCCGGCCGCATCGGTCGCGCGCTGGTCACCGAGGGTGCGCTGGTCGGACAGAACGAAACCACGCCACTGGCACTGATCCAGCAGCTCAACCCGATCCATGCCGACCTGACCCAGTCGACCCGCGAGCTCAATGAATTGCGTCGCGCATTTCGCTCCGGGCAGTTGCAGGAAGTCGGTCAGGATCAGGTCAAGGCCACGCTGATTCAGGATGACGGCAGCCTGTATCCATTTCCCGGCAAGCTGCTGTTCAGCGACATCACCGTTGATCCAGGCACTGGCCAGATCATCCTGCGCAGTGAATTCCCCAATCCGGATCTCGACCTGCTGCCCGGCAGTTTCATCCGCGTACGCCTTGAGCAGGCAACCATCCAGAACGGCATCACCGTGCCGCAACGCGCGGTGCAGCGTGACAGTGCCGGCATTGCCCAAGTGCTGACCGTCGATGAGCAGATGCGCGTGGCGCAGCAACCGGTGCAACTGGGTGCGGTGCAGAACAATCGGTGGATCGTCACCGGTGGCCTGAAGCCCGGCGACCGCATTGTCATCGAAGGCCTGCAACACGCCCGTCCCGGGGAAAAGGTACAGATCGACGAAACCCCTCTTCCACTTGTCCAGACCACTGGTCAGTAAGCAGGACGCTTTAATATGCCGCAGTTCTTTATCGACCGTCCGGTGTTTGCCTGGGTGGTCGCCTTGTTCATCCTGTTGGCCGGTGCGCTGGCCATTCCGCAGTTGCCGGTCGCGCAATACCCGGACGTCGCGCCGCCGCAGATCGAAATCTACGCCGTCTACCCAGGCGCCTCGGCGCAGACCGTCGACGAAAGCGTGGTCAGCCTGATCGAGGAGGAACTCAACGGCGCCGATCACCTGCTCTACTTCGAATCGCAGAGCAGCCTGGGCAGCGCGACGATCAAGGCAACTTTCCAGCCGGGCACCAACCCCGAGCTGGCGCAGGTCGATGTACAAAACCGCCTGAAGGTGGTCGAGTCGCGCCTGCCGCAAGCGGTCAATCAGCAGGGTTTGCAGGTGGAGAAGGTCTCTTCCGGTTTCCTCTTGCTGATTACCCTGACCTCCAGCGACGGTAAGCTCGATGACGTGGCGCTCAGCGATTATCTGGCGCGCAACGTGATGAACGAGATCAAGCGCCTGGACGGTGTCGGCAAGGCTCAGTTGTATGGTGCCGAGCGGGCGATGCGCATCTGGATCGATCCGCAGAAGCTCATCGCCTTCAACCTGACGCCGGCCGATGTCAATGAAGCCATCGTTGCGCAGAACGCCCAGGTTTCAGCGGGCAGCATCGGTGATTTGCCGTCGCCTTCCACACAGGAAATCACTGCGACGATTCTGGTCAAGGGCCAGTTATCGACGCCTCAGGAATTCGCCGACATCGTGCTCAAGGCCAATCGCGATGGCTCCACGGTGCGCATCGGTGATGTAGCGCGAGTGGAGATCGGCAGTCAGGAATATCAATTCGGCACGCGCCTCAACGGCAAGCCGTCCACAGCCGTCGGCGTGCAGCTCTCTCCGGGTGCCAACGCGCTGAACACCGCGACGCTGGTGCGGGCGAAGATGGATGAACTGGCACGGTACTTCCCGGCCGGCGTGGAGTACAAGATTCCTTACGACACTTCGCCCTTCGTCAAAGTCTCGATCACCAAAGTGATTTACACCCTAGGCGAAGCGATGCTGCTGGTGTTTGCGGTGATGTTCCTGTTCCTGCAGAACGTGCGCTACACGCTGATCCCGACGCTGGTGGTGCCAGTGGCGCTGATGGGCACGTTCGCGACCATGCTCGCGCTGGGCTTCTCGATCAACGTGCTGACCATGTTCGGCATGGTGCTCGCGATCGGCATTCTGGTGGATGACGCCATCGTCGTGGTAGAGAACGTCGAGAGGATCATGGCCACCGAGGGCCTGTCGCCCAAGGAAGCCACGCGCAAGGCGATGACGCAGATCACTGGGGCGATCATCGGCATAACGCTGGTGTTGGTCGCGGTGTTTATTCCGATGGCGTTCATGCAGGGCTCGGTCGGCGTGATCTACCAACAGTTCTCGCTGTCCATGGCCACCTCGATTCTGTTCTCGGCGTTTCTCGCCCTGACGTTGACGCCGGCGTTGTGCGCAACATTGCTCAAGCCTGTCGCCAAGGGTGAGCATCACGAGAAGTCCGGATTTTTCGGCTGGTTCAATCGTCGCTTTGAACAACTGACCGACCGCTATCAGGGTTGGGTCGGCTACGCGCTCAAGCGCACTGGTCGTTATCTGTTGATCTACGTCGTGCTGCTGATTGGGCTCGGGTTTTGTTTTGCGCGCCTGCCCTCTTCGTTTCTGCCCACAGAAGATCAGGGTTACACCATTACCGATATCCAGCTGCCACCAGGCGCAACGAAGAACCGTACCGTACAAGTAGCCGAACAGCTCGAAGCGCACAACGCCGGTGAGCCGGGAATCAGTGACAGCGTAGTGATCCTGGGTTTCAGTTTCTCCGGTAGCGGGCAGAATGCGGCGCTGGCGTTTTCGACGCTCAAGGATTGGTCGGAACGTGGCAGTGACGATGCTGCCAGCTCGATTGCCGATCGCGCCAATGCTGCGTTGAGTCAGATCAAGGACGCCATGGCGTTCTCGGTGCTGCCGCCGCCGGTGGATGGTCTCGGCACGTCCAGTGGTTTCGAGTTCCGCTTGCAGGATCGCGGTGGACTGGGCCATGCCACGTTGATGCAGGCGCGAACGGAACTGCTCGCCGCCGCCGAGAAAAGTCCGCTATTGATGAACGTCCGTGAAAGCGCGCTGGCCGAAGCGCCGCAGGTGCAACTGATCGTCGACCGCAAAAAGGCCAATGCCTTGGGCGTTTCGTTCGCCGACATCGGCAATGTGCTGTCCACTGCGGTGGGTTCCAGCTACATCAATGACTTCCCCAATCAGGGGCGCATGCAGCGCGTGGTCGTGCAAGCCGAAGGCGATCAGCGCAGTCAGGTGAACGACTTGCTGCAAATGCACGTGCGCAACAACGTCGGGAACATGGTGCCGCTGTCGGCCTTCGTCCAGGCCGACTGGATTCAAGGGCCGGCGCAATTGACCCGGTACAACGGCTATCCGGCGATTGCGATTTCCGGCGAACCGTCTGCCGGGCACAGCACCGGCGAAGCGATGGCGGAAATTGAACGCTTGGTAGCGTTGGGGCCGAAAGGCCTGGGCCAGGAATGGACCGGGCTGTCGCTCCAGGAGCGTCTGTCCGGCAATCAGGCGCCGATTCTGCTTGGCCTGTCGCTGCTGGTGGTATTCCTGTGTCTGGCGGCGCTGTATGAGAGCTGGTCGATTCCGACCTCGGTATTGCTGGTGGTGCCGCTGGGTGTACTCGGCGCGGTGCTGGCGGTGACGATGCGCGGGATGCCTAACGACGTGTTCTTCAAGGTTGGTCTCATCACCATCATCGGACTGTCGGCGAAGAACGCGATCCTCATTATCGAATTTGCCAAGAGCCTGTATGACGAAGGTCACGACCTGATCGATGCAACGTTGCAGGCTGCTCGCTTGCGCTTGCGGCCAATCGTGATGACTTCGCTGGCGTTCATTCTTGGCGTGGTGCCGCTCGCGATTGCCACTGGCGCAAGCTCGGCGAGTCAGCAAGCGATCGGCACCGGCGTAATTGGCGGGATGATCACTGCCACGCTGGCGGTGATCTTCGTCCCAGTCTTTTTCGTCGTCGTCATCAAACTCGTACAACGCTTCAACAAACCCCACTGATCCAAATGTAGGAGCTGTCGAGTGCAACGAGGCTGCGATCTTTTGATCTTGAAAAGCTAAAGTCGAAAGATCGTCCGATCGCGGCCCGAGCCTTCGGCAGCTATTACAAAAGCCGGATCGCCTGCGCTATGGTGCGCTGACAGTTCACCAACGTGAGTCCCCATGCGCTTGCTCTCCCGCACCCACCCTCGCCTTTCCGTTGCCGCCGTGCTCGGCCTCGCCACCGGCCTGCTGGTCCCGGCCGACTCCATCGTCAGCAAAATCCTCATCGGCTGGAACGCCGGTGTCTGGACTTACCTGATCCTGATGTTCTGGCTGACCGTGCGCGCCAAGGCACCGGACGTCAAACGCATCGCTGAAGTCGAAGACGAAAATGCCGGGTTGGTACTGTTCGTGGTGTGCATCGCCGCACTGGCCAGTCTGGCGACCATTACCTTCGAGCTTGCCGGCAGCAAGGATCTGGAAACCACGCGCAAACTCATGCATTACGGTTTTACCGCGCTGACGATAATCGGTTCGTGGCTGCTGATCGGGGTGATTTTCTGCGTGCACTACGCGAGGTTGTATTACACCTGGGATGGCAAAGAACCGGCGTTGCGCTTTGCCGAAGGGCTGACCACGCCCAACTATTGGGACTTCCTGTACTTCTCCTTCACCATCGGCGTGGCGGTACAGACAGCGGATGTCGGCGTGGCGACTCGGGATATCCGGAAAATCGTGCTGGCGCAGTCGTTGATCGGGTTTGTGTTCAACACCGCGATTTTGGGGTTTTCGATTAATATTGCGGCAGGGTTGTTTGGCTGAAACTCAGCGAATCTCCGAAACTGCAGAAATATAGTCGATTGGTTGTCTTTACTCAGGCGGCATTCGCTATCGCTGTTGCGTAATTGGATATTCAGGGAAATAACAGACATCAAGGATGTCTGTGTATGCGTTGATGCATCGCCATTCTGCAATCCATCAACGTTCCTGACAGATCATAAAAAACGCATTCTGTAAACTGTGAAGTCTGACAGTTTACAGACTCACCTAATCGCGCTCTGATGCAGTTCCCGTGGCTCGATTTGAATGCTGATCCGCTGGACCCTCTTGCGACTTCAATGATGGAGACAAACTCATGAGTACAGCACGGAAACTGCGTACACCTATTACGAAGTACTCCCCTCTCGATAATAGCTTCAGCGCATCTATCGACAAATCGGAGCCTATTGATTTTCAGGCGACGTTTAAAAAGGTTATCTATCCACAGGAGGGGGAACCTCCTCGCTGGACGATTGAGGCACGTTATCGTGACTCGACAACCAACCAGATCCAGAGCATCAGGGTTATTTTTCTGAAGACTCCGGAAAATAACAAACCGGTCCTTGCAAATGAAAATCTGCGAATTCTCTACAGCAATACCGCAGAAGATCCACCTTCTGAGTACTCTACAAGCGCTGCGACAACGGCAATAGATTTTGATTCGGCGGCTGGTTCAGTGAGTGGCAATATCAGCGCAACTGTCAGTGACGGCTTGGAAACACCAAAGACTCATGAACTAACTATCGCTTTCAACTTGATCGCAGAGAATTGGGTAAAACGTATTAAATGACATTTGCAAGACAATAAGAAGGAGGCTTTCGCCTCCTTTTTTATAAGATATGCATTTAGAACGCAATGCTGAAGCCAGCGCTCACATTATAATCCTGACTGACCGTCTTGCTTTGACTCGACCCCGCTTCGGCAAAAATCTGTACTCCGTTCGGCAAAGCCCAATTGACACCACCAGCGAGCTCCATACTGGTTGTCGACGTGTCGTTATTGAAGCGGCTCTCGTTGACATTGACCTCATTGGACTTAATGAACTCATGGCCCATCGCTACACGAACTCTCGGCTGAATTTTCTGGCCATTGCCCAAATCGATCTGGCTACCCACATACATCCCCCCCTTGGTAACAAGGGTGCGTGTAAGTTGACTGTCGACCTCAAGCCCATTGTCCAGAGAGTAATGCTTACCAGAGATCACCGCGGCATTGACTTGAACAAACGGGGCCAGAAACAGATCAGCGGTCAAATCATATTGCTTACCCACTTCCAGCGATCCACTTAAACCATACGTGTTGTAGTCACCTTTGCTGCGTTCGCCATCGCTCATGCTGACATTCAACCTGTTGTCGAAGCTGTTGATCTTCACGATTGCATCGATGTAGAAACCGGACTGGGCATCAAACTTTGTCAGGTAGCCACCTACCGAATAGCTATCGACCGTGCCAGTACTACCATGTTTCAAATCGAGATCGGTTTTGCCATAGCCAACCATCGCCCCCACTAACCATTCGCTCTCCGCCAGACGGGTATCGGCTCCAATAACCAGCCCCTGTTGAGTCTGGCTATAACCATCACCGTATCCGTTCTGCACGCTGTAACGATTGCCATAGGTGCGCATCCAGAAGCCGCCGGCCCCGGCCGTCAACCGACGATCGCCCATTCGCGTATTGAGCAGCGTACGCTCCGCATCAATCACTGTAGGTGCAGTATTGGCGATGGCCAATACAGAGCGGGTACTGGTGCTGATTTGCGTATCAGGTCGAAGAAACCAGCCGTCGCCTTCCTCGAACAACTTGTAGATGAAAGCGCCTGCGTCTACCGAGCCGTTGTTCAACGCAAACTTCGCATCACCACTGGCCACCTTGACCAACTGAATCGGCTCGTCACTCGTGGGTTTGCTGCCAGTCGCTGTCACTGACAGCTGATAGTTGCCGTCTGCGCGGTTGGTGACATTGAGGAAATCCGTTTGTTGACTGCCAAAATCCGTGGCCATTTTTATTACGCCATTGCCAGACAAATTTTCGACATCCAGCTTGTAGAAGGTCTGCCCCGGAGCGAAATCGAGCGTGCCACCTGCCATTTCCAGATTGCCGACTTGATTGTTACCGGCCAGAACCCAGGCAGAATCATTAAGGGTAAAGCTCGTTACATTCTCGACATTCCCGGTAAACGTCGAACCGCTTTCGACTCTCACGCTTGAGCCATCCACTGCATTTCCTTTGAATAGCCCGTGAAACGCACTGTTGTTGCTGAGCTTTAATGCAGAGACATTCAACAGATCACCGGTTAAGGAAGCACTTTGATCCAACGAAACACTCACTGCACTGCCTGGCTGGACAGTGACATTGCCGTTCAGCTGGCTATTCGCGACACTGAAATCAACAGACGTACCTCCCGCGACTTCCAGAATCGAACCGTTACCCCCTGAAAGAGTAGAACCATTCAGCACTTGTATGACCAACGGCCCCAACGGATTGAGACCCAGGTCAGCGACAATCGCCGCGCCGGTTTTTCCTTCAATGCTCGACTTGTCCAATACCAGCTGGCTGAGTAGTTCATCCGAACCATCCAGCCCATAAATCACGCCGTTAAGATCACCGATTACCTTCGAGTTGGCACTCAAATTAGCAGAACCACCAGACAGTGACAAACCAAAGCTATCGCTACCAGTTCCCTCGACAGTGCTGTTACTCATGTCAAGGACACTATAAGAGGTCAAAAACGCCCCGCCCGCGGCTCCCTGAACAGTGCTGTCCTGCAAGTGAACAACCGAGCCAGTTTGGGTGCCCTGCTCCCGGACAGCCTGCAAACCAATAGCCAAACCTGATATCGTGGAACTCTCGATGTTTGCTGAGCTGTTAACCAGCGACAGCGTGATGGAGCCGCTTGTACCAGATATCGTCGCGCCATTCAGATTGACTTGAGTTCCCTCAGTAGCCTCTATTTCTCGGGTTTTGCCCGCGTTGACATTCAACGTCCCGCCGAAAGTAGAAATATCGTGAGTCTCTGCTCCGTTGACAGTCAAGGTAGAACCTGTACCGAAACTCCAGCTCTCGATCGGGGATGCGGGCGTAAGGGTTTCACTTTCACCAGGATTGAGTACTCGTGCTTGCGCGGCAGAGGAACAGAAAAATATCAACATCAAACCGGGCGACCACTTTCTGATAATTCTATGCTTGCTAAACGTCAACATAAGAGTTCACCGAACTTACCGAAATATAAAGAATCGGCTCGACAACTCGCTATCAGAATGCCCAACCGAAGGGCGGCAAGATTATCGTCACACACGCACATTCGATGTAGGAAAAGTCTGATATGGTGAGGGTTTTATCCTCCTGAGATGTCGGAAATTTTAACGCAACGATTCCCGCCACGACGTTCAACCTGCTGTCGTGGCGGGAAACAACTAAAACGCTTTACTGATCCTCGCAGTACTCACCTTTCGGATTGACCAGGTATATCGGGCTATCGAACTCCACCGACGGATATTCCGTCGCGTTGATCTCCACCGTGTACCAGATCTTCCAATACCCACGGTAATCGCCGGGTGGAACGGGAATCGGATCAGGAGGTGGCACCGGAATATTTCTGATGTTTGGGTCATATGGCGTAATTGCCATATCGAATCCGGCAGCGCCTTCCCCTCCGGTTATTGGGTGTGGCGCAGACTCGAATGCTGTATTCGGAGACTCCTCAGTCATCGCCGCATCGCGATACCCTTGGGCGTAGAGAATCACAGTTCTACCGTCCAGCAGATGAGTTGCATTGCCCGGAATACCAACTTTCAGTCCGAAACCAGCTTCTGTGAGATCCTCACAATAAATAGTCGTGCCAGACTCTCGCGCAACGACTGGTGGATCCAGCTCAACCACAATCGCGTTATTGGTGACATCGGTAATCGGAGACGGATTTTCATTGACCCCACCGATATCGGATACGAAATATCGAAGTTTCTTGTTGATCCCCAGTCCACCAGCACTAATAACAGACCACGGCAGGGTCATTGTTACACTGGTATCCCCATCAGTCAGGAATTCAGGTCCGAAACGCACCCCCTCATACTCGCCGTGAATTTGTTGTCCAGTCTTCACCGGTTTGTCGACGTCCGTCCAGAGCTGGATAGTCACCGTGTGATCTTTGTCATAGTCCGCAGGTTCCAGGATGTCTGGTACTGCGGTACTCGTGATGTGTGGCTCTTCCAATAAATCATTGGGAGGAACAGGGTCGGTGGGGTTGACGGGACCTGGATAGTAGATATTTACACCAATTTCAAGCTCGGAATCACTGATGACTTCGGTGCCGCGCAAGAGAGTTGCAACAATAGTTACCGGCTTGTCCGTCGTGATATCCGCATCACCATCGTAGTACTCAGTGAAAATATCAGTAAAGGGCACTGGCACCGATAATGGGTCGTTAGTCCCGAATGCAAACTCGCCAAGGTTTTGGCCGCCCCACTCTACTCTGACTTCATCATCATCCAGTATATTATCTACTCTCCTCAACTTTACGGTGGTATTGGCTGAATCTTTAAGATCAATCAACTTATCAGTTTCCGCCAGATCAACAATAGGCGTTTCAAGCACTGGCAGTGGCGCAAATAGTACTTTCACTCCGGCGGCGAACGACAAATTACTGACATTCCCCACTTCATCAGTAATCGTGTAGTACGCATAGATAGCCAGAGGGTCAAGCAACCTGAACTTGTTGATACTGACATTAATAAGTGCTGCCGCAGGCCCCTCATAAATCGGTTCCTCCGTATTACTTGCAGAATAGACCCTGCTTATCCAAAAACGCAGAATGTCACCCGGCAAAGGATTTTGATAGTTATGGGTAAAATTAATAACAGCGTTTGGTGAGTTGCGCTCGATAAAATCTTCGTCGATCAGATTGCCAGGCGATAGGATAGGCAGCCTGCCAATTGTCGGACGAGCTTTCGCGCCACCCGGCACGGCTTGATAAGGCGCACGCCTGTCAATGATGATTGTTGTAATATCTGAGGAATATGGATTACCGGCCGGTTGCGGTTCTACACGGTATTGAAGTTCCCACGTGGTCGGTGTTTCGGGCGGATTGACCTCCAACAACAGATCCGAGTCAATGGAGATTTCATACTCTGAAGGTCTTCCATCAACAGCTTCAGCGTCGAAAGAGTTAACGATTGTCCATGCCGTAGTGCCTGCTTGGCGTATGCGCGTCACCACTTTGTCGTTAGGCATATCGATAGGCCATCTTGGCAACTTTACTGGGAGTTTTGCACCCGGCAAGAGTTTGTTTGCATATACACGTCGGTCCGCGGGGCTAATGATGTCGTCCACCACAGGCGGCGGGCCGGCCAAAGGCACATTCATTCTGCTCTCGACTGCCAACCGATCAACTTCGGAAAGCTCTTGCTTAGCATTCATCTGATTTTCTCCTCGCCCATTACCCAAATTCTCACAGATGAGAATTCAACGTTTACGCAACACCACAACCTCGCACGAACATTGATACAACCAATATTCAATTTCAGAGCGAATTAATATTTTTCTTCAAACCGGCCCACAGGGAATATCTTCACCCGGTATTATACGGTCGATTTTTGCCAACTCATCCCTGGATTGACCAATATAACGCCCATCCCTTTTGACTCTATATCGCGCGGTGATAGAGCATTTATCAATCAGCTGCTCCAAATACGGGGAAAACGGAATAGATGGCAATTCAAACCCGTCCCTGTTTCCTGCCTCAGCAAGACTCATAGTATGACTCAACTCTCCCGCCGAACCCTCTACATAGAATTCTTCACTATTAGTAAGCTCGGAAAAACCTCGCCATGAAAGTTCACAAACGTCGTTTTCTCTAAAGTTCTGGAAAGGCACTTTCACATACACACCTTCCCATATCGGTTTTTTGGTAGCGCAGTTCAAATAACCGTAAAAATCCACACCCGTAAAGCTCGGACTCAACAGAATCGGCAGTGGAATAACGCTGTGATCAATCGTTAACCTCTTTTCTTCGGAGGTTAATGGGTTACCAAATGGCTGAGGCGACACCCGATAATAAAGGAAGGCAACTCCATCATTCTGAAACAGCCCCTTATCGAGCGGGATCATAAACTCGGTTTCAGTAATTGGTCCTACTTTGGGGTCGTTGTAAATCCGGACTGCGACGCCACCATCTGGCCTCCAGAACACTTCCAGCAAATCGGTCTTTTCGGGAGCATCGGCATAGATTGGCCATCGAGGCACTCTTGCCACACCACCGTTGAGCAATACTTCTGCGGGTAACCGTCCATCAGGATCACTGTCCGGGACACCATCTACGGTCGGAGGATCAGCCAGTAATATGCCAGCGTTATCACTCTTGCGATGCATCGACATAGCGAAGTCCTTACAAGCCAGATAATTGCTCTAAATAGTGAATATCGGTGTGTAAGGATTAGAAGGCTCCGCGCGATGTTTGCCTACTGTCATATCTGACAGGTATTTGCACCGTTCGTCGGGTCAACTCAGGATTGCTGTTGATCCTGCGCTTGACGAAATCACATCACTGTCGTTCACTGAAACCGGTTTCAGCGCTACCCCAATAACAAAAAGGTCCGCAATGAACGACTTCTCCGCCGCCCAGCGCAGCCGCGTGACCATGCTCGACGTCGCCGAACGCGCTGGGGTGTCCAAGGCCAGTGTCTCGCGCTTCATCGGCGATGATCGCGCCCTGCTCTCCGACGCCATTGCCCTGCGCATCGAGTTGGCCATCAGCGAACTCGGCTACCGCCCCAACCAGATGGCTCGCGGCCTGAAGCGCGGGCGCACACGCCTGATCGGCATGCTTGTCGCCGATATCCGTAACCCCTATTCGATTGCCGTGATGCACGGGGTGGAAACCGCATGCCGGGCGCACGGCTACAGCCTGGTGGTGTGCAACACCGACCGCGATGACGAGCAGGAGCGCCAGCATCTGGCGCTGTTGCGCTCGTACAACATCGAAGGGCTGATCGTGAACACGCTGGGCCATCACCGTGACGAATTGCATGAGCTGCGCCGCGAGATGCCACTGGTGCTGGTCGATCGTAAGGTCGATGGGCTCGACAGTGATATGGTCGGGTTGAACAACTCGCAAGCAGTAGAGATGGCGCTCGCGCATCTGGAGCAACGCGGATATCGGGATCTTTTGCTGGTGACTGAACCGTATGACGGCACCAGCTCGCGGATCGAGCGGGTCAGCAGTTTTCAGGCGCAGATTGCTCAGCGCACGACTCTGACTGGCGCGGTGCTGGAAACCGGTGATGATCTGAACGCGCGACTTCAAACCTTTTTAAACACACCCGGTGATGGCCCGAAAGCGCTGTTTTGCGCCAATGGTGTCGCGGCGCTTGCGGCGACTCACGCGTTACGCGCACTCGGTGTGCACTTGTTCGAGGATGTCGGGTTGATTGCCCTGGATGATCTGGATTGGTATCCGCTGGTAGGCAGCGGGATCACCGCGCTGGCACAGCCGACGCAAGAGATAGGCGCGCGGGCGTTTGAGTGTCTGCTCAAGCGCTTGCGCGGAGATGATGAGATGGCGCGGGTGCTGGATTTTGCGCCGGCGCTGGTTGAGCGTGGGTCGACCCGTGAGGTTGGCGGAGTCTGATCTGACGCCTTCGCGAGCAAGCTCGCTCCCACAGGTTGATCCCATTCCATTGTGGGAGCGAGCCTGCTCGCGAAACGGCCTGCAAAAACACTACAGAATCACCTGATTTTTTTGAACAAAAATGAAACCGGTTTCAGAGGTCAATAACAATGAATAAACCAGCCGTTTCCATCAGTCTGTCCAGCTACGGTGCCGAGCTTGTGCGTCAGCGCGGACAGGATGCTTTCATCGATGTGCTGGCTGCGGCCGGCGCCAATCGCATCGAGTGGCGCGAAGAACTGCTTACCCGTGAAGACCCGGCGGAACTGGCTCAGGCTACCCAGGCGCAGGGCCTGCAAAGCATTTATTCCTCACCCACCGAACTCTGGCTCGCAGGGCAAGCGCAGCCAAATCCCGAACTGATTACCGCGCTGCAACAGGCCCAGGCATTCGGCTCGAAATGGCTGAAAGTGTCGCTGGGCTATTTCACTGACAACTCTGATTTGCAGGCACTGGCCGAGCGACTCAAGCAGAGCCCGGTGCAACTGCTGGTGGAGAACGACCAGACCTTGCACGGCGGACGTATCGAGCCGTTCCAGCGTTTCTTTGCCGCCGTTGAGCAGCACAACCTGCCGATCAAGATGACCTTCGACATTGGCAACTGGCACTGGCAGGACCAATCTGCCGCCAGCGCCGCCCGCGCGCTTGGGCGTCATGTCGGTTACGTGCATTGCAAAGCCGTGGCGCGCCGCGCCGACGGCAAACTGGTCGCCGTACCGCCGGCCATCAGCGATCTGCATCTGTGGGAACAACTGCTGCGGCACATGGACCAAGGCGTTATGCGCGCCGCCGAATACCCGCTGCAAGGCGATGACCTGGTGCAACTGACCCGCGAACACGTCGCCGCCCTCGCCCGCCTCGGTCAATCGCGCCTGGAGCCAGCCCATGTCTGAGATCGATATTCTTTCTTTCGGTGAAACCATGGCAATGCTGGTCGCCGAGCAGACCGGTGATCTGGCCAAGGTCGAGCAGTTTCATAAACGTATTGCCGGGGCCGACAGCAACGTCGCGATCGGCTTGTCGCGCTTGGGTTTCAACGTCGCGTGGTTGAGCCGGGTCGGTAACGATTCACTCGGGCGCTTTGTAGTCGAGACACTGATCAAGGAAGGTCTGGATTGCAGCCACGTTGAAGTCGATAAAACCCATCCGACCGGCTTCCAGTTCAAATCACGCAACGACGATGGCAGCGACCCGCAAGTCGAATACTTCCGCCGTGGTTCGGCGGCCAGTCATTTGTCGCCGCACTCCATCAACGACAACCTGCTCAGCGCCCGCCATTTGCACGCCACCGGTATCCCACCGGCGCTATCCGCCTCGGCGCGGGAAATGTCCGTCGAACTGATGACCCGCATGCGCGCCGCCGGACGCAGCGTGTCGTTCGACCCGAATCTGCGCCCAAGCCTGTGGGCCAGCGAAAGCGAGATGATTCGCGAGATCAACCGCCTCGCCGCCCTCGCCCACTGGGTGCTGCCGGGGTTGAGCGAGGGCCGCTTGCTCACCGGTTTCGATGACCCGGCGGACATCGCTGCGTTTTACCTGGATCAAGGTGCCGAGGCGGTGGCGATCAAGCTCGGGCCTGAAGGCGCTTATTACCGCACGCAGCTGGATCAGGGTTTTGTCGCTGGCGTGCCGGTAAGCAACGTGGTCGATACCGTGGGCGCCGGTGATGGCTTTGCGGTGGGGATGATCAGCGCCCTGCTCGAGCATCAGAGTTTTGCCGAGGCCGTGCAGCGAGCGAACTGGATTGGCAGTCGCGCGGTGCAGAGTCGTGGGGATATGGAAGGCCTCCCAACCCGTCAGGAGTTATCGGTTGAATTAAAGGCCGCCTTCGCGAGCAGGCTCGCTCCCACAGGTGAGTGCATTTCAAATGTGGGAGCGAGCCTGCTCGCTAAGAAGCCCGCCTGATCACCGCAAATCAATGAACCTGCTGCGACAAAAACAACAAGCTCAGGAGTTACACCGATGAAAACTGCAACCCTCGCCACCCGCCGCTGGTGGTACATCATGCCGATTGTGTTCATCACTTACAGCCTGGCCTATCTAGATCGCGCCAACTACGGTTTTGCCGCCGCATCGGGCATGGCCGAAGACCTGATGATCACACCGGGTCTGTCCTCGCTGCTTGGTGCGCTGTTCTTTCTCGGTTACTTTTTCTTTCAGGTCCCCGGCGCGATCTACGCGCAAAAGCACAGCGTGAAGAAGCTGATTTTCGTCAGCCTGATTCTCTGGGGCGGGCTCGCCACGCTGACTGGCGTGGTATCCAACGCCTATTGGCTGATCGTCATTCGCTTCATGCTCGGCGTGGTCGAAGCGGCGGTGATGCCGGCGATGCTGGTGTATCTCTGCCATTGGTTCACCCGTGCCGAACGCTCGCGGGCCAACACTTTTCTGATCCTCGGCAACCCGGTGACCATGCTGTGGATGTCGGTGGTGTCGGGCTATCTGGTGCAGCATTTCAGCTGGCGCTGGATGTTCATCATCGAAGGTCTGCCGGCGGTGCTTTGGGCGTTTATCTGGTGGCGCCTGGCCGACGATCGCCCGGCCCAGGCGAAGTGGCTCAATGACCAGGAAAAGCACGATCTGGAAAGCGCCCTCGCCGCAGAGCAGGTCGGCATCAAGGCTGTGAAGAACTACGCCGAGGCGTTCCGTTCGCCGAAGGTGATCATCCTGGCGCTGCAGTTTTTCTGCTGGAGCATCGGCGTCTACGGTTTCGTGCTGTGGCTGCCATCGATCCTCAAGGCCGGCGCGCAAATGGACATGATCGAGGCCGGCTGGCTCTCGGCACTGCCATATCTGGCGGCAGTGCTGGGCATGCTCGCGGTGTCGTGGGGCTCGGACAAATTGCAGAAGCGCAAACGCTTCGTCTGGCCGCCACTGCTGATCGCCTCGATTGCGTTCTACGGCTCATATGCCTTGGGCGCCGAGCATTTCTGGTGGTCGTACACGCTGCTGGTGATTGCCGGCGCCTGCATGTACGCGCCCTACGGTCCGTTTTTCGCCATCGTCCCGGAGATCCTTCCGGCCAACGTTGCCGGTGGCGCCATGGCGCTGATCAACAGCATGGGCGCGCTCGGCTCGTTCGGCGGTTCGTATCTGGTCGGTTATCTGAACAGCTCCACCGGTTCGCCCGGCGCCTCCTACCTGTTGATGAGCGGTGCATTGCTGTTGTCGGTGGTGCTGACGATTTTCCTCAAGCCCGGCGCCAGTGATCGCGTCGTCGCCAAAGCCGCCGCCACGCCGCGTGTGCCGGCGCATTCCTGAAGGGACTTTTGCCATGAAAAAACAGGTCGTGCTGTACAAGAAACTTTCGCCCGCGCTGATGGCGCGCCTGCAAGAGCAATTTGACGTAACGCTGATCGAAAGCCTCGACGCCGATGGCCTCATGCAGCTGCGCGATGCCCTGCCCCGCGCCCACGGTTTGCTCGGCGCCAGCCTGAAACTGGATGCGGCGTTGCTGGATCTGGCGCCGCAGCTGGAGGCGATTGCCAGCGTCTCGGTGGGCGTCGACAACTACGACATCGAGTATCTGAGTCGGCGCAAGATCCTGCTGACCAACACCCCCGACGTGCTCACCGAAACCACCGCCGACACCGGTTTCGCCCTGATCCTCGCTGCCGCGCGGCGTGTGGTCGAACTGGCGAACATGGTCCGTGGCGGGCAGTGGAGCCGCAATATCGGCCCGGCGCATTTCGGCACCGATGTGCATGGCAAGACGCTGGGCATCATCGGCATGGGCCGCATCGGCGAGGCCCTGGCCCAGCGTGGGCATTTCGGTTTCGGCATGCCGGTGATCTACCACAGCCAGTCACGCAAACCGGCGGTCGAGGAGCGGTTCGCTGCGCAATATCGCAGCCTCGAAGAGTTGCTCAAGCAGGCCGACTTCATTTGCCTGACCTTGCCTCTGACGGCGCAGACCGAACGCTTGATCGGCGCCGAGCAATTTGCGCTGATGCGGCCGGAGAGCATCTTCATCAATATCTCGCGGGGCAAAGTGGTCGATGAGGCGGCAATGATCGAGGCGTTGCGCAGCAAGCGTATCCGCGCGGCGGGCCTGGATGTGTTCGAGCGCGAGCCGTTGAATCATGACTCGCCGTTGTTGCAGTTGAGCAATGTGGTGGCGACGCCGCATATGGGCTCGGCGACCCATGAAACCCGGGAAGCAATGGCGCGGTGTGCGGTGGAGAATCTGTTGGCGGCGTTGAATGGACAGCGGCCGGGGAATCTGGTGAATGCCTCTGCGTGGCAAAGCAGAGATCTCTGGCGCCAGTAAAGCCGCCTTCGCGAGCAGGCTCGCTCCCACAGAGAATGCATTTCAAAATGGGAGCAAGCCTGCTTCCACAGCAGAATGCATTCCACTGTGGGAGCGAGCCTGCTCGCGAAGAGGCCTTTACAAACTACGCAAATCCATCAGGCACTGCGCGCCTGCAACAGCTGCATCGCACACAACGCAATCCTCGCGCAGGCATCCGCCAGTTTGACCCGATCCACCACCAGCCCGATGCGAATATGCCCCGCCGCGCTCGGCCCGAACGCTTCGCCGGCCAGCACCGACACGCCGTAACCTTCCAGCAAGCGCTCGGCAAACGCCTGAGCGCCGAGGCCGGTCTGGCGCACATCGACCATCACGAACATGCCGCCATCCGGGCAAATCGGCTGCAATCCAGGACAACCGTACAAACGTTCGCAGACCAGATCCCGACGCAACCGATATTCTTCGCGCATCTGCGTGACTTCCGGCAGATCGCTTTGCAGCGCCACTTGTGCGGCCTTCTGTACGAAATCCGGCAGACCGAAGAGCATGCTCAGCGACAGATTCACCAGATGCTCGGCCAAGGGTTTCGGGCCGATCATCCAGCCGATGCGCCAACCGGTCATCGCATGGGATTTCGACAGGCTGTTGATCGTCGCGGTGCGCTCGGCCATGCCCGGCAGGCTCGCCGGGCTGATGTGCTCGCCTTCATATAACAGCTCGCTGTACACCTCATCGCTGATCAGCCACAGATCATGCCGAATGCACAGCGCCGCCAGTTCCTGCCAGATCAGCAAGGACAAACTCGCGCCGCTGGGATTGTTCGGGCTGTTGAGCAACATGGCGCGGGTTCTCGGGGTGATACGCGCCGCAACATCCGCTGGGTCGACACGAAAACCGTTTTCCGGGCGCACCGGCACCGCAATTACCTTGGCACCGCAAGCGCCAAACACACCTTCGTAGGTGACGTACATCGGCTCAGCGACGATAACCTCGTCACCCGGATCGAGCAGACACTGCGCCACCGAGTACACCGCGCATTGCGCGCCGGGGAGGACAATCACCTGATCAGGATCAACACGCTGACCACTACGCTGGCGATGACGCTCGGCAATCAGCCTGCGCAGCTCGAATCGACCACGCACGTCGGCGTAATGGGTATCGCCGGCCAACAGGCTATCGATCGCGCCATGGACGATCGGCAACGGCGTATCGAAATCCGGATCGCCGACGCTCAACAACAATACATCAACGCCCTCGGCGCGCAGTTCCAGCGCTCGGTCGTGAATCTGCCAGGCAGCGGCACCCTCCCCGGCGATTCGTTGGGTCAAGGCTGAATAGCGCATGTACGTCTCCTGTTAGCGCGGTTTCCAGCCTTCACCGTATCTCAAATCACGAAACGCGCCACCATGGCGTTCAAATCCACTGCCAGCCGTGACAGTTCGTGGGTCGCGGCGCTGGTCTGGTTGGCGCCGGCGGCCGATTGCGTGGCGAGGTCGCGGATGTTGACCAGGTTGCGATCGACCTCGCGCGAGACTTGCGCCTGTTCTTCCGAAGCGCTGGCTATAACCAGGTTGCGTTCGTTGATCTGGTGAATCGATTGCGTGATCTGTTCCAGCGCCACACCGGCCGCGCGGGCCATTTCCAATGTGGACTGGGTGCGCTGGTTGCTTTGCTGCATCGACGAAACCGCTTCTCCGGTACCGTTCTGGATGCCGGCGACCATTTTTTCGATTTCCTGAGTCGATTGTGCGGTGCGATGGGCCAAGGCGCGCACTTCGTCAGCCACCACGGCAAAACCGCGGCCAGCCTCGCCGGCACGCGCCGCTTCAATCGCAGCGTTGAGCGCCAAGAGGTTGGTCTGCTCGGCGATGGCCCGAATCACGTCCAGCACCTTGCCGATGTCACGACCTTGCGCGGCGAGGCCTTCGATCATCTGCGCGGTGTTCTGCACGTCGTGAGTCATGGTCTGGATCGCGTCGACGGTTTTCACCACCTGATCGCGACCTTCGCGGGCGGCGTGGGTCGACTGATTGGAAGCTTCGGAAGTCGAAACGGCGTTGCGCGCCACTTCTTCCACCGCAGCGGTCATCTCGTTGACGGCAGTGGCGGCCTGCTCGATTTCGTTGTTCTGCTGCTGCAGGCCGCGCGACGCTTCTTCGGTGACAGCGCTGAGCTCTTCGGCAGCGGCGCCCAGTTGCGTGGCGGAGCCGGCGATCTGCTCGATGGTTTTGCGCAAGTTGGTCTGCATCGCGGCCAAGGCTTCGAGCAGGCGCGCCGGTTCATCCTTGCCGTCGTCTTCAATAGCTTTGCTGAGGTCGCCGTTGGCAATGGTTTGCGCAGCGAGCACGGCGCGGTTGAGCGGCGTGACGATGCTGCGGGTCAGCAACCAGGCGAGCAACACGGTGGCCAGCGCCGCAATCACGGCGACGATGATGATCCCGGTGATCGCGCTGTCATAGTTTTCACCGGCCTTGGTGGCCGCCGCTCTGGCCCCGGCGGTATTCATGCCGATCAGCTTGTTGAGCTGCTCGCCCATCTGATCGGTGCCTTCCTTGATGCGCGTGTTGATCAACGCACGCATCGCTTCCAGATCGCCCTGGCGCGACAGCTCAAGCATCCGGTTCTGGGCTTGCAGATAGTTATCGAGGGTGGTCGAAAACGTCTGGAAAACTGCGTGCTCTTCAGGACCTGCCGGCAACGCAGCGTAGCTGGCCTGAGCTTTGCGCACCTTGTCGACCAGCACCGCGATGCGGGTTTCTGCCTCTTGCAGGCTGACCGGTTCGCGATTGACCAGCACACGGAACGAGAGAATGCGCATGCGCAGGACGTTTTCCGTGACCACGCTGAGGTGAGTCACGCTTGGCAACTGGTTGGTGTCCATGTCGATCGACGCTTGACGAATGACCGTCATGCGGCTGACGGCGAACACGCCGAGGACAATCACCAGCAAGGCGATAAAGGCAAAACCGAGGAAAGCACGGGGCGCGATATTCAGGTTACGCAGGGACATGGTCGGACTCTCGAAAGAAAGAAACTACGAGCATCCATGCCGTGAGCACTGGCCCATAGCGGGCGACAGTCCGGCGTCACTGGGTTTTGGTTTTGTGTGCGCCTGACCGTTGTATCGGCCAGGCTTGAGGAAGGTTTCGGGTCCGCAGTAAATATTTTTCGGGACGTTACAACAATCAACCAAGGTCCGCTGCCTTGGGTAGGAGCTGTCGAGTGCAACGAGGCTGCGATCTTCTGACTTTTAATAGCAGGATCAAAAGATCGCAGCCTCGTTGCACTCGACAGCTCCTACAGAGGCCAGCGGTTCAGCGTTTGGCGGCGAGCTGCCAGATCCGGGCGATGTCGGTGGCGCGTTCACGCAGCAAGCGCGGGGCTTCGGCGCAGGCCTGTTCCAGAGTCATCGGCCCGCTGGTAACAGCAAACGCGGCGTCGATGCCGTGTTGATAGAGTTCCTGATAACCCTCGCCCAAGGTCCCGGCAATCACGATCACCGGCACAGCGTATTGTTTGGCAACTCGCGCGACACCGAACGGTGTTTTGCCGCGCAGGGTTTGCGCATCGAAGCGGCCTTCTCCGGTAATCACCAGATCCGCACCTTTGACCGCGTCAGCGAGCCCGACCAGTTCCGCCACTACCTCGACGCCCGCCTGAAACTGCGCGCCGAGAAAAGCTTTGGCGGCAAAGCCCAGACCACCCGCCGCGCCGCTGCCCGGTTCATCGCGCACGTCTTTGCCCAATGCTTGCGCGCAGAGTTTGGCAAAGTGCCCCAGCGCCTGATCGAGCTGCTCAACCTGCGCAGGCGATGCGCCCTTCTGCGGGCCGAAAATGGCCGAGGCACCATGGGGGCCGCAGAGCGGATTATTGACGTCGGCGGCAATGTCGAAACGCACCTCGGCCAGACGCGGATCAAGCCCAGCCACATCGAGTCGCGCCAGTTGCGCCAAGGCCAGGCCGCCCGGCACCAACGATTGATTCTGCGCATCCAGCAACTTCACGCCCAACGCCTGCATCGCCCCGGCACCGCCGTCATTGGTCGCGCTGCCGCCAATCGCCAGGATCACCCGTTGCGCGCCGGCATCCAGCGCTGCACGAATCAATTCACCGGTGCCAAACGTGCTGCTGATGCAGGCATCGCGCTGTCCCGGCGTGACCAGTTGCAGACCGCTGGCCTCGGCCATTTCGATGATCGCGGTGTGGTTGTGCGGTAGCCAACCCCAAGCAGCATCGACCGGCGCGCCCAGTGGACCGCGCACGCGGGTGCGGCGTAACTCACCTTCGCAGGCTGCAAGAATCGACTCGACCGTGCCTTCGCCGCCATCGGCCATCGGGCATTTGATCAGCGTCGCCTGCGGCCAGACCTGCGCCAGTCCGAGGGCGATGGCTTCGGCAACGCCTTGGGCACTCAGGCTGTCCTTGAACGAGTCGGGGGCGATGACGATCTTCATGGGAATTCTCCGGTTGCATTGGCGTTCATGCTGCCAGTCGGCCTGCGCCTTGACGCCGGTCGGCTGCACAAGTGGCGTCGGCGTTTATTGTTCATTTCCACAAAAGGCTGGCATTGGATGTTCCGGCCCCTTCACGAGCAGGCTCGCTCCCACATTTTGAAATGCATTCCAAATGTGGGAGCGAGCCTGCTCGCGAAGGGGCCATTGAATACACCGATCAGTTCGGATCCGTCTGCGGCAACAGCTGCACCCCCAGGTACAACGCCAGCATCCCGTCCAGCTTCAACGGATCAACCCCGCTCAACTCGGCAATCCGCTCCATGCGATAGCGCAGGCTGTTGCGATGAATGCCCAACGCCTCGGCACAGGCCTGACTCTGCCCGTCGTGCTCGCACCAGCTACGCAGGGTCGCCAGCAACTGGCCGTTGCTGTCCTTGGCGATGACCTTGCGCAGCGGCTTGAGCAGTTCATCCAGCGCATCATCGTTGCGATGACGCCACAGCATGACCGGCAAGCGATAACGATTGAGCGTCAGCAGCCGAGAGCTCGGCAGCACGTCGCGACCATAAGCGAGCAAATCGCCGACCCGCCGGTAACAGCGGCGCAACCCGGCCAGGCCATCCGCCTGCCCGCCGACGGCGATGCGCAGAATCTTCCAGCCGAGGCCATCGAGCTTTTCCAGCAGGCGATCGTGCTCGACGTTCTGGCTCGCCGGGCGGCACCACAACAACGAAGACTTCGCAGGACTCACGCACCAACTGTCGGGATACCGCGAGGTCAGCCACGCACTCAGTGCCTCGATGGTTTGCCCCGGGCCGTGCTCAAGCCCCAGTTCAAACAGATACGGCACACGCGTCAGTTGCGGCTTGAGTCCCAACTGTTGCGCCTCATCGACCAGACGCGGCGAATCCCCCGCCTCGCTCAACAGCAACGCCAGCAGATCATCGCAGCGCTGCCGTCGCCACTGCTGCTCGGCCTGCTGATTGCGCTGGCCGACGAGCATTTCAGCGGTCATGCGCACCAGTTCGGCGTAAGTGCGCAATTGCTCAGGCTCGCCGGTAATGCCGAGCACGCCGATCAAGCGCTGATCGAGCAACAGCGGCAGGTTGATCCCCGGTTGCACGCCTTTGAGGTGCACCGCCGTCTGCGCATCGATTTCCACCACGCGCCCGTTGGCCAGCACCAGTTGCGCACCTTCATGCCGGGTGTTGATCCGCTCCGGTTCGCCGCTGCCGAGGATCAGGCCCTGACTGTCCATGACGTTGACGTTGTACGGCAAAATGGCCATGGCCCGGTCGACGATGTCTTGGGCAAGGTCGTGATCGAGTTCGAACATAGCGGCGGCAATCCTTCATTTCAGGCACGGACGGTTGTTCAGCCGCACAGGGTCTGGCGGCAAACCCTGTGCTCAGGCACAAAGACAATCCGGCCAAAGGTGGCCGAGACTCTCAGGGCGATCAACGTTACCCTTTGCATCGCAAAAAATCATAATAAAGAGAGAGCCGCTATGTCGCAGAGCGCCGCAGCTACCCAGACCATCGACGACGGTAAAAACGCCGTCTACAAACGCATCACCCTGCGTTTGATTCCCTTCATTTTCATCTGCTACCTGTTCAACTACCTCGACCGGGTCAACGTCGGCTTCGCCAAGTTGCAGATGCTCGACGCACTGAAATTCAGCGAAACCGTATATGGCCTCGGCGCCGGCATCTTCTTCATCGGTTACGTGCTGTGCGGCGTGCCGAGCAACCTGGCACTGACCCGCTTCGGTCCTCGGCGCTGGATTGCCTTGATGATGATCACCTGGGGCACGCTGTCGACCTGCCTGTTGTTCGTCACCACCCCGACCGAGTTCTACACCCTGCGCTTTTTCACCGGTGCCGCTGAGGCCGGTTTCTTCCCGGGCGTCGTGCTGTATCTCTCGCAGTGGTTCCCGACGTTCCGCCGTGGTCGGATCATGGCGTTGTTCATGTCGGCAATCCCGGTCTCCGGTTTGCTCGGCAGCCCGTTTTCCGGCTGGATCCTCAACCACTTCGCCGCGGGCCAGGGTGGCTTGGCCGGCTGGCAGTGGATGTTTCTGCTGCAAGGCATCCCGACGGTAATCCTCGGCGCACTGGCGTATTTCCTGTTGAGCGACAGCTTCGCCAATGCCAAATGGCTGACCGCCCATGAACGTTCGGTGCTCGAAGCCGACCACGCCGAAGACCTCGCCAACAAACCGAAAACCGCCACCGACTCGCTGCTCGCGGTGTTCAAAAACCCTGCGATCTGGGCCTTCGGCCTGATCTATTTCTGCATCCAGAGCGGCGTTTACGCCATCAATTTCTGGCTGCCGTCGATCATCAAGAACCTTGGCTTCAGCGATAACCTGGTGATCGGCTGGCTGAGTGCGATTCCATATCTGCTTGCAGCGGTGTTCATGCTGGTCGTCGGCCGCTCGGCGGACTTGCGCAAGGAGCGCCGCTGGCACCTGGTGGTGCCGATGCTGATGGGCGCTGTCGGTCTGGTGATCGCAGTGAACTTTGCGGCCAATCCGGCGATTGCGATTCTCGGCCTGACCATCGCGACCATGGGCGCACTGACCGGTCTGCCGATGTTCTGGCCGGTACCGACCGCCATGCTGAGCGCTGGCGCGGCGGCTGGTGGTCTGGCGCTGATCAACTCGATGGGGCAGATGGCCGGGTTCCTCAGCCCGTACCTGGTGGGTTGGGTCAAGGACAGCACAGGCTCGACGGATGCGGCGTTGTATGTGCTGGCGGCGGTGATCGTTGGCGGTAGTCTGTTGGCGTTGCGGATGACGCGGACGTTGCGGGCTTAATCAGAAGCGCAGATCAAAAGATCGCAGCCTTCGGCAGCTACTGTGGAATGCGTTCCCTGTAGGAAGTGCCGAAGGTTGCGATCTTTTTGCGTTTAATCGGTGCAATCATGCATAGCGCCAGTCGACGCAACATCTATGCTGAATCTGCCGGCCGCTTCGCGAGCAGGCTCGCTCCCACAGGATTTGTGGCTCCTGGATGTGGGAAATAATGAGCGCCCGCTCAATATTCAGCACAAAAACCACGTATCCTGCGCGCCCCGTTCAACCATCACGTCGCGAGGACAGTTTGTCTAAAGGTATCGCTCTATCGGTCTCAGCCTCGGTGCTGTTTGCCGTCATGTATTACTACACGTCGCTGCTGACGCCTCTGAGCGGCGTGGAAATCTTCGGCTGGCGCATGCTCCTGACCGTGCCGTGCATGACCGTGTTCATGCTGGTTTCCGGGGAATGGCGGCGGGTGCTGGAGCTGGTTCGATTGATGGCGGCCAGGCCGAAGCTGATTGCCGGGCTGCTGGTTTCTTCCGCCCTGCTCGGGGTACAGCTGTGGCTGTTCATGTGGGCACCACTCAATGATTACAGCCTGGATGTATCGCTGGGCTATTTCCTCTTGCCACTGGCGATGGTGCTGACGGGGCGGATTGCCTATGGCGAGAGCCTGTCTTACCTGCAGAAAATCGCGGTGTTTTTTGCCAGCCTTGGCGTGTTGAACGAGCTGTATCAGGTGGGTGGTTTTTCCTGGGCGACACTGGTGGTCGTGGTTGGCTATCCGCTGTACTTCGTGCTGCGCAAATACCTGAAAACCGACAACCTCGGTGGCCTGTGGGTCGACATGACCCTGATGCTGCCGGTCGCCTACTGGTTTGTGCAGGGTGGCGAACAGGGCCTGGCCGTGTTCGATCAATATCCGGGACTGATGTGGCTGATTCCGCTGCTCGGCCTGATCAGTGCGTCCGCGCTGGTGGTGTACATCATCGCCAGCCGCTTGCTGGCGTTCAGTCTGTTTGGTTTGTTGAGTTATGTGGAACCGGTGTTGCTGCTTGCGGTGGCTTTGTTGCTCGGGGAAAGCATCAAGTCGGGCGAGTGGCTGACTAACATCCCGATCTGGCTGGCGGTTGTGGTGCTGGTGTTCGAGGGCTTCAAACACTTGACGCGCCAACGCCGCTCTTGAATCCAACACAAGACAAATGTGGGAGCGAGCCTGCTCGCGAAGTCGTCAGACCAGTCAACATGACTGTTGAATGAAAGTCCGCATTCGCGAGCAGGCTCGCTCCCACAGGTTTTGTATGAAGCAAAAAAATCCCGGCCCTGCATCTCTGCAGGCCGGGATTTTCTCATTCCAGATTACTCGGTGGTCAGCACACCACGACGCACCTGGTCGCGCTCGATCGATTCGAACAGGGCTTTGAAGTTACCTTCGCCGAAACCGTCGTCGCCCTTGCGCTGGATGAACTCGAAGAACACCGGCCCCATCAGGGTTTCCGAGAAGATCTGCAACAGCAGACGCTTGTCGCCCTGCTCCGAAGCGCCATCGAGCAGGATGCCGCGCGATTGCAGCTGATCGACCGGCTCGCCGTGGTTCGCCAGGCGACCTTCAAGCATTTCGTAGTAGGTGTCCGGCGGCGCGGTCATGAAGCGCATGCCGATTTTCTTCAACTGATCCCAGGTCTTGATCAGGTCGTCGGTGAGGAATGCAACGTGCTGGATGCCTTCGCCGTTGAACTGCATCAGGAACTCTTCGATCTGCCCGGCGCCCTTGGACGACTCTTCGTTGAGCGGGATGCGGATCATGCCATCCGGTGCGGTCATGGCTTTTGAAGTCAGACCGGTGTACTCGCCTTTGATGTCGAAGTAACGGATTTCACGGAAGTTGAACAGCTTCTCGTAGAAGTTCGCCCAGTAGGCCATGCGTCCGCGATACACGTTGTGGGTCAGGTGATCGATGATCTTCAGGCCGGCGCCAACCGGGTTGCGATCAACGCCTTCGATGAACACGAAGTCGATGTCGTAGATCGAGCTGCCTTCGCCGAAACGGTCGATCAGATACAGCGGCGCGCCACCGATGCCTTTGATCGCCGGCAGGTTAAGCTCCATCGGACCGGTTTCGATGTGGATCGGCTGAGCGCCGAGTTCGAGTGCGCGGGAATAGGCTTTCTGCGAATCCTTGACGCGAAACGCCATGCCGCAAACGGACGGGCCGTGCTCAGCCGCGAAGTACGAGGCGACGCTGTTGGGTTCGTTATTGAGGATCAGGTTGATCGCGCCCTGACGGTACAGGTGCACGTTCTTGGAACGGTGGGTCGCGACTTTGGTGAAGCCCATGATCTCGAAGATCGGCTCCAGCGTGCCGGGAGTCGGCGATGCGAACTCGATGAACTCAAAGCCCATCAGGCCCATTGGGTTTTCGTATAAATCTGCCATGGTGACGCCTCATCATTTCTTATCAATTAACCAGGGTTATTTGTCAGGAAAGTGATGTAGTGGGAGGCGCACAGGAGATGCCACGCACGCTGCGAGCGAGGAAGTCTCCGTAGATCAGTTGAAACCCGAATATCTTCATTGTCGACCCAAGGCTCTTGCGGGCGAGGCTTCTGCTGCCAGAAGACGATTATTATTGTATGCGTAAACCGATTCTACACAGCGTAACCGAGCCTGTCTGCCCTCTCTATAAAATCCTGTTTTTTGGATACGGCACAAGAGCCATCTGCCATCTATTCTCCCCTCTGCCTCGATTGTTTACCGGGCCCGACTTCGAAGCCACAGGATGTGTCCATGCCGCTGACCCGCCGCCCCCGCCGCAAGCGCAGCACCCGCAACGTTGTGACTTTGCTCAGCAGCCTGCTGCCAATCGTGCTGGGCAGTGTGATTCTCTATATGCAGGCAGAACGCACGTTGCAACAAAGCGCCGGAGAAACTGCCGAGCAAGCGTTGCGACAGTTCGACTTGATGCTCGATAACACCGCAGAAGCTGCCCGGATTCTGCTGCCGCTTGCCGGGAAAAATTGCGAAGAAGTGAAACTCGCCCTGCGCGAACAGGTGACCCGTCGCCCCTTCGTGCGCTCAACCAATCTGGTCTGGGACAACAATCTCTACTGTAGTTCGCTGTTCGGCCAGTTCAACGAAGCCGTCGATGCCGGAAACTACCACGATGGCAAACTGTGGCTGATGAATGGCAATCCGGTGACGCCCGACACGGCATTATTGATCTACCGTCTCAGCGACGGTCGTGGTGGCGCACTGACCACACTGGATGGCTATCACTTGAGTAACATCCTGCGCCTGATCGGCCGCCAGACATTACTGATGTTGCAAGTAGGCGATAACTGGCTGTCCGCCGACGGCAAAGTGCATCACGGATCACTGCCTGCCCTGCCGGTCGCGCACAGCCTGCTGGAATCCGAACGCTACGGTTTCAAGGTCTCCGCGGGGTTCCCCGAGGGCGAAATCCGGCGTTACATGGCGGCTGAATATCCTCCGCTGTTCAGCCTGTTGATTTTCTTCGGTGCAGTCTCCGGTGCAATCGGCCACTTCGTCCAGAAGCGATCGACCTCGCCCAGCCATGAAATGCTGCGTGCGCTGGAAGCCGGGGAGTTCATCCCTTATTTCCAGCCCGTGGTTCACGGTGACAGCAAGCAATGGTCGGGTGCCGAAGTGCTGATGCGCTGGAATCATCCGAAAGAGGGCCTGGTACGGCCGGATCTGTTTATTCCATTTGCCGAGCACTCGGGCTTGATCGTGCCGATGACCCGCGCCCTGATGCAACAGACTGCGGTGCTGCTGGGGCCGCAATCCACAAGCTTCGCCAAACCTTTCCATATCGGCATCAATATCACCGCCAGCCATTGCCAGGATCTGGAGCTGGTCGAGGATTGTCGTGACCTCTTGGCTGCATTTGCGCCTGGCAGCATCGAACTGGTGTTGGAATTGACGGAGCGCCAGCTGGTCGAGCCGAATGACATCACCCTGCAGCTCTTTGAGCAGCTGCATGCACTGGGTGTGAAAATCGCAATCGACGACTTCGGTACCGGACATTCAAGCCTTGGTTATCTGCGCACCTTCAATGTCGACTTTCTAAAGATCGATCAGAGCTTCGTGGCCATGATCGGCATAGACGCGTTATCGAGGCATATCCTCGACTCCATTATCGAGCTGTCGGCCAAACTGGACTTGCGCATTGTTGCCGAAGGTGTCGAAACTCAGGTCCAGGCTGATTACCTGACCGAGCATAACGTTAATTTTTTGCAGGGCTATTTGTACGGTAGACCAATGCCTGGCGCTGATTTCCTCGACGCATTAACTCATCATTAAGTCGCCGACATGGCCCGCCGAACAGCCGCACCAAATTGATACAAAAAGTCATTGTTGTTACATGACGACAACATCAGGATTTACTCTCGTCGCATTAACTACTACAATTTTTTCAACCTGAGCCAGACTGGCAGGTGAGCCAATTATCACCGAGTCGCTTCCAGGCTCTTGGCTTATAGCTTTGTTTGCGGTTGGTATCAGCCAAACACACTATTGGAGTAAAGATATTGTCCAGACTCGCCGAATTTCGCGCAGCTGAAAAGGCCCTTCAGGAACAGCTCAAACAGCTGGAATCGCTGAAGAACGATGCCGGGCTCAAGAAAGAAATCGAATTCGAAGAAAAGCTCCAGGGACTGATGAAAACCTATGGCAAAGGCCTGAAAGACATCATCGCCATCCTTGATCCAAACCCGGCAAAGTCCGGTCTCCAGCAGTCCGCAGCGCCCAAGACCCGCCGCGCTCGGGTGGTCAAGGTTTATCAGAACCCGCACACTGGCGAGCTGATCGAAACCAAGGGTGGCAACCATCGCGGTCTGAAAGCCTGGAAAGAGCAGTACGGTGCAGCCACCGTGGATTCATGGTTGCGCGGTTGATCTGACACCAACAAAAAGCCCTGCTCGATGCAGGGCTTTTTTATTGACAATATCTAACAAATGAAATGATTTTCATCGAACAAGTTGGAAATTTGTGTAACGTTACTGAATCATCAGGCTAAACATTTTGCTGCGCAATGTTGCTACGACACGCTGGACCAAACTTTGTGCTTAATCCTTTCCGGCATTCAAATCATTGCAAGTTAGTACGGACGTTTATAATTTCAGGCTGTTGCGCGCCGCCTCTATGTCGTCGGCGCTCGCCTTATAAACCTCGGCCTGACCGGCATATGAAAGTACATAAGCCTTGTCTGCTTCCACGGCTGCCACCAACGTTTGTGATAATACGTGCCGACCGTTCTCGGTGACTGTGCAGGTGGTCTCCAGCCCGGCCAATGATCCGAGCGCAGCCGGATGAATGCGGTTGCAGACGCTCTGATAACCGCTGCGGAAGAAATCCTTCTGAATCGATTTGCGCATCTCCAGCAGCACGCCTTGCAGATTGACCTGATGCCCCGCTTCCACTTGAGTCATGGTCAACTCCATCACCATCACCTGGTTACCATCGGCGTCGAGCTTCACCGCTCGTTGCCGCGAGACTGGCGGCGCGGTGTCCGGCAACGCTTCAACCTTCCAGCCCGCCGGCCAGGTAATGCCTGGTTCGGCCATGGCCGGGAAAACCACAGCCGATGACAAAGCAAAAAAAACAAACACGGATTTGAACAGTCGGATCATTGCCGGACGCACTCATGGATAGAAGGCAAAGTCTGAGCCCCGCCTTCGCGCAGGGCAAGCCCGCCTTGCATTTGGCGATGCCGGCCGGCATGCGTATCATTGCGCCCATTCACTCGCCCATTGTTATTGGAGGGCCCATGAGCCTCAACGAATTGAACACTTTCCCTGGCGTGACTGCCACGCCAGACAGCGCAACCCGCAACTTCGTATTCAACCACACCATGCTGCGCGTGAAGGACATCACCAAATCGCTGGATTTCTACACCCGCGTGCTGGGTTTTTCGCTGGTCGAGAAGCGTGATTTCCCGGAAGCCGAGTTCAGCCTGTACTTCCTCGCACTGGTCGACAAAGCACAGATCCCGGCCGACGCCGCAGCGCGTACCGAGTGGATGAAATCGATCCCGGGCATTCTTGAGCTGACCCACAACCACGGCACCGAAAACGATGCCGACTTCTCCTACCACAACGGCAACACGGACCCGCGCGGATTCGGCCACATCTGCATTTCGGTGCCGGATATCGTCGCGGCCTGCGCGCGCTTTGAAGAGCTGGGTTGCGATTTCCAGAAGCGCCTGACCGATGGCCGGATGAAGAGCCTGGCGTTCATCAAGGATCCTGATGGCTACTGGGTCGAGATCATTCAGCCTGCGCCGCTGTAAAAGCTGAAAGCCCCTCACCCTAGCCCTCTCCCAGAGGGAGAGGGGACTGATTGCGGGATGTTGGAGAATTACGCCGACTTGAAAGATTGGCGGTGAATCCATAATCGACCGGCTCTCTCAGGTCGATGGATGACTTCAGACACCTCGGTCGGCTCCCTCTCCCTCGGGAGAGGGCTGGGGTGAGGGGTGGCTTTCCACGCGCAATAAAAAACCCATGATCGCTCATGGGTTTTTTCGTTTTCGACCTGGAAGTTACGCCGGGGCCGAAGTCCGGATCAAGTGATCGAACGCGCTCAGCGAAGCCTTGGCGCCCTCGCCCACTGCGATCACGATCTGCTTGTAAGGCACAGTCGTCACGTCGCCCGCTGCAAAGATCCCCGGAATCGAAGTCTCGCCACGATTATCGACGATGATCTCACCACGCGGCGACAGCTCGATGGTGCCCTTCAGCCAATCGGTGTTGGGCAGCAGACCGATCTGTACGAAGATGCCTTCCAGCTCAACCGTGCGCAGCTCATCTGTGGTGCGATCCTTGTAACGCAGACCGTTGACCTTCTCGCCATTGCCGGTGACTTCAGTGGTTTGCGCACTGGTGATCACGGTGACGTTCGGCAGGCTGTGCAGCTTGCGCTGCAACACAGCATCGGCGCGCAGTTGTACGTCGAATTCCAGCAACGTTACGTGCGAGACGATACCGGCCAGATCGATGGCCGCTTCAACGCCCGAGTTACCACCACCGATCACCGCTACGCGCTTGCCTTTGAACAGCGGGCCGTCGCAGTGCGGGCAGTAAGCCACGCCCTTGTTGCGGTATTCCTGCTCACCGGGGACGTTCATTTCGCGCCAGCGTGCACCGGTCGCGAGGATCACGCTCTTGGCTTTCAGGGTTGCGCCACTGGCGAAGCGAACTTCGTGCAGCTCACCGTTCTTGCCCGGGATCAACTTGTCGGCACGTTGCAGGTTCATGATGTCGACGTCGTACTGCTTGACGTGTTCTTCCAGAGCCGTGGCCAGTTTCGGCCCTTCGGTTTCCTGGACGGAAATGAAGTTCTCGATGGCCATGGTGTCCAGCACCTGACCGCCGAAGCGCTCAGCAGCGACACCGGTGCGGATGCCTTTACGTGCGGCATAGATGGCCGCCGAAGCACCGGCCGGGCCACCGCCGACGACCAGCACGTCAAAGGCTTCCTTGGCGCTGATTTTCTCGGCCTGACGCTCAATCGCGCCGGTGTCGAGTTTGGCGAGGATTTCCTCCAGGCCCATACGGCCCTGGCCGAAGTTTTCGCCGTTGAGGTAGATGCTCGGCACAGCCATGATCTTGCGATCGTCGACTTCGTCCTGGAACAGCGCGCCATCGATGGCGACGTGGCGGATGTTCGGGTTGAGCACGGCCATCAGGTTCAGCGCCTGAACGACGTCCGGGCAGTTCTGGCAAGACAGCGAGAAGTAGGTCTCGAAGCTGAACTCGCCTTTTAGCGAACGAATCTGCTCGATGACTTCAACGCTGGCCTTCGACGGGTGGCCACCGACTTGCAGCAGCGCCAGCACCAGGGAGGTGAATTCGTGGCCCATCGGAATACCGGCAAAGCGCAGGCTGATGTCGGCTCCGGGGCGATTGATCGAGAACGATGGTTTGCGGGCATCGTCACCGCTGTCGATCAGGGTAATTTGGCTCGAAAGACTGGCAACGTCTTTCAGCAGTTCCAGCATTTCACGGGATTTCGCACCGTCGTCGAGGGATGCAACGATCTCGATCGGTTGGGTGACCCGTTCCAGGTACGATTTCAACTGGGCTTTAAGATTGGCGTCCAACATACGGGCGATTTCCTTTATTTGAGGCGAAAAAAAGCCCGAGCGAATCTCGCCCGGGCATTTTTATTGGGCGGTGCAGCTAACTTAAGAAGGTGCGGCGTGCCGCCCTGCGTTGCATGTCACAGACTTAGATCTTGCCGACCAGGTCCAGCGACGGAGCCAGAGTGGCCTCGCCTTCTTTCCACTTGGCCGGGCAAACTTCGCCTGGGTGTGCAGCGACGTACTGAGCAGCCTTGATCTTGCGCAGCAGCTCGGAAGCGTCACGGCCAACGCCGCCATCGTTCAGTTCAACGATTTTGATCTGGCCTTCAGGGTTGATCACGAAGGTGCCACGGTCAGCCAGACCAGCTTCTTCGATCAGTACGTCGAAGTTGCGCGAGATGACGTGGGTAGGGTCGCCGATCATGGTGTATTGGATTTTGCCGATGGCTGGCGAAGTGTTGTGCCAGGCAGCGTGAGCAAAGTGGGTGTCGGTCGAAACGCTGTAGATTTCCACGCCCAGCTTCTTGAACTCAGCGTAGTTGTCGGCCAGGTCTTCCAGCTCGGTCGGGCACACGAAGGTGAAGTCGGCTGGGTAGAAGAACACCACGGACCACTTGCCTTTCAAGTCAGCATCCGAGACTTGAACGAAGTCGCCGTTTTTGAACGCGGTAGCTTTGAACGGTTTTACTTGGCTGTTGATGATAGGCATCGATGACTCTCCGTCAGGGGTTATGAAGTTGATGGGTGAATCCTACCCACTCACTCGACGGAAGGCTCATTGGCAAACCTGATACTGCTGATTTGTTTTCGCTATTAGCTGACTGTATTAATAGAAGAAAACGATCTCTACGCTTGATCCGGCTTATCCATGATCCGAGCCATTCCCTGGAATGGGCTGACCTCAACATAGCGCATGGCGGATTTCATGTCCTTCCAGCCGACGTAACTCATCAGCGATTTCAGGTCCCAGCCGCTTTGATGCGCCCATGTGGCAAAGCCACGCCGCAGTGAATGGCTGGTGTAGTTGGCGGCGGCAATCCCGGCGCGCTGCAATGCCTGGCGCAGCAGCGGAATGATGCTGTTGGCGTGCAAGCCCTCCTCGCTCAGATTGCCCCACCGATCAATGCTTCGGAAAACTGCGCCGCGTACCAGCGCGGCCTCGGTGATCCAGTCGATATAAGCCTGCACCGGACACAGCTTGAGCAGCGCTGGGGCCTGATAGGTCTGTCCGAGGTTTTCCCGGTCGCCCTTGCTGCGCGGCAGATACAAGGTGATTCCCTTGCCAGCACTGGCCTGCACATGCTCGATTTGCAAGCGGCACAACTCGTCGCTGCGAAAGCCCCGCCAGAAGCCCAACAGAATCAGCGCGCGATCCCGATAGGCCTTGAGCAACGTCGGGCGGTCCTGTTCCTGGCGGGCGGTTTGCGCCTCCTGTTCCAGCCAATCGATCACACGTTGCAAATCCTGCAGTTGCAATGGTTCGGCCTGTTTTTCCTGCGCCGGGTGCAAGGCGCGAATGCCCTTGAACACCTTGCGCACCACTGGCGCCTTGGTCGGATCGGCGAAACCCTGACTGTTGTGCCACTGCGCCAGCGCCGACAGGCGCAATTTCAGCGTGTTGATCGATAGAACCCCGGCGTGCTCCACCAGATAGCGCGCAACGCTATCTGCGGTGGCCGGGAGAAATCCGCCCCACGTCACCTCGAAATGCTCGATGGCCATGCGATAGCTGCGGCGGGTGTTGTCGCGGGTGGCGGCTTGCAGATATCGATCAATGTCACTCATGGGCGGTTTTCTCGCTGGTGTACGGGTTCAGGCATGCAAAAGCGCATTTTGCCGCCTGACATTGGGTAATACCAGTATATCCCGCCTGTTTTACATCAACGATTCACCTATATTTTCAGCATGGTACACTGCGTACTTTAGTGGCATGTACCACAGTACGTAAACGTAGGAGTTCACATGGCCCGTGGCGGCATTACCAAAGCACTGGTGCAAATCGCACGCACAGCAATCCTGGCCCGCGGCGAACACCCAAGCATCGATGCAGTACGCATCGAAATGGGCAACACCGGCTCGAAAACCACGATCCATCGTTATCTGAAAGAGCTGGATGACGGCGCCCAGCCAATAGAAGCGTCAGCAGAACCGATCGATGATGAACTGACCGCCCTCGTCTCTCGCCTCGCCCAGCGCCTGAAAGAACAGGCGCAGGAGCCCATCGAGCAAGCCCGAGAACAGTTCGAGGAACAACGGGAAGCACTGGAAACCGAGCTGAAGCAGACGCGCCAGGCGCTGGAAAAACTCGAACACGACCACGACATTCAGGGCGCCGCCCTGCAACGCGAATCCGAGGCGCTGAGCAACACCCGCTCGATGCTGCAAACCGAACAGACGCGCAATGCCGGCCTGAACCAGGCCTTGGCCGACTTCGAATTGCGTCTGCAGGACAAGGACGAGCAGATCCGCTCGCTGGAAGAAAAACACCTGCACGCCCGCGATGCGCTGGAGCATTACCGCAACGCCAGCAAGGAACAGCGCGAGCAGGACCAGGCCCGCCACGAAGGGCAACTTCAGCAGATACAGGCGGAACTGCGTCAAGCCCAGCAGAGCGCGCTGGTGCGTCAGGATGAGATCACGCAGTTGCACCGCGACAACGAACGCCTGCTTACCGAAAACCGTGGCACCCAGCGCGAGCTGAACCTGGTGCAGGATCAACTCAAGCAGAGCAATCAGCGTCAGGATCAGTTGCTCGAGCAGGCGACGCGCATGGACAGCGAGCGCACCCTCCTCCAGGAACGTCTGCGCGTGGCGACACTGGAAAGCCAGGCGCTCAAACAGAGCGTCGACGAGCAGACGCAGCTCAATCAGTCACTGGAAAAGGAATTGCTCAAGGCTCAGGCGAGCCTTGAGGACAGCCAGCGTCTGGCGGCTACCGTTGCGGCAGCGCCAGAATCGACCAAAGCGAAGGATGCTTAAGCGCTGACTGGCGTGCGCATGGTCACAAACTCTTCTGCAGCCGTCGGGTGCACCCCGATGGTGTCGTCGAAGTCGCGCTTGGTCGCGCCCGCCTTTAAAGCAATCGCCAGTCCTTGCACGATCTCGCCAGCATCCGGGCCGACCATGTGGCAGCCAAGCACCTTGTCGGTCTTGGCGTCGACTACCAGCTTCATCAGGGTTTTCTCCTGACAGTCCGTCAGGGTCAGCTTCATCGGCCGGAAGCGACTCTCGAAGATCACCACTTCGTGGCCACATTCGCGCGCTTCTTCTTCGCTCAAACCGACTGTGCCGATGTTCGGCAGGCTGAACACGGCGGTCGGGATCATTTTGTAATCCACCGGACGATACTGCTCCGGCTTGAACAGACGCCGCGCCACAGCCATGCCTTCGGCTAGCGCGACCGGTGTCAGCTGCACGCGACCAATGACGTCGCCCAGCGCCAGAATCGACGGCTCGGTGGTTTGATACTCGTCGTCGACTTTGATAAAGCCCTTGTCGTCCAGTTGCACATCGGTGTTTTCCAGGCCCAGATTGTCCAGCATCGGACGGCGACCGGTGGCGTAGAACACGCAGTCGGCTTCGAATACCCGACCATCCTTGAGCGTGGCCTTCAAGCTGCCATCAGCCTGCTTGTCGATGCGCGCAATGTCGGCGTTGAATTGCAGATCGAGGCCACGCTTGGTCAATTCTTCCTGCAGATGCTTGCGCACCGAACCGTCGAAACCGCGCAGGAACAGATCGCCGCGATACAGCAGCGTGGTGTTGGCACCGAGGCCATGGAAAATTCCGGCGAACTCGACCGCTATATAACCGCCGCCAACCACCAGCACACGCTTGGGCAGTTCTTTGAGAAAGAACGCTTCGTTCGAACCGATCGCATGCTCATGCCCCGGGATTTCGGGGATCTGCGGCCAGCCGCCAGTGGCGATCAGGATGTTCTTCGCGGTGAAGCGCTCGCCGTTGACCTCGACCTCGTGCGGCCCGACGATTTTCGCGTGCGCCTCGTGCAGGGTCACGCCGCTGTTGACCAGCAGATTGCGATAAATGCCGTTGAGGCGATTGATCTCGCGATCCTTGTTGGCGATCAGGGTGGCCCAATCGAAGTTGGCTTCGCCCAGGTTCCAGCCGAAACCGGACGCTTGCTCGAAGTCCTCGGCAAAGTGCGCGCCGTACACAAGGAGTTTTTTCGGCACGCAGCCGACATTGACGCAGGTGCCGCCCAGATAACGGCTTTCGGCCACCGCCACTTTCGCCCCGAAGCCGGCGGCAAACCGCGCAGCCCGCACACCGCCGGAACCGGCACCAATCACATAAAGGTCAAAATCGTAGGCCATTTCTATCTCCTCGGCAGGCCATCAGCATACCCGCAGCCATTCATTGGGCAAGCACTGCCATCCATATAAGGGCGGAAAATGAAAAAGCCACCCGAAGGTGGCTTTCTCTTGCAGACGGGGCAAACGCTATCAGTAAGCTTTGCCAGTCTTGTAGAAGTTTTCGAAGCAGAAGTTGGTCGCGTCGATGTAGCCTTCAGCGCCACCGCAGTCGAAACGCTTGCCCTTGAACTTGTAGGCCATCACGCAGCCGTTCTGGGCTTGCTTCATCAGGGCGTCGGTGATCTGGATTTCGCCGCCCTTGCCTGGCTCGGTCTGCTCGATCAGGTCGAAGATGTCCGGGGTCAGGATGTAACGACCGATGATGGCCAGGTTCGACGGCGCGTCTTCCGGCTTTGGCTTCTCGACCATGCTGTGCACACGGTAAATGTCATCGCGGATCATTTCGCCAGCGATTACGCCGTACTTGTTGGTTTCCTGCGGATCGACTTCCTGGATAGCGACGATCGAGCAGCGGAACTGCTTGTACAGCTTGACCATCTGGGTCAGCACGCCGTCGCCGTCGATGTTGACGCACAGGTCGTCCGCCAGGACCACGGCGAACGGTTCGTCACCGATCAGCGGGCGGCCAGTCAGGATGGCGTGGCCCAGACCTTTCATTTCGGTCTGACGGGTGTAGGAGAACGAGCACTCGTCCAACAGCTTGCGGATACCGACCAGGTACTTTTCCTTGTCGGTGCCCTTGATCTGGTTTTCCAGCTCGTAGCTGATGTCGAAGTGGTCTTCCAGGGCACGCTTGCCACGGCCGGTGACGATGGAGATTTCCGTCAGGCCTGCGTCCAGTGCTTCTTCAACGCCGTACTGGATCAGTGGCTTGTTTACCACCGGCAGCATTTCTTTAGGCATGGCTTTGGTCGCTGGGAGGAAGCGAGTGCCGTAACCGGCTGCTGGAAACAAGCATTTCTTGATCATATAAGTCCTTGAAAAGGCTGTGTGTACGAGTTTCGGGGCAGTCTAATCAGGCGGCGTGCGCCTTACAATGCCCCGCGCTGGCTAACCGATGCCAACATAGAGAAATATTCGCGCGGATAGTTCCATCCGGGTATTTGCGCAGCAAAGTCAGCGTAGCTCAAGATCCGTGGAAACTGGATCACCATACGCTTATCAGCCCCCAATGCGAGCATTTGCCGCTATCATGGCGCCTTTGAACCAGCGAACGAGAAAGACCAGATGGCTGCGGTAAAAATCATCAACGGGTATGTGATCGACAAGAAAGACGGCAAGTGGACGCTGACCACCACCAACGGCGAACATATCGCCGGACCTTTCGACAGCGAGCAGATGGCGACGGATGTGGCCTCGGTGTTCACCGATACGCCCGCTTCTTCCAAGCGCCGTGGCAAGGATCAGGACTGACCTTGTCGCCACACGCTCCAAGCCCTGCCAGGACGCAGGGCTTTTTTGTGCCTTGTTGGCAAACAAGTGGCCAATCGCTATAACCTTTTCATCGCGGCGCTGTCAGAGCATCCAGTCCCCCACTTGAAGACCACGCAACCATGAACCTGAACAAACTGCATTTGATTTTCGCGGTGTTGGTACTGAGCGGCTGTGCCACCTCGCAGCCGACCTTTCTGAACAATGGCGAACAAGGCCTGAGCATAGACTGTTCAGGCGAGGCCAACTCCTGGGCGATGTGCTACGAGAAGGCAGATGCCTCCTGCGCCGGCACCGGTTATCGGATTGTCGGCACTGACGGCACACCGGCACCTGCGGAAGACGACAAAACCCTGGGCGTCGACGTCGGCAATTACAAAACCCGCAACGTCGTGGTTGTCTGCAAGTAAGCCTACATGTGGATTTCGGCGAACTTGATTCCGAGGCCACGGACGACCTCGATCAGATCGTCGAGCCGACTGAAGGACTCGACTTCATCACTGTCATCCACCAAAAAGTAGCTGCGCCCTGCACTCTTCTTGAAAAACACGATCCATTCACCGGGATTTGCCGGGTTCTGGATGACATGGGTGGCAGAGATAAGGCCCTCTGCATGGCGCTCCCGCACGTGCTCTCGCTTCATCGCGACTCCATAAATGACAATGCCGCCACAGCAGGACTGTGACGGCATCGGGTGCTGATGTCCGGTAGTCTATCAGCCGGAAATACAGGCGTTCGCGGCTTTCTGTACATCGTGAGGGCGAACCGGCACGTTTGACATGCGCTCATGCAGCTTGATGCTGCTGCCACCGGCGCGATCCTCGATATCAAACACTGCTGCTGGACCTGACGAAAGTTTGCCGGGGACGATCACTCGTACACCGTCCTTCTGCGGCTGAACCTGCAACGCGCCGCGACTGTCGGCGAGTTTTTCAGTCAGGCACTGCGCGTATTCCTGAGGCTTTTTGCCAGAGATAACGCTCATGGTCGGCAGGGTTTCATTGATTTCGGAAACATTTGCGCAACCGGCCATTGCCAGAATCAACGGCACACACACCACACCCCACTTCATATAAATCCTCCGTTAAAGACCGTCCGACAGCACAAATGCCGCTTTTCTCCGGGGCCTTGTGCATTTAACCCGCCGGCCATGGCGAAGTTCTGTTCAAAATTTGTCAAAGCAACGCCCGACGGCCAGATAATAACCCGTGCGGGCTGATAAACTGCGCCCATCGACAAGCTATCGTTTTGATTTAGTAGAAAAAGCCCTTCTGGAGGCGCCCATGAAATTCATTCACCAGCGCGAGCACCTCAACGAAGACGACATCGTCGTCATTCAATGCTCGCAGATGTGCAACATCCGTTTGATGAACGACGCCAACTTCCGCAGCTTCAAAAACGGCGGTCGTCACACCTACCACGGCGGCGCGTTCGACACCTTCCCAGCGCGTATCACAGCACCGAGCACCGGTTTCTGGAACATCACCATCGACACCGTCAACCGCCGCGCGATCAGCGTGACGCGCAAGCCGACGCTGACCCATTCGATCAAGATCATCCGTCGCTCCAGCACCAAACTGAGCTGAGACGCACAGCCTATTCTGAAAGGGAAACATGACCGTGGCGCAAAAAACCAAATACGTGATCAAGTACAAACTGGACGGTGAACAGCGTTTCGAGTTCGCCGAACTGGAAACCGGCACTGACGAGGAAGCGAAAGCGGCGCTGAAGAAAATGCACGCTGACGAAGAACTCAGTGACATCAAGGTCAGCAAAGCGCTGTAACCGAATCATGCAACCGACCACGTTTGACCTGTTCGCCGACAACGAGCCCGTTCAGCAACCCCGCGCCGAGCAGATCGGCGAGCAATCGTGGGTGCTGCGCGGATTCGCCTTGTCTCGGGTCGAGCAACTGCTGACGGCGCTCGAAACCGTTCTCGTCGCCGCCCCGCTACGCCACATGGTCACGCCCGGCGGTTTCAGCATGTCGGTCGGCACCAGCAGTTGCGGACAGCTGGGCTGGATCACCGATCGCAGCGGTTACCGCTATTCCAGCGTCGACCCACTCAGCGGCTTGCCGTGGCCGTCGATGCCGACGGTATTTGCCGAACTGGCACACCAAGCGGCTGAGCGTGCCGGCTTTCCGGATTTTCAGGCCGACTCCTGCCTGATCAACCAATACGTCCCCGGCGCCAAGATGTCGTTGCATCAGGACAAGGACGAAAAGGGTTATGCCGCGCCCATCGTTTCGTTGTCGCTGGGTTTGCCGGCAATGTTTCTGTTTGGCGGTTTCGAACGCAGCGACAAGAGCCAGCGCATCCCGCTGTTGCATGGAGACATGGTGGTCTGGGGCGGCGTGGACCGTCTGCGCTATCACGGCGTGCTGCCAGTCAAACCCGGCCAGCACCCGCTCTTGGGCGAACGGCGCATCAACATCACCTTCCGCGTTGCTGGCGATCAGTAAAAGTTTGACCGCAAGGCGCGGAGTGTCGTGAGCTACGATGCTGGCTAACCTGACTCAAACAGGTCAACGGATTCCCTCTCATGGACACGCTTTCGAACACCATCAGTATTGAAGACGATCCCCGCTGGGCCGCTGTGGTTGCTCGCGACCCAAGTGCCGACGGGCAATTTGTCTACGCGGTGAAAACCACCGGCGTCTATTGCCGACCGAGCAGCCTTGCGCGTCTGCCGAAACCGCAGAACGTCATATTTTTCGAAACCGCCGAACTGGCCGAAGCTGCCGGATATCGGCCGAGCAAACGGGCCAGCAAGGACCAGAATGACGCGCAACATGCGGCGATCATCGCCGCAGCCTGCCGGCAGATCGAAGCGTCCGAGACATTGCCCGCGCTCGACAGCCTTGCCGCCAGCGCCGGCCTTAGCCCTTTCCATTTTCATCGAGTATTCAAAGCCGCGACTGGCCTGACGCCCAAGGCTTACGCCACGGCGCATCGTTCACGCAAACTGCGTGCGCGCCTGGCGGATGGCGGCTCGGTGACCGACGCGCTGTATGACGCTGGCTTCAATTCCAACAGCCGTTTCTACGAATCAGCCGATCAACTGCTGGGCATGACGCCCACCGATTACCGCGCCGCCGGGCAGAACAACGACATTCGCTTTGCCGTTGGCCAATGCTCGCTGGGGGCGATTCTGGTGGCGCAAAGCGAACGTGGGATCTGCGCGATTCTGCTCGGCGACGATCCGCATCAACTGGTCTGCAACCTGCAGGATCAGTTTCGCAAGGCCAACCTGATCGGCGCCGACAGCGAATTTGAACAGTTGATCGCCAGCGTCGTCGGCTTTGTCGAAGCACCGGCGAAAGGCCTGAACTTGCCGCTGGATATACGCGGCACAGCGTTTCAGGAGCGCGTCTGGCAGGCGCTGCGGGAGATTCCCGCAGGCAGCACCGCCAGTTATGCCGAAATCGCGCAACGCATCGGCGCGCCGACTTCGATGCGTGCGGTGGCCCAGGCTTGCGGGGCCAACCGCCTGGCGGTGGCGATTCCCTGCCACCGCGTGGTGCGCAGCGATGGCAACCTTTCCGGCTACCGCTGGGGCGTCGAGCGCAAACGCCAACTGCTTGAGCGCGAACTCAACGATTGACGTCGACCACCACCCTGCCCCGCAGTTTCCCGGCGAGCAGTTTGGGCGCAGCCTCAAGGGCTTCGCTCAGGCTGATTTCCTGACTGATCAGCTGCAATAAGGAGAAATCCAGATCCTTGGCCAGTCGGTCCCAGGCCTCGATACGGCGTGCTTTGGGCTGGGTCACGCTATTGATTCCAGCCAGCGTCACGCCGCGCAGAATGAACGGCGCTACCGAGGCGGGAAAGTCCATGCCTTGCGCCAACCCGCATGCCGCGACCACGCCTTCCGAGCGAGTGCTGGCGCAAGCGTTGGCCAACGTGTGGCTTCCAACAGAGTCGACCACCGCCGCCCAACGTTCCTTCGCCAATGGCTTGCCCGGTTCGGACAAGCTGGCTCGATCGATGATTTCGGCAGCGCCCAATTGCTCCAGGTATTCATGCTCGGACACGCGGCCGGTGGATGCCACAACCCGGTATCCCAACTTGCTGAGCAAGGCGATGGCAAAGCTGCCGACCCCGCCGTTGGCGCCAGTGACCAACACTTCGCCGTGATCCGGCGTTACGCCATGGCGCTCCAGCGCCAGAATGCACAGCATTGCCGTGTAGCCTGCGGTGCCGATGGCCATGGATTGCGCAGGTGTGAAAGCTTCGGGCAGTGGAATCAGCCAGTCACCGTTGAGCCGGGCCTTTTGCGCCAGTCCGCCCCAGTGGCTTTCCCCGACGCCCCAACCGTTGAGCAGCACCCGATCGCCCGCCTTGAAATCCGCATGGAAACTGGACTCGACAGTTCCCGCCAGATCGATCCCCGGCACCATGGGAAACTTGCGTACCACCGGGCTGCTGCCGGTGATCGCCAGGCCATCCTTGAAATTCAGCGTGCTGTACGCGACGTTCACGCTGACGTTGCCCTCGGGCAGTTGCTGCTCATCGATTTGCTGCAGATTGGCGCGATAACCGCTGTCGTCTTTGTCGATCAGAATGGCGTTGAACATGACGGCCTCTCGAAGATGATTTGTAAAAGCATGCCTTGAAATAGCACATCGCAACACATTGCCACACTCGACTTTGCGCTGACTGCTCGATCAGCCGGGTAAATCCTCGGCGGGCGGCTATGCTTTTTCGACGGTTGTGTTTTCCCGGTTTTGCCTTGCGAACCGGTCTGTCGATGGAGCTGACGATGCCTTTCCTGCGCGCTTTACCCTGGTTGCTGATGTTATGTCTGCTGACACTTGGCAACGCCTGGGCAGCCGCACCGGCGGCAAAGCCGAACGCGGCGCCAAGCGAGCCGACATGGCCGCAAGTGATCAGCAGCGGCAAGAGCAAGCTGACGGTGTATCAGCCGCAGCTCGACAGCTGGGATGGCTATACGCTCAATGCCCGCGCGGCTGTCGAAGCCACGGCTGCCGATGGCAAGTCCACCTACGGCATCGTCCAGTTCAGCGCTCACACCCTCGTCGATAAAGCCACCCGCTGGGTCGCGCTCGATCAGTACAACATCATCAAGGCCGATTTCCCCGCCGATGCCAAACAGGCCGACACGTGGCTAGCCGTCCTGGAAAAAGATGCCGAGAGCCGCAAGAAAACCATTTCACTGGATCAGCTGGAAGCAGCGGTTGGCGTGCTCAACGCTGAACAGAAAGCCGACAGCGCGCCCTTGGAAAACACACCGCCGACCATCATCAGCTCCGACAGCCCGGCAATCCTCGTGTACATCGACGGCGAAGCGGCTTACCGGCCGGTGGAAGGCACCGAGCTGCAACGGGTGATCAACACGCGCCCATTGCTGCTCAAGGACGTCCAGGGCAAACACTACCTGCACGTATTCGACGGCTGGATGGTCGCGGATCAAGTGGACGGCAACTACACGCGCCTCGCTGCACCGCCGCCCGAACTGGAAAAAGCCAAACAGGCGGCGATAAAGAGTCGCCAGGTGGATTTGCTCACCGGACAAAGCGATCCGAAGGACAAGATTCCCAGCCTGGCCAAGCCTCCGCAGCCAAAGATCTTCATCGCCACCACGCCAACGGAACTGTTGGTCACCGACGGCGCCGCGCAATGGCAACCGATTCAGGGCACCAGCCTGTTGTACGTGAGCAACACCACCGGGCACATCTTCAAGGAAATCGGCGATCAGAACAGTTATGTACTGATCTCCGGGCGCTGGTTCCGCGCCAGCGACATGAGCGGGCCATGGACCTTTGTCCCGGCAGACAAACTGCCGGCCGACTTTGCCAATATTCCTGACGACAGCGCCAAAGAGAACGTCAAGGCCTCGGTAGCCGGCACGCCACAGGCACAGGAGGCGGCCATTGCCGCGACCATCCCGCAGACCTCGGCGATCAAGAAGAGCGCGGTGAAGATGACGGCGCCGCAATTTGACGGCGAGCCGCAGCTCAAAGCGATCAGCAATACGCCGCTGCAATACGTGGTCAACAGCGCCACTCCGATTATTCGAGTCGACAACGACAGTTGGTGGGCGGTGGAGAACGGCATCTGGTTCAGCGCCACCTCACTGAACGGGCCGTGGAGTGTGGCCTCTTCAGTACCAGCGGTGATTTATTCGATTCCGCCCAGCTCACCGATGCACTACCTCACATACGTCAAGGTTTACGAGGCCAGTGGCGATACCGTGGTGGTCGGCTACACACCGGGCTATCAAGGCTCGACGCTGGACCCGGCGACTGGCGTTGTGGTGTACGGCACCGGTTATCCGTATACGCCGTGGGTCGGTAGCGTCTGGTACGGGCCGCCGGTGACCTATGGTTTCGGCGTCGCGATTCGTTACACGCCGTGGACTGGCTGGACCTTTGGCTTCGGATTCGGCTGGAGCTGGGGCGGCAACACCGTCGCCATGGGCTGGGGCTGGGGCGCCTATCCATGGTGGGGAAATTATGGCTGGGGCTATGCGTGGGGCCCGCGTCTGTACCCGGCGCCGCTGGCCTGGGGTGGCGCGGCCTACGGTTATCGCGGCGGCGCCGTGGCATGGGGCCCGGGTGGCTGGGCCGGTACCACCGGCAATCTTTATCATCAGTGGGGTGATCGTGCGACAGTCAGCCGTTATGGCGCCGGTTACAACGCCTGGACTGGCAATCGCTGGGCAGGTCAGGTCGGCGCCTCGTACAACTCGCGTACCGGCATTGCCGCCGCCGGGCAACGTGGCGCGGTGCACAACGCCTACACCGGCAACTACGCTGCCGGACGCAGCGGCGTGGCAGTCGGCCCGAACGGCGGCGCCATCGCCGGCGAACGGGTTAGCGCCGGCAACGTCCGCAGCGGGACTCATGTCACTGCCAATCGCGGTGCGGTTTACAACCCCAATACCGGCAATACTACGCAATACGGCGGCATCCATGGCCGCAACGGCGGCGCCGCGCGGGTCGGCGACAACGTTTATGCCGGGCGCGACGGTAACGTTTACAAGAAAACCGACAACGGCTGGCAGTCCGTGGCCAGTAGTAGTGCAAACCGAACCAGGCCCGCGAACAACAATGCGCAGTTGCAGAATCTCAACCGCGAATCCGCCGCACGTAATCTCGGTAACCAGCGCACGCACAACTTCAACCATTCTTCACAAATGATGAACCGTTCGTTTGGCGGTGGCGGATTGCACCGACGCTGAAAAACTGCACGTGATGTTCAGAATTTCAGACTGGCCCCGCAACAGGTTTTGCTGCTAAAAACCGCCTGCCGTCCCTGCCCGTTTCATCGTCGGAGAATTGCTATATGAGCCAGTGGCCAGACACCCGCATCCTTGATCTTCTCGGCATGGAACTGCCGATCATCCAGGGCCCGATGGCCGGGGCGACCAATTCTTCGATGGTGATTGCCGTGTGCAACGCCGGCGGCCTCGGTTCAATGCCGGCAGCAATGCTGAGCATCGAACAACTGCGCGAAGAACTGAAAACGATTCGCCAGCACACCGCCAAATCGTTCAACGTCAATTTCTTCTGCCATCAGCCACCGGCGCCTGATGAACAGCGCGCCCGTGACTGGAAAAATCTGCTCGAACCCTACTACCGCGAACTGGGTGCCGATTTCGACGCGCCGACACCAGTGTCCAACCGCGCACCCTTTGACGAAGCCGCGTGTGCCGTGCTTGAGGAATTCCGCCCCGAGGTGGTGAGTTTTCATTTCGGGCTGCCGGAAAAAAACCTGCTTGATAGGGTCAAGGCCACCGGGGCGAAAATCCTTTCGTCTGCCACCACGGTCGAGGAAGCGATCTGGCTGGAGCAACACGGCTGCGATGCGATCATCGCCATGGGCTATGAGGCCGGTGGCCATCGCGGGATGTTTCTCAGTGATGATCTGAGCACTCAGGTCGGCACCTTCGCCCTGGTGCCGCAGGTGGTCGACGCGGTGAAAGTGCCGGTGATCGCGGCGGGCGCGATCAGCGATGCCCGGGGTGTTGCCGCAGCTTTCATGCTCGGCGCCTCGGCGGTGCAAGTCGGCACGGCGTACCTGTTCACCCCGGAAGCCAAAGTCAGCGCATCGCACCACAAAGCCTTGCGCACTGCGAAAGAAAGCCAGACCGCCATCACCAATATTTTCACCGGCCGTCCGGCGCGGGGCATTGTCAATCGGGCGATGCGCGAGCTCGGGCCGATGTCGGCGCAGGCGCCGGCCTTCCCATTGGCCGGCGGTGCGCTGATGCCGCTGCGGGCCAAGGATGACGCCGACTTTGCCAACCTCTGGGCCGGACAGGCGCTGACGTTGGGCAAGGATATCGGCAGCGCTGAGCTGACCCGGCAACTGGCCGAGGGCGCATTGGCGAAACTCAACCGTCACTGAATTAATGCGGCGAGCGGATTTATTCCCTCGCCACCTGGCGGCGTATCGCTATATATTTCCGTATACAGCGATTACGCCCATGTATCGGCGTTATCCCAACCAGAGCAATTACCGCCGCCGATGACGGAGCCTTTACATGACACTTGCTGCCACACGCTTCACCCCCGTCTGCTTCGCTTCATTCCTCGCACTGTTCAGCATGGGCGCCGCGCAGGCTGACGAAGTACAAGTGGCCGTCGCCGCGAATTTCACCGCGCCAATCCAGGCCATCGCTGCCGACTTCGAAAAAGACACCGGCCACAAACTGGTCGCTGCTTACGGCGCAACCGGCCAGTTCTACACCCAGATCAAGAACGGCGCGCCGTTCCAGGTATTCCTCGCCGCTGACGACACAACCCCGGAAAAGCTCGAAAAAGAAGGCGAAACCGTCAAAGGCTCACGCTTCACCTATGCCGTCGGCACCCTCGCGCTGTGGTCGGCAAAAGAAGGTTATGTCGATGCACAGGGTGATGTGCTGAAAACCAACCAATACCAGCACCTGTCCATCGCCAACCCGAAAGCAGCGCCGTACGGTCTCGCCGCCACTCAGGTGCTGGAAAAACTCCAGTTGAGCGAAGCCACGAAAAGCAAAATCGTCGAAGGTCAAAACATCACCCAGGCCTACCAGTTCGTCTCCACGGGCAACGCCGAATTGGGCTTTGTAGCGCTGTCGCAAATCTACAAGGACGGCAAGGTGAGCAGCGGCTCGGCATGGATTGTTCCGGCCACCCTGCATGATCCGATCAAACAGGACGCGGTGATCTTGAACAAAGGCAAGGACAGCGCCGCTGCCAAGGCCCTGGTCGATTACCTCAAGGGGCCGAAAGCCGCTGCGGTGATCAAATCCTTTGGATATGAACTGTAAATGTCACTGACCAGTGCCGATTTCGCCGCGATCTGGCTGACCCTGAAACTGGCGTCGCTGACCACGGCGATCCTGCTGGTGATCGGCACGCCGATCGCGTTGTGGCTATCGCGCACATCGTCGTGGTTGCGCGGGCCCATCGGCGCCATCGTCGCCCTGCCGCTGGTGCTGCCGCCGACGGTGATCGGCTTTTACCTGCTACTGGCGCTGGGGCCGCACGGTTTTCTCGGCCAGTTCACTCAATGGCTGGGGCTGGGCACGTTGACGTTCAGTTTCACCGGGCTGGTCATCGGCTCGGTGATCTACTCCATGCCGTTCGTGGTGCAACCGCTGCAAAACGCTTTCTCGGCGATTGGCACCCGCCCGCTGGAAGTCGCCGCGACCTTGCGCGCCAATCCCTGGGACACGTTCTTCAGCGTGATCCTGCCGCTGGCGCGTCCCGGCTTCATCACCGCAGCGATCCTCGGCTTTGCCCACACCGTGGGTGAGTTCGGTGTGGTGCTGATGATCGGCGGCAACATTCCCGACAAGACACGCGTGGTCTCGGTGCAGATCTACGACCACGTCGAAGCCCTGGAATATGCCCAGGCGCACTGGCTGTCCGCGGCGATGCTGGTGTTTTCGTTTCTGGTGTTGCTGGCGCTGTATTCCAGCCGCAAGACCCGCGCAGGCTGGAGCTGATCGATGATTGATGTACGCCTGAAACGCACTTATCCGGGGTTCGAACTGGATATCGATCTGCAAGTGCCGGGCCGCGGCGTCACCGCGCTGTTTGGTGATTCCGGCTCGGGCAAAACCACCTGCCTGCGCTGCATCGCCGGGCTCGAGCGCGCCGGGCATGGTTTTGTGCAGATCAATGACGAGGTATGGCAGGACAGTGCCAACGGCATCTTCGTACCACCGCACAAACGTGCGCTCGGCTACGTGTTTCAGGAAGCCAGCCTGTTCGCGCATCTGTCGGTGCTGGCCAATCTGGAGTTTGGTCTAAAACGCATCGCCAGGTCGCAACGCCGGGTCGATATCAACCAAGCGACCGAACTGCTCGGCATCGGCCATTTGCTTGAGCGTCACCCGCAGTATCTGTCCGGCGGCGAACGGCAGCGCGTCGGCATCGCCCGCGCCCTGCTGACCAGCCCGAAACTGTTGCTGATGGACGAACCGCTGGCGGCTCTCGACAGCCGGCGCAAAAGCGAAATCCTCCCGTATCTGCAACGCCTGCACGACGAACTGGATATTCCGCTGCTGTACGTCAGCCATGCGCAGGACGAAGTCGCGCGTCTGGCCGATCATCTGGTGCTGCTCCGTGACGGCAAAGCCCTCGCGAGCGGCCCGATCGGCGAGACCCTAGCGCGTCTGGACCTGCCCTTGGCAATGGGCGATGAAGCCGGGGTGATCATCGAAGGCCAGGTCAGCGCCTACGACGCCACCTATCAATTGCTCAGCCTGCAACTGCCGGCCACTGCAATGAACATTCGCGTCACCCATGCGCCTATGGCCGTAGGCCAGGCTCTGCGCTGCAAAGTGCACGCGCGCGACATCAGCCTGGCGCTGAACAATGATGCAGCCAGCAGCATTCTCAATCGTCTGCCCGTTACGGTCGTCAGCGAACAGGCCGCTGACAACAGTGCCCATGTGCTGATCCGCCTCGATGCCGGCGGCACGCCGCTGCTGGCGCGGATCACCCGCTTCTCGCGTGATCAACTGGGCGTGCACCCGGGCCAGCGCCTGTGGGCGCAGATCAAGGCGGTGGCGGTGCTCGCGTAAATCATTCGGCACGACGGCCGGTGCCTGCGGTCAATCAGTTACAGACTGCCGTATGACCGAAGGAAACCGCCATGCCCGATACCGTGCTGACAGATGCTCTGCCCGCCGACCTGCATTACGTCGATGACACTCAGCCTGGTATCACCCGGAAAAAACTGCGCGGCAAGTTCGTTTATTTCGAGCCATCGGGGCAGCGCATCACCGACCCGGACGAAATCAAACGCATCAATGCCCTCGCGGTGCCGCCGGCTTACACCGATGTGTGGATCTGCGCCGACCCGTGCGGCCACCTGCAAGCCACCGGACGCGATGCGCGCGGGCGCAAGCAGTACCGTTATCACGCGCGCTGGCGCGAAGTGCGCGACGCCGACAAATACTCGCGCCTGCGCGACTTCGGCCTGGCCCTGCCGAAACTGCGGCGCAAGCTCGAGGCACTGCTTGATGAGCCGGGCTTCAGCCGTGACAAGGTCATGGCCACGGTGATCACCTTGCTCGATGCCACGCTGATCCGCGTCGGCAATACGCAATACGCGCGGGATAATCGCTCCTATGGCCTGACCACGTTGCGCAGCCGCCATGTCGAGGTCAACGGCAGCGCGATCCTGTTCCAGTTCCGTGGCAAGAGCGGCATCGAGCACCAGATCACCGTCAAGGACCGTCGCCTGGCGCGAATCATCAAGCGCTGCCTGGAGATACCGGGGCAGAATTTGTTCCAGTACCTCGATGAACACGGCGAACGGCACACCGTCACTTCTTCCGACGTAAACGCTTATCTGCAAAAGCTCACCGGCGCGGCCTTCACCGCCAAGGATTACCGCACCTGGGCGGGCAGCGCCCTGGCGTTGTCGGTGCTGCGCGAGTTGCAGCATGAGTCGGAGACCGAAGCCAAGCGCCACGTGGTCGAAGCGGTGAAGAACGTCGCCAAACAGCTGGGCAACACGCCGGCGGTGTGCCGCAAGTGCTACATCCACCCCGCCGTGCTCGAACATTTCATGCTCGGCGCGCTCGCCGAACTGCCTCGACCGCGAGTACGCAAAGGCCTGCGCGCCGAGGAAGTAGCCTTGGCCATGTTTCTCGAACGCATGTGTGAGGTGACCGAGGCATGCTGATTTCCGGCACAACATCACCCCCCGTAGGATTGAGCCTGCTCGCGATAGCGCTCTGTCAGTCGACATCTTCATCAACTGACGCATCGCTATCGCGAGCAGGCTCACACTCCTACAGACGTTTGCCGACGAGTTGAGGCGGGTATTTTTTGCACGATCACGCAGGGCTTCTATAGTTGATCTGACACGAATCAACTGCGGTGGCGCCATGGAAGACATTTTCGTCGTGAAGCGTTGCACCAAGATCGTCATTCACGGCCGCCGCGCCGAAGACAGCCAGCAGGAACCCGCCGAAGCATCGGCATGGTTTCGCATCTGCGACACACGCACCGGCGGCTTTTTCGGCGATGGCTTTGACCAGCACGCAGATGCTCAAGCTGAATGTCAGCGCCTCAACGCAGCGAGTTCTCAACTACCGGCCCGCCTGCACTCCGGCTGATGCCCGGCGATAGCGGGTCTATACTGAAACCAGCTGATGGAGCAGCACCCCAACGGCAGAACGCTCGCAACATGCGGGCTTTTTGTTGCGGTTCAGCGGTTTCATAGAACGGAGGTGTTCCATGTCCGAAAAAGAGTCCATCACCACCCTCCTCACCTTGCTTGACGCCCGCCAGGCGCGCCTTGCAGCCGCCTGCAAAGAGATCGCCGACTGGGTCGATCATCAGGGCGGACACCCGACGGCACTGCGCATTCGCGATCGTCTGCATGACATCGAAAAAGATGCGCCGCTGATTCGCGACACGTTGTCGACACTCAAGCCGATTGACCGTCCGTTGCCACGGTTCAGATAGGCGTCACCGTAGAAGTCCTCTCTGCACTGGCGCAGAGAGGACGGCGATTGGTGGACTCCGGCGCCTCAGTCACCCTTGCCCGTACGCGCACCGCCATGGCTGTGCTGCCCGCCGACGCGTGCCTTTTCCGCCCGATCGACTTTCACGTTGACCGAACTGCCGCCTTTCTTGCCGGCTTCCTTGATTTTTTGCGGATCCTCGGCAAACGGTTGTCCCTTGTGGTGATTGGTCATGTTCATGCCCTCGATATAGTTGTAGACATACACTCTCCAGACTCTAGTTGGGGCAAATTACAGTTCAACTTCCTGCCGACCAATGGTTATGAAATGCAAAGCGAAACGGCGACTTGACCCGACTCTTTTCATAACCGACCTCAATTATGAAAAGTTATACGAAGCGGCGCAGAAACTAACAGTCTGTATAAGTTTCATCACAAAATTACCGTTCATCGGGCTGGATAAAAATTTTCAAAACATTCTTCGCCGGCTCGTAATCGGAGTAGATGTCCGGTGCGACAACGGACATAACTAGCGAAACGTTAATTGATATCGGAGAGCTATCATGACCACAGGAAATAAAAATCCAGGTAACTTCGCAAACGATCGTGAAAAGGCATCTGAAGCCGGCAAGAAAGGCGGTCAGTCGTCCGGCGGCAACTTCGCCAACGACCGTGAAAAAGCATCCGAGGCTGGCCGCAAAGGCGGTCAAAACAGCCACGGCGGCGGTCGCAAGTCCTGAGCAAGCAGTACAAGGGCAGCCTCGCTGCCCTTTGAAATCGGCTGATGGAGCGCAATCATGAGCATGGCAACAGATTTCGCACGAGGCGAAGTGCAACGAAACAAGGGAGCAGAAGTTTATCCCGAAGCAGCGCGCAGTTCGCACGTGACGAAGTCGGATATACCACCGGTGTCACCTTGTGTTGAACGACAGCAGATCAGTCCCAGGCACAGGGAGAGCGTTCAGCAGGAATGTTATGAGCGCCGGGAATTGGCAGTGAATTCTGAAAACTCCCGAACACCGGATACAACGCCAACTTATGAGCGCTCTTCTTAGCACGAGGGTCAAACTTGTAGTTACAAGACAAGCCAGACCAACCAACGCAAACGACATCAGTAAACTTTATGAGCACTTGGCGAATAACGACGGCACGCAGTTTGTGCATCCTTGATTCGCCATGTGCCTATACAGAGAAATGAGGAAGTTTGAAATGGCACAAGATAAACAACAAGGCAGCATGTCAGTTAACGAAGCAGGAAAAAAAGGTGGTGAAGCCACTTCGGCTTCGCACGACAAAGAGTTCTATCAGGAAATCGGCAGTAAGGGCGGCCAGAACAGTGGCGGCAACTTCAAGAATGATCCTGAGCGCGCCTCCGAAGCCGGCAGCAAGGGTGGCCAGAACAGCGGCGGGAACTTCGCCAACGATCGGGAAAAAGCCTCTGAAGCCGGACAGAAAGGTGGTCAAAACAGCCATGGTGGCGGGCGCAACAGTTGATGCGCCGGGTGCAGGGGAGCGTGGCTCCCCTGCCCACTTTCATTCAAGCGAAATTACAGCTATTGCTTAGGAGTCCTGACCAGCCGAGGGAATCGCCATGCCTGTTCATGTCATCAACTTCACCGGCCCGATCAATGCCTCGACGTGCGGCCAACTGATCGATAAAGCCTCGCTCGCCGTAAAGGAAGATGCACCCAGACTCATCGTCAACATCGCCACGATGGGCGGTGAGTGCAGTTACGGCTTCACCATGTACAACTTCCTGCTGGCCCTGCCAATTCCGGTGCACACGCACAATCTGGGAACGGTCGAGTCAATGGGCAATATTGTCTTTCTCGCCGGCCAGCGCCGCACTGCCTGCACCCACAGCAAGTTTCTGTTTCATCCTTTCCATTGGCACCTGCAAGGTTCAGTCGATCACTCGCGCATGTCGGAATACGCCATGAGCCTGGATTATGACTTGCACCTCTACGCGCAGATCGTCGCCGAACGTACGACTAACGGGAAAAACGCGTTGGAGACAGAGAAGTACCTGACCGCAGCTCCACGCATCATCAATCCTGAAGAAGCCTTGCATTCAGGTCTGATCACCGCAGTTGAAAACACAGAAGTTCATGCCGACTTTGTCTGCTCATGCATTTACTCCTGAAAGTCCGATTGAATAACGCGTCGTAGCGGGCGCGTTCCTGTCTCCACACTCTTCTAAGCGATCGGTATTTCGACAGAAATTGTACAGCTTTAGCCCGCCGTACAGGCCCTCCAAGCGCCCAACCAGCCGGTCATCACGCCCGCATCAATTTCTCTGAATTATTCATTTCGCCAGATATCCCTCTTCTTAAGCAGCCGGAGGAAATGTATGAGCGGAGCGGATTTGTACGTGATCGAGTACCTGTTACATGGAAAGCCCAGGTCATTCGTCATTCGCACAAGAAACATGAACAATGCCGAAGCGTGGCAGTGGGCAAGTTGCGACGCGGGTATCGCACCCATTCCCCGCCCCGGTCGACCTCCGTTGAAACGTTTTTCCAAACCGATGGCGGAACGCTTTGGCGTGACCGAGGTGCAATGGCGAGAATCGGTACCTCTGGTCTGGGAGGAGGATCACGTGAAATGACAGAACACACATTGAAGTTCGGTTTCGGCCGATCCTGGGATGACGAGATGGCAGAAAACGCCGCGATGTTCCGCGAAGCCGATCTGCTCGAAGAAGCGGCTTACAAAATTATCGAGGACGACACGGACAATCCTGAAGCCTGGGCCCGTTTCAGCGAAGCCAAGGCTCTGGCCGACGCCAAGCGAACGGCGGCCTTTCAGGACTGGATGCGCATCAAGCGTGCGATGAGCAAACCGCGCTCGAAATAGCGGATTTGCGCATCATGGCTTGAGGATCAGCAGCGGTTCGCCTTTCGGCACAACGTAAGTGGCCAGTTCTACGCCTTTCTCGCTGCCAATGTTCTTCGCCACATGCGCGACGCCCGCCGGAATGAACAACGAATCGCCGGCCTTGAGTATCACCGGCGCTCGCCCTTCGAGCTGATATTCAAACGTGCCACTGATGACATAGGCAACTTCCACGCCGGGGTGCGCATGCCGAGGCGAGGTGACGCCAGCGTCAAAATCGATACGCGCCTGGATCACTTCGCGATTGTCAGCGCCGAGATCCTGGCGAACCAGATCGGTGCGGCTCAAGCCTTTCTGCCAGCTCGTTGCCGGCGCATCCGCCGCATGAGCGAAGCCGGTCAGGGAGGCGAAGACAACGGCAGAAGCCAGAAACAGTGGACGATACATGGTGGTGCCCTCTCAAACGTCGTGTTGGTGTGAGGGCTACTTTGGGTTCGGCATGTAAGGTGGATGTGTCTCGAATGCCCGGTTTGGTGTTGCCGTGTGTATCCGCAGAGGGTTGATACACGCTTATACAAATGTGTCGCGGGCCGCAGCCACAAGCCACTTTCTGAAAGCGCTGATCTTTGTCGAGTCAGCGGTTTCATGGGGTGTGACCAGATAGAACCCGAGATCATCCTGCAGGCGCAGGTCGAACGGCGCGACCAATCGGCCCGCACGCAGATCGTCGTTCACGTAAGTCGAACGACCGATACACACGCCCTGCCCGTCAATTGCCGCCTGCACCGCCATCATCGCCAGATCGAAGGTCAGCTTCGCGCCGTCGGCCAACTGCGCAGGCTGGCCGGCGGCGTTGAGCCAGGCCTGCCAGTCGCTGGCGGTGACACCACTGACTTGTACAAGGGTGTGACTGGCCAGATTTTCCGGAGTGTGCAATGTCGTCGCCAGTGCTGGACTGCACACGGGAAATACCTCATCGGCCATGAGAAAGTCCGCGCGCAGACCTTTCCAGTCGCCCCGCCCGTAGCGAATCGCCGCGTCGATGCCTCCTCGGCGAAAATCCACCAGATCGGTAGCGGCGCTGATGCGCACATCGATGTCCGGGAACGCCTGCTGAAATGCCGGAAGGCGCGGCAAGAGCCATTTCGACGCTACCGAAACCAGCGTGCTGATGGTCAACACGCTGGGCCCGCGCGACTCGAGTAATTGTTGCGTCGAATGGCGCAACGCTTGAAATGCAGAACGCACCCCCGGAAGGTAGGCCTGCCCGTCTTCGCTAAGCGCCAGGCCATCCTTGAGGCGCAGGAACAATGCCACGCCCAACTCGGCTTCGAGGCGCCTGATCTGGTGACTGATTGCTGTCTGCGTGACGTTCAACTCGGTCGCAGCGGTGGTAAAGCTCATATGCCGAGCCGCCGCTTCGAACGCGCGCAGGCCGTTGAGGGAAGGAAGTCTGGCAGTCATAAGGCTAAGCGCATGAGAATTTGTCATACGCTAGCACTGCAAATGACCTTTGCGGAAGTTTTGCCCGCAGGGGATCGTGGCGCCTCCAATTTCAAGGGACTTGCCATGAAACTGTACTTTGCACCGATGACCTGTTCGCTCTCCCCGCACATCGTCCTGCGCGAACTCGGCTTGTCGTTCAAAATGATCCGCGTCAACAACCAGAGCAAACGCACCGCTGACGGCCGTGACTTCCGCGAGATCAATCCGAAAGGCTACGTGGCCGCGCTGCAACTGGATAACGGCGAAGTGCTCACTGAAGGCCCGGCGATCCTGCAGTTTCTCGCCGATCAAGTCCCCGGGAACGACTTGGCACCTGCCGCTGGTACGTGGGATCGCACACGTTTGCAGGAGCATCTGAACTTCATCAGCTCGGAGATTCACGGTGCCAGCGCGCCATTGTTCAGCGGCGAATTTGCGGAACCGGTCAAAGCGATTTTTCGGCACAAACTGTACAAACGGCTGGATTACCTTGAGCAGACGCTCACGGGTCAGGACTACCTGATGAACACGTTCGGCGTTGCCGATGCGTATCTGTTCACTGTGCTGACCTGGTTGCCGACGTTCAACATCGATATTTGCGAATGGCCAACTCTGGCTGCGTACATGCAGCGCATCGGCGCGCGGCCCAGTGTGCTTGCGGCCATCGCGGCGGAAGCAGCGACTTCGCCAGTCTGAACGCGCGCGGGCCATGGCCGGAGGGAATCTGTAAACTGGCGCGATCTTCATTCACTCGAACAAGAGAAGCGCATGGCCAATCAAGACATCACCTTCACGCCCGATCCGGACACTGACTCGATTTCGTCCGACGTCGCCACCTTCGGCGGGATCATGGTCTCCACGCAGATCCCCACCCGCGCCGATGGCAGCCTGGAACTGGGCGGCATCACCGAGCAGAGCGAGTGCACGCTGCAAGCGCTGAAAGTAGCTCTGGAACGCGCCGGCAGTTCGATGGATCGCGTGCTGCACTTGACCATCTACCTCACCGACATGGGCGATCGCGCGGCTTTCAATGAAGTGTACAAACGCTACTTCGCCAAGCCCTGGCCGGTGCGGGCGGCGGTAGGCGTGGCCTCGCTGGCGGTTGAAGGGATGCGTGTGGAAGTGACGGCGATGGCCGCGAAAGGCTGATCGAATTTGCGGATGTCACTCAATGATTTTCGGATGACACACCGCTTTCGCGAGCAGGCTCGCTCCCACAGTGAATGTATTCCGGCCCGAATCTAACCCTGTGGGAGCGAGCCTGCTCGCGAAGAGGCCGGCACATTCAACACAATAGCCTGCCGAACTGACTCGATCACCAGCCACCATCGGGCAGCACACACGTGCCCACCAAGCGTTTCACGGGTAGAATGCGCCCCTTGCCCGTGACCGCCTGACTAAAAAAACTATGTCCTTGCCCAAGCATCACCTGGAATTGCTCAGCCCTGCCCGCGATGTCGCCATCGCCCGTGAGGCCATCCTGCATGGCGCTGACGCCGTGTACATCGGCGGCCCGAGCTTCGGTGCGCGCCATAACGCCTGCAACGAAGTCAGCGAGATCGCTGAACTGGTTGAATTCGCCCGCCGTTATCACGCGCGCATTTTCACCACCATCAACACCATCCTGCACGACAACGAACTGGAACCGGCGCGCAAGCTGATCCATCAGTTGTACGACGCCGGTGTCGATGCGCTGATCGTCCAGGACCTCGGCGTGATGGAGCTGGACATCCCGCCGATCGAGCTGCATGCCTCGACCCAGACCGATATCCGCACCCTCGAGCGAGCGAAGTTCCTTGACCAGGCCGGTTTCTCGCAACTGGTACTGGCCCGCGAGCTGAACCTGAAAGAAATCCGCGCCATCGCCGATGAAACCGATGCCGCCATCGAGTTCTTCATTCACGGCGCGCTGTGCGTGGCCTTCTCCGGCCAGTGCAACATTTCCCACGCGCAAACCGGCCGTAGCGCCAACCGTGGCGACTGCTCGCAGGCGTGCCGCTTGCCCTACACCCTCAAAGACGAAAAGGGTGGCGTGATCGCCTACGAAAAACACCTGCTGTCGATGAAAGACAACAACCAGAGCGCCAACATCCGCGCCCTGGTCGAGGCCGGCGTGCGTTCGTTCAAGATCGAAGGTCGCTACAAGGACATGGGCTATGTGAAGAACATCACCGCCTATTACCGCCAGCGCCTCGACGACGTGCTCGAGGATCGCCCGGACTTGGCCCGCGCTTCCAGCGGCCGTACCGTGCATTTCTTCCTGCCCGATCCGGAAAAGACCTTCCACCGTGGCAGCACCGATTATTTCGTCACCGATCGCAAGATCGACATCGGCGCCTTCGATTCGCCAACCTTTACCGGCCTGCCGGTCGGTACGGTGGAGAAAGTCGGCAAGCGTGACATGCAGGTCGTCACCCATGAGCCGCTGTCCAACGGCGATGGCTTGAACGTGCTGGTCAAGCGTGAAGTGGTGGGGTTCCGCGCCAACATCGCCGAGGCCAAAGGCGAGTTCGAAGAAGACGGCGAGAAGCGCTATCGCTACCGCGTCGAGCCGAACGAAATGCCTGAAGGCCTGTTCAAGCTGCGCCCAAGTCATCCGTTGAATCGCAACCTCGATCACAACTGGCAACAGGCGTTGCAGAAAACTTCTTCGGAACGTCGCGTGGCCCTGAGCTGGTTCGCCCGTCTGCGCGAAGAACAGCTGGAAGTGACCGCGACCAGCGAAGAAGGCATCAGCGCCAGCGTCACCCTCAACGGGCCGTTTGGTGTCGCCAACAAGCCTGAGCAAGCGCTGGAGCAATTGCGCGACCTGCTCGGCCAGCTCGGCACCACGCAGTATCACGCCACTGACATCAAGCTGGATGCGCCGCAAGCGTTCTTCATTCCCAACTCGCAGCTCAAGTCCCTGCGCCGCGAAGTCATCGAAGCGCTGACTGCGGCACGTGTCGCCGCGCATCCGCGTGGCAGCCGCAAGGCCGAAACCACGCCGCCGCCGGTGTACCCGGATTCGCACCTGACCTTCCTCGCCAACGTCTACAACCAGAAGGCGCGCGACTTCTACCACCGTCACGGCGTCAAGCTGATCGACGCGGCGTATGAGGCTCACGAAGAGCCAGGCGAGGTGCCGGTGATGATCACCAAGCACTGCCTGCGTTTCTCCTTCAACCTGTGCCCGAAACAGGCCAAAGGCGTGACCGGCGTGCGTACCAAGGTCGCGCCGATGCAGTTGATCCACGGCGATGAAGTGCTGACGCTGAAATTCGATTGCAAGCCGTGCGAGATGCACATCATCGGCAAGATGAAAGGCCACATCCTTAATCTGCCGCAGCCGGGCAGCGTGGTCGGCCACATCAGCCCTGAAGACCTGATGAAAACCATCCCGCGCGCACCGCACTGAGTGACCGGCGTGTGCGGTGCTTCGGCATCGCGCACGCCCCGGCTGGCTCTAGCGCGGTAAATCGCAGGCATAAAAAAACGCCAACTTCTTGCGAAGTTGGCGTTTTTTCGTAGATGGCAGGGGCGGCTGGATTCGAACCAACGCATGGCAGGATCAAAACCTGCTGCCTTACCGCTTGGCGACGCCCCTGTAGCTCTGGTCAGCGGCTCCGTGAGGATCGCTGTGAGAACGGGGCGCAATTTAACAACATTCATTTCGTTTGGGAAGCCCGAGATGAAATATTTTTTGTTTTAAAACAGCGACTTATTATTTTCGCGCGAAAACATTGGATTTCGCCTCTGTGTATCACACTGTGTACGCGCCCCGCCGCCATACACGCCCTTGCAAAACTGCCGTGCGGGGACACACAACGGATACCTCGCTACGCTTCAATGGCCCCAGGGTTTCAAGGGTTCATCCAGCCCCTTGGCCACAGGCTCGCAAAGGAGACGTCAGCATGAAACAGGCTCTGCACACTTCTAAAATCATCCACGCGCTCGGTTTGTCGGTCCTGGCGCTGTCGCTGTTCGGCGCTGTCGGCAGCGCTCAGGCGCAAACCCCCGAACCGGCCGCCGTCAGCTATTCCGAGCCCTCGCCTTTCGGCCCGCTGAAGCACATCAAGGCTGGCTTGCTCGATGTGGCCTACGCCGAAACCGGTCCTGCCGATGGCCCGGTGGTGATTCTGCTGCACGGCTGGCCCTACGACATTCACAGCTACGACGAAGTCGCCCCGCTGCTCGCCGCCAAAGGCTATCGAGTGCTGATGCCCTATGCGCGCGGTTACGGCGACACACACTTCCTCTCCAAAGACACCCTGCGCAACGGCCAACCGGCGGCGCTGGCCAGCGACGTGATCGACTTCATGGACGCGCTGAAAATCAAACAAGCGGTACTTGGCGGCTACGACTGGGGCGCGCGTTCGGCTGATATCGTCGCAGCGCTGTGGCCTGAACGCGTGAAAGCGCTGGTGGCAGTCAGCGGCTACCTGATCGGCAACCAGGCCGCCGGACAGAACCCACTGCCGCCGAAAGCCGAGTTGCAGTGGTGGTACCAGTTCTACTTCGCCACCGAACGCGGCCGCGTTGGCTATGAAAAGAACACTCACGACTTCGCCAAACTGATCTGGCAACTGGCGTCGCCGCAGTGGAAATTCGACGACGCCACCTTCGACCGCAGCGCCAAGGCATTGCAGAACCCCGATCACGTCGAGATCACTGTGTTTAATTACCGCTGGCGTTTGGGTCTGGTGCAGGGCGAAGCGAAATATGCAGAGCTGGAAGAGAAACTTGCTACTGCGCCGTCGATCAGTGTGCCGACGATTGCCCTGGAGGGGGATGCCAATGGCGCGCCGCACCCCAAGCCTGAGGATTATGCGAAGCGATTTACCGGGAAATATGAGTTCAGGCTGATTGAGGGTGGGGTTGGGCATAATTTGCCGCAGGAAAGCCCGGCGGCGTTTGCGCAGGCTGTAATCGATGCTGATCGTCTCTGACAGACCCGCCCCCCCGAGAGCCCCCTCACTAGCCCTCTACCGAGGAGAGAGGGAGATGATTGGGGGATGCTCAAGCATTACGTCGACGCGAATCGCATGCTGATTACTGTCCGGCAACTCAACGATGCGCACCGCGACGTCGATGCCCTCCTCGACCATGTTGACGACCCGGTCCGGCAAACGGGCGTTGATCGACACATCCGGATAACGACACAGGTAATCAGCCATGACTGGCGTCACGAACAGATCGCCGAACAGCACCGGCGCAGTAATCGTCAGCTGCCCGCGCGGCAGGGCATGGCTGCCCGCCGCCGAATCCTCGGCCTCCAGCACCTCTGCAAGAATCCGCCGGCAGTCATCGCAGTAACGCTGCCCGGCTTCGGTCAGGTGCACAGTGCGGGTAGTACGCACCAGCAACTGCGTACCAATGTGCTGTTCCAGCACCGCCACCGCCCGCGTAACACTCGCCGCCGACAAACCCAGCCGCCGCGACGCCGCCGAAAAGCCCTGCTCCTGGGCAACGACAACGAAGATCTGCATTTCCTGAAAGCGATCCCATGGGATTCCTCGGCGGCGGATACGACAATCGCAGGCTGGGCTGAGATTGTGAAACTGGGGGTGGACAAAAATATTCTGACACCAAGAGCGCAGCGAATACGGGAGCAAACCGTATCTCCGTACACGCCGGCTGGAACGAATATTTGGCACCAGCGAAACAATTCCATCAAGCCGACGATAGCTGCATCCGGGGAAGTGGAGGTGGACCAGAGCCACTGCGGCTTAATGAGTGAGTGTACATCCTTGTAATTCTTCGCCACCGGAAAGCAGTTCAGCTAAGCCCGCCAGATCATTTTTCTTCCGACCGCTTCAGAATTGAAGTCGAACAATCAAACCTTATCTTCAGCAGCTATCAATAAGGCACTTGTTCATCTAACTTTTCACCATAAAGAACGACCATAGATGAAGCTAAATGCACCAATCCAAGCCAAGAAGGCACGCCAGTGGCAATCAACCGCCATCGCTTAAGAGTACCCATTACTGTTGCTCGGCCACTTTGCATGGGCGCGTAATCCCAATGATGGTATAACAGTACTGGCGTGCAAATTACCAACGCTTGCTTGACTTATAACTCTTGATCAGTCGAACCACCTTATCTCGTCTAATTCAAAAGCAATATCGCCACCTCCAGGCTCATCTAAACAATCTATTTCAAAGTAAGAGATTTTTCTTCCAGAGGGCGCCCGGTAGTTCAAGGGAGCGGAAGAACTACCGCTCAGGGGCAGAGTCAAACTTTGTAGCCTCGCACCGCTAGAATCAAAAAAGCTGACCGTGTGGCCGACTTTATGGAGGTTGCCGACTCTGAATGAAACATTATTCACGCCGCCCACCCATCTATATCTTGTTTTACTGTGGTTGGATAAATAGGCGGTGTAAGACCCCAAGCCCGCTTGCCCACTAGTGATCTGGCATACGAGATTAGTAGAGCCTTGATGTAACATTTGTACCTCTAATCCGCTTTCGAACTTTATAGGCGTGAAACTAAACTCTCTATACCCGACGGTCTCCCAGTTCTCATAACCGCCCACAACAATGGTAGTAAAGGTACGGGCTGCAGACACCATGCCCGAGCCATACAGGGCTTTGGCAGTAAAACTGTGCCGTGTGGTGGACAGGCCATCTAATTGTCGATTCCAGTCACCGTCGGGACCCACATCAACAGCTGCTCCCACCGGAATCAAACCATCATAGAGCTGGATTTGTTGATTTTTGGATGCCGTACCACCCAAGACTACGGAAGTTTCTATCGTCGTTCCCCCCTCCGGGATATCCGCACCACTCGATGAGCCCTTCGCGGAGGTGATTTCCGGTGTCAGCTCCACCAAGGCCTTAACGATGTACCTCCTTCCTTGCAAAGTCACCGCCTCCGCTTCCACCTGGCTACCGCCCAGCCCAACCTTGAACTCCAAATCCAAGTCACTGCCATCCTTCAGATTCTTCAGGGTGGCGAGCGGGATCGCTTGGGTGTAATAGCCCTGGTTGATCCAGGTCTGATTGGTCTGTCCGCTCGGCGGCTGCCAGAACGTTTCGTTGTAAGCGCTGCCATTGCTGTTGGTACCGCTCAACCGCAGAAAGACGTACTGCCTCAGCGCAATCAACGGCCAGCTATTCACCCGGATAGTGGCGTCTTTGGTCAACTGACTGACATCAAATTCCGGCCCCTCTCCGCCATTCGCGGCCTCAACAATCAGGGGCCGCCCCATTGCCGGATCCTCATCCGCAATCGGTTGCACTGCCAAAACCATGGGCTTGGAATCCTTGGGTGAACCGTTGCGGATCACCTTATAGGTCACATTGACTGGCTTGTTCAGATTCAGGGCCACCACCGTGTTGGGCAGCGCGACTTGCTGGTCTCCTTGCGCGGTCACGAGGACTGGCGTGGTGGTGTGGCTGCCGCCGCCGGCCGTGCCAATCAAGCTCACTTCCAGATAGGTGCCCATCATGTTGTCGTAGGAGGGAATGACTGCGGTCAGTGCATCCTTGGCCGCGAGCGGATCAAGGCTGTTGCCGATGGCTTCCTTGATGCTCGGCGGCTCATACTCCACGGCACTGCCGATCAGCAGCGGTTGCTTGGCCGAGTCTGGCAAAGGTTGCCCACCGCGGGTCACGATGTATAACACGTCCACCGTCTGGTCCTTGTTCAGGTCGACGTAGTTTTTCGCAACGGGAAACGGCACTTCCTTGCCGCCCCAGTTGGGCGGGATCGTGAACCAGTCGGTGTAATCCAGCAGACCGTCCCAGTGCATGTCGATGCGGTCGGCTGTTTGCATGGGGTAGTTGACCCGCACATAGGTGCCGCTGGCCGGCACGTCGTCCGGATCCAGGGCGTCGCCCTGAGCGTAATCCACCGTCGGCTTGGGCAGTTGGGCGCCGAGGCTTTTGACCTGCAGCGGCAAGGGAGTGGACGGTAGGGTCTCGCCGCCGCTTTTGGTCAGGATGTAGCGAAAGATGACCGTGCCGCCGAGCAGCGCCATGATGTAGACCAGCGGCACGTGGTGTTCGATACCGTTGGCCGCTCCGCTGCCGGTCACCGGAATGGTGACGCTGTACGGCAACGGGGTGCCGCTGGCGGTCTTGCCTTCCCCCAGCAGCAGGATCGAATCACCGGCCTCGATCAGGTCATGTTTTTCGATGCGCACCAGCGCACCTTCGGCCGGCACAATGGCCGGATCCAGCACATCGCCCACCACCCCGGCGACGCGCGGGGCCGGCAATAGCTCGACCAGGCCGATGACATCCACCGTGGTACGCCGTGAATCACGCGGCGTGCCAGTGAGCGGGACGACCTTGTAGCGCGCCACGGCCTTGCCCTGGGCAATGTCCCGGACCTTGCCGTTGGGAATCAGGAAATCCAGGGGCCAGCCGATGTCGCCGATTTTGACTTCCCAGTCGAGCTCCACCTTCACTTCCGACCCTTCGGCGGTGTATCCGAGCCAGATCAGGTACACCCAGTCGCCCACGCCCATGCCCTCGTATGGCGGCGTTTGCACCCGGGCATCTTGATTGCCCAGCTTGACCAGGTCGATGACGCCGTTAACGGCATCCAGCACCCGCGGGGCGATCAGCAGATTATCGCCGGCCTCGACGTCGGTTCTGGCGTCCAGCGACCAGCGTGACCAGTTGTTGACGACGTCGCGGATGCTATAACGCACGATGACTTGGCCGGGGGTGGCGATCAGCGTGGCTTTTTCCACGCGGAAAGTCACCGGTTTGCCGACTTCGGCGGGGGTCAGTGGCGGACGGGTCAAGCGCAGGCCGCCCCAGTCGAGCTCGGGTCGATCACACTCGGCCATGTTGAGCCAGGCCCTGATGGTCACGGTGATGCCGAGATCGGCGATGGCGTCGTCAATCAGTGGAGGAATGCCGGTGGGCGCGCTGAGGTTTTCGTTGATGTATTCGGTGCCAGCGTCCGGGTCATAGCCACCAGGAATTTGCCGTTTGACCGTGACCGTGGCTGGTGGAGAGGGTTCGGTCTGCCCGCCGATGGCCGCGGTAACGAAATATTGATAGGTGTGCACCCCGTCCAGGTGTATGAGGATGTCCGCCGGGGCGACATCCAGGGTGATGACACCGGTGCTCAGGTGAACGGCATCGACCTTAACACTATCCGCCGGCAGGTTCTGCCACTCCAGGTTGACGAGGTCATTGAGGTTGACCCCGCCGGGCTGCAGAACGATCTCTACTTGCACCGGGCTGTTGGGGTCGTTGAGGTCCTGCCAGCGCAGGCCACCGTTGGCCCCGGCCGTGGGGATGCGAGGGGGGTTGAGGGCCAGTGGTGCATTTTTGCCAAGCGCTGGGAAATTTAAATTTTTGAAAGGCACGGTTACATTCCTTGTGTGTCCAGCGCGGCGACATGCCTCACTGTTCGGGCATCGCTAATAAGATTCCGGGCACCAGCTGTCACCCGGCTTCTTCACGTCGCAGTTCACTCGTTTTTTGCGTGAGGTCGTCGGCCCGCTTCCGTTGCTGACAATTACCCACGCCTCAACGCTACCGCGGCTGCACACGGCAAAGTGGTGCCGCGCCGGCACCGCGAATTCGAAGTGACCGCGCGTGATATCGGCCTCTGTCATCACAGAGGGTGGCTGCGGGTTGTAAGACGCTCTGGGGACTGGATTACCGCCGACATCCAGCGTGTCGTAGCCGACGAAAAACAACTCGATAGCATCGCCCACGGCGGCATGGGCGTAATCCAGAGCAACCCGAACCGGGTTATGCAAACCGCTCGGCCCCTCAATCAACTCGTTGAGGCCAATCGCGCCGTTAACGTTGACCACGGGAAACGCCGGCTCCCGGATAAACCCGTCGCCCGGTAACTGGCCGGAACCGATAACTGTCGCGGTGGCAATTGCGGACTGTCCGATCGGCAGGTCACCGCGTTTCACTTCATAGGATGCGCGAACACTGCTGCCGGTAATGAACAGGTTGTTAGGCACCTGCATGACACAACGCTGCAGTTGCCCGCTGCCATCCTCCTCGATCACGCCGTGGAACGAATACGACTGACCGGGGGGAGTGACGGTGATCAGGCCATCGATGCTGTCATTCACCGCAAAAGTGGGCGATGTCGGATTCACGATGACCGACAGAGGCCTGCCCTGAAGTTTGTCGCGATCAATGATCTGCGCATCATCGGTTTCGTCATTGGGATTTTCCCGGAAAATCGGCGCGTGAAACGCGACTCTGTCGACGTCGACGTTAGCGACAATCGCAGCGGACTCACGGCTGTTCTCGGTAGGATTGTTCAGCTGCGAGATCACGGTATAACGGATTTCGAACAGAGGGCTGTTACCCGCTTGTTCAAGCATGGCTCGAGTCAGGGTAATGATGATCGGCTTGCCCTGCTCTTGCGGCGTGAGCACATGGGTAAAACGTCCACCGTTAAGCTTCAGCAGGATTTTGTCGTAGGCATGATCGTGCGGGTAAGCCAGTGTCAGCTTTACCCCGGCAGCGGCCTCCTCCCGGCCAATCTGCGGCGGGTTGCCCAGTTCAGCCGGAAGGCTGAGTGCCAGTAAAGGATGGTCGCCAGTACCTGGAACATTTTTGCCGCCGGGCGGCTGATAGTGGTAAAGCGCCCAGGCGTGGGTCGACGGGCTGCTGTTGCCGCTACTGCGCTTGACCACGTAGTAGAAAACATTGATGCCTTCAACGAACAGCGACTCGGCAACGTCGAAAATCACAGGCTGGTCAGGCACGTCAGGAACGATGACATCAACCAGCAGCGGGACTTCCTCATCCAGTGCCATTGTGTATACCGATATCGATTGGTACTCCCCCCTCGGAGGGTCGATACGTGCCGAGGTTGCGCTGACTTGGGGAGCGTTATCCTTGAATGCGCTGTGCGCCAGGCCTTCCAACGGGACTCCGCCTGGCACATCCGGCTCGACAATTACCGGGGAGATGCCCGCCTCGAGCTTGATGGGGAACAGGGTTGAATCTAAGTCGAAGTCCGACATGGGGGCGTCCTTGTTTGCGATTCGCTGAGCGTGCATCGCCTGGACGCTATTACCCCTCGGGGGTGTTGCGCTGTCTACTGTCAGAAATTACAGGTAGGTGGGGTAATCCGACGGATGGTCGTTCAGCCCCAAAAGCCCCTCACCCTAGCCCTCTCCCGGAGGGAGAGGGAACTGATTGGGGAATATTTGAGATTTACGCCGACCTGAAAGGGCTGTATTGAATCCGAAATCGACATCCATCTTTCAGGTCGATGTACAGCGCAAGACACCTCGGTCGGCTCCCTCTCCCTCTGGGAGAGGGCTGGGGTGAGGGTTTTTGCGGGTTGTACCGGCTGGTCCTATTTAACCAGCCGCTTCTCCTTCGAAGGCCGATAACCAAAGTAAGAGCTATAACACTTGCTGAAATGGCTCGGTGAAACAAAACCACACGCCACCAGCACTTCCACCTGCGACAGTTCGGTGTGTTGCAGCAGGCGTCGTGCTTCGGTGATACGCAGTTCCAGGTAATAGCGCTGCGGCGTGGTGCCCAGCTGTTCCTTGAACAAGCGCTCGAGCTGGCGCCGTGAGCGGCCGGCGTAGACGGCCAGTTGCTCCAGTTCCAGCGGTTCTTCGAGGTTGGCGTCCATCAGTTTGATCACTTCACGCAGCGGCGCGCTGACGCAGATGTTTTCATCGGGTTTGATGCGCCGGTAGCGCGACTCTTCAAAGGCGAGGATGTCTTCGATACCCTCGACCAAGGCCTTGCCGTGCAGGCCTTTGATCCAGTCCAGCGCCATGTGAAAGGCCCCGGACGGGCTGGACGCAGTGAGGCGGTCGCGGTCGATCACATAGGGTTCGCTGCTGACATGGGTGCTCTTGGCGATTTCGGTGAGTGCCGGGCGATGTTCCGGGTGGATCGAGCAGCGATAGCCGTCGAGCAAACCGGCGCGGCCGAGGAACCACGAACCGTTCCACAATCCCGCCAGGCTCACGCCCCGCTCCGCCGCGGTCTTGAGCAAGCCGATGAATTCGTCACTGGCGCGCAGCTCGGTGCGATAACCACCGCACACTACCAGCAGGTCCAGCTCGTTAAGCGCAGCAGAATCCAGGCGCGCGTCGGGGCGGATGACCAGGCCCAGATCGCTGATCACCTCGCCATCTCCAAGGCCGAAGGTGCGCGACGAGAAAAGTCCCGGGCGTAGCAGGTTGGTGGTGACTACCGTGTCCAGCGCCTGGGTGAAGGCCGGCAGCGAAAAGTGTTCAAGCAAGAGAAAACCGGTGCGGGTCACGCCGGTGTTATCGGGGTTCTGTTCATTCAGATAGCGAAGGTTTTTGCCCTTCATGCCACCGCTGAATTGACGTCGTTCAATCAAGGTCGGGTCCATCGGTCGTTGTTATGCGCCGATAGTTGGCTTGATCCAGCAAAGAGTCAATCACGCCTGCGCAGCGCGTGATCGACTGCTACTCCGCTGTCGCTTCAGAGCACCGAGAAAACCCCGGCACCGAGTCGTCCTTCCAGACGGCCACACAGCACGTAATGTTGATAGCCGCTGCTGAACGAACCGTTGGAAACCGCCACCCTGACGTCGTCATTCAAGCGAAGGTATTGGGCTTCATCGAAGTCCTCGGCACTGACCTCACCCGCGCGGCCCAGTTGCAGGCTGTCGATGGCCAGCCCCTGACTGTTGAGGCGTTCGAAGTCGACGATGCGATTGACCGCATGCCGCTCCAGAACGCCCTGATTCGGAAACATCGAATAGATGTGCAGGCCTTTCGAGGCGCAGCGGTTGCACATATCGACACAGTTCTGCTGTGTGGATTTGCGCCGCGTCAGTTCATCGAGCGGCATGTCGAGGTACTTGCCGACCTGGTATTCGGTCTGGTTGAAGATGGTGCAACACAGGACGGTATTGCCATTGCAGTCGATCACCAGCCAGTCATCCTTGAGCATGCAGGCTTGCTTGGGATAATGCTGAACGATGTTGATCAGGTCATCGTAAGGCGGCAGTGCAAGGCGTGTCAGGGTCTCATGGTCGGTTGCCGTGACAGACGGATCGCGCTCGACAATCGCCAGGGCTTTCTCCAGCGGCATCATCACCGAATAGCCCGTGGTGAAGACAAAGCCGAGACGCTCACTGAACTCGCGCATCAAGGCTTCTTCGTCAATGTTGTCCAGATAACGGTGGTAATAGACATCGACACGAGTCTTGAGCCCCAGCCGTTGCTTGATCTCGTGCAGGGCGAGCATGTTCTGCTTCACAACTTCGATATCGCCGCCGGCATGGCCCTTCTTGTAGGTTTCCTGATGAAACCCTGACAGCGAGATACGGAAATAGGCCGGCTCGGCCAACAGCGCCTTTTCCATATTTTTCGAAAGATTCAAATTGGTGCTGATGCCGCTGGCCATGCCGGCGGCATTGATGATCTCGATGAACTCGCCGATCTTCGGATGGACCAATGGCTCGGTCCAGTTATATAGGAAGATCGAACGCACGCCCTCTGCCTTGGCCTTCTCGACGATCTGGCGGAACATCTCCAGTTGCATCGATTTCTTGTAATTGAGGTTTTCCGAGTTGCCCATCGGACACGAAGGACAGCTCAGATTGCAGGCACCAACAATATCGATATACATGTTCATTGCAGGCGAAGCTCCTTGATGGGAACACCACGCATCTCATCACTGCATGGGTTCCGGCCGTCGCTTGTGTTGGAATTTTGACGGCTGTGCGGCACCAGCAAGCAATAACTGCACCATGTGAAGCTATGCCATCAACTGCACGATCCAATCGATAAATACCCGCAGCTTGAGGCTCACGTGTCGATTGGGCGGATAGGCCAGATAAAGCGGCATCGATTCAAGTTGCCAGCCTGCAAACAATTGCACCAACTCGCCACGCGCCACATGGGCGTCAGACATATACGTTGGCAACCACAACACGCCCATGCCGGCCAGCCCCGCCGCCAGATAGGCGTTGCCGTCATCCACCGCAAGCACATGCCGGCCCTTGATGTGCAACTGCTCAGCACCGTTGTGCAAGGCGTAGGGCAAAGGTTTGCCGGTGCGCGCCCAGAGGAAAGCGACGACGCGGTGATGGGAGTCTTGCAGTTCCAGCGGATGTGCCGGCGTCCCTTCGCGGGCCAGATATGCCGGCGCGGCGAAAACACCCAAGGGCAGATCGGCGATCTTGCGCGCCATCAACGATTGATCGAGCAGCTCGCCGCCGCGCACCACGCAATCGACGTTCTCATCGATGATGTCGACGATGCGGTCGCTGACGCCCATGTCGATCTGGATGTCCGGGTAGCGCGCATGAAAATCCGGCAAGGCCGGCACCAGAATCAGCCGCGCGAACGGGCTGGGCACGTCGATGCGCAAGCGTCCACGTGGCCGTGCAGCGGCGCCGGGCAGGCTGGTTTCGGCGTCGTCCATGTCGGCCAGCAGCTTGATCACCCGCTCGTAATACGCCGCGCCATCGGCGGTGACGTTGACCTTGCGCGTGGTGCGGTTGAGCAGCTTGACCCGCAGCCGCGCCTCCAGTTGCTGGACCAGTTGCGTCACCGTGGTCTTGCTCATGTGCAAGGTTTCGGCAGCCTTGGTGAAACTGCCCGCCTCGACCACCCGGGCAAAGGCCTGCATCGCATCGAACCGGTCCATCCGCGCCCCTCGATTGTTTGGAATCTGCAAACAGTGAACGCCAAGCTTGCGCGTTTATCCGCGCACTGCAAATACCTAAAGTCGTTCCCATCAACTCACTGATGGAGTCAACCCCATGTCCAAGCGCGATGTAGTTTTCCCACCCGCCCGCCACGCCCTGTATGAGCGTCACCGTTATTCGCCGGCGATTCGCTCCAACGGCTTTCTGTTTGTCTCCGGACAAGTCGGCAGCCGTGAGGATGGCTCGCCCGAGGCCGATCTGCGCGATCAGGTGCGCACCGCCTTCAATAACCTCAATGCCATCCTCGCCGCGGCCGGTTGCACTTTTGATGATGCGGTGGATGTCACGGTGTTCATGGTCGATCCGCACTCGACCTTCGAAACGATCTGGAGTGTGGTGCCGGAGTTCTGGGGCGAAGCGCCGTTTCCGACGGTAACGGCTGTTGGCGTGACCTGGCTGGCGGGTTTTGATTTCGAGATCAAGGTGATTGCCAGACTGCCCGAAGCGGCTTGAGCGGAACCGCACATAAACTGACACAACGCGCCAGCACGGAGGCTGGCCAATCTCCTCGCGAATGCGTATAACCTCGCCGTTTCGTCTACCCTGACGTGGCGCGCCGTTGACTACCGGTGGCCCTTCGAATGTTGACGCTTACGAAACGGAGAATTCTATGTTCAAGCGTACCCTCGCCCTCACCGCCGGCCTGGCCCTGTCCTTTTCTGCCCTGATGGCGCAAGCCGCAGATGTCCTGCGCGTCAGCGCGATTCCCGACGAAGCCCCGACCGAGCTGCTGCGTAAGTTCGAACCGCTGGGCGCCTACCTTGAGCAGCAGTTGGGCATGAAGGTGCAGTTTGTCCCCGTCGCCGACTACCCGGCCGTGGTTGAAGCCCTGGCCACCGATCGCCTCGACATGGCCTGGCTCGGCGGTTTCACTTTTGTGCAAGCTCGATTGAAGACCGACGCCACCACGCCAGTGATCCCACTGGTGCAGCGCGAGCAGGATGCGCAGTTCACCAGCAAATTCATCACCGCCGACCCGAACGTGAAAAGCCTCGCCGACCTCAAGGGCAAAACCTTCGCCTTCGGTTCGGTGTCGTCCACCTCGGGCAGCCTGATGCCGCGTTACTTCATGCTGAAAAACGACGGCATCAAGCCAGAGGGTTTCTTCAGCCGCGTCGCCTACTCCGGCGCCCATGACGCCACCGTTGCCTGGGTGCAGGCCGGCAAGGTCGATGCCGGCGTATTGAACGCCAGCGTCTGGCAGAAACTGGTCGACGCCGGCAAGGTCGACACCAGCAAAGTCAAAGTCTTCGCCACCACCCCTACCTACTTCGATTACAACTGGACCGTGCGCGGCACCCTTGATCCGAAGCTGGCCGCGAAGATCAAGCAAGCCTTCCTCGACCTCGACCCGGCCAATCCTGAGCAGAAGAAGATCCTCGATCTGCAGGCCGCCAGTCGCTTCATCGAGACCAAGCCCGAGAACTACAAGGGCATCGAGGAAGCCGCCCGCGCTGCCGAATTGCTGAAATGACCCTACGCCTCACCCAGGGCAGCCTGCGCCATGCCAATGGCGTCGATGCCCTTCGTAACATCGACGTGCAGATTGGCGCTGGCGAACAGGTGGCGATCATCGGCCCGTCCGGCGCGGGCAAGTCGAGCCTGCTCAATCTGCTGGCGACTGCGCTCAAGCCCAGCAGTGGCGACATCGAAGTGCTCGGCGAACGCGCCTGGCACTTGTCGGCTCACCAGCGTCAACGCCTGCGTGCGCGCATCGGTCTGGTGCATCAGGCGCCGCCGATTCCGCCGCGTCAGCGGGTGATTACGGCGGTGCTGGCCGGCAAGCTCGGTCAGTGGAGTCTGGGCAAAAGTCTGCTGAACCTGCTGCATCCGCTGGATGTGGCGGGCGCCCGCGCGGCGTTGGCGCGACTGGATCTGGGCGACAAGCTGTTCGCCCATTGCCAGCAATTGTCCGGCGGGCAATTGCAGCGCGTCGGCATTGCGCGGGTGCTGTATCAGGCGCCGGAAATATTGCTCGCCGACGAGCCGGTTTCAGCGATGGACCCGGTCCTCGCTGGCCACACGCTGTCGATCCTGTCGCGCCACGCTCGCGAGCGCAACGTCACGCTGGTGGCGAGCCTGCATGCGGTGGACCTGGCCTTGGCGCACTTCCCACGGATCATTGGCTTGCGCGACGGGCAGATTCTTTTTGATTGCCCATCCGATCAAGTCAGCCGCGACAAGCTCGATGCGCTGTACGCCAATGAACAACTGCAATCGCCAGCGCCAGCGGTCGCACCTTTGATTGTGCAGATTCCGCGATGCTGAAGGCCGATTCACGGGACCCGGCGGCGTGGCCGCGATTGTTGCTGACGCTGCTGGCGCTGGCCCTGCTGTGGCCGGGCATTCAGCTCAGCGAACTCGACCTGGGCGTGCTGTTTCAGGCCGACAGCCAGAACGAAATGGGCCGTTTCGTTTCGGCGTTCTGGCCACCGGCGCATGATCAAGCGTTCCTGCAACTGCTGCTCAAAGCCACCCTGCAAACCCTGGCGATTGCCACAGCGGGCATGGCCCTGGCCCTGCTGCTGGCGGTACCGGCAAGCCTGATCGCCAGTCGCGCGCTGTCGCTCTCTGCGGCGTCACGGGGCGGCGTGCCGAGCCTGCCCGGGCGTTTGCTGCGCTGGCCGGTGCGTGGCTTGCTGATCTTTTTGCGCAGCGTGCCGGAGATCGTCTGGGCGCTGTTGTTTGTGCGCGCGGTCGGCCTCGGCCCGGCGGCGGGCGTGCTGGCCATCGCCATCACCTACAGCGGCATGCTCGGCAAGGTCTCCGCAGAAATTTTCGAATCCACCGACCAACGCCCGGCGCACGCATTGTTGCAGGCCGGCAGCGGTCGACTGGCGGCGTTTGCCTACGGCACGCTGCCGAATGTCGCCGCCGAATTGCTCTCCTACACCGTCTACCGCTGGGAGTGCGCGATCCGTGCCTCGGTGGTGATGGGCTTTGTCGGTGCCGGTGGACTGGGGCAACAGATCGACCTGTCGATCCGCATGTTCGCCGGCGGTGAAGTCGCCAGCATGTTGCTGACGTTCCTGCTGCTGGTGCTGTGCGCCGATCAGCTCAGCCGCTTGCTGCGCTGGAGGCTGACATGAGGCGCCTGATCAACCTGCTGCTGATCGTCGTCATCGCATGTGCGGTGGTCGCCTCTTTTGCCTATCTGGAACTGGATCTTGCCGAACTCGGCAGCGCCAACAGCCTCAAGCAGATGGGCAGTTATGTGCAGCGTTTCCTCAGTCCCGACTTGAGCGCCGGGTATCTGAAAGCCATCGCCCACGGTTCACTGGAAACCCTGGCCATGTCGGCCCTCGGCACCCTGCTCGCGGCACTGTTCGGCATTGTTCTGGCGCTGCCTGCCGCAGGGCGTTTCGGCTGGCCGCTGCAAAGTGCGGCGCGTCTGCTGCTCAACGGCTTGCGGGCGATTCCGGAGCTGGTCTGGGCGGCGCTGATGGTGCTCGCCGCCGGTCTCGGACCGAACGCCGGCACCCTCGCCCTCGCCCTACACACCACCGGCGTACTCGGTCGCCTGTTCGCCGAAGCGCTGGAAAACACCCCGCCGCAACCCGCCGAAGCGATTCGTTTGCAGGGCGGCAATCCGATTCTCGCGTTCTGCTACGGCACCCTGCCGAACCTCGCCCCGCAACTGCTCGCCTACTGCCTGTATCGCTGGGAAAACAACATCCGCATGGCCAGCGTGCTGGGTTTTGTTGGCGCCGGCGGGCTGGGCCAGATGCTGTATGTCAGTCTCAGTCTGTTCCAGGAAGCCCAGGCCAGTACGGTGATTCTGGCGATGCTGTTGCTGGTGTTTCTGGTCGATTGGCTGAGTGCCTGGAGCCGGCAGCGTTGGGTCAAAGCGTAGGCCAAGTGGATATCTGGCAAAAGCTGATTATGCTTCAGGAAACCTTGCAGCCATGCGAGGCAGTCAGACTGTGCAAGCTTCACGCTAGAGCAACGGCGGCAGATGCCAACGGGCCAGAGTGCGACAGGCAGTAACGGGGGACTCCGGCCTACAACAATAAGCACGACGGAGAACACCCATGGCCACAATCGACACAGCATCCACCGGCACGCCACCGCGCAGCGGCGGCATCACCAGGGAGGAGCGCAAGGTCATCTTCGCCTCCTCGCTGGGCACGGTTTTCGAGTGGTACGACTTTTACCTCTACGGCTCGCTGGCGGCGATCATCGCCAAGCACTTCTTTGCCGGCGTCAACGAAACCACCGCGTTCATCTTTGCCCTGCTGGCCTTCGCCGCCGGGTTTGCGGTGCGGCCGTTCGGCGCCATCGTCTTCGGGCGCTTGGGTGACATGATCGGGCGCAAACACACGTTTCTGATCACCATTGTGATCATGGGCGTGTCGACGGCAATCGTCGGTCTGCTGCCCGGATACGCGACCATCGGGGTCGCCGCCCCGGTCATCCTCATCACCCTGCGTCTGCTGCAAGGCCTGGCGCTGGGCGGGGAGTACGGCGGCGCGGCGACCTACGTGGCCGAGCACGCACCACGCAACCGGCGCGGCTTTTTCACCTCGTGGATTCAAACCACCGCCACCCTCGGTCTGTTCATGTCATTGCTGGTGATTCTTGCCTGCCGCACTGCGCTGGGCACAGAAGCATTCGAGGCGTGGGGCTGGCGGATTCCGTTTCTGCTGTCGATCATTCTGCTGGCCGTGTCGGTGTACATCCGCCTGCAACTGAGCGAGTCGCCGGTGTTCCAGAAAATGAAGGATGAAGGCAAGGCCTCGAAAGCGCCGCTGACCGAATCCTTTGCACGCTGGGACAATCTCAAAGTGGTGATCATGTCGCTGCTGGGCGGCACGGCCGGGCAAGCAGTGGTCTGGTACACCGGGCAGTTCTATGCGCTGTTCTTCCTGTTGCAAACATTGAAGATCGACGCGCAGACCGCCAACCTGCTGATCGCCGGATCGCTGCTGATCGGCACGCCGTTCTTCGTGATTTTCGGCAGCCTGTCCGATCGCATCGGGCGCAAGCCGATCATCATGGCCGGCTGCCTTCTCGCAGCGCTGACCTACTTTCCGATCTTTCATGCGCTGACCCAGTACGGCAATCCGGACGTGTTCGTCGCCCAGGAGAAGAATCCGGTCAAGGTGATCGCCAGCCCCGAGCAATGCTCGTTCCAGTTCGATCCGGTGGGCAAGGCCAGATTCACCAGTTCCTGTGACCTGGCGAAAACCCTGCTGGCGAAACGGGCAATCCCGTACGAGAACGTCGCCGCAGAACCGAACACCGTGGCGCAGGTGCGCATCGGTGACCGCGTGGTCGAGAGCTTCGAAGGCAGCGCCCTCCCCGCCGCCGACTTCAAGACCCGCAACGACGCCTTCACCGCCAATCTCGCCGCGGCGCTGAAAGACGCCGGTTACCCGGAAAAAGCCGACCCGGCGAAAATCAACTATCCGATGATGCTGCTTCTGCTGACCGTCCTGGTGATCTACGTGACCATGGTTTATGGCCCGATCGCCGCGTGGCTGGTCGAACTGTTCCCGACGCGCATCCGCTACACCTCGATGTCGCTGCCCTACCACATCGGCAACGGCTGGTTCGGCGGTTTCCTGCCGACCGTGGCGTTCGCCATGGTCGCCGCCACCGGCGATATCTATTACGGGCTCTGGTACCCGATCGTCATTGCAGTGGCGACGGCGATACTTGGCACGTTCTTCCTGCCGGAAACCAAGGATCGCGACATTCTCAAGGACTGAAAAAAACTGCTGTGCCCTCTCCTGCGGGAGAGGGCCGTGGCCTGGAAAAATTTCGAACGTCTGCCGCCGCGCTGTCTCCAATGTGTACACCAACAGGAGGCCAGTGCCATGAACCCCAACGACGACAAAACCCCCAACGCCCCGCCTACCGATGCCAGCGGCAAACCGGTGAACGTGGTCGAGCGCGATCTGCAGGACCGCGACGGCAAAACCGAAGGCGTGGACAAAATCATCACGCCGTCTTCCACTCGGGTCAAAGAGCAGGAAGCGCAAGAGCTGCAGCGTAAGGTCGATGAGATCGAGCGTAAGGTGGCTGATGGTAATTAATGGATTTGGAGGAGATAGCAACAGCTTGAAGGACATCCCAGCCAGCCTTACTTGCCGGATCCTAGCCATATCGCTCAGCCGTGGTCGAAAGAGGCGGTCTCGAAATTCGACTGAGCGATACCCCCGAAGCCAAGGGCTATAGCACTATCACGCTAATCATTCTGTGGGACGTGGGCAAGAATCGGCCCCTCGACATCCATACAAAGCATCGTCCCTGCCGGTGAGTACGGTATTGATCGGCTGGCCATCACTAGCAACCGGCCGCCCGATTAACAGACATACCTGCACTGGACCGTTCGTCTGAATTATGCTTTCCCCTGTCAGATCTGACAGTAGTCAATGAGCAATGAAAGGGACTAGAAAGGAATTCCCGTTTTCATGCTCAGGCGGATCCCCCATGAACTCTTTCAAACTTTTTCTGTTCCCTCCTCGCGGAAATTTGTCCGTCGGGCTTTTAGAAGAATGGCCCATCTACTTCGCCGGCATGACTCGTCCTGTCGAGGATGCCGACGGCGGTATCAACCTGGGCACATATGAAGAATCCGAGGCTGGAATATTCACCGTTATCGATCCGTACATCGGTATGGGAGCGGGAGATGAAATCCAGATTTTCTGGAACAACAAAATCATCCACGAACTTAAAGTCAAAGCCGAAGAAGTCAATGAGCGACTGTTTTTCTTTCTCCCGACTGTTGAAATCGCCCCGGGTTACTCTGAGTGCTATTACCAGGTGACCCGGCTAGGTGAACCACTCCCTGACGACCCTTCGGTCGCATTGAAACTGTTAGTCAAATTGGATTTACCCGCTGGGGAGGATGAGGAGCAGCATCTTCCTTGGCACTCACACCTCGACCTGGTCGGGTTGCCAGAGGATGTCATCGACAATGGTGTCAGCAAGGATTGGGCGAACACCGGCGTCCCCATGACCATCAAGCACTATCGGGGAAGTCGGGCGCGCGATGTCATCTGGGTGCGCTGGGGGAGTACGCTTCTGGCCCCACACGTGGTGACTCAGGCCGAGGCCGAGGGTATCCAGGAGATTGTCATCACCGCATTGCCCGCCGACATCCTGACCGCTGGCGATAGCAGCTCGTTGCCGATCAGGTACGAAATCCATGACGAGGTCTGGAACTGGTGCGAGAAATGGTCGAAGGAAACCAGGATTCCGGTGGATGCCGGTGCTTCTCGCCTCTACCCGGCCTTCTTCGAAGATGCCGATGATGGCGAACTCCATCTCGATCAACTGGACCATCAGGCGACCAACCTGCTGATCCGGCTCGAAACCAATAAGGAGTTCACCACGGGCGACACGATCGTGATCAATGTCGCCGGTGTCGGGAGCACCGGAACAGCGCCTCGCACCCTGACCGAGGAAGTCACCGTCGGCAATCTTCCCTACATTCTCGAATTCCCGATCCCCTTCGCATTCGTCAGTCTCTTCGCCACCGGGACGCTCGATGGCTCCTATGTTTTGCGCAAGAAAGACGAAAGCCCTCTGCTCTACTCCAAGCGCACCTTCGTCAAAGTGATCGGCAATCCGGCATTGCTGCCCGCCCCGAAGATTGAAGAGGTTATCGGTGCGATTTTGCCTGGAGACAGCAAAACAGCGACCGTAAGAATTACCTACCCGAGCCTCAAAACCGGCGACACGATCAACATGATCTGGGACGGCACGAAATCAGACGGCAATGGCTATGTGTATGAGGAACCATATGACGTCAGCAGCAACGATCAGCAGACGGGTTTTATCTACATCTACGTGATGAACGAGCACATCCTCGCCTTGATCAACGGCAGCCTCAAACTCTATTACCGGGTGTACAACGACGATCCAGCCGATTATGGACTCAGCGAGTCTGATTTTCTGCGGGTCGAGGTACGTGAAGTGCCCGGCACTTTACCCGCCCCTGACGTAGAAGAAGCCAAAGATGGCGTCATCGACCCGACCCTGGTTTATACCCAGGCGCATGTGCTGGTCAAACCGGTCAACTGGCTGAAGGACGATATCCTGACGTATCACTGGACTGGTTTCTCCGCTTTCAGCTCAACCAAAGGCAGCATCCCCATCACTACTTTGTCGATCGACAAGACCGCGCGTTTTCGGGTGGATGTCCAATACGTCTCGGGAAACATCGGCTATCCAGTCACTGTGCGTTACACCCTGCTGCATGTCGCGACTGGAAAGTTCAGCTATTCGGCGCCCTTCGAGGTGATGGTTGGCATCCCCGTAGGTTTTTTGCCTGCGCCCACTGTGTTGCAAGCCCCCAACGGTTCGTTGAACCCGATGGATGCCCTCGACGGTGTCGATATCGAGTGCAGTTATCTCAGCATGGACGAAGCACTCGACACCCTGGCGCTGAAATGGCGGGGAACACCCGGTGCCGGTACATCAGAGGATCGGGAACAACCCGCCGAATCTTCCGGCATCGTCACCTTTCACCTGCCCGCCTCTTTTGTGGGTGCCAATATTCGGCGCTCGGTTGACGTCAGTCACGACGTTCAGCGATACGCCTTGTGGACGTCGTCACAGGTGCTGCCGTTGCAGGTACTGGATTTTCAGGCCCCGGAAAAAGAGCTGCCACGGCCTGAGGTCCCGCAGGCAATAGACGCGGTGCTGGATTTGATGGAGATCGCCGGCGACGCCAGCGTGGTGGTTAAACCCTGGCCGTTCATTGCCAAAGGCCAGCTCGCCTCGATCTGGCTCGAAGGTCGCGCCAGCACAGGCAGCTACGTCATCAATGTGTTGAGCGGGCACTTGATTACCGACCAGCAAGTCATCCAAGGGCTGTACGAGCCTTTGCTCAGAAGCGAATTGCTGAAACTGCTGCACAGTTCTGCCGCCGTGGTGAAGTGCGCGGTTGTTTTTGATGGCAGCACAGACATGTCGGCAGCGATCGAGTTTCCCTCTCTGCCGCTGACCATCCGCACGCGTTATGACTACGTGACCCCTGTCATCACCAAAGTGTTGAACCCGCAAGGCCAGGACATTCCTGAAGCCGGGCTGACATACGATAAACGTGTGACGGTTCAGGGCACGGCGACGCGTGGCGAGAAGGTAGAGATCAGGATCAATGACGTACTGAAAGGCACACCCGAAGCCTCAGCACTCTGGACATGGGAGTGCCCTGCCGACAGCCTGACCGAAGGCCTTCAAAAAATCACTGTCGAAGCCTTGTACGACGCTGATGTCCCGGTCGGCAAGCCGAGAACATTCACCGTCGGCGTTGCTACCAAACCCAGCATCACAGCGGTCAATGACTCCAAGGGGCCCGTGGCGATGGATGGCACTACTTACGACTCTGTGGTGACAGTGGCGGTGAAGGCTGACCCAGATCAGTTGATCCAGCTTTACGACAGCGCCACGGCAATTGGTGCTCCCATCGAACTTGATGGCGAGGGCAATGGTTCGACCACGCTCACTGATTTGACTGTCAAAGGGTACGCCCTCAAGGCCAGAGCGCTTTATGGCCAACAACTTGAATCAGCGGTGCATAACTTTGCGGTCAAGGCTCATCTGGCAGTAACGCTGACGTCTGTCAGACACTCGGGAGGCGAACTACCAAATGGAGGTGCAACTACCGACTCCAGCGTCACGCTGAGCGGTACTGTGACACCCCGTTATGAAGTGCAGATTTATGACAACAACAATCCAGGCCCAAAGCTTACCGGGCATCCGAGCAATGGCAGCTGGACTACCACACTGGGCATAGGACTTGGCGGACATTCGGTCTATGCGAAAGCGCTGGCAACAGGACAGAACTCCAATACTCGGACCTTCCACCGGAACAATCCGATCCCTCCCCTGAACTTCAATCAGAATCCGGTAACGCTGGGTGGCAAAACATATATCTGTCGAGACTACCCAAACCTGTTCCCCGCAGCGAATGCAGGCAACTCGGTCCGACATCAGGCTTCGGGCGGCTCGGGATCGATCACCTACAGTTCCAGTAATCCAGCGGTAGCGCCAGTCGACGGGACAGGGTTTGTCAGGGCACGAAGCAGAGGCTCGGCAGTAATCACGGCCAGAGACGGTGTAGGGCAATCCAAGAGTTATACCGTTCATGTCACCAACGTCATCTTGTGCATTGGTCTGGGCAATGGCGGCTGGAGTGCCATGAATGCGAACGCATCGGTTAATGGCGCACGAATTCCGAGCATGGGAGAACTGAATGAAATTTCTGCGGCGTATGGCGGAAGCTGGCCTATGAGTAATCACCATTACTGGTCGACCGACAAAGGCAGCTCTTTTTGGCCATGGCCCAGCAGGAAAACCAAGTACATCGTGGGTGGAGGGTGGGCAGAGGCCAAAGAGAATGGGCACGCGTCTGATGGTGTCGGAATACGATAGCCTTGTTCATTATCGCCCGCACCGCCCGGTGCGGGCACCTCTAAAGCGTTCATACGCCTTTGTCTAACCAACTCGTGCTTCAGGGAGAAAGGAAGCACTACCACTCATCGGAAACATGCCTCTACCTGTCAGATCTGACAGGTGCGCAAATCACGAAACCGCGCCCTAATCACTCCGTCGTTCCCACATCAGACAGGAGTGCCCGTCATGCTCATCCAACCACGCAAAGAAATCTCTGTACTGTCCCTGCTCGACCCGGAAATTCCCGGCGGCCGGCTGCTGGATGACGGCACCTGGGGCATCAACCTCGCCGCCGCACAACTCAACTATCCGGACAAGGGGCTGAAGACCCAGATTCCCGCCTGGAACAGCATGAGCAAGAGCGATAACTGCAAGTTGTACCTGGGCACCACCATGGTCGCGCAAAAGACCATCACCGAAGACATCGAAGTGAACAAGCATGTCACCCTGTTCGTCCCGCCCGAGCGCTTGCTCAGCGGCCGCGCATGGGAGCTGTCCTACCAGATCACGCGGTTCGGTCAGCAGCCCGAGACGGGACCGACGATCAAGCTCTTCGTCAAACTCGAACTGCCCGCCGGCCAGGACACCAATCCCGACTATGGCCACTCCGAACTGACCATGGCCTTCGATCCGCCGGACGTGGTGCGCGACGGTGTCGACAAGGCCACCGCCGAGGCAGGTGTACTTGTCTACGCCAAACCCAAGCCCGGCGATGGCTTGCTCTACAAGAACGCCGCCGTCGGTGACGTACTCATCCTCGCCTGGGCCGGGAAAACCGTGGAATCCGAGCCCGTCACCCAGGAACAGCTCGACGATCCAGAGAATAATCCCATCGTGGTTCTGGCCGACAAGGCCACCATCCTCTCAGCCGGAGACTCCGACGGCATGTTGGTCAGCTACAAGATCCGCGACCGCGTGTACAACGAGTCCGAAGACTGGTGCGAGGCCGTGCGTATCGTCGTCGACACCCAAGGCTTGCGGCTGGGTGCGCCCATCCTCAAACAGGCCGACGGTCTCGTCGTGGATCTGGATGTGCTGGGGGACGAACCGCCGCTGGTGGAAGTCTGGGCGGAAGACGCGGATATCTTTAAAAAGAACGACGAGATCTACCTCAGCGTCATCGGTACCAACAACGACGGTGAAGAGATCAGCGAACTGGTAATTCAAGCTATTACAACCACGCCGCCGGTGCGGGTCTCGATCAAGCACAAAAACAGCACCCTGCGTGCCTTGGCCGGACGCACGGTGGTGTACTCCTATCATGTCCGCCGCGGTGGCGTCGTGGTCGACAACTCCAGATCCAAGTCCCGGTCCTACAGCGTAATCGGCGAACCGACACGCCTGGCCGCACCGATCGCGATCGACCAGATCAGTGGCGCGCTCGACCCCGACGCACCCGAATACCGCATCCGCATCCCATACGATCTACTGATCACCCCGGACAATGCGATCGAACTGAAATGGTTCGGCACCCGGTCCGACCTCACGACTTACGACCCGGAACTGGAGTGGTATTTTCCCAGCGAAGACGAGGCCAATGATCCCGAGGGCTTCATCGTGACCGTCTCCGGCGAACACGGCAAAACACTGGAGGGCGGCACACTGGATCTGTCATACAACCTGCTGAGCGATGAAAACGGCACCATCACCCGCCGCGCGTCGCTGCACGCTTCGCAGCTCAGCGTCGGCGAAGCGCAACGGGAACTGGTCAAACCCATCGTGCTGGGTGAAAAGGATGGCGTGCTGGAACCCAAGGACCTGCCCGGCGGCGCCAGCAAAATCACCGCCCCACGGCCAGTGGCTGTTCCGAGCGAGGCCAACGATATCGTGAAGTTTTTCTGGATCGTTGAAGGCAATGAGCCTGTTACCGACCTTAAAAAACTCAACGCACTATCCAAGGACAAGGACGTGGATTTCCCGCTGTACGCAGCGTTTGTAGCGCAGCACATCGAGCCTAACCGCGGGAAAAAAGTGCAGGTTCACAACGAGATCTTCCGCGCCGCCAGCAACACGACCAGCTATTCGAATGTGTTGGAATTTACGGTGGGGGAAGTCGCATCGATCAAATTGCCCGGCGCCACAATCGAAGAGGCAAATGCAGGCTATTTGAATCCTGACAAAGTAAATGATGGTGCCACCATTATTATTGACGCCTCTGCTCAGTTGAAGGATGGCGATGAAATCAACGTTACGGTGGACGGGAAAAACACCTACCCCCATCCAACCTACACCGTGAAGCCTGAAGAAGCTGATAAAGAACTGTCATCAATCAAAGTACCTCACAGCGTGATCAGCGCCGAAGAAGGCGGCAGCATCGCGCTGAGGTACAGCGTAAAACGCAACGCCGGAGGAACAGACGGCCCATCGGAAGCCACCGTTTATGAGGTATCCAGAGAAATCGTACCGATCGACTTGCCCGTTGCCGAAATCAACGAGGCGAACGGCGATCAGTTAAACCCTGACGATGTAACGAACGGTGCGACGATCATCATTGCCGACTCTGCAAAGCTGAAGGATGGCGACGAAATCAGCGTTACCGTGGAGGGGAAAAACACCTATCTCCATCCTGCCTATACCGTGAAACCTGAGGAAGCTGATAAAGAACTGTCATCAATTAAAGTACCTCACAGCGCGATCAGCGCCGAAGTGGGCGGCAGCATCGCGCTGAGGTACAGCGTAAAACGCAAGGCCGGAGGAGCGGACGGCCCATCGGAAGCCATAGTTTATGAAGTATCCAGAGAAATCGTACCGATCGACTTGCCCGTTGCCGAAATCAACGAGGCGAACGGCGATCAGTTAAACCCTGACGATGTAACGAACGGTGCGACGATCATCATTGCCGACTCTGCAAAGCTGAAGGATGGCGACGAAATCAGCGTTACCGTGGAGGGGAAAAACACCTATCTCCATCCTGCCCATACCGTGAAGCCTGAAGAAGCCGATAAAGAACTGTCGTCAATCAAACTGCCTCACAGGGTGATCAGCGACGAAGAAGGCGGCAGCATCGCGCTGAACTACACCGTCAAACGCAAAGCGGGAGGAACGGACGGCCCGTCCGCACCGGCTGTATACGATGTGCGCAAGGTGATCTCTCCCGGCAAGCTACGAGTCATGGGCGCTCGCTACAATCGCAGCGTATACCGGGCCGCCAGTACCAGCAGGTTACTGATGGCATTCGATGCAACTACCGCAAAACCGCTTCAGGCAGAGTGGAAATACGCTTCAGAAAGCAAATGGACGCAGGCGAGCACCTGGTTTGATACCGCCCCACAGGAGCACCTTCAAGTCCGTACAGCAGACGATCAAGTCACACTCAGCGAAGCGAACATCTTCGGCACCGGGAGCGACACGACCATTACCGGTCAAGCAGCATTTGTCGCGTTGCGCGATAAGAACGACATGACTGGTTGGGGCTACGGACCCAATGGTGGCGTCATTCCACCTACCATCATCACGATGAACGACATTGTTGAGGTAAGTGCCACGCGCAGCACCTTTGCGGCCCGGCGCACCAATAACACCACGATAGCCTGGAGTGCCACTGCCGGTGAGGGCAGCGACATGGGCACAGTCAATCCGGTCGGATTCGTCCAGATCATCGGTAATATCGCTGCCTTCGCCGGTATAAGAGCCGGTGGGACGGTGGATGCCTGGGGCACCGCTGCCAACGGCGGCGTGCCCACCGCAGAAATCAAAGCCGTGATCAATGCTGTTGACATCATTCCTGCTGGGCAAGCCTTTGCCGTAAGACTTGCAACAGGGCACGTAAAGGCTTGGGGGCTGCCGGCAAATGTTGGAACCGTACCCGCGCCAATAGCTTCACTCGACGATATCGAAGACGTTATCGGCAATCCCTATGCCTTCGCAGCCTATAGGGCCAATGGAACACTTGTCGCTTGGGGTAACGCGACCTATGGCGGTACTGTACCTGGCCCTATCGCCGCCATGACGGATATTAAAAGGCTTGCCTGTGCCAATAAGTACAGTTTTGTCGCCCTGCGCAAAACCAATCAGATCGTCGCTTGGGGGCCTGTGGCACAAGGGGGAACTGTTCCCCAACTGATCTCGACACTGACAGATATCTTATGCGTAGTTGCCACTTGGAACTCGTTTGCGGCGCTACGCGAAAATGGTCATGTCGTTGCTTGGCCGGAAACCAGTGCCGACGGCAAGGTGCCCGATGCCATCGCTGCCCGGGATGATGTTGTCCAAGTGGCAGGGACGTCTCATGCTTTTGCCGTACTGTTCAAAGATGGGACGGTGGCAGCATGGGGTAATGCCACCGTGGGTGGAGACACAAAGCCGGTAGCGGATCAATTGACTGACGTCCGCGCGATTTACACCAATACTCACGGGTTTAGCGCGCTCACCGCTGACGGCCGGGTTGTAACCTGGGGTCAGCCTACGGGAGGGGGAAACAGTAGCACCGTGCAGGATCGACTAAAGGGAATGGTGTCGTACCTCGCTACACCGGCTTCTCGGGGTATTGCGCTCAAAGCGAGTCGTTTGGGTAAAACAGGTGCATCAGTCTGAAACAAGGCCGTGCTTTTCATGCGGCGCTCCTCTGGGCGCCGCATGGGCTGACGCTGCACTCATGAGCAACAACTGTCGCTTCATTTGCACTGCACCAAAAACTCAGCGCCGCGGCGCGGAGGCTTTCCTGGACATCGCATGGCCCGAGAACCAGAAACTGATTCCTTACAGATTCGAACTACTCCCCTGATCGACTTAACTCGCATCACAAGCGAAGCGTCTGACAGATTTGAATAGTCTGTTTGGAGATGATGAGTCCCTCGTCCCGCCAGTGACGACAACGAGCCCACATCCCCTTAGACTGCTTCACATTGATCATGGAGGTCATGATGAGCGCTGAACTTTCACTTATCGTTTCAGACTTCGAAACCGAAGAAGAGGCTGCGGAATACGACCTTTGGTATCGCGCCAAAGTACAAGCCGCACTTGATGACCCGCGCCCGCCTATTCCCCACGATGAGGCAATGGTGCTGCTAGGTCAGATGCTGGAAGAGAGACGCAAGAATCGACGCGCTGCCGGTAAGCTGGAGTAAACCGGCTCTTGGAGATCTGGCTGACATCATCGAATACGTAGAACAACGCAACACTGTCGCTTCAGTTGCACTGCACCAAAAGCTCAGCGCCGCAGCGCGAAGGCTTTCCTGGATACCGCATGGTTTCCGCTCCGGCCGAATACCGGGCACTCGCGAAATGGTCATTAACTCGAATTATTTACTGGTCTATCAGGTGACAGACCACATCAAAATTCTGACCGTGTTGCACGCCCGTAAAAAATATCCATAACCACTCATAAAAAAAGGCGGCCAACCGGCCGCCCAAACGTACTGCACGAGAGTCTTTTACAACGTCAGCTGCCCACGCTCCTCCTCGGTCAGCTGCTGTTTCGCCTGTTCATCCAACGCCCCGGCGCCCAGCACCTGCACCGGGCTGTCCGGGTTATAACCCGGCGCTGGCGCGCGACTGGCACCATCACGCGACGGCGCCAGTTGCTCGTTGCCGAAGCTGAGCACCTGCACGGTGAACACCGAGGCCTGGTTCTGCCGCGCCGCTGCCTGTTGCTGCCGCGCGACGTCTTCAGCCGCTTGTGTAGCGGAGGATGCCGCCGAACTGGCCGAGGTGATCGCGCCGGTGTTGACCGCCGATACCACCGGCACGCCGGTTGCCTTGCCCTGCACCGAAATGTTCGCGGCATTGACCACCGTCAGCGCGGCGATGTTGACGTTGCCTGACACGCGAATCCCCGCTTCGCCGGCATCGATGGTGCCCAGTGGCGCGATCAGGTCGATGTTGCCCGGTGCCACTCCGGCAATCGGGTTGAGCGTGGCGATACCGGCGCCGGTGCTCGGCACCGACGGCGACAGCGTGACGTTGCCCCAGGTGTCGTAGACACGTTTTGGCGGCGTATAGACCACGGTGGTTTTCGAGCCGCGACCGGCGTTGATGTCGCCCTCGGCGGACCAACCGAGAATCGAGCCGCCAAAGGTGGTCATGATCCGGCTCTGGCCGAGCAGAATGCTGCCTTGCGAGTACAGCTGAATGTCGCCCGAGCCTTGGGTGATGATCCCCGCTGTCGACGGCGGCGCCGCGCCTTCGATGCCGAACACCTGGCCACCGCCCGGTGTGAGCATCTGGATATCGCCGCCAAACAGCGTCTTGACCCCGGCGCCGCCGTACATCGTGATATCGCCGTCGTAGCGAATCGGATTACCGGCCACATCGGTGGTCGGGAACAGTGCCGCAATGGCGTTGCGACCGCGCAGGTAACTACCTGTGCGCGGGCCGTCGGCATCGGTGTATTCCAGGCCACCGGCGCGCAATTCGGCGAAGTACACCTGGCGGGCGAAGATCGCCTGTTCGGTACTCGGCAGTGCGGCGAAGAAGGCTTGCGCCTGTTGGTCGCTACCCTTGAAGCCATAACCGAGGCTCAGCCAACTCTGCAGTTCATCGACGTAGCTCTTGACCACTTTGCCCGGTTGCGCGCTGAGGGCCACCGCTGAATCCGCTACGTTTTGCGGGTTCAGATAACGCGCAATGAACCGTGAGTAATCCGGCCCCTGCGCGCCCGCACCCGCTTGCATCACGATGCTCGCCCCCGATCGGCTGTCTCCCGCCGCGATCGGTCCGAGGCTGGTAATAGCGGCCCGGTCCTCCATCAGGATGTTGCGCCCGGCATTGACATCCAAAAGGCCCGGACCGGCGATATCGAAGCTGCTGTAGAGAATGTCGCGCCCGGCAGATACGCGCGAGACATCCCGCGGGTCGTTGTGAATGAACAGGTTACCGGTCGAACTGACGCTTTGGCGGGTTCCGCCCAATTCCTCATTCGGCGCGATTGTCGGCTGCCCCAGGAAAGTACCGGACCCGACGATGTCGCGACCGGCCATCATCCACACCGGCCCCGCCGCTTCATACCAGGTACGCGCGGACGGGGAAAAGCTCAGGGTTTCGCCGCTGCGTAGACCGACCAGATCACCGGTCAAGGCATAGAAACGCGCCGGACCCTGTACATCACTCGACCCCGAGAAGGTATCGGCGCCAAACGCAAACAGCGGATAACGCAGGTTTCTGCTCGGGATCACACCATCGGGGCTGTAGTTGCTGACCAACGGCACGTTTGCAGTGCTGGCTCCGTATCCGGAGAAGGAAGGCGCAAACGGGGTCGCGATGGCTCCCGGGCTCGCGCCGGACTGATTGATTGCATAACCGCCGGCGTAGATGGAGTCACCAGCCAGCAACGACAATTGCCCGTTTGTCGAAGGCGCCAGCAATAGCGAGTACCCCACCGCCGGGAACAGATTGCTCGCTGCACCAAAAGCGGCCGACGGTCCCACGTAGATGGAACCCTTGGCTGCAACGGCCCGAAGAATCGAGGGATATACAAAGCGACCATCAGTCGGCGAGCTGTTCATTGCGCTGACGGGTTGAGACAACGTCGTGCTGACTTCAGCCATCTGTGTGCTCGGTGTGAGATTGCCCCCAGCGGAAAACAGATCTATGGCCGTGTGCCCGGTCCACAACGAGAAACCGCTCAGTCCGCCACCCGCATGGACCACACCACTGTCAGTGGTGAACGGCGTGGAGTTCTGCAGCCTTACCCGACCCGGGTCCGCCGCACCCCCCATCACCAGGTCGCCGCGTGTACTGATGCGCATCCCCGAATCACCCGGTATCAATACCACGCCACCGCCCGCCGCTCCGGTGCTGGCACTGAACAAATCGTAGGCTCTGGTTTCCCGGGCGTCCTGCTGGAATTGCTCGACGCCATATTGCAGGTTGATTGCACCCGCAGCAGCGCCGGTCAGCTGTGCCGCACCCCGTAGATTGATCAGGACGCCTTGAAGGTCGTGTCGCGGCGGTGTCGTGCCGTTTTGCCCCGACCTCGCCTGCAATGACGGATTGAGCATGCCACCGAGACGAATGTCCATGTCGCCACCGCCAGTCAACTGCAGGCTACCGTCAGCGCCAACGCGGCCGGTGCTGCCCACCGCCACGATCAGTCCCTGACTGCGGGGATTAAGCAACTGATCGCCCATGGGCCTGAGCATGCCTGCATCCGCGCCAGCGCGCAGGCTGATATTGCCGCCGCCCAATGTGCCGAAGCCGGTGAAGCCGACCAGGTATGACCCGGTGTCGGTGCTCTGGTCCGGCAAGGGCTGCGTGGCGTAGCTGCCGAAGTTGATCCACCAGGCCGTAGGCAGATCCGCCTTGCCATCACCCTGACGCCAGAGCCAGTTGCCCACAGCAACGCTGGATACCTGTTCGCGCAGTGGCGCGTTCATTACATAGCCGCGCCGCCCGAGCGTGTCCCCCGACACCGAGCCACCGGCACCGATGGTCAGGTTGCCGCCCATCTGCGGATACCACGCCTGATACAGGCTCTCCGAACCGCCATTGACCCATTTTTCGTAAGCACTGCCGGCGCTGCCCAGTATCGATCCATCGTCAGACAAGCGGCCGCGGGCCTGGTTGAAACGTGAATCGACATCGCTGGACTGAGTGCCCGCCGTATAAACGCCGAACGGTGAGTTCATGCTCAGATTGCCAGCGGCCATCAAATCCAGATCGCCAGTACCGGTGCGAAGCACGCTGAACATCTGCGAATGGGGACTGGCGTTTATCCCGCCCTTGTTGGCCAGGCAGTTCCCCGGGTCGATGTCGCACCAGAACAGATCGTCGTCACTGACCGGGGTTCCGGCGGGTATGCCCATCATGTTGCCATCCGCCCACAGGAACTTGGCCGGAGGGAGACAGACCCCGGGAATCAATTCGCACCAGAAACTATCCTCATCGCTGACGACGCTGCCCGCCGGATACCCCAGCGGGTTATCCGCCGACCAGGTGCTGTCGAGCTTTTTCTCAGTGACAAGAATCCCGAGGTGGGTGTCCGCCAGCCGCAAGTCACCGGTACTGGTGACGGGTTTCACCACACGACTGTCAGCGGCTTGCAGGTCGGCACCCGCAACCATCCGCATCGACCACGAGGCGCTGCCCGACGGCAACATGCTCGCGATCGCCCAGTTCGCGCCCTGGCGTGTACCGTTCAATGAACGAAGTTCGATAAAGGGTGTGTCGGCGGCCAGCACCACATCGGTCATCGACGGAATCAGGGAACCACGCAGCAGCGCCAGCGCCCCATTCAACTTCACACCCACCGAACGCTGCTGGTCATCCAGAACACTGGGCAACGGCACGCCTTTTGGCCAGAGCATGGCCTGCATCCCGGTAGCCTGACCGAGGCGGGTCCCGGCGCCGAGGCGGCTGCCGGCTGGCAACATCACACTGTCAGTGAGCAGCGTTCCGGCGCCATACAGCAGGTTACCGGAGGCATCGTGTACGGCTGCGCTCAACACGGTGCCGGCCGGCAGAGTGTAGGGGCCGGCGAGCACGGCCTCGGTGGGCAACAGCGTACCGCTGGCGAGGACGGCGGCCTGGATCGGCAGGTCATAGTTCAGCTTGACGCCCGCTGGGAACAACGTGCCCTCGGCCAGTGTCACGCCTGCGCCCGGCACAATCAGATCGCCGCCAAACGGCTGGACGCCCGGTAGCAATTTCCATCCGGCATCGTCCACGGTTTCCGGTGGCGGCGCGAAACCATCGTTGATGCTGCCGTAGATATCCAGGTCCCCTCCGGCTCGAATCACCAGGCTCCCCGCCTCGCCAGAACCGTACACCGAAGTTTTGCCGGTGTTCGGGTTGAGACTGGCGTAGCGATAGCCGGACAAGTCCAGATCGCCCTGTACCACCAGATCGCCGTCGGCGGTTTTACTCGCAATCTCTACGCCTGGGCGCAAATGGAAGGCATCGGCATACCGCGCATTGTTCAACCCTGCCAGTTTGCGCTGCAACAGATCACTGTTGCCCAAGGCTGCATTGATGAACAGGTCGTTGTCAGCGTGGATGCGGTTCAGGTAAGCCTGGTCGATGATTTGATAAGGCCGGCCGCTGGCCGCTGGATCCACCCCGTCGGCGGCATCGGTATAGCGGCGCACGGCATTGAGACCGATGGACCGCGCGCCCTGGATGATCAACGCGCCAGGGGCGTCGATGGCGATGTCATCGGCGCCCAGTCGCGGTACGTTCAGCTCCAGCGTGCCGCGCAGGCGACCGTCATTCTGACCCGCCAGTGTGCCGACTGCCGCGTCCGTGCCATGGCGCAGGTCTATCCGCGCACCGGGAGCGAGTGTCAGCAGGCCGTCGCCGGAACTGAGTTCGACCATGGCCCGGTTGGGCGCGTCGATAATCTTGCCGTAACTGTCGACCCGCAGTACCCGACCGTGAGCATCCAGCACCGCACCGCCCGCCACATTCAGGCCATGGGCGGCGGCCAGGCGAATGTTGCCGACCCGTTCGCCGCTGGCATCGACCAGGCCGTTCACCGTCAGGCTGCCGTTGTCTAGCGATACCGAGACCTCGCCCGCCTTGAGGCCATCGCCGACCACCAGATCGCCCTGTTTGAACTGGAAGCTGCGACTGCCGAAGACTTGGCCGGCGTTCAAGCGTTGGTTGAGCGCAGCAAACTGTTCATTCAGTGCGCCACCCAAGTGTTGCGCGCGGATGTCCACGCCAGCGGATTTGTAAGGTACCCACGTGCCGCCGGCATCGTAATGCCCTGTACTGCTGCCACGGATCTCACCCTGCAGATCGACCTCGCCTGCGGTGTCTGACAGTGCCACGACACTCAGATTGCCGGCCTGATTGTTCTGCGCCGACAGATCGATGCGCGAGCCGCTCGCCTGACGAATATTGCCGTCGCGGCTGTACAACGCCACGTCGCCGCCCCAGCTGTACTGGTTGATATCGTTGAATGGCAAGGTGCGGCCCGCCAGGTCCAGGTTCGCTCCGCTCGTGAGGGTCAGATCGCCGACGGCCTTGACCTGCAATTTGCCGCTGGCCAGCGCAATCCGGCCGTCGAGCACCACGTTACGCCCCTCCAGCGTCAGTTCGGCACCCAGTGCATCGGCGAGCGCCGTCCCGGCCGGTCCGCTCAATACCAGACTGCCGCCGGCCTTGAGCGCATTCACCGAGCCGGCCTCCCCGGTCAGCAGAGGTGTGCGCAGGTTCAGGTTGCCGCCGCTGTAGAGATAACCCTTGATCGGGTCGTAAGCCCCCTGCGTTTCATAAACCGCGAGGCTGCCCTTGTGGTTGGCGGTGATACGATCACTGGCGTTGAGGTTGACGTTGGCAAAGCCCAGCGCAAGACGAGCGTTCTGATCCAGGCCGTTGGGTTGGGAATAAGGGCCGTAGCCAAAATCGATGCGCTGAGCCTCAATGTCCAGCGTGCCGTGTCCGCTGCCCGCACCACCGCTGGCCACGGCCCCGGGCGCCTGAGTGGCGCCGTTCCAGATCAGGTTGGCTGTGCGGATGGTCGCCACGTCGCTCGTATCGCCCAGGCCGTACATCGCCGGGGTCGTGATGATCAAATTCTGCAACTTGCTGCGCCCGGTCTGAGGATCCACGGTGTCCAGCGCGACGCTGCCATAAAAGTTCAACGCGTCGCGAGCGGTCAGGCTGAGCGTTTCCAGAGCTGGCGCAGCAAACTGAGTATCGCCGCGCAGCAAGCGGTCCAGCACGCCCTGACTCAACGTCAGCCCGGCAGGCAGGCGACCGGCCGCCGCCAGTGTTTCAGCGGTACCGATGTTGACCGCACCCACAGCCAATGCCAGGTGACGGGTGCCGAAACGCACCGCTTCGGCCAGTTCGAACTGATTGTTGGTGGCCGCCGTAATGCTGCCATTGGAATAGAGCATCGCCGGATTGGCGCATGCCTGGTGATTACAGGTGCCGATGCGGATGCTGCCAGACGCAGTGCTGGCGTTGACCTCTGGCGCCAGCACATTCGTCCAGCCGTTGGACACCACCAGCAGACTTGCGGCGCCGGGCTGATAGACAAAACCGTTCGAGGAGTCGTACGGCACCTCGCTGCGGCCCAGGGAATTGATGCCGGCACCGGCCTCAACCGTGATGGCACCGTTGCCATTGTTGGTCCAGAGCAGCACTTCCGGTGCTGAAAGCAGCGCACCTTCACGCAAGGTGATGTTGTAGGTACTGCCCGTGAAACTGACGATATTGCCGGCCGAGCCGTAATTCACCGTCGGGCTCGCACCGATCGCCAGACGAGAAGCGCCGAGCCGGTTGAGCGTATCGGCACTCAGCGAGACGCCGGCAAAGTCTTTCGTGGCTGACTGTCCGGGGCCGAGAATCTCGAAGTTGGCGCCACTGCCGCCACGAATCACAGCCGTCCCGGCCACGCCTCCCTTGGCGGCGGCGAAGGCGATCCGGCCATTGAAATCCAGCGCGGTATCGTGATTACCCCCCGCGATGACAAACAGGTTGAGCGCTTTGGCATCCATGGGCGCCAGCGCACGCGGAACACCCCGGCGCGCTGCATCGCTGACGATGAACTGCTCCAGTGTGGTTTCGTTGTATTGCGAGTAACGCCGTAACACATCCGCCGATGTCACGATGACCTGGCTGGCGAGACTTTCCCGCACGCCGGTATTGGCAATCGACATCCGCGCACTGCTTGTCCACGAGCCGTTGCGCATTGCAACCGCGCCGTTGCTGGCGCCGGGGGCGGCCTGGCCGTTGACTTCGACCCGGAACGCGCCGGGCAGCAACGTGAAGGTGGAAGGCAACAGTGTATAAGTGCCTGCCGCCAACCCTGGCACGCCGGTGCCCAGGGTGATCTGCTGGCCGATTCGCGGATCGACCGCTCCCGCTTCCCCCAGTATCGGTGCGTAGGCGCTCTGATCGCCCGGGACAATGGCGTACACCGGGTTGCTGGCCAGCCCCGGCAGACTGAACGTGCCATCGCTGGCATTGCGCACCAACGGACTGAACCGCGCATCGGTGGAGCCACCGCGACCGGAGACAAACCCGGCACCGCGCAAATCTCCGCCGCCCGAGAGGTCGATCAACGCGCCGGACTGCACATCCACGTACTGCGAGCGCAGGTTCACCCCGGCGCTGTCGCCACTGATGCCTTTCAATGTGATCGGTGCGCCGTTGTAAAGGTATTCGATACCGTCGGTGGTGCCACCATAAGGCATCACCAGACCGGCCGCACTGACCGACGTCGTACTGCCGGGCAACAGGCGCAGTTCCCGGGTTTTGATCAGCAGATCATCACCCAGACTGATCACGCCCAGAGGCGCACGCAGAACACCGCCCTGATCGATCCGGCTGGCGCTCATCGCCAGCGTGCCAAACACCGAGTACGGCAGCGCTGTCGGCGCCGTACCCTGGCCAGTAATGCGCAATGTCCGATGGGTATCGGCGAGAGAACTCTGACTCTGATAGCCGACCCGGACTTCGGCCGAGACCCCGCTCGCAGGGTAGATCTGCGCAGCGCGAAGATTCAGATCCCCTGGTGTCCACAACTCTGACTTCACTTGGCCACTGACGGGCGCCAGAAACCGCACGTCCCCGGTGCTGGTCAGCGATACCTGATCAAAGCCGCGACGGCTGACCTCAACCGGGGCGTCTTTGTTCTGCAAGATCGACCCATGCGCGCCGAACGACAGGCTGTTGGCAATATCCAGAACGTTGGCATTCACGTTGAACTGCGCCGGCGAAACTTGCGCAGTCGGACTGTTCAGGACCCGGGGGCGAATGGTGTCCACCACGCCGTAATAAGTCCCCACACCGGACAGCCGCACGGAAGGCGCTGATAGATCGACCCGCGTCGAGTCGCTGGAAGTCTGCGCCAGGGACAAGGCCCCAGCATAGAGATTCAGACTCTGATTGATGTGCAGGTCGACGTCGCCGTCAAATGACAAGAGGCCGTTGCTGAACACGCTCAGATTGTCGAATCCGCCCGACATCAACGTATCGGTGCTCAGGCGGGCATGGCCGTAACGAAGGTTGTTCGCGGCGTCACCGGGCTTGAGGTCCAGGGGCAACACTGCATCGTCCGGCCCCTGGCCAATAACGATTTCCCGAGCTCGCAGAACCTCGGCACTCGCCTTCTGCGTAGCGTACAGCGGGGTCTCCAGGGCTACCTCCAGCCGTCCGCCGGCAGCACCGCTGCCACCTGAAGCAGCGCGCAGCTGACCATTGATCCACAGGCCGTTATAGGAGCTCAGGCTGATACGTCCGCCATCCGAGGCAACGCGAGTCGGCCCCTGCCCGGAGATGTCCAGCACGGCCTGCGTTCCGGAGGCATCCAGACGTGCGCCTTCGCGCACAACCACAAACGCATCGGCCGCCGTCGCCGTCGCTCGCTTGGGATCGATTTCGCCGCCGATGATAATGCTGCCGCCCTTGTCGACCTGACCGTAGACCCGACCCGACGCATCGACAGCCGTGTGGGCACGCCCCGCAACGTCCAGCTGCGCTTGCTCGCCGACCCAGATCGAGCGGTTGTGCGCCTTGCTGTCGGCTTGTTGCTGTGAAGTGGCGACGTCGATCGAACCGAACTGTTGCTGACGTATATCCAGGGTTCCGCCCCAGGCCTGCAGTTCGCCTTCGAGGGTGATCTGCCCGGTCCCGCGCAGATTGATCCGCTGTCCGGGATCGACGGTGATGCGCGATGCGCGGCCCAGCGTCAGGGTGCTGGCGGTGTCGAACCGGTCGAGTTCACTCGAGCCGGCCTGCAGCGCCAGATTCGCACCGGCGCGCTGGCTCAGTACGCCCTTGAGCGGGTCTTCCTGATACAGCGTGGGCGTCCACAGTTCCATCGCCTGGCTCGGTTCGACCCCGCTGCCCGGATTCAGCGTTGTGTCTGCAAAACGGTAGACCGGCATCGTCACATCGATTTGTGTGCCCGCTGTCACCTCCAGCCCGTTCAGGCCGGTGACCCGGTAGGCGGAGAAACCGTTGTCGAACAACTCGGGCGTCAGCTGCAAGGCATGTTCGGGCAGCCTGTCTGCGGACGCACCGATCCGCACCCGGTTAGCCTGGATAGCCAGCGCACCGCCGCCCGTCACGCCATGCCCGAAGATGTCGCCGGCCATCGTCAGATGCGAATCGCCCAGCGCGGAAATCGCGCCGGACTCAAGACTCACGTCGCCACCCTTGCCACCCCGGGTCTTGCCATTGGCCAGAATCGCAGCACCGGACGACACATCGATCAAGCTGCCCGTCGCAACATCGATATCGCCACTGCTGCGGATCGAGATCCGGCCGCCGTTCAGGTAGCCGAGACTTGCCACATCGTCCGGATTGGTGCGCAGATTGCTCCAGAGACCACGGGTGTCGAGGCGTACGTCCCTGGCGATCGTTACCTGCACCGGATCACCCGCCGGTGCCGCAATCAGCATGTCATCAAGGGTGGTGCTGCGCAGTTGGTTCAACACGTTGCCCAGGTTCAGACTGCCGCCGCGCGCCGTCAGGTTGGCCGCAACGCGGACATCCGGTGCGTACAGCGTGATGTCACCACCGGCGTCTACCTTGAGCGCGTCGTTCACTTCAATCCGCTCAAGCGCCGAGATCTTCAGTGCGCCGAGATCAAAACCATTGAGCTGGCCGGCGTCGAGCAACAACTTGCCCTGACGGTCTTGCGCGACGGCGCCGTTCAGCTCCTCGGTGGATTCCTCGTCCCGCCCTTCGCCGCCAATCAGGACCTGATCCAGCAGCGGATTGAGGGTGTAGCGCAATCCGCCCGACGCCGCCTGATAGCTCGGCAGATAACTGCCGACAATCAATTGCGCGCGCCGTGCCAGCGCAGTCTGGCTCTGCTCATAACCGTCGATGACCGCACGCGGAGCCTGGGTCTGTCGCTCACCCTGGAAAACCTCACCCAGCAGTTGCCCGCCCAGCACCGCGTTGACAGTGCTGACCAGCAGTTGTCCGGCATCGCGACCAACCGTGTAACCCGACTCTCTGCGACTCGACGGTGCAATCAGCGGGTTGTAGAACGTGCGGGTCTGGCCCCACCGCTCACTTTCATCCTCGTAGCCCTTGTACAAACCGGTGTAGAGCTGATCCCCCGGCGCACGCGAGACTTCATACAGGCGACCGTCTGCACCGCGCAGCCAGCTCTGTCGAATCTCACCGCTTTGCACATCGAGGGTACCGCCGGACAGGTTGATCAGTGATCCCTTACGAGTGACCACGTCGTTGCCGGCAAAACTCACTGTGCCGCCCTGCGCCATCCACTCGCCGATGCCATGCCCCTGGGTGCCCAGATAACCGCCGACTTCCAGCAGGCCACCGGCCGTGTACCAACGGTCCGTCGCATAGCCATTGGTGCCGGCCGGCACGTAGACCAGTTCACGCACATCGACCCAGACATCGTTACTGTTGAGCGCGCCGTTCTCGCGGTTGACCGACGCATCGCGCTGCTCGTTGCCCTGCACGTTGATCTTGATGTTGTTCGATTCCATCGCCACCTTGACGCCGACGGCGCCGGAAACGTCGATCACCGCGCCTTCGCCAACCAGGCTGCGACGCTGCGCGCTGACAGCGACCTGGCCGCCGGTGGCCAGGGTGATCGAACCGTTCTGGAAATCGACGCTGCCACCGCTCTGGAGATCGATACGCGACTGATCGCCGCGAATCCTGTTATTGAGGCTGACCCCGCTCAGGGCCGCCTGATGCTGACTGTCCAGCGCCGTCAGGTCGCTGCTGTCGAGCAGGACCGCCGTGACACTGCCGGGCGCCAGGGTCACGCTGCCGCTCGTGTCACTCGCCGGATTGAGCAAATGGATGGTCCCGCGAGTGGCGACCGAGGTGCTGCTCAGCAACACGCCGCCCTGCTCCACCTCATGCCCGGTCAGGGTGATGTCACCCGTGGCAGCCTGAATCAACCCGTTGTTGCTGACCCGCCCACCACTTTCCAAAGCCTTGAAGCCAGGCGTGACTTCGTTGCCGAAGGTTGTCGAAAACGTGTTGCCTTCCGTGCCTGAGCCTTTGCGGATGTAAAAACGATCACCGGCACCCAGCACGGTCTGGCCTTTGACGGTGTTGATGGTGCCGTCATTGATCACGTCTTTACCGAGCAACAGCGTATAGCCGCCGGCGTCGGTCGAGACGGCGGGCTTGTGGGTTTCAAGCACCGCACCGCGCTCCACCAGCACCTTGCCGGCGGCATCGGTGAACGTCGGTTGGCTGCCGTTGCTATCGAAATACAGACCACGATCCCGGAACTGGATATCGGTGATATTGGCGGCGGCGGCCACCAGGTTGCGCACGTTGACCTGGCTGCTGCCACTGAACACGATGCCGTTGCGGTTGATCAGCATCACTGTGCCGTCGCCCCTGATCTGGCCCTGGATCTGACTGGCGCGTGCGTTCGGATCGTTGACACGGTTGAGCACGGCCCAATTGGACTGCTGAGCAAATTCGACAGTGGTATTTCGCCCGACGTTGAAGGTCTCCCAGTTGAGAATGGCCTTGTCGGCCGTCTGCTCGATCTTCACGTTGGTCTTGCCATCGGCTTGCGTCTGCTGCGGCCCCTTGGCGTTCAGCCAACCCTGGGTGAGGCTGTTGTCGACCTTCAAGCCGCCGTCGCCCAACCCGTCCGGCACGTTTTGCACACTGCCCAGGGCCACCGCACGCCCGGCCGCCTGCGCCGCCTGTTGCGCGGCAATCGCCGCCACGGTGTTGTTGAGCGTCTGCAATGAACGCTGCAATTGCTGATTGGCTTTTTGCTGCTGCGCCAATGGTGGCGTCATCCCCGGCAGCCCTCCCATACTTGGTCGAGCGGCCGTCGCTTGTTGCGCAGCGCCCTTGGCGGCAAACCAGCTCGAACTGAACGCCGTTTGCGCCTGCGCACTGCCCGCCACCAGACACAACGCCACCGCGTGCGCCAAGGGCTTGAGCAGCCACAACCCCGGGTCGTTGACCTCACGCTTGAGATTTTGAGCACGGGTACTGCGACGGGATGGGCGAGCGAGCATCACTACGAGATCCTTTTTGATTGCCACATAAGGCTGCAGGCCAGCGAAAACCTGCTGTTACGACATAGGCAGTTGGCGCGAGGCACGACCGAACGGATGTCACACAAACTTCATGATTGAGGTGTAGATCGGCCAAAAAAAATGGCAGCAGCCCGAAGGCTGCTGCCATTTCATTGCGCGTGTAGCAGGACTTACAAAGGACGACCCACGCCGTTGCAGACGCTGGCGTTGTTGATGTCCAGGTTGTTGCCGGTGGAGTTGGTGACGAAGTTGGCGGTCACAGCGTTTTTCCAGTTGGTTGGAACCGGAATGAAACCGTGGGCAGCAGTAGCGGCAGCGTTGCCCGGAATGCTGTAGTGCTGGGTCAGGAAGGCCTTCACGTCAGCGGCAACCGCTGCGTCCTTGTAGCACTGGCCGAAGATGAAGTTGGTGTAGGCCGCCATGGCATAGCCGGTACTTGGGTTGGCTACGACCGGTACCCACTGCGCCGGGTTGGATGGGGTGGCTGGCAGAGCAGCCGACGACAAGGCAGCGTTGACGTTGGCGCTGGTAGGCTGAACACCGTTGATGCGCGCCACAACGGCGTTGCTCGAGGCGTTCACACCGTCCGGACCGACATAACCGATCGAACCGTCCACAGCGTTGACGGCAGTAGCAACTTCAGCGGTGTTGACCACACCTACCCAGTTGCCTGGCAGCGGAGAGCCACCCAGACGAGCGCTGGTAAAGGTAGTGCCGACGGCGAACTTGCCAGGGCACACCGAGTTCAGGTGACGGGTGAGAATTTCAGTGGTGCCGCTGGAAGCCGTGCGATAAACCACGCGGATCAGTGTCGGGTCGGTTTTGGCGTCGTTGTTGAGTAATTCACCCCAAGTGATCTTGGCACCGGACAATGCGTCGCACAGTTGCGTGCTGGTCAGGTTGAGGGTGGTGTTGCCAGTTTTTTTGTAAGGGATCGCCACCGAGGTCGCAACCGATGGCAACTGAATCAGCGGGCCGTAGGAAGTACCGAAGTTGGCGGTGTAGTTGCTGAGTTCGGTAGCGCTGAGAATCGAATCGCTGGCAGCAAAGTGCACTGTGCCGGTGGTGCCAAATTGCGAAGCGTTGTTGGTCAGGAAAGCACTTTTGCCAATGCCGCTACCGGTCACGGCGTAGCTGAAGTTGGCAGGCAGGATGCTGTTGGCAGAACCTTTGTACAGTGCGGCAGGCAGCGAGGCGCCACCACCAGTTACGGCCATGGCCTGGGCGGAAGCCAGAGCGGCGACGGTCAGTGAGGCGGCGATCAGAGTGCGCTTGAACATGAAGAATCTCCTTTTCAACTTGGTTTGGAACACAGGTTTCGGAAGGCTTGCATGACACCGGGAGGGTCCACCGTGGTGGAGCCGCAGAGAGAAATTCGCAGCTTCCGGTGACAGATAAAGGAAAAAACCTCGGGAGCTGCGGGGGGATTCTGGTACGGATTTCTCGGGTGTTTGCGGTGGGTTGCGGCGCGTCTGGGTCGGGGTTTGGCTGAATCGGGCTGGAGGCGTTGGCGGGTGGTTGCAGATGACAGAATGGAGAACCCGAGGATGGCGGGCTCGGGACTCGGGTGAGGGTCAGGCCGGTGCAAAATATTTGAGTTTTGTGTTGTCGGGACTGGCGCTTTCGCGAGCAGGCTCGCTCCCACAGTTGAAATGCGTTCCTCTGTGGGAGCGAGCCTGCTCGCGAAGAGGCCGGCCCGGCCGACATCAAACTGGGCTACTGCACCAACTGGTTGATCTCAATAATCGGCAACAACACCGCCATCACAATCACCAGCACCACCCCGCCCATCACCACAATCATCAGCGGCTCGAGCAACGCGGTCATGCCCATCGCCCGTCGCTCAATGTCCCGCGACAAGGTCTGTGCCGCGCGCTCGAGCATCGGCGGCAGCGAGCCGGTTTTTTCGCCGCTGGCGATCAGGTGAATCAGCACCGGCGGGAAGACATTCTCCACCCGCAGCGCGGCGGCGAGGTTGACGCCTTCGCGCACCTTCGCCGTGGCCTCGCTGACGCTCAGGCTCAAGCGGTCGTTGGACAATGTCTGCCGCGCCGCTTCCAATGCACGCAACAACGGCACCCCGGCGCCGCCGAGGATCGCCAGTGTTGAGGCGAACCGCGCAGTGTTCAGGCCGAGAATGAAACGCCCGAACAGCGGCAGTTTCAGCACCCGGTGGTGCCAGCTCAAGCGCGCCGCCGGATTGCGCAAATACAAACGCCAACTCCAGAACGCCCCGGCCATGAGCGCCGCACACAACCAGCCCCACGCGCGAATGAAATCACTGGCCGTGAGCATCGCCAGCGTCAGCCCCGGCAAATCCTGCCGCGCTTGAGAGAACGCGCTGACCACCTGCGGCACCACGTAGCTGAGGAGGAAAATCACAATGCCGATCGATACCAGCCCGACCACACCGGGATAGATGAACGCGGTAAGAATCTTGCCGCGCAGGTTGTTGCGTTCCTCGATGTAATCGGCCAGCCGCTCCATCACCTGCGCCAGATCGCCGGACTCTTCGCCAGCGGCAATCAGCGCGCGGTAAATCTCGGGAAAATCCCGTGGCCGCGACGCCAGCGATTCCGCCAGACGCATGCCGCTGCGCACATCGGCGCGCACGGCGCTGAGGGTCTGGGCGATGTGCTTTTTTTCGGCCTGCTCGACCGTCGCGCTCAACGCGGCTTCCAATGGCAGGCTGGCACCGAGCAGGCTCGCCAGTTGCCGCGTGGCCCAGGCGAGGTCGTTGTCGGAGAGTCTGGCGCTGAACAAACCGCCGCCACCGTGTCGGGCGACGTTACTTTCCTCGTGCACCGACAGCGCCGTCAATCCACGTCCGCGCAAGGCACTGAACGCCGCGCTCTGGCTGTCCGCCTCAAGGTGCCCGGACTCGATTTTCCCGGTGGCATCCGCCGCTTCAAAGCGGTAGCGATTCATCAGGCGTCCCGTGTCACGCGAAGGATTTCTTCCGGCGCGGTGGCACCGCTGCGAATCCAGCGCTCACCGTCCTCACGCAGGCTGAACATGCCCGCTTTCGACGCCGCCGCCCGCAGGGCCTGCTCCCCTGCCCCTTGGTGAATCAGCGTGCGGATGTCGTCGTCGATGCAGAACAATTCGTGAATGCCGGTGCGGCCGCTGTAACCGGTGTGATTGCACGCTGCGCAGCCGACCGGACGCCAGGTGCCGGGCGTGGCCGGATCTTCCTGTTTGCACTGATTGCACAGGCGCCGCACCAGACGTTGCGCGAGGACGCCGAGCATGGATGACGCGAGCAAGAACGGCTCAACGCCCATGTCGATCAGGCGATTGACTGCCGACACCGCGTCGTTGGTGTGCAGCGTCGCCAGCACCAAATGCCCGGTGAGCGAGGCCTGCACGGCGATTTGCGCAGTCTCGAGATCGCGGATCTCGCCGATCATGATGATGTCCGGGTCCTGCCGCAGAATCGCCCGCAGCGCGAGGGCAAAGGTCATGTCGATCTTGGCGTTGACCTGAATCTGGCTGATCCCCGGCAAATCGTATTCCACCGGATCTTCCACGGTGAGGATGTTGCTGGTGCTCGCATCCAGCCGCGCCAGCGCCGCGTAGAGGCTGGTGGTTTTGCCGCTGCCGGTCGGCCCGGTGACCAGGACGATGCCGTGGGGCTGGCGGATCAGATGATCGAGCTTGGCCAGCACCTGCGCATCCATGCCCAAGGTTTCCAGATGCAAGCGCCCGGCCTGTTTGTCGAGCAGGCGCATCACCACGCGTTCGCCATGGCCGGTGGGCACCGTCGACACACGAATATCGATCGGCCGCCCCGCCACGCGCAAGGCAATACGACCGTCCTGCGGCAGGCGTTTTTCGGCGATGTCGAGCTGGGCCATGATCTTGATCCGCGACACCAGCGCACCGTGCAACGCCTTGCGCGGCGAGACCACATCCCGCAGGGTGCCGTCGACGCGATAGCGCACCACCGAATGGGTTTCGAACGGCTCGATGTGGATGTCACTGGCCTCGTCGCGCGCGGCTTGGGTGAGCAAGGCGTTGATCATGCGAATCACCGGCGCGCCGTCCTGGGTGTCGAGCAGGTCGGTGATTTCCGGCATGTCCTGCATCAGTCGATCGAGATCGACTTCGTTCTCGGCGGCACCGACCACCGCCGCCGCACTGCCGGTATCGGCGTAAGCGCTGGCGAGCAACCCGTCGAGCTCGTCATCACGCACCCGCTCAACCTGCGTCGCACCGAACTGCCGACGCACCTCGCTGATCGACCAGCCGGGCGTTGACGGGCACACCGTCAGCACGCCATCGCGCAACAGAATGCGCTGCGCCTTGGCCCAGGCGTAAGGCAACCGACTCATCGCCCACCCTCCCCACCATCCGCTGTGGCAATGCGATCTTCTGTGGCAATGCGATCCTCTGAGGCAATGAGATCCCCCGTGGCGAGAGGATTTATCCCCGTTGGGCTGCGCAGCAGACCCAAACCTTGAGAACCGGTTTCTACAGGCAAATCCCGTGTACCGGTTTCACGACTGCTACGCAGCCGAGCGGGGATAAATCCCCTCGCCACCGTCATCATCTCAGTCAAAACCGAGTGCTCCCTTCCATCGATACCGTGGCAATGGGATCCCTTGTGGCAATGCGATCCCCCGTGGCGAGGGGATTTATCCCCGTTGGGTTGCGAAGCAGACCCAAACCTTGAGAACCGGTTTCTCCAGGCAAATCGCGTGTACCGGCTTTACGACTGCTGCGCAGCCGAGCGGGGATAAATCCCCTCGCCACAGTCATCATCTCAGTCAAAACCGGGTGCTCCCTTCGATCGGTACCGTGGCAATGCGATCCCCTGTGGCAATGGAATCCTCAGTGGCAATGGGAACCTCTGTGGCGAGGGGATTTATCCCCGTTGGGCTGCGCAGCAGACCCAAACCTTGAGAACCGGTTTCTACAGGCAAATCGCGTGTACCGGTTTTACGACTGCTGCGCAGCCGAGCGGGGATGAATTCCCTCGCCACCGTCATCATCTCAGTCAAAACCGGGTGCTCCCTTCGATCGGTACCGTGGCAATGGAATTCCCTGTGGCAATGGAATCCTCAGTGGCAATGGGAACCTCTGTGGCAATGGGAACCTCTGTGGCGAGGGGATTTATCCCCGTTGGGCTGCGCAGCAGACCCAAACCTTGAGAACCGGTTTCTACAGGCAAATCGCATGTGCCCGGTTTACGACTGCTGCGCAGCCGAGCGGGGATAAATCCCCTCGCCACAGTCATCATTCCAGTCAAAACCGGGTGCTCCCTTCGATCGGCACCGTGGCAATGGAATTCCCTGTGGCAATGAGATCCCCCGTGGCGAGGGGATTTATCCCCGTTGGGCTGCGCAGCAGACCCAAACCTTGAGAACCGGTTTCTCTAGGCAAATCGCGTGTACCGGCTTTACGACTGCTGCGCAGCCGAGCGGGGATGAATCCCCTCGCCACAGTCATCATCTCAGTCAAAACCGGGTGCTCCCTTCGATCGGTACCGTGGCAATGGGATTCCCTGTGGCAATGAGATCCCTTGTGGCAATGCGATCCCCTGTGGCAATGGGAACCTCAGTGGCGAGGGGATTTATCCCCGTTGGGCTGCGCAGCAGACCCAAACCTTGAGAACCGGTTTCTACAGGCAAATCGCGTGTACCGGTTTTACGACTGCTGCGCAGCCGAGCGGGGATAAATCCCCTCGCCACAGTCATCATCTCAGTCAAAACCGGGTGCTCCCTTCGATCGATGCCGTTGCAATGGGATCCTCTGGGGCAATGCGATCCCCCGTAGCGAGGGGATTTATCCCCGTTGGGCTGCGCAGCAGACCCAAACCTTGAGAACCGGTTTCTCCAGGCAAATCGCGTGTACCGGTTTTACGACTGCTGCGCAGCCGAGCGGGGATGAATCCCCTCACCACAGTCATCATCTCAGTCAAAACCGGGTGCTCCCTTCAATCGATACCGTGGCAATGGGATCCCCTGTGGCAATGGAGTCCTCAGTGGCAATGGGAACCTCTGTGGCGAGGGGATTTATCCCCGTTGGGCTGCGAAGCAGACCCAAACCTTGAGAACCGGTTTCTACAGGCAAATCGCGTGTGCCCGGTTTACGACTGCTGCGCAGCCGAGCGGGGATAAATCCCCTCACCACAGTCATCATCTCAGTCAAAACCGGGTGCTCCCTTCGATCGGTACCGTGGCAATGGGATCCTCTGTGGCAATGAGATCCTCTGTAGCAATGCGATCCCCTGTGGCGAGGGGATTTATCCCCGTTGGGCTGCGCAGCAGACCCAAACCTTGAGAACCGGTTTCTCCAGGCAAATCGCGTGTACCGGTTTTACAACTGCTGCGCAGCCGAGCGGGGATAAATCCCCTCACCACAGTCATCATTCCAGTCAAAACCGAGTGCTCCCTTCCATCGATACCGTGGCAATGGGATCCCTTGTGGCAATGAGATCCCCCGTGGCGAGGGGATTTATCCCCGTTGGGCTGCGAAGCAGACCCAAACCTTGAGAACCGGTTTCTCCAGGAAAATCGCATGTGCCCGGTTTACGACTGCTTCGCAGCCGAGCGGGGATGAATCCCCTCGCCACAATCATCATTCCAGTCAAAACCGGGTGCTCCCCTCAATCGGTACGGCTTTGATCGTGGCGCGTGGGCCTGATGTCGGCCCCGGCGCTGGCACGCCTTGCGCGGCGCTTGGCAATTGCGGCGCCTGCATGTCGGGCATCGCCCAGCTGCGTTCCGGCTGCAAGCCGCCCTGGGCGCGGCGCATGAAGTCGTAGCGGTTGAGGGTGATGCTGCGCCCCGCTTCGCTGTCGCGGATGATGTACGGGCGCAGGAACACCATCAGATTGGTCTTGGTGATCGCCCGGCGTTCGTTGCGAAACAGCGCGCCGATCCCCGGCAGGCTGCCCAGCCACGGCACGGCATCATTGCTCTGGCTGTAGCCATCCTGAAGCAGCCCGCCGAGGACCATGATCTGCCCATCGTCGAGCAGAATGCTGGTATCAATCGCCCGTTTGTTGGTGACGATGCCGGCGGCGGTCACGCTGTTGGACGCGCGCTCATCGATGCTGCTGACTTCCTGATAGATATCCAGCTTCACCGTGCCGCCCTCGGAAATCTGCGGACGCACGTTGAGCTTGAGGCCGACCTCTTCGCGGGTCACGGTCTGGAACGGGTTGTTGCTGGTGCCCCCGCCGCCAGTGACGTAGCTACCACTGACAAACGGAATGGTCTGGCCGACAAAAATGCTCGCCGCTTCGTTGTCCAGGGTCAGCAGGTTCGGCGTCGACAGCACGTTGGTGCCGCCCTTGCTCTTCAGCGCTCGGGCCAGCACTTTCAGGTCGAGAATCTTGCCGATGCCGGGAATGTCGACCGTGCCGTTGACGTAGCCAAGATTCAAACCCTGCGGCAGCACGTCGATGCTGTTCTTCGCCCCCGTATTGAGACCCGCACCACCCAGATTGGCGCCACCGATCACGCCTTTGCCGCCAAGATTGCCGGTCTGCCACTGCACACCGAATTCACTGGCATCGTCCTCGCCGACCTCGACAATCAGGCTCTCGATCACCACTTGCGCACGGCGCTGGTCGAGCAAATCGATAACCTCACGCAGGTTGCGATACAGCGGTTCCGGCGCAGAAATCAGCAGCGTGTTGGTGGTGGCATCGGCCTGAATCGTCACGCCACCAGCGCTGAACGCAACGTTCTGTTCGCTGCTCTGCGTGCCGCCATTGCTGGCCGCGCCGCCACTGCCCTGCGCATAACTGCCGCCGCTTGCGCCGCTGCCAGTCGTCGTTGAAGTGCCAGTGCTCGGCGTGCTGCTCTGGCCGTTCTGCCCGGCATTGCCGCCGGCGCTGCTGCCCATCGCGCTGAGTACCGACCGCGCCGCGTCGCTGCTGCCGCTGTCACTCTCGCCAGTGAGCAAACCGCGCAAGGCCTGCGCGAGTTTCGCTGCTTGGGCGTTGCGCAGATAAACCACATGCAGATTGCTCGGATTGCTCTGCGCGTTGTCGAGTTTGTAGATCAGGTTGCGCGCCAGCTCGGTGCGCTCGGGGCTGCCGGCGCGGATGATGATGGTGTTCGAGCGCGGGTCGCCGATCACGGCGATTTTCTGCGTCGGATCATTGCCCGGCGCGTCGAGCAAGTCGGCCACCATCGGCGCGATGTCGGCGGCGATGCCGTTCTGGATCTGCACCACGTCGGTGTCGATCGCGCTCGGCGTGTCGATGCTCTCGATCAGTTGCGCAACACGGGTGAGGTTCTCGGCGTAATCGGTGATGACCACGGTGTTGTTGCCCGGATAGGCATTGATCGGGTTGTTCGGCGAAACGATCGGGCGCAGCACCGGGATGAGGTTCACCGCGTTCTCGTATTGCAGGCGAAACGTGCGCGTGAGCATGCCGTTGCCGGCCGGCTTGTCGGCGCTGTAGATCGGCCCGCCGAGCAGTTTCGCGTCGGCCTCCGGAACCACCTGCGCCACGCCGCCGACATCGACCACGCTGAAGCCTTGCATGCGCAACGCCGCGAGCAGCATGTCGTAGGCCTGACGGGCCGGCACCTGACCTTCCGAAACCAAGGTCAGATTGCCCTTGACCCGTGGATCGACGAGAAACTGCTGCCCGGTGGCCCGCGACAGCGCCCGAACCACCGCCTGAATTTCCGCCTCGACAAAATTCAGCGTCACCGGTTGCTCGCCCAACGGATTGCGCGGGCTTGCATTGCTCGGCGCAACACCAGCACTGCGCCCACGCTGACTGATGTTGTGCAATTGCTTGGGCACCGGCCGCGCCTGAGCCTGCGCCCGTTCGCGATCGGCTACCGCATCGCCGCTGCGCTGGGTGTTGGCCAGCGGCCGCCCGAGTTCGCTGTCGACCAACAGCGGCGGCTGATTCTGCGGGGCCGTGGTGCTGTTGCACGCGCTCAATGCCATCAGCAACAACGGCAGCGCCAGACGTGCCGGTTTGCAGCGTGACTCCTTCATGAAGCTTCCTTAGCGCCCTGCGCCTGATCCATGCGAACGGTGCCTGACAATGTGCCGGCGGTGACATCGGTCGAGGTTTCGTTTGCGCGTTGCAACTGCGCTTCGACCACCTGCAGAGAAAGTTGTGACGGCTGGCTGAGCAGCCAGTCGAGCAGCGCATCGGCCGGCGCGGCGTCGACATTCAACTGCCACGCGCCATCCTCCGCCGCTTGTAATTGGTAGTGCCCAGCCAGCCCCGCCGCTTGCAGACTTTGCTCCAGCGACTGGCCAACGCTTTGCCCCTGCGGCCGCACATTGACGCTGCGCAACAGCACTTCCAGCGCCTCGGTTTGCGCGCGCAACTTGGGCGTTTCGCTCTGCCAAAAAGTGATCCTGGCCAGCGGCGGCTTGACCAGCGTCAGCCAGATCAGCAGACCGACAAGCACCAGCGCCATGCCGCCGACCATGCGTTTCTCGCGCAGCGCCAACGACTGCCAACGCGCCTGCAACTGGCTGCTGAAGCGCTGCCAGCGCGCACGGTAAATCGCCAGCGTCGCCCTACTCATCGTCTGCTCCGCTGTCGTCGTCTTCGTTGGTGTTTGCGCTGGATTCATCGCTCGGCCGCAAGGTCCAGCCTGCGTCATCGGCAGTGACGCTGATGCCGGCTTGGGCCAACGTGCTTTGCCAGTCCTTGTCGTTGCCGCCACGGTTTGCATCGCTGAGCAGCGCCAGCTGCAAGACGCCGTCGCGATAGGTCAGACGCTCGACACTGCCAGCCATGAACGGCATGCCGGTGCCGGCCTGCAACACCAGTCGATTGAAGTTTTGCGCCGGGTCATCGACCGCGCCTTTTTGCCGTTGCTCGAGTTGCTGACGCGCCTGTTGCAGCGGGTTGAGAATCACCGGCAATTCGGGAAAGGCCTGCTTCACCCGCTGACTCATTTGCGCCTTGAGCTGCTGGCCCTGCCGCGCTTCGCGGGCGGCGTACAGGTTCAGGCCGACGACCCAAACGGCCACGGCCAAAGCCACACACCCGACAGCACGACCCCAGCCACGTTGTTCGCCGCCGCTTTGCTGCAGACCACCGTGCAAACCCCAACCAGGCAAGGGGCCAATCCAGCGTTGTGCTGATCCGGCTTCAAACGATGCCTCATCAACTTCATCACCGAGCAACGGCTCAACCTGCGCGCTGTTCAAACTCTCGCGCCGGAGCCAATGACCGTCCGCCACGCAAGCGACAACCCCCGGCAGCACCGGCAGGCTATACGGCGCCGGATACAAACCACGCAGCGTCAACCCCGCCTGCTTGAGTACCGCAGCCAGACCCTGCAAATGCTGCCGCGCCACCCAGGCGATTTGCACCTGCCCACTCGCATCACGAGGGCTGTGGCCGATATGCATTTGGCTGCTGTCGCCGAGCATCAACGCCTGCGCCGCACACTGCACAGCGGCCGCCGTTTTGTTCGCGGGCAGCGGCGGCAGATCAATGCTGGCGAGCAGGCTGTCGCCCGGATGCAGAAAACACAGCAGCGGTGGTTGCTTCGGCCGTTGCCCCAACTGACTCAAAGTGAGCCGTTCCTCACGACTGACCTGCCCCTGACGATCCAGCCAGGCGCAGCTCACTTCGCTGTGCAACTCCAGCTCCGCCAGCGGCGGCAACGCGACGCGCAACTGGCTCATGCGCCCACCCGCGACCAGATCACCTGCGGCAGCCCATCCTCGCTGCGGTGCAGCAAAGCGTCGAGACTGACCCGACGCTGATCCCGCCGCGCCTCACCGCGCAAACGAAACCAGTCACTGGTGATACCGACCTTGACGCTGCTCATTTCCAGCTGCGGCATGCGCAAGCGGTTCACGAAATCGCCGCGATTGATAAACCAGCGCCCGGCGTCACGCTCGGCAATCAACGCCGTCGCCCGCTCCAGCGAAAGCCCCGGCACATACGCCGCCAGCACCTGCGCCGTGGCGGTGTTGCCGTTGATCCACGTCGTCGCCGGAATCACCGTCACGTACGGCGCGAGTTGGCCGATCAGCGCATCGGTCATGCCCTCGACGCTGCGCAAATCCTCCAGCGTGCGCAGCATCGGCGCCTTCGGCGGTGGCGGTTTGTGATCGGCATCGGGCGAAGTCGCTCGGCCACTGTCGAAACCGGCTTTGCCAGTCGCACCAATCTGCGCATTGAGCAGATGCGGATAGCTCGCGATCACCCGCTGACGAATGCGCTGCCCGACAACGGCACTCACACCAATCAGCTCGCACAAACGCTCGAATGCCTGCACTTGCGCCTCATCGATGCGCTCATTGGCGACCAGATTGCGCAGGTTGAACTTGCCCTGCTCGTCCTCCAGCCGCCCGGCAAAACCCGCCGCCAGCAACGGCTGCGCCCAAGGCTGATCGCGCCGGGTCAACGGATCACGCAGGCGCGCATCCCAGAGCAACTGCCGGCTGATCTCCAGACCACCCTGCGCCAGCCAACGCCCCTGCACCCGCTGCTGATCGGCCTCCAGCGCCCGGGTCGCCACGCTCTGGCGCGTCAACATCCCCGCCGCAATCACCGCCACCACGGCGGCAATCAACAACGCGCTGATAATCGCCATGCCCTGTTGCTTCGCCCCGCTGAGCGAACCTGTGTTCACGGCTGGCCTTACAACTGCCAGGAACCGATATCGGCATTCACGCCATCGCCGTCAGGCTGACCATCGGCGCCGAGGGAAAAGATATCGACCTCGCCATTCGCGCCCGGGTTGAGGTACTGATAAGGCCGGCCCCACGGGTCATTCGGCAAACGCTCCAGGTACGAACGCCAGTTGCTGTTCTTCGCATCCGCCGGCCGCTCGACCAACACCTTCAGCCCCTGATTCATGCTCGGATACGTGCCGTGATCGAGGCGATACAACTTCAACGCCTGCATCAACCCACCAATATCCTGCTTCGCCGCCGTCGCCCGCGCCTGATCCGGCCGGTCAAGCACCTTGGGCACCACCATCGCCGCCAGAATCCCCAGAATCACCACCACCACCATGATCTCGATCAAGGTAAAACCCTGCTGGCTACGCGGCATGCGCGGCGACTGACTGAGCGTGTTCAAAGGTGCGATATCCATCTCGACATTCCCTGGCTTGACCTGATTTCGACGCGCAGTGTTGCAAGAAGATATGTCAGGGATGTTGAAAATCCTCGGGTGTTTCCGTCGTCAAGCCGTCAAGGACGGGGGTTAGCGTCGAGGGCTGGGTTTTGCTTTTGGGCCATGTATGCGCGGGTGTTCGAGAGAGGAAGGATTCACCCTGATTGAAGTGCTGGTGGCACTGGCGATCATCGCCGTCGCCATGTCCGCCGCCGTGCGTGTGGCAGGGTTGATGACGCAGAGCAGTGCGGTTTTAAGGGATCGGTCGGTGGCGATGATTGCCGCGCAGAGCCGGATGGCTGAGCTGCGTCTGGAGGGCCGGTTGCCGAATGGGATGAAGGCTGTTGAATGTGATCAAGGAAGATTGTTGTTGCGCTGCGAACAGGTGATCGCCAGCGCAGAGAATGGACGGTTGCTCAAGGTTGGAATCCAAGTATTTGACCGCAACCAGGATGCGCCGCCGTTGGTCAGGTTGGAAACCTTACTGACCCGCCCACCGTAGGAGCTGCCGAAGGCTGCGATCTTTTGATCTTCCCTCCCGCAACAAACACAAATCCCCCTGTGGGAGCGAGCCTGCTCGCGAAGGCGCCAGCCCAAACAACAAATCAACCCGCTGGCGCCCCGCACATAACATCACCCCGCCACCTCCAAATTATCCATAACCCGATTCACCGCCAGCTCCCCCAGCATGATCAGTTGAGCAACCCCCAACAATGCCCGCCGCTGCGGCGCCGGCAGCAAACTGGAAATGTCCTGAACAATCGTCTTCGCCGAAGCAAGCGTTTCACTCGCATCAGCCAGCAGTTCTTCATTCTTGGTATCCGCCGTCACCGCATACATCCCCCGCGCCTTACGTGGCGGCGGCAGGAGATTGTTTGGCGACAGGTAATGATCGAGAGCGCGGTCAGCGGCTTCGTAAAGTTTGTTGGAATCGAGGGATTCGTAGGGAGACGTGGGATCGATTTCGGGCGGGTTGGGTGTGGGTTTTGATCACGAGTGAACCATGGCACTTCGACAATCCGAAATTAGTTCATCCAGATAAGGGGATATTTTCTCCGCGTCTACGAAAGCTAGAGCCTGATTAGCGGCTTCCCGTAGAGGCTGCCATTCACATTGATCAAATATCAACCGATCATCGCAATGGATAGCCGACTCAGGCAAGGAACTGCACAAGTCCCAGACATGCTGCAGTCCACTCCGAACATCCTTTTGCATCGCGGCCCCACATACTGTTAGTGCTTCATGCAAAGGCAGCATTGTTTTCGACCAAACCTCACAGGCTGGGCAATCAGGAATCGTTTGTCGCTGCTCATCAGCATTCATAGCCAAGAAGGTAAGCCCCCGAATTGCCAAGCAAACAGCAAGAACTCGTCGGTACTCGCTCTGCCCGTACCAGTTCCAAATCGTAGTTGAAAACTCCATCACCAACTCCGCGAGGTCGGTTGACCATTCAAATATGAGTCCATCGAGTGAATTCCTTTAACGTTCTAAAGACAGCAACCGACCCACTATCATGAACTTCAGCGCCGGCCACAGAACCAGCGATCCACACCAACCCCCGCGGGAGCGAGCCTGCTCGCGAAGGCGCCAAAGCTTACTCCAATCAAGCCTTGGCCCCGTCTTCTAAATCACCCCGCCACCTCCAAATTATCCATCACCCGATTCACCGCCAGTTCCCCCAGCATGATCAACTGCGCAACCCCCAACAATGCGCGCCGCTGCGGCGCCGGCAGCAAACTGGAAATGTCCTGAGCAATCGTCTTCGCCCAAGCAAGCGTTTCACTCGCATCAGCCAGCAGTTCTTCATTCTTGGTATCCGCCGTCACCGCATACATCCCACGCGCCTTGCGCGGCGGAGGCAGGAGATTGTTGGGCGACAGGTAATGATCAAGCGCACGGTCAGCGGCTTCGTGGAGCTTGTTGGAATCGAGGGATTCGTAGGGAGACGTGGAATCGGTTTCGGGTGGGTTGGGTGTTGGTTTGATCATGGTGAAGCTCCTTGATTATTGGAGCCGCCACGTTTCGCTGCGAAACGAAGAGAGGTGGCAGCTGTACGCAGGTTCGCAGACCGGGAATCAAGGAACCCGGCATACCCGAAGGTATCCCGCGCACAGCCGCCATAAAGCATCACTGCCAAAAATGACAACGAACTGGAGCGCTGTGCGCCTTGATTGATCCGAGCTGCGAAACCCGACCGCTGATTCGTCAGCGACCGCACCACAATAGAACCCGCCCCCTAGGCGCACAAGCCGGCGGATTCTGGCGTAGCTGTAGGCAAAGGCGCAAGGATATGTAGCCTGGGAGCGTGACTGGAGATGTCTTTTTAAACATCGGTGTTTATCAAGGGCAACCATGCCAGCGTTGGGGACTGCAAATTACAACAGGGCTAAACAAAACCTGACTTCACAGCTATACCAAAGCAGATCATGACCAATAACAGACCAATCACGCTCCATTGCAGCACGGCGAGCTTTCGTTTCAGTGGAGCTGGAAAACGGGCTAAATCTTCAGAACTCAGCTCGCCCCTTTTCAAATAAAACCCAGGGAAGGTCACAATCCCTGAAATGCCACCGATCAGCAAAAGCTTCCCCCAAGGCCCACCATGCCTAAGGGGAGCGCGAGACATAATGGCTGAGCAATTTTTCAGATGCTCCAACATCAAATCCACCTTTGTATAAGCCAAGTGCAAACAAATGCCTATCCAAAGAATAAGCCCTGCTATATCAGCGACAGCAATGGACAGAAGTACCTTATCAACGAACGTCATACTCACTTCACTGCCTCATAGATCTTCTCACCAGCCCATTCGCTGGTAGCGCCTCCGAGGGCGCCACCAGCATATGAACCTGCTGCGACAACAATAACGCCGCATGCCAAAGTTGCCATGCCGCCTGTAGGTACACCCAAGCCGACACAGATAATTCCAGCCGTGGAGCCGGTCAAAAACGCACCGGCAGCAGCGCCGCCGGCTACTCCCCCGATGAAACTACCGCCCTCGGTATATTTGATCTTCTCGCATGCATCTACGTCGCCAGCCGCACAGACCTGCTGAACCTTCATGTAAGACGCCCCGCCGCCCACTGCTGTGCCGACCCAACCGCCGTACTTTACGACCTTGGCTGCTCTGGCGACACCCTCCGCGTGCGTGGCGTAACCGGGAATCTGTCCCGGCGCGCCAGCCAGACTCCAGTGATGAACCAGGCTTTTGCTCGATATGCCGAGGGCTGACTTCAGACTTGGATGATCAGGGAAGCCGATGCCTTTTCGGGTTAAGCCGTTGAGCTGTCTATCGAGCTTCGCAAACAGTCGCGCACGCTCAGCGAAAAACTCTGAGCTACGCAAGTGACCATCACGCTGAAAACTTTTCTGATGCAGAGCTTCGATTTCCGTCAGCGAGGTCTTCACGTCTTCCAGGTTCTTGGCAAAGATAGACTCACCAACGCCGATTGAGGTTGAGCCTTGCGAAAGGACGGATTCTATCTGGCTCCGATACTGAACCATGAAGCTGGCTTCTTCGTCGCTCATGGGTCTGAGTGCCGCGTCCACTTTCTGGGCGGCTTCCATGAGCAATGCTTCTTCACGAGTGCACTGCGGATTGTTCGGATCGCTCAGCACAATGAGCTGACCGGGCTTGGCGTAGCCGGTAACGTGGGGGTTGAGACGCGTGAATTTCTCAAGCGTTGCACTATCCGGCTTATCAAACAACGCCGCCTCTAACGCGGAGCGCGGCATGACTTGTTGGACGATATAAAATCCTGGCTCCGCTATCGCCTTAACAGCAGCCGGTTTTTCCGCTGGAGCCTCCGGGTATTCCGCCCAGTACTTGGCGTGCAGATCGACCGGTTCAACGCCACGGTAAATCTTTTTTCTTGGTGGGTTAGGCAGTGCAGGCCTTGGCACATTTCCATATTCACTCATGACTCATCCTTGTCCATTTGGGGAATCTCGACTTGAGAGTTCGACAGCCTGACGCTATCGAAACGGCCAAGTGCTGGCTGTAGGACAAAGCCTAAAACGCTGTGCCCAAACAGCTGATTCCTTTCATTCGCTGGGTGCGCAGGATAGCTGGTGGAGGGAGATGGTTGTATGGCAGCGAATGGCCATCGACGGCGTTACCTTCTGGTTTGGCTGTGTTGATTGGACCTCGCAGCCGGTAACGGCGGACGCTCTCGGCCGAAATTGTTAAGGCTGAGTCGGGCATTTAAAAGGGACTGTTTTATTCAAAAGCGACACAGTAACTGTGGGAGCGAGCCTGCTCGCGAAGGCGCCAGCACTAACGCTAAATCTACCCGCTGGCGCCCCGCACATCACATCACCCCGCCACCTCCAAATTATCCATCACCCGATTCACCGCCAGCTCCCCCAACATGATCAGTTGAGCAACCCCCAACAACGCCCGCCGCTGCTGTGCCGGCAGCAAACTGGAAATGTCCTGAGCAATCGTCTTCGCCGAAGCAAGCGTTTCACTCGCATCAGCCAGCAGTTCTTCATTCTTGGTATCCGCCGTCACCGCATACATCCCACGCGCCTTGCGCGGCGGAGGTAGGAGATTGTTTGGCGACAGGTAATGATCGAGCGCGCGGTCAGCGGCTTCGTGGAGCTTGTTGGAATCGAGGGATTCGTAGGGAGACGTGGGATCGGTAACGGGTGGATTGGGTGTTGGTTTGATCATGGTGAAGCTCCATTTTTATACCTGGTGAAACCACCAAAACTTGTCGCTAAACAAGTAAGGGTGGCAGCTGTGCGCGGGTTAGCGAACCGAGAGGTATAAGACCCGGCAGACCCGAAGGTCTCCCACGCACAGCCACCATAGCGTCATCGCAAACGCGACAAACTGGAGCGTCGTTGAACTTATACCTGGTCGGGTCGCTAAACCCGGTCGCTGGATTGCAGCGACCCATAGACGATATAGACCTGGAACAAAGCTCACAAGCCGGCGGATTCTGGCGTAGCTGTAGGCAAAGGCGCAAGCATATGTAGCCTTGGAGCGTGACTGGAGATGTCTTTTTAAACACTGATGTTTATCGATCCTCCTCGCGCCACGTACCTCTAACCAAATCCGTCGCCCCATGCGTTTGTCGTTTCCAAATGGAAGCGGCCCTCATTGCGCAAAAAATGATGATTGCCCGTCGGCACCAAGCGATAACAGAGGCTACGGTGTGCCCAAAGCGGGACGGCCGAAGCGTTCCTCTACTACATCTAAGCTAGGAGAAGTAGAACGCTTGCTCTTCTATTTTTTCAAACAGATCATCGGGTACGATGTGACAGTTTTGCCGCTCCTTAATCAAATCACGCTCAAATGAGTTACTGATTTCAGGGTCGTCGTCATCCCCGAAAGCTCTCCACTCTTCTCCGTAGTACTGTTTGAAAACCAACATGGAAAATGCAAGAGGCGTTAGCGTTCTCTTGAGTGGCCAGCGATTTTCGGAATGGAATCCAATATGAAAGTGTGAACATGGATGAAAAAAACGCTTGCGTTGATCAGGTGCGTTTTCGTATCTCCACATAGGCTTACCGTTCGAGCCCTTCTTACTATCTAGCAGGCTTAGATATTCTTCATGGGAAATAAATTCATTTTCCAAAAGTTCAGTCAGCCTTCTGAAAGACATAGCTTCTGACTCTTTTCCTGAAACAAACGGATTTGGATAGTAAGCGTAGCGTACATAACCATCACGTTCCATACCAAACTGAAAGTAGGAATAATCTGACAAAATAATATTATGGTGCGACAAATTCATTGCAGCGAGATAGACGTCAACATATGTACTGTCCGCAGAAAGAATTGCATCTCGAAATGCGGCACTTAGTGGAAGTAGATTTGGATTGCTAAATGCGGCAGCCAATCCAAGCTTATCCGCCAAATCCCAACTTTTGTGGATACCTGACTGAATTACTTGCCTATTCATCATCGTGATCCAGGTCAGCGTCTTCCTCTGACAAACCTTCACGACGAAGACTTTCTAAATATTCAGCTCTCAGTTTTTTGGCTTTAATTGAGCGTTTACTCAGATCTCTCTGAATCATATCTAATTTGGAAAGGTCAGGCATCGTGAAACGCAAGGTAGGGAAGTTTTTCTCAGCCTCAGACATTTCTGCAATGATTTGACTAGTAGAACCCTGCATCCCGGAAACGCGAAGCCAAGCCTTGGTACGTGTAAGTGCTGTAAAGAGTTTATTACGATCTCCTCGCGTCTTTAGGGAAATCGCATCAACGCCAATTACAAATACTACTGCTGCCTCGTTCCCTTTAGCGCGATAAATTGTGGATAGCGTAACCTTATTAGGTATCGTAAAGGGAGGATCAGAATAAGGATCTGCGTGAATGTTATTGGACGCAATTCCGAGACCCGCTAGCTTAGAAGATAACTCTTTGAAGTAGCCCTTCATATGCCTATCATCAAGAGCGACAATCATAATATCTTCCGGATTTAAGCCCTGCTTTAAAAAGTCAGATATCGAGGCTATGACCCAATTTGTCTCATCATCCATGGATTGCGCATTGTATTGCTCTATGAGTTGAGGTAGTTTTTCCCCGCTCAAGGTGACCGGACTATTTTCAGCGGGACGTACAACCTCTACATTTGCACTAGCATGATAATTTGGCGAAATTACTTCATAGCCGACATCTTTCCAATGGTCAGCACTTTCAAGTAATTGCACGATATTGGAGTAAATCCCAAATCCCAGTGCGTGCGCAGTGACGAGGACTTCCCTCTGGTTACGGTAGCACTTGCTGAGTACAGTGTCGTTGGAAAATTTGAACGGCAAACCTATGGCTGCTCGTTCAAGCGATATACGTGGCTCACCGTCCTGATCTATCCCAAAGAGTTCAGCGGCGCTCCGCATCTTTACCTTCATAATGTTTTGAAGATCGTCGTATGCCCATACAATGTTCTTTTTATCCCTATTACCTTTCGCAATACGAAAACTTAACTCATAAAATGCAGCGGGAAAATCTTGCCCCTCATCGATGAGGATGTGGTCATAGTACTCCTCGATATAACCTTTTTGAATCAAGTCTTGGCAGGCGAATTCAAATGGATCGACACCATTAGGAGCTCCTGAGCGAGCGGTACCAAAAGTGAGAGGTGTTCTTCCTGCACGTAAGCAGGCGTCGGAGTAGGCACCATTAGTATTAGAGCCGCCCCAACCATGGAGTATATGGATATTATTCCAGTCGGGATCAACTTCTTTATAATGCCTATAAAACTTTGTGACTAAATTTTTTATGGACGACTTCAGGCTCTTTGTATAGAACGTTAGCAAGATTTTGTCATTCGGCCTGTTCATATGAAGGTGTGCTGCCTTCATCGCTAGAATGATAGTTTTACCTGAGCCGGCGAGTCCACGTATCCGTTGAGGACCATTAATAGTGATTAAAGCTGCAGAGCGCTGCTTCTGGTCAAAATTTGCAATTTCAGATTCTAGCTCAGCCAGCGCGCTGGCCGCGCGCTGAAGCTCTGGATTTTCAACCAAGCGCTTGTTCGAACGAGTGAGGGCTTTAGCTCCTTCGATCACAGAACGAGCTTCGTCATATGCCTCTGAATCTAAAAGATCTCCTTCAAGATCCTGAATTAAGTCTTTTAATGAGTCCATAGAAGAGACTATTTCGGAATCGCTCGAGTCAAATATTCTGTTTGCTAGCTTGCTGTCACAAAATATTATAGGCGTTACACTTAGCGAGAGCTGCGAGCGCGACTTCCTTAATGTTTTGCTCTTTAAAAGCCTGCCTATTAGGATACTGCAAAATTGATTGAGCGACTCATCCACTGCTAACAGACTGCTGGTGCTATCACGATCTGCTTGGATTGCTGTGATCACTTGAATTGCAAGAATTCCGCAACTGCGGCTAAGTACTAAAATATCTGGCTTGTGATCTGCACCGTCGTAATCGGAATACACGGGAAAATCATAGTAGAGCGCCGACGGCGAGGAACTAATAGCGCTTTCAGAATTCTTTAGTGATTCGATAAGATCTCTTCCGAGCGGATCCTCTTGTAGTCTTTCAGTCGTGACTAGAATATCTACTGCCATGCCAGATGGTCCTTCATAAAATTTTGTTATTCAGCAATAATCTTTTGCGACAAACACTTATTTTTTGGTGATCAATACATGCCCACACTCTCGCAGAGTTTAATTCGTCTGAGGCTTGGGCTGTATTCGCAGCCTAGGCCGAAGGATAAGCGCATTTTGAACGCGTGCATTCTCATTTCTGCCAGTTACTGAGGTCAGCTTTGGAGTGGTTTCAGCAGGAACAATAAGCGGAGTGGTCAAAAGCCTGACCTACGTGACTCGACCCGCCCTCTTTACTTTTTAATATCAGTCACCCTTTTTGTGTTTGTGTACTTCCAGATCAGGATGCTTGGGTTTGTTTTCCTCAGTAACGCGACGGCGCTGGTCTTTTTTGCCGGTGGATTCAGCGATCGGTTTGGGGCCTGGTTTAATACTCATTTGTTTAATTCCTTCGATTGATAACGTGTCTGTAAGCAGTGTTGCACGAATGGACAGTGAAGCTACGGGGCGACCAACTCGGCCAGCTTGGCCGCGATATCGGCAAATGTGTCTTCAGTAGTGCTCAAGCCGCTTCTCGAACCGAGTAGAGGACTGACTTCGCGCAGCGATTCGTAGGTGGTGTCGTGAATGATCGGAACCAGCAGATCCCTTGCGAGGAGAGCGGATAGCTCTTTGTCGGCGATGCCTTCGGCTGCCAGGCGCCGAAGCAAGGCCGGAGTCACCAGCACAATTCCTACTCGAGACTTTGCCAAGCCTTTATCAATTTCGCGCAATAGGGAAGAGCCTAACAGGACATCTTTCTCGCTGAACCAGACGGAGACACCGAGCGACTCCAGCACATCATGCAACTCCTTCGCGGATCCTTTCCGATCGTCCCAGGCGTGACAAAGAAAGACGTCACGTAGATCAGGTACTGTCGCGCGCCTCTCGAAATTTTCGCGTACCGGTGTGAGCGTCCTTACCTCGGCGTTGGTGTAGGCGACAGAGGATCCGGGTTTAGACCAGCGTGGCCTTGGGCTGCTGGATGAACCGCCACTACTGCCACCACTCCCGCCATTTGACGGGGATGAATAGGAAGAGGATGAATACGATCGCGATCCGTATCCACTATATCCGCTATATCCGCTGCCACATGCGGGACACGCTGCTCTTGCACTTGCCGAACGATGACCGTGTACCGGTGCTGTGCATCTAGACATGTCGTGAACCTTCCAGTTGTAGCTGCTTGCCCGAGCAATAACTAAGCAGCGGTTGTGCCGAGCCATCAGCTTTTTGAAACACCGCAGCTCGTCCTTGGTGGATTGGAATCAATCTGCGCTTCAGATCATGATTCCAATATGCTGGCACAGACAATAGCTCATAGCGTGAATTCCGCTAGCTGTCTTAGCCTGATTGTTCGCTGGCGGCTTCATTCTCCATTCTTCTCCTTCCCTACAGTTAAGGCCGGATCAGCCTCGGCATCTCCACCCCCTCCCCCAACCTCTCAACCCCCAACCGCACCCTCTCCCCACCCCGCTCAATCACCACGCCACCCGCCTCAACCCCCACCAACTTCACCCCAACCGCAACCTTCTCCCCCACCAAAAAACTCCTCGGCGCGCCATCATTCAAACTCAATATCGCCACCGTCCCACTCCCGCCCGCGATCACACCGCTCACCTTGATATCCACCGGTGCGGTCTCATTGGAGAACCACTGCAACGCCGGGCTGTCGCTACTCGCCGCGAGCACTTGCGGGGTGGCTGCGGGTGTGTGGGATTCCGCTGTGGTCAGCAGCAGGGACGACCACGTCGCTACGCCAACCAGCGCGGCGAGCAGGGCCAGGGCCTGGACGGTTTGCGCCGGGGTAATCCGTGCGGTGAATTTCATGGGTTGTCGCTCCTTGTTGTCCCTGTTGCCAGCCTACGCGGCAATTCTCTCCGTTTTATTTCACATGCCTTACATGTTCGCCGGTCACGATGGGGTGGGACGCCAAGGAGCGCGTGGGTGATGAGCAGGCAGCAGGGTTTTACGTTGATCGAGTTGATGGTGGTGCTGGTGATCATCGGGATTGCCAGTGCGGCGATCAGTTTGAGTATCAGGCCCGATCCGTTGCTGTTGTTGCGCAAGGATGCCGAGCGGGTTGCGCAGTTGTTGCAGGTCGCGCAGGCCGAGGCTCGCGCGGATGGGCGGCCGATTGTGTGGGTCGCGGATGCCAAGGGGTTTCGGTTTGGGCGGCGTGGTGAGGGTGGCGTGGGGTTTGAGTCGTTCATGGAGGATGCGCAGTTGCGTCCGCGTGTGTGGCAGAGCCCGAAGGTGGAGGTGCGGGTGGAGCCCCGGCAGACGGTGGTGTTGAATGCGGAGTGGATCAATCCGCCGTTGCGGCTGATTTTGTCTGATGGGGCCAATCGGCTGAGTGTGCTGCGCGATGGCAGTGGGCGGATCAGTATTCAATGAAGACTCAGCAAGGGTTCACTCTGATTGAGGTGATGGTCGCGATTCTGCTGATGGCGGTGGTGAGTCTGATTGCCTGGCGCGGGCTGGATAGTGTGACGCGGGCGGACAGTCATTTGCAGGCCAGCAGTGAGAAGAGCGATGGGTTGTTGCGGGTGTTGAATCAGTTGCAGCGCGATGTCGACATGCGCGCGGGGGTGGAGTTGAGTGAGCCGCGCAAGGTCGGGGCTGAGGATGAGGCGCCGACCGCGCCGCCGGCGGTGACGGTGCGCAGTAGTGATAGCAAGGGGTTTCGGCTGGACATTATTCGTAGCGCGGCGGATCAGCCGGGGGCTTTGCAGCGGGTTCGCTGGTGGGTCAAGGGGGATAAGTTGTATCGGGCGGTGGCTGAGGCGCGCAGTCGTTATCCGTTGCCTGCGCCTGGGAATGGGGTGGCGGTGTTGAGTGAGGTGAGTGATGTGCAGGTGCGGGTTTGGGAGGTGGATAAGGGGTGGCGGCAGTTGAGCGGGAATCGGCGGGAGGATCCGTTGGGGTTGGAGATTAGTTTGAGTCGGCAGACGGCGCAGGGGGTTGAGCGGTATCGGCAGGTCATTGGGTTGTTGCAATAGCCGGATCACCGCGGTTTTTTTGTAGGAGTGAGCCTGCTCGTGAGTGCGGTGGGTCAGTCAGCATTGTTGTTACTGGTAGACCGCTTTCGCGAGCAAGCTCGCTCCCACAATTGGGTTGGGGGCGGTCAGTTGCAGGTTGGGTGGCTGTTAGGCCGTCATCGCTGGCAAGCCAGCTCCCACAGAGATCGAGTGCGACCGGAAGATATTGGTCAGCTGGGCAACCGCTTTCGCGAGCAGGCTCGCTCCCACAGAAAGCAAAAGCAAGATCAGAAGATCGCGGCCTTCGGCAGCTCCTACATTTGGGTTGGGTGTAGGCAGTTGGGGATTGGGTGGCTGTGAGGCCGTCATCGCTGGCAAGCCAGCTCCCACAGAAAGCAGGATCAAGATCAGAAGATCGCAGCCTTCGGCAGCTCCTAAATTTGGATCGCGCTGCGCTTTGGTTAGCTGAGCACTACGACGCCGCCCGGCAGTTCGGTGCATTTGACGCCGTAGGCATCGCGGATCAGCAATGCGACGCCGGCGAGTTGGTCGAGGTTGAAGCGGGCCTGGACGCGGCGTTGGCCGAGTTCGCGGTTGAGCAGCAGGAGCATGCCGGGGCGGTAGCGGTTGATTTCGTCGATCATCTGGCTGAGGGTGGCGCCGTTGAACACCAGCACTTGTTGGCGCCAGTTCATCACGGCGGCGGTGTCGACGGTTTGTACGTTGCCGATTTGCCGTGCGTCGTAGGTGACTTGCTGGCCGGCTTCGAGGCGCAGGTTGCGGCCGTCGATGGCGACGTCGACCGCGCCGTCGAGGCAGGTCACGCAGACTTGCTGGTCGGTGTTGCGCAGGTTGAAGCGCGCCTGACTGGCGCGCAACCACCCTGCCCCGGCCTGCATCGCCAGTGGCAGGCGTGCGGTTTGCACTTCGACTTCGCCGCTGACCAGTTCGAAGCCGTGCACGCCGTTTTCGACGCTGCGCTGGTTGATGCGGGTTTGGGTGTTGAGTTCGAGGCTGACGCCTTGCGCCGGTTCGACCCGGCGCTGCTGGCCGACTTCGGTGATGTAGTCGGCGCCTAGTCCTTCGAAGCCACCGGGAATCGTGCCGCGCACCAGCAGGAATGCAGCTGAGGCGGCAATCGCACCGCCGAGAAATGCCCGTCGGCCTAAGCTGCGTCGGCCCTGCAACGCTTCGGCGGCCGGTTGCAGGTGATGCCATAGCCGCTTGGCTTCTTCGAAGGCCCGGGCGTGTTCGCCACTCTGCGCGCACCATTCGCGCAGGGCGCGGGCGTCGGCGACAGTGGCACGGCCCGAGGTCAGCAGGATCAGCCAGTCGTGGGCTTCGCTGTGCAGAGACTCGGTGGCCGAAGGCTCGGCGGGTTTCAGTCGAAAGATGTTCAAACGCGCAAATTCTCAACGGATTAATCGGGTCACTATTCGCTAGACGGTTTTCCGGCCCCGCGACCGAACCGCTGAAACACTTTTCTTTCAAGTTTCGCTGCGCAGAAGCCCAACGCGGCTTTGATTTCCTTCTCGACCATGCGCGTGGAAATGCCGAAACGCTGGGAGATTTCCAGGTGCGGCGCCTCTTCCAGCCGCGCGGCAATGAAGATCCGCCGACGCCGTGCGGGCAGTTCGTACAAGGCGCTGAGCAGGGCCTGCATCTCCTTTTGCCCACCGACCACCCGCGCCGGGTCGAGGGCTTCGTCGCCCTGTTGCAGCAGTTCCTCGACTTCGGTGCCGGTGAGCAGGCGCGCATCGGCCTGACGGCGGTCGGCGGCGATGTTGAGGGCCATGCGATACAGGTAGGCGTTGGGCTTGAGCAGGTTTGGCGGGGTCTCCATGCGATCAACCCGCAGCCAGGTTTCGTGCAGCACGTCGTTGGCCAGGTCCTCGGAGCCGAGGCGGCGGCGCAGGCGCACGCGAAAATCCTCGTAGGAGCTGAGGAACAGCTGGCCCATCGTGCTTTGTCCGGCGTCTTTCATCCCCCGGAAACTCCTTCCCATCTCGTGCATTCCATGCGTTTCCCTGACGACTCCGGTAACAACAGCAACGTGACCGGCTGGCGCAAGGCGCTGGGCGTCGGCCGATCGATTGTGAGGTTGCGAAAACTTTCCACCAGCGCGTTATCGCGCCGTACATCGCCGGTCGAAGTGACCAACCGGTTGTGCTGCACCACGCCGTCGCGCCCGACCCACACCTGCAACACCGCGCGATAACTGCCCGGCCGGGTCAGCGGCGAACGGCACAGCTTGCGCTCGATCGCCGCTTGCACCGCCGTCGCATAACTGCGGTTGACCGCGACAGCGGCCGGCGTGGGTTTGTCCGTCTGCACCGGCAGATCTTCCACCTGCGCCGCTTGTAGAGTGAACGCGTCGGCGCGGGCGTAGCGCGCCATCAACCCGGTGCCGCCGAGCAGATGGCGCAAGGCGTCGGCGGCGGTGAATTCGCCATCCACGGCGAGGGAGCGACGGCCCCGGCTCAACTGACTGTCGACCAACACCGCGACGCCCGTGGCGCGGCTGTATTGATCCAACGCCCGAGCGAGTTCCTGCGCGGGGATGTGCAAGGTCATGCGCATATCCGCCGCTGCCGGATCAGCATTGGCCGCGTTGGCCAGCAGACCGAGCAGCCACCCCAGACCCGCGCGGCGCACAAGCGTCGCCGAGCGCTGAAGACTGATCCGCGAACTGCCTCGCTGCACGACTGGCGCACCCCTGAAAATCGCTATCCTGCGGGGCATTTATGACTCTGGTATGACGGGCAGTGCAAAAAAACCATCACGGGTTTTGCGCCGCGCTTGCACTAGACTCAAACCCAGAGCGGCCCAATCGGGCGGGCCAGGAGGCGGACATGAAAACGCGGTGGATGTGGGTCTTGCTGATGACGGTGGGCGCGGCGCAGGCGGAGGAGCCGCTGGGCTGTGTCGAGGTCACGGTCGGCGGTTACAAGGCGCCGAATTACGATTGCCTGAGCCAACAGATGGGCAACAATCCCGACGGCGCGGCGGCGGCGCAGAAGAACATGGAAGCGTTGAATATGCCGGTGCACAAGCGACCGCCGAATCAGGTAGGGCTGGCTACACCGGCGGCGACCAGTACGCGGATGGGCAATACGTTTGGCACATCAGTGAAACCGCAGCGGCCGGCGCAGTGAAGGACTGATCGTTCCCACGCTCCTGCGTGGGAATGCAGCCCGGGACGCTCTGCGTCCCATTGGAACGCGGAGCGTCCCTTGAGGCATTCCCACGCGAAGCGTGGGAACGATCGGCGTGTACCTCTTCTTTCTCTCGTTTTGTTTTTACGACGCAACTCAATCACTCGGGGTCTGGCGGAAGCTGACGGCCAGGCGATTCCAGCTATTGATCGTGCTGACCGCAACCGTCAAGTCCACCAGTTCGCCTTCGTCAAATTGCTCGCGCGCCTGTTGGTAAACGTCATCCGGCACGTGGCTTTCGGCCAACAGCGTCACCGCCTCGGCCCAGGCCAGCGCCGCGCGTTCGCGGGGGTTGAAGAAGTTGCTGTCGCGCCACACCGCGATCGCGTAAAGGCGCCGATCGCTCTCCCCGGCTCGCCGCGCGTCCACCGAATGCATGTCAGTGCAGAATGCGCAGCCGTTGAGCTGCGAGGCGCGGATTCTGATCAATTGCAGCAGCGGCGCTTCGATACTCAGGTTGGCGGTCAGCGCCTCCATAGCAAGCATCGCTTTCATCGCCTTGGGCGACGCGCTGTAGTAATCCAGACGCAGGGACATGGCGCGGCTCTCGGCAGGCGGAATGATGAGTTCACGGTACGGGCTGTGCAGGCTGTGTTACAGCCCCAATTCCACGAATTTCGGCTACACCACTGCCACCCTACCTTTACGCGCTGATCGTTCCCACGCGCAGCAAAGGAATGCAGCCATGGACGCTCCGCGTCCACTGTGACGCAGAGCGTCACGAGAGGCGTTACCACGCGGAGCGTGGGAACGATCAGGTAACTGACCCGCCGCTTTCGCGAGCAAGCTCGCTCCCACAGGGACTTGCGCCAATTTGCGGTTTTTACTCCACGCAACTACTGCCAAAAGCCCAACAACGCTAATCTGACCGACACTTCACTCAACACCCGGGAGCCTCGTCGGTATGGAACTTCATGTCGTGATCAACGGCCGCAAGGATCTCGCCGGTCAGTTGTATCAGCAGTTGCGCGGGGCGATTGAATCCGGGCGGTTGGCGGCGGGTACGCAGTTGCCGCCGAGCCGCTTGCTGGCCGAGCAATTGGGCATCTCGCGCAAGACCATTTCCGACACCTATGCGCAGCTGACCTACGAAAATTTCCTCACCGGGGTGATTGGCAAAGGCACCTATGTCAACGCCCGCCCGGCGCAGGTGCAGCGCAAGCAGAGCCACACCGAGCTGGCCAGTGCCGAGGTGATCGAGAGCTGGCGCAATCTGCCGGTGTTCCTCCGTCATCCGACGCTGGAAGGTTCGCTGCGCTACGACTTCATCGGTGGCGCCACCAGCAAAGGCCAGTTCCCGCACGACGACTGGCGCCGCTGCGTCGCCCATGCGATGCGGCAGATGGCGCAGTCGAAAGGTTTCTACAGCGTCGCCGAAGGCTTGCCGGCGCTGCGCAATGCGATCGCCCGGCACATCGCCTTTTCTCGCGGCATCAACTGTCAGGACGAGGACATCGTCGTATGCAACGGCGCGCAACAAGCGCTGGACCTGATTGCTCGCGTACTGACCCGCCCCGGCAGTCTGGTGGCGATGGAAGATCCGGGGTATCCACCCGCGCGCTTGCTGTTCGGCACGCACGGCGCCGAGGTTGTCGGGGTGCCGGTGGATGCCGAGGGTATTCAGGTCGAGCATATTCCCGATGGCACGAGGCTCATTTACGTCACTCCCTCGCACCAGTTTCCGCTGGGCATGGCCATGAGTCAGGCGCGCCGCGAGGGCCTGCTCGCCCGTGCCCATGAACTGGGCGCGATCATCATCGAGGATGATTACGACAGCGAATTCCGCTACGAGGGCCGGCCCACCGATTCGCTGTACAACCTCGATCAGCGCGGTATCGTCGCCTACGTCGGCACCTTCTCGAAAACCTTGCTGCCGGAGTTGCGCCTGGGCTACGCGATCCTGCCGCCGTCGATCATCGAGGCGGTCATTCGCGCCAAGCAGTTGACCGATCTGCACGCATCGACCTTGCCGCAATGGGCGCTGGCCAAGTTCATCGCCGAAGGTTGCCTGCTCAAGCACATCCGCCGCTGCCACACGATCTACGCGCAACGTCGCGAGCGGATTCTCGAGCGGATGGCCACCGACCTTGCGCCATGGCTGCAAGCCGTGCCGGCCAGTGCCGGGTTTCACATGGCGGTGTTCTGCAAGGTGCCGATCGATTTGCCGTTGGTCATCGAGTTGGCAAAAAAGGTCGAGGTCGGTCTCTATGCGATCAGTGGTTTCTACTACCAGCAGCCGGCGAAAGAAGGCCTGTATTTCGGCTTCGGCGCCATCGAAACCCTGGACATCGACATTGCCCTCGATCGCCTGCGCGACATCCTCGAACAGCTGTCATGAGCCGTTGGTATAAGGCTTTTACCGCCGATTGGTTATTGGTGATTCACGGCGGCAGGCCTATTCTGCACAGGCGTTATCCCTCAGTGAGCAGGATTCGTCCGGCCTGATTCAGGAGTGTGAGCAATGTCCAACGAAGTGATCAACACGGTTGAGGTCAAGGCGGTTGCGGGCCGCTCGGAAGAGCTTGGCAAGCAATTGCAGAAGATCGTCGACACCCTGCGCGAAACCCCGGGCTGCGATTCCTACCTGGTCGACCGCTGCCCCGAGGACAGCCACCGCTGGACGGTCAGCGCGCGCTGGCAGTCGGAAGCGGCGATGCAGGCGCATTTCAACCGGCCCGAGGCGCAGGGGTTTATCGACCTGATCGATAGCCGCCTGGCCAATAGTGTGGATTTCAACAGCTTTCCCATCGTCTGAACCGGCCTCTTCGCGAGCAAGCTCGCTCCCACAGGGTTATTTGTTGTTCACAAGACGGATGAGCAACCGCAGAACCTGTGGGAGCGAGCTTGCTCGCGAAGGCGATTTGCGCCGCACCGAAATCCTTCCGAGGCCAATTGGTCACCTGATCTTCGCGAATATTGGCCGTTTGAACCGGCCACATTGCGGCCTACTGTGAGCACACCCCAACCATCACAGGTAACCCGCCATGAAAGCCCTGCACCTCGTCGCCGCCGCCCTCGCCTTCAGCCTGTCCGCTTCGGCAATGGCTCACGACCCGTCCGAGAAAATCACCGTCCTGCAGGAACAACTGCTGAAAAACGCCCCCGGCAAGAAAGCCATGATGATCGAAGTCGACTACCAGCCCGGGCAATCCTCGATCGCGCACAAACACGAAGGTACGGCGATGGCTTACGTACTGGACGGCGAGGTGATTTCACAGGTCAAGGGCGAAAAAGCGATCACTTACAAGAAGGGCCAGTTCTGGTACGAGCCGGCCGGTTCCGAGCATCTGGTGTCGAAAAACGCCAGTTCGACCAAGCCGGCCAAGTTACTGGTGTTCATGGTCCTGGCCCCGGATGAGCAGGTGCTGATCCCGCTGGAAAACTGATGGCTGCCTGATCAGCCATAAACGAAGGGCGCGAATCGAACATTTGCGCCTTTTTTATTGCGCGGCGGCATTAAGTGCGAACGCTTAAAGCCAATAAAACTAACCGCGCAAAGGTTATTCAGCCAACGGTCAGGCCGGCAGGTTTAACCTGAATATCCGCCGATATCTTCGGCCCGTGCACACTCATCGACAGACCTTGTTTCACGGGAGAAACACCATGAAACCTGCGCTTCCCGCCCTGCTGGCGATCTCCGTTTTGCTGCTCTCTGCCTGCTCTGTTCCCACTGCCCCGCAAGCGGTGTCATCCCTCGACACGCTCCTGCCGCACCCGACCGGTCGCAGCAGTGCTACTCAGGTCAACAGCGGTCCCGGCGTCTCGCTGGGGGTGATTTACAGCCCCGGCACCCAGGCCAATCGCCAATACTTGCGCGAGTATCAGGCCAAGGCCGGCACCGGTTTTGGTCAGAGCCTGCTGGTGCAACCGATCCACGACGCCTACGTCGCCAGCTCCAGCCCGGATCGCGCGGTGGAGTGGGTCAACGCTTCGCTGCAACGCCAGTTCGGCTCGGTGACGGTGTACCCGGACATGCAAAGCCTGCGCGCGGCCAGGCCGGATGTGGTGGCGATCATCGATACCCACAGCCAGTTGATCACCTCGCGCAGCTCGGATATCCGCGCGGATGTCAGTGCCGATTTTTACGATGCGCAATTGAACTACATCGGCACGGCGAAGGGCTCGCAGGCTAGGGAGCTGACGCCGGTGTGGGCGGACTTCAAGCGCTCGGAAGAGATCGTCGCGGATATCAATCAGCAGGAGGAATTGCAGCTGGCGGCGTTGCGCGAGTTTGACCGTTCGCTGAGTAATCTGGTTGTGCGGCCGGGGGAGAAAGTGTCGATGCTCGAGGGTAAACCAGCTCAAAAGTTGTATTGAATGAAAATACCTCTTCGCGAGCAGGCTCGCTCCCACATTTGGAATGCGAATCCCTGTGGGAGCGAGCCTGCTCGCGAAGGCGCCAGACCAGACACCACAAAAACCCTCAGGCATAAAAAAGCCCCGCCTCTTTCAAGAGCGGGGCTTCTTCATTCAGCCACTACTTACGCCAGTTCAAGCTCGGCATTCGCAGTGATCGCAGGCACGATCGCTTGCCCGCTCAACGCCAGATCAAGCAGTTCACGGTTGGCCACCGCGTACATGGCGTAGTCCGTACCGCTCGCAGCACGGATTTCCACCAGCATGGCGCGCCAGCGTTCGATCATGCTTTCGTGCTGGGCCATCCACAGCGCCAGGCGTGCTTCCACGTCCTGGGAACCGTCGCCCTGTTGCAGGACGGAGATGGTGATCGCCCGTTGCTGCCAGTCGACGTCATCACGGAACGCTTCACGGGCCAGAGCCTGCCAGTTGTTTTCCACCGGCAGCGCGCTGATCTGTTGCAGGTACCAAGTGATGTCCAGCGCAGAGCCGACGGCGAAGTAAGCCTTGGCCACTTCGGCCGGGTCCTGCCCGGTGACGTCGGCGGCTTCGATGATCGGCAGCAGCGTGTACAGGTGCGAGGTGCCCGCAACCATACGCGCCAGCAATTCCGGCACACCGGCTTCGACGTACGCCTGATAGCGCGACTGCCAGTTCTCGCGGATTTCGCCGCTGAGCAGTTCGTCGAGTTTCAGGCCCAGCTCTTTCAGGTGCGGACCGAAATGCGCGACGTCACGGGCAGCGTTCTGCTCGTTGCGGCGGGCACGCAGGAACCAGCGCGTGGCGCGACGGCCCAGACGCATCAGCTCGTCCATCAGTTCCAGCTGCACGTCAGCGGAAACCTGATAGTCCAGCGCTTCGATCTGACGGAACCAGTGCGGGAGGTGGAAGATGTCGCGCACGATCACGTAAGCGCCAGCCACGTTTGCAGGGCTCATGCCGGTCGACTCTTTGAGTCGCTGCACGAAGGTGATGCCCATGTGGTTGACCAGATCGTTGGCGATCTGGGTGCTGACGATCTCGCGCTTCAGACGATGGCGACGCATGGCTTCGGAGAACTTGCTGACCAGGGTCGGCGGGAACGCCGTTTCCATGTCGCGGGTCAGGTAATCGTCGTCCGGCACCAGCGAGCCCAGCAACTGCTCTTTCAGGTCGATCTTGCTGTAGGAAATCAGCACCGACAGCTCAGGACGGGTCAGGCCGTGGCCCTCAGCGACGCGCTCGGTCAGTTGCTCTTCAGTCGGCAGGAACTCGATGGCACGGTCCAGCTTGCCACGGCCTTCCAGATCGCTCATCAGACGCTTGTACTCAGCGATGCGCGCGTAGGCACGGCGCGCCGCCAGGGACAGGGCCTGAGTCTGCTTGTAGTTGTTGCCCAGCACCAGATTGCCGACTTCGTCGGTCATGCTCGCCAGCAACTGGTTGCGTTGCTTGTCGGTCATGTCACCGGCCTGAACCACTTCGTTCAGCAGGATCTTGATGTTCACTTCGTGGTCGGAGCAGTCCACGCCGCCGGCGTTGTCGATGAAGTCGGTGTTGGAGCCGCCGCCATTCAAGCCGAATTCCACACGACCCAGTTGGGTCATGCCGAGGTTACCGCCCTCGCCCACGACTTTGCAGCGCAGCTCGTTACCGTTGACGCGCAGTGCATCGTTGGCCTTGTCGCCGACATCGGCGTGGCTTTCGGTGCTGGCCTTGACGTAGGTGCCGATACCGCCGTTCCACAACAGATCCACCGGCGCCTTGAGCAAGGCATTGAGCAGTTCGGTCGGGGTCAGCTTGTCAGCCTGGATGTCGAAGCGTTCTTTCATCTGCGGCGAGATCGCGATGCTCTTCGCGCTGCGCGAGAAGATACCGCCACCTTCGGACATGATGCTGGTGTCGTAGTCGGTCCAGGCCGAACGCGGCAGGTCGAACAGACGCTGACGCTCGACGAAACTGGTCGCCGGGTTCGGGTTCGGGTCGATGAAGATGTGCATGTGGTTGAACGCAGCGACCAGTTGCAGCTTGTCGGACATCAACAGGCCGTTACCGAACACGTCGCCGGCCATGTCGCCGACGCCAACCACGGTGATGCTGTCTTCCTGAACATTGATGCCGCGCTCGCGGAAGTGGCGCTGTACGCCGACCCACGCGCCTTTGGCGGTGATGCCCATTTTCTTGTGGTCGTAACCGGCCGAACCACCGGACGCAAACGCGTCACCCAGCCAGAAGCCGTAGTCGATAGCGATGCCGTTGGCGATGTCGGAGAAGGTTGCAGTGCCCTTGTCCGCTGCGACCACCAGGTACGGGTCATCGTCGTCATGACGCACGACGTTGACCGGCGGCACCAAGGCGCCGTCCTTCAGGTTGTCGGTGATGTCCAACAGACCGGAAATGAAGATGCGGTAGCAGGCGATGCCCTCGGCCGCGATCTCGTCACGGCTGCCGCCCAGTGGCAGGCGACGCGGAAGGAAGCCGCCCTTCGCACCCACCGGCACGATGACCGAGTTCTTCACTTGCTGGGCTTTTACCAGGCCGAGCACTTCGGTACGGAAGTCCTCTTCACGGTCGGACCAGCGCAGACCACCACGGGCAACGTTGCCGAAGCGCAGGTGCACGCCTTCGACGCGTGGCGAGTAGACGAAGATTTCAAACTTCGGCACTGGCTTCGGCAGCTCAGGGATCGCATGCGGGTTGAACTTGAAGCTGAAGTACGACTTGTTCTGGCCGTTGGCGTCAGTCTGATAGAAGTTGGTACGCAGGGTGGCTTTGATCAGGTCGAGGTAACGACGCAGGATGCGGTCTTCGTTGAGCACCTGAACATCGTCCAGTGCGGTCAGAATCGCTTGTTCCAGACGCAGTTGCTTGTCTTCCAGATCATCGCTGCCGAGCTTGCGCGCCAGGTAGAAACGGGTCTTGAACAACCGGGTCAGCTCGCGAGCGATGTCGGTGTGGTTGTTCAAAGTGCTGGCGATGTAACCGAGATCGAAGCCCAGACGAATCTGCTTCAGGTAACGGGCGTAGGCACGCAGCAGCGCCACGTCGCGCCATGGCAGACCGGCGGTCAGCACCAGGCGGTTGAACGCATCGTTTTCGGCATCGCCGCGCACGATGTGCACGAACGCGTCCTGCAGGGTGTCGTTGAGTTGCTGGATGTCGAGGTCCAGACCTTCAGCGGCGGTGAAGGCGAAATCGTGAATCCAGAATTCGCGGCCGCTGGTGTGGCGCAGGCGATACGGGAATTCACCCAGTACGCGCAGGCCGAGGTTTTCCAGAATCGGCAGGACGTCGGACAGCGCCAGCGGCGTGTCGGCGTGATACAGCTTGCAATGCAGCTCGCGCTGGCCGGAGACCTGACCGAGCGGCTGATAGAAGCTCATCACCAGCGGATTTTTTTCGTTGAGGCTCAGCAGGTGCTGCATGTCGACCACGGCCGAATGCGCGGCAAAACGCTCACGGTAACCGGCCGGGAAGCCTTTCGGGAAGTCGGCCAGCACGTTGGTGCCGTGGGCTTCGCCGAAGCTTTCGACGGTCAGTGCGGCGTAGTCGTCCTGCCAGCTGCGGCAGGCCTGGACCACTTCTTTTTCCAGCAGTACCGGGTCGATGTCGAGGCGGTTCTTCGGATCGACGCGCAGAATCAGCTGCACGCGGGCCAGCACGGATTCCGAGAAGAAGGTCCAGAATTCGCAATCGGAAGCCTTCAGGCGCTCCATCAGCACTTGCTGGATCTTCTGGCGGACTTCGGTGGAATAGATGTCGCGCGGCACGTAGGCCAGGCAGTAGCAGAAACGCCCGTACGGGTCTTTGCGCAGGAACACGCGGATCTTGTTGCGTTCCTGGATCTGCACGATCGACATCACGGTGGTGAACAGTTCGTCGACCGGGGTCTGGAACAGGTCGTCACGCGGCAGCACTTCGAGGACCTGCGCCAGTTCCTTGCCCAGGTGGGCCTTGGACTGGAAGCCAGAGCGGCGCTCGATTTCTTCGACCTTGCGGCGGATGAACGGGATGACCCGCACGCTCTCGCCATACACCGACGAGGTGTACAGGCCCATGAAACGGTGTTCCTTGATGACTTTGCCGTCGGCGTCGATTTCACGGATCGACACATAATCCGGGTAAGCCGGACGGTGTACGCGGCTCGGGTGCGCAGCCTTGGCGAACGACAGCAGGGTCGGTTCGCGCAGGTAGGACACGGCGTAGTCTTCGATGCGCAGGTCTTCGTAGGTCAGGCCGGTGCGCAGCAGTTTGGTCAGGCCGAGGAAGGAGCTCTGGTCGTACTCGATGTGGCCGCCATCGGCCTGGTCGGTGACCACGAACTCTTCGTAGCCGAGGAAGGTGAAGTGGTTGCCCACCAGCCATTCCAGGAAGCTCTTGATTTCGTTCTTTTCGTCGGCATCGACCGGATAGGCGCTGTTGTCGAGCTGGGTGAGGATGTCCTGCACCTTGGCTTTCATCGGCTCGAAGTCAGCGACGGCAACGCGCACTTCACCGAGCACCTGCTCAAGCTCTTTGCTCAGCACATTCAGCTCGGCCGCGTTGGCGCAACGGTCGATTTCCAGGTACATCAGCGATTCGTGCAGCACGCCTTCGCCGGTGCTGCCTTTTGGCAGGACTTCCAGCAATTCGCCCTTGCTGCCACGACGTACGCTGAGCACGGTGGTCTGCAGGGTGTGAATGCTGTAGCCGCGACGGTTCAGCTCGGTACGCACCGAGTCGACCAGAAATGGCAGGTCGTGGTGCAGCACTTCGACCGCGGTGTGGGTCGACTGCCAGCCGTGGCGTTCGTAATCGGGGTTGTAGACACGCACTTGCGGTTGCGCGTGATCGAAGCGCTCAAGCAGGCGCCACGCAGAAAGAGTACAGCCAGCGAGGTCGGAGAGGCGACGTTGAGTCAGCTCGTCCAGGGAAATGATGCCGAAGAATTGTTCAGCGAACAGCGCCACTTGTGGCAGTGCCTGTTCACTGATGTGCTGCGCCAGTGCCGCTTGCAGTTGGTGCTGGAAGTCGGCTTTGCTGGCTGCGGTGAAGAACGCCATCTGTGGTACTCCGCTTAAGCTTGTTATTGATGGAAAGCGTCGCGTGCAACACCCCTTTCGGGGCTGGTGTCGCCCTGTTCCTGATTCTCGGGCAGAGGAAACAGGGAGACAGGTGGGTGAAGCTGGACGGGACACTCAGGTCACATTCACCTTCCATGAATGAGCATCTGCAAAAGCGACTGCCAGCACTGCCGGCAATGCCTTTACGGGTGCTCATCCGTTGCGCAGCTTAATGGGTGCGACAATGTGTCTGCTTGCGGTGCTGCGACATATTCGGTCATTGGCACGTAAATGCAGGGTTTGGCCTGCATCAACACTAGCAGGCGTGCGCCGAAATGCAGGTTCGAAACCCCGGTTTCACGGGACTTTCGTGCCAGGTCGGTCGCCGAAGACGTTACATATCCAGAAACGAAAACGCCCAAGGCCCTGTTATCGACCCTGAGCGTGGCATCCGGTTCAGCGCCAGCGGTTGACGCGGATCAGTCCGGCAGTTCCTCAAAGGCTCTGAATTTGCTCACCGTGGCGCAGTCGTAGCACATCGTCTGCAGGATCTGCTTGTCCATGCTGGCGTCAATGTTGCTCGAATCGCATTCGCGGCAGAACAGGCGCAGATGGCTGAGCAAGTCGCTGTCGAACGCCACGGCGGAAAAGAATTGCGGGACCAGTTCGTCACGCCAGTACATGCCCGGCGATTTGGAAAATCCGGCGCCGCTGTCCTTGAGCACCACGTCGTAGAGCAAGCGCTGCAAGGCCGTTTGCGGTACTCGCGCATCGCGATGGGCGTTCTTGCGCCAGTTGCGCGCGAGCGCGTCCTGCGCCGTGCTCAGCATGTTGCGCGGAATGGTGTTGGAGGCGTGGCTTCGCCCTTTGGAATTGCCGGTGGCATAAAAGTGCGCGGCGTTTCGTACCGCCAAGCGGGCGAAGTAATACAACTGACTCACCGAGAAGTCCTGCAGCAACTGCCCGACCACCTCTTCGGCACGGGCCTCGGCCGTGAAGGCAAAATCCACTTCAGCGGCCAGCACACGGATGTATTGAATGGACGCTTCGCGGGCGAGACTGAAGACCAGCGAATAGATTTCGCTCTTCCAGGCGGCTTTTACGCTGCCCGACAACTCCTGATACAGGACCTGATACAGATTCTCGCGAGTACAGCGCGTTACGCCGTCGAGCGTGACGCTGGGCAGCCAGCGCACCGCGCTGTACTCGCGGATATTGCAGCCCTCGCTGCGATCGAAGGCGTTGATGTCGGAATCGGTGGAAACTGCCAGCACCCCGCCTTCGTGCAGGCTTTTGAGCAACTCTTCACGGGCCTCGAACGTCAGGGCGAGCAGCTCTTCTCTGGATGGCGCATTCAACGGCGCAATCCATTCAACGGTCGCGCCATAACCATCATCCAGCAAAGCGAGCAACGTCAGCTTCTGGACAAATCCCAGATTGGCGTAAGGCACTGCGGGGCATCGCGCGCCATATCGAGCTTCCAATTCCAGGCGATCACGCGTGGCCCGGGCGGCAAGCTGCTGCTGGCGCACCTTGAAACATTCTGTGCAGCTGCAAGTCGTGTGGCGGGTATTGGTGCCGGGAAGGCTTTGCTGGTGCTCACAGCGTACGCATTTGAAGGTACTGCGCAGCGAAAGCGGAGTACCTCTGGCGTGTCGGCGCACCCACATCGGCAGTTTGCAGTAAGGACAACTGAGGTCGGCACTGATAACCGGGGGCAGAACCTTGAGCAGACTGCGCACCGTTGCAGGGATCTGAAATTCCGCCATCAGCGCGGCAGTTTTTTCGCCTTCGAGATAGCGCTTGTAGATTTCCTCGATCTGTTCATCGGACAGGTGGCGGATTTCTTCGGCGCGGTCGAAATATTGGGTCATGGCAAAGTTCCCTTTTTGGGGTTGTCGTAACGCACTCCATTGCGCAAGAGCGGCGAAACTAACGGTAAAAAGGCGGCGATCACAAGCGAAAAATCGCAATTTCGGGTGGATTTTGCACATCCGGTAATTGCCTTACGCTGGCGTCGGATTTTCCCTTCTTGCTACTCGGAACTGGGCGACGGAAATGTCCTGCTTTGCCACTTTTTACCGATGCAGGCAGCGCGAACGAGCAGAGACTGGCAAAATCGCGCCTTCGAACAGATTCATCGCCGCCACTGCCCAGGATTCCCCCATGCAAATGACCACCGCCCTACTGATCGTCAACCCGTGCGACGACGAAGAAGACAACATGGCCATGCTCTGCTGCCACAGCGACAAGGGCGAGATGTTCCTGATGAGCCGTTACCCGGATGAGGATGAGCTGGAGATCACCCTGGATGGCGAGCCTTCGACGCTTGACGGGGTGAAGGTCACGCTGACTTCGAAACTGCTGAAGATCGAGATTGCTGCGGCGGATGCCGATGCGTTGAATGGCGATGATGTGCTGGAGATCAGCTTCAATCCGGATATGGTGGATATGGATGAGGTTGTTGAGACTTTGAAGAATATTCTCGATGGGACCGGGACCTTTATCAGCGAGGTTTGATGTTGACCGGGCTGGCCCTTTCGCGAGCAGGCTCGCTCCCACATTGGAATGCGTACATCAGACCCTGTGGGAGCGAGCCTGCTCGCGAAGAGGCCGGAACTGCCATCCGATAAATTTCCTGCTGACAGGAGATCAAAAGATCGCAGCCTTCGGCAGCTCCTACAGGGGATCGCATTCCAACCGGGAAGCTGCCGAAACCCGCGATCTTTTGCTCTTTTGCACAAAATGCCGTTAGTCGCCGCCCCCCGCGATGGATTAAAGTAACGCCCCCAGCCCCGGCGTTATCCGAACGCCCCGGCCACCCCCTTTCCAGGAACAGTCACCGATGGAACATCGTGAAGCGCTGCTGGCGCTGCGAACCTTTCTTTCAACGCAGATTCTCGGCCAGGAAAAACTCATCGAGCGTTTGCTCATCGCCCTGCTCGCCGACGGCCATATGCTGGTCGAGGGCGCACCCGGTCTGGCCAAGACCAAAGCGATCAAAGAACTCGCCGAGGGCATCGAAGCCCAGTTCCATCGAATTCAGTTCACCCCCGACCTGCTGCCGGCCGACATCACCGGCACCGAAATCTACCGTCCGGAAACCGGCAGTTTCGTCTTCCAGCAAGGGCCGATCTTCCATAACCTGGTGCTGGCCGACGAAATCAACCGCGCGCCGGCCAAGGTGCAATCGGCCTTGCTCGAAGCGATGGCCGAGCGTCAGGTCAGCGTCGGGCGCAGCACTTATGAGCTGTCGCCGCTGTTTCTGGTGATGGCCACGCAGAACCCGATCGAACAGGAAGGCACCTATCCGTTGCCGGAAGCCCAGCTCGACCGTTTCCTCATGCACGTCAAGATCGGCTTCCCCGACGCCGCTGTCGAACGGCGCATCCTCCAGCAGGCCCGTGGCGAGGCGCTGAACGGTGAGACCAAGCCCGAGCGTCGGGTCAGCCAGCAGGCGATCTTCGCCGCGCGCAAGGAAATCCTTGGTTTGTACATGGCCGACGCCGTGGAGGAATACCTGGTGCAACTGGTCATGGCCACGCGCAACCCGGCCAAGTTCGACCCGGAAATGGCCGAGTGGATCGCCTACGGCGCCAGTCCGCGCGGCTCGATCGCCCTCGATCGCTGCGCCCGCGCTCATGCCTGGCTGGCCGGTCGCGATTTCGTCAGCCCGGAAGACATTCAGGCCGTACTGTTCGACGTGTTGCGCCATCGCATCATTCTGTCGTTCGAAGCCGAAGCCGCTGGCATCGATCAGGATCGCGTGGTGCAGCGGATTCTCGACGTCGTCGCCGTCGCTTGACCCCCATGAACGCCGCCCTGCCCTCCGAACCCGGTATCCGCATCAGCCTCGCCGAGCTGATCGAGATGCGTCACCGCGTGCGCGAGGTGCAACTGTTTTCCACGCCGAGTCAGCGCAGCCCGCTGATCGGCCTGCATCACTCGAAATTCCGTGGCCGTGGCGTCGACTTCGACCAAGTGCGGGTGTATCAGGCCGGTGACGACGTGCGCACCATCGACTGGCGCGTCACTGCGCGCACGCAGGAACCGCACACCAAGCTGTTCCACGAAGAGCGCGAGCGGCCGATTTTCATCATGGTCGAGCAAAGCACGCGGCTGTTTTTCGGTTCGGGGCTGATGTTCAAGTCGGTGCTGGCGGCGCAGGTCGCGGCGTTGATCGGCTGGGCCGCACTGGGGCACAACGATCGCGTCGGCGGGCTGGTGTTCGGCGACAACGAACACTACGAAATCAAGCCTCGCCGGAGCAAGCAGAGCCTGCTGCAATTGCTCAACCGTCTGGTCAAGGTCAATCAGTCGCTGCACAGCGAGCGCGAGCCGGATCGCGATGCCTTCGGCGTGGCCCTGCGCCGCGCGCGGGAAGTGCTGCGCCCGGGCAGTCTGGCCATCGTCATTTGCGATGAACGCGCGTTGTCCGACAGCGCCGAACAACAACTGAGTTTGCTGGCGCGGCATTGCGATCTGCTGATGCTGCCGCTGTCCGATCCGCTCGATCACGCGCTGCCCGCCGCCGGCCTGCTGCGCTTCGCCGAACGTGGCGCGCAGTTGGAAATCGACACGCTGAACTTCGACCTGCGCCAGACCTACCGCGCCCAGGCCGAAGCGCGCATCGCTCGCTGGGAATTGCTCGCACAAAAGCTGCGGGTGTTGCTGATGCCGTTGAGCACGCAGAGCGAAATGGTCGAGCAGATGCGCGAGTTCCTGAATCCGCAGCGTCCGGGGAAAGGTCGATGAACGGCCTCGAACAACTGCAACCGCTGATCTCGCCGCCGCCGATCGCCTTCTGGCCACCGGCGCCGGGCTGGTGGCTGCTGCTTCTGCTGTTGCCGCTGCTGGGTTTTGCCGTGTGGAAGCTGCGCCGCTTCATCCCGATGAAAAAACGCCCGGTGGTACGCGCCGAGCAGCCGCTGGACCCGGTACGCATCGCCGCGCTCGCCGAACTGGCGCAAATGCCCAAGCCTTACGACGGCGCCCCGGCCGGCGCTTGGCTGCAACAACTCAACGGCCTGCTGAAACGCCTGTGCCGCAACCACTATCCGTACAGCCAGAGCCACACCCTCAACGGCCGCAAATGGCTGGCCTTCCTCGATAACCGCTGCCCCGCTGCCGGCCTGACGCGCTGGATGGTGCTGGTCGAAGGCGCGTACAAGCCGGAATGCAAACTCGACGACAAAGCCATCGCCGGCCTGACCCAAGCGGTCGACACGTGGATTCGCAAACATGTTTGAGTTCGCCTGGCCTTGGATCTTCGTGCTGTTGCCGCTGCCGTGGTTGATGCGTCTCGTCCTGCCGGTGGCCGACAGCGGCGAGCCGGCGCTGAAAGTCAGTTTCCTCGCCGACCTCGAAGGCCTCGCCCGCCGCCGCGCCCGCGCCAACTTGCCGGCCTGGCGGCAGCAGGCGCCGTTTATCTTGCTGTGGCTGATCCTGCTGATCGCCGCCGCGCGCCCGCAATGGCTTGGCGAACCGCTGCCAATCGCTGCCAGTGGCCGCGATCTGTTGGTAGCGGTCGACGTTTCCGGTTCGATGGATTTTCCAGACATGCAGTGGCAGGACGAAGAAGTCAGTCGCCTGTCGCTGGTGCAGCATTTGCTCGGTGATTTCCTCGAAAGCCGCGACGGCGACCGCGTTGGTTTGATCCTGTTTGGCAGTCAGGCCTACCTGCAAGCGCCGCTGACCTTTGACCGGCGCACCGTGCGCGTGTGGCTCGACGAAGCGCGGATCGGTATCGCTGGCAAGAACACGGCGATCGGCGATGCCATCGGCCTGGCCCTGAAACGCCTGCGCCTGCGCCCGGCACAAAGTCGCGTGCTGATTCTGGTCACCGACGGCGCCAACAACGGCGGCGAAATCAATCCGCTGACTGCGGCAAAACTGGCCGCCAGCGAAGGCGTCAGAATCTATCCGATCGGCATCGGCGCCAATCCCGAGGACAGCGGCTCGACCGGCCTGCTCGGGGTCAATCCGAGCCTCGATCTGGATGAACCGGCACTCAAGGCCATCGCCGAAATCACCGGCGGCCAGTACTTCCGCGCCCATGACGGCCTGGAGCTGCAAGCGATCAAGGACACCCTCGATCAGCTCGAGCCGGTGACTCAACAACCGACTCAGGCACGCCCGGCGCAAGCCTTGTATCACTGGCCGCTGGCGTTGGCGCTGTGGTTGAGCCTGTTGCTGGTCGTTCGCGAACTGTGGCCGGATAACCCGCTGCAACGCCTGTTTACCAAGCAACTGTATCTGCAAAGTCCGTTGCCGGACTGGCGTCAGCGCTTGCAGCGTTTGCGCCTGCGGAGGCGCCGATGATCGCGCTCTGGCCGCACTGGTTCCGCCCTTGGTGGCTGTTGCTGTTGCCGCTGCTCGGCTGGCTGCTCTGGCAACTCTGGCACCGACAGAAACGCGCCGGTCGCTGGCAGATGATTCTGCCGCCGGCATTCCACGCTGCGCTGCTCAGTGGCGGCAGCGGGCGCCAGAGCAAACTGCCGTGGATCGCCCTTGGCGTGGCGTGGTTGCTGACCATCCTGGCCTTGCTCGGACCGAGCTGGGAGCGCGTCGAACAGACCAGCCAGAAACCCGCCGACCCGCTGGTGGTCGTGCTCGAATTGACCCCGGAAATGCTCGCCACCGACTCGCCACCGACGCGTCTGGAACAGGCGCGGCGCAAGCTATTCGACTTGTTGCAAGCGCGCAGCGATGCGCAGACTGCCATCGTCGTCTATGCCGGCAGCGCGCACACGCTAGTGCCGCTGTCGGATGATCTGGCGACCAGTCGCAATCTGCTTGACGCGCTGAAGCCGTCGCTGATGCCGGAAGCCGGCCACCGCGCCGATCTGGCCGTGGACAAGGCGCTGGCCTTGCTCAAGCAAGGTGCGCTGGGACAGGGACGGATTCTGCTGATCGGTTCGTCGCTCAACGAAGAGGAGCGGCGCGGTATTCGCCGTGCTCTGAATGGCGAGTCGACGCAACTGCTGATGCTCGGCATCGGCACCGCCGAAGGTGCGCCGATCGCCCAGGAGGACGGCAGCTTCCTCAAGGACGAGCAAGGCGCGATCCGCGTGCCGCAACTCGACAGCCCGGGCCTGGCGACTTTCCTCAACAGCGTGGGCGGCGAATATCACCCTGCGCGTCTCGACGAGGCTGATCTTGGCGCCCTCGGTTTGCTCAACGGCCCGCGCAGCCTGCGCGACGACGGGCAGACCGTGCGCCTCGACACGTGGGCCGATCAGGGTTACTGGCTGCTGTTGCCGCTGCTGTTGCTGGCTGCGTGTGCCGGGCGTCGCGGCTGGCTGTTCTGCCTGCCGCTGCTGTGGTGCCTGCCGCAACCGAGCTACGCTTTCGACTTCGAAGACTTGTGGCTGCGCCCCGATCAACAAGGTTTGCACCTGCTCAAGCAGAAACGCCCGGCCGAAGCCGCACAGCATTTTGAAGATCATCAATGGCAAGGGGTGGCGCTGTACGAGGCCGGCGACTACAGTGGCGCCGCTCAGCGTTTTGCCGAGGGCAGCGATGCCCGCGCCCACTACAATCGTGGCAACGCTTTGGCGAAAAGCGGCGAGCTGGAAGCGGCGATCGATGCCTACGAACAGGCGCTGGAACTGCAACCGGATCTGCGTCCGGCGCAGACCAACAAGGCGCTGGTGGAAAACCTGCTGAAGCAGAAAAACGCCCCGCCGCCGCCCGAACCGGACAACCAGCCCAACGAACAAAGTCTGCCCGGCGATGAGCCTTCGCCCACCACCGCGCCCCCTCCGGCGGTGAGCAGTGAAACCCAGAGCGAGGCGCAACCGGCCGAGTCGGCCAGCGAACCGCCGCCGACCGCCCCGCCGCTGCCAGGCCCTCACGAAATCCCCGGTAGCAACGAGGAAGAGGAAACCGACACGGTGCCGACCCTGCGCCCGAGCGAGAACAACCTCGAAGGCGAGCAGCGTCAGGCGCTCGAACAATGGCTGGGCAAGATCCCGGACGACCCGGGCGAACTGCTCAGGCGCAAATTCTGGTACGAACAGCAACAACATCAGGATCAGGAAAACAATCGATGACCCGCTTCACCGCTCTCTTGCTGCCCCTGCTGATCTGCACGGCCACCGCTCAGGCGGCCGAGCTGACCGCCAGCGTGGATCGCAGTCGCCTGAACTCCGGCGAGACGGTCGAGCTCACCCTCGAAACTGACGACGTCACCCAGTTCGGCAAGCCCGATCTGTCGGCGCTGGAAGCGCTGTTCGAAGTGCGCGGCACGCGCCAGGTCAACCAGCTCAACACCCTCAACGGCGACAACCGCGCGACCACACGCTGGATCATCACCCTGCTGCCGAAAGAAAATGGCAGCGTAGTGATTCCGCCGCTGCAACTGGGCGAAGCGCAGAGCCAGCCGATCACCGTGCAGGTGATCGCCAGCGACAACCGCGAAGACAACAACAGCCTCGATCCGGTGTTCATCGAAGCCAGCCTCGATCAGACCAGCGTTTACGTGCAGGCCCAGGCCATACTGACCCTGCGCATTTATCACTCGGTTTCGCTATACGACGACAGCAGCCTGAGCCCGCTGCAAATCGCCGATGCGCGCATCGAACAACTTGGTGACACGCGCACCTACGAAAAAGACATCAATGGCCTGCGCCACGGCGTGATCGAAATGCGCTACGCGATCTATCCGCAACACAGCGGCCTGCTGACGATCGCCCCGCAGACGTTCAGCGCCACGCTGGTCGATACCGCGCCATCGGCAGACGCCTCGGGGCCGAAACCCGGCAAACTGATGCGCGTGAGCTCGGCGTCGATTCCGCTGACGGTCAAACCGAAACCGCTGACCTACCCGGTCGATGCGCCATGGTTGCCGGCGCGCAACCTCAGCCTCAGCGAAAGCTGGAGCCCGGAACCGGACCACACCCAGGTCGGCGATTCCCTGACCCGCAGCTTGACCCTGAAAGTCGAAGGCCTCGCCAGCTCGCAACTGCCAGCCCTGCCCGCCACCGACGTCAACGGCCTGCGCCGCTACCCCGACCAACCGGTGCTGAGCAACCAGAGCAGCGACCGCGGCATCATCGGCAGCCGCGAAGAACGCGAAGCCCTGGTGCCAAGCCGCAGCGGCGCGATCGACCTGCCAACCGTCGACGTGGTCTGGTGGAACACCTTCGAAGACCACCTCGAACACAGCAGCCTGCCCGCACGCGCCCTGCAAGTGGCGAACAACCCGAGCCTACAAATCGACACCCCGGCCGGCACCCTGCAACCGAGCACGCCCGACAACGACACCCTGTGGTGGTGGAAACTCAGCACCCTGATCCTCGCCTGCACCACCCTGCTCGGCTTCGGCCTCTGGTGGCGCGCCCGCTGGCAACCGGCAATCCACCGCGCCGCCCAGACCGGCCCGAGCCCACGCACCCTGCTCGACGACATCAAACGCGCCAGCCAGGCCAACGACCCCCACGCCACCCGCCAGGCACTGGACGCCTGGGCGCGGCAGCAGCCGGAGACACTGGCGGACATGGCGGCGCGGTTTGTGCCGTTGTCGGATGCGTTGGATGGGTTGAACGGCGCGCTGTACAGCGAGACCGGGCAGCATTGGCAGGGTGAGGATTTGTGGCGGGCGATTCGAACTATTCCCGCCGCCGAGCGCGTGCAGGATCCGGTGAGTGAGAGTGGATTGCCGCCGCTTTATCCGAAGTGAAAAGCACAAGATCGCAGCCTTCGGCAGCTCGTACATTTAATCCCTGTAGGAGCTGCCGAAGGCTGCGATCTTTTGATTCTGCTATCGATTAAACGTCACAACTGAAACCTCATCAGTCTCCAGCCCCCCAAATAATCGATAGCTATCCAATTCCCCGCGATGAGCCGTCAGCTGTTCCATCAACGCCTACCGCTGAACACTTTCCTCTTTAACGTATGAAGAGAAAACTCCACCGCCCTCATCTAAATGTAATCGACCACATTTCGAGCAGCGATATACAGTAGAAGCCCCATCATTTATCGCGTCATAAAATCCTTCCTCGGAGAGTCCACGAGTTGAAAGGATGCCACCTGTAGCATCTATCGTAGTCTCTGGAACCAGAGAATACTCGGATTCAGAAGTACCATGGGACAGGTTAATCACATGACCGCAGATACAAGCGAATTTCGACATGACTATCTACCTCCTTGAGGTCGGTTAAAGCGAACAACAGAGCCATCGGCTTTCTGGAAAAATATCGTCTTGATGTTCTGAGCGTTCGACTTACCCCACATACGACCCGCTATCGAAGACATATCCGCTACGGAAATATCTGCCTGAACAATCACACCACTGGCCTGACTCGCTTTCTTTTCGATATTTTTCAGGATGTTTGAAGGATTAAGATTTTGTGGGGTATACACGTCAATCGGGCCTAGTCCTTCGATCATCAAATCAGCAGTACGTTGCCCCTGAATTCCTTGGGATGACGCGGTTGCGAGGAACGTAACATCATAACCCAGACGAGACAGATCCTCCCCGGCCCGAACCTCGTTTGCGTCAGGTATGGCACCTGACTCCGTCGTTATCGTTCCAGGCGTGCTGTACATATTGCCTGGCGATGGGCCTGGATTTACGGCTGGGGACGTAGTGCTCCACCCTTCCCCGTTTTCAATTGTGCTTCCCCCTGTGCTGCTTGGCGAGGAAGGCTCAATGGTATATCCGCCGGCGCTGACAGGATGAAGAACGTCAGTATCGACCACAGGGTAAAACGGGGACAGACTACGTTTTCGGAGCACTTTCTAAACGTGGTCTGTCCCATTATGCTTGCGGGTTACCGCCGCTTTATCCGAAGTAACTTTTACTGTTGAAATCCTGTGGAACAGGATCAATGAATGCATGATCTCTCCGCGAACGTTTGAGAGATCACCGTAAGGCTCGATCAAATTTTAAAGCCAAAAAGGAAAGAGTAGTTTATTTAATCAACCTACCCCCCTCTTCTGCTCTGACATTTTTTAGAATAAATTATTGTAGTCATACATATACTCCTCGTATTCCTCGAGCCCCCATATGTGGCCATCCAGGCGATCGACCATGATGACTCCACCAGTCTTTTTCTCCGTAGCCCCCTTGGAAACCAATACAAATGACCAGAACAACGGAGGATATGGCGTTGGATTTTCCGCACCGACCAGCCCCTGTTCCATCGCATGTGCTTGCGCTATTTGCAACGCAGCCTCAAATGAAATCCGGGCCTCCCGGTACTCAACCGGCACGCTGAAGCACGGTATCTGGCGCCGACGGAAATCGGAGACTACTGCCACCAGCTTAACTCTATTGACACTAATGGATAGGTAACCCGAAAGTTTCGTTCCGTTCTCGCAAACAAACGCCTTATCAAACAATCGAATAACGTTAAGCTGCGATGCATCGACCGCCTCACACAAGTACAAATCACATTTCTTCTGCATGATACTTATTTACCTATGGATGAACGATTACACCACCGTTCAGAATCCCTTCCAATGCGTTTGCGGGCACTGAGTATGTTGACCCGACGCCTAATGGCCAGGGATCGCGAATACCAGCCATTCCATTCTCCACAGAGTCCACAACAATTGCATGAAGCCCCCCCAGCTCGGTTCGCACATTTACGATCACAGCGGCACCACTTTTTGTAGCACTTGTAATTGTCTTCACTGTTAAATCACTTGAATACGTAGCCGTCCCGGTGAAGCCCAGATCCTTCAATCCGTTAGGAACATTTGAAAGAAATGCGCCGTCTGCCTCCATCAATATTGCTTGTCTGATATAGGCCTCAGGTGTGTCCACCAAGTTTGCGGCCATTTTACAACTTGCTGCAACACATGAAAAATCAAATGCCTGCCCGATCGTTTCGCCTTTTGGTGAATAGGGCGTGCGATTGACGTTGGAAAACAAGCCCTCGCCATTACCCGCCAGCCCCCCACCCGTTTTGGGTGGCTTAACCGGATCCACCACCGGTACATCAGTATCCCGCACTGCACCCGGTAGCTTGCTGATCTGGGTTTTGACGGTGTCCAGATCAAACGATGCCCCGATCTTTTTGACAGTGTTGACCGAGACATCAATACCCATCCGGGAAAGGGTCAACGCGCTATTTGCTGAACTGCTCCCTCCGCCAGCCAGCAGTTGCACAACCAGCGCCACCGCTTGCCCCATTTGCCTGCCGAGGTTTTCTGCGTTCGCATCACCGCCTTCGACAAGTGCTTTTCCGATCTGGTCAATTTGCGATTTGAACGCAGCACCAATAGCCTCCCCCAGCAGCGCCTGAGCCTCAGCAGATCCAGCGAACTCCACGACAGCGTCCCAACTCTGTACAGGATCCCTCATCAACATGACGGCGCTATCCAAGGTTCCTAGCCCCGCCCCGGCCATACCATCGGTAAAACCTTTGAGTACACCAGACCCGGTCAGTAAATCCTGCCGCGAAGACTGAATTTGCCACTTGGCCGCAATTGCCAATTTTTTCAGGACATTGGGCTCGGCATCGATTTCTTTCATGGCCTGAACGTATTGCTGCGTCGCCAGCCAGTTGTTGTCGATATTCGCCGTAGCTGCGTTGTTCGCTGTGGCGGCGCCATTCGGATTACTCATGGCCGCAATACCGGTCACCAGGCTGGTGATGATATTGCGTTTGGCTTCGCGCTCTATCGCCGTTTCATTTGGATCGGAATCGGCGAACAATCCAGCCAGCACGCTAGCTGCTGAACCGCCCAAAGCACCTGCCGAGCAGGACTGATTACTGGCCGCCGCACCGGCGCAGCCAAGAATGGCATGCAAGGCGGCGTGTGTAGGGCTTCCTTCCTTCAGGCCCTTTTTCACCAGGTCACCGATATAAGAAGACCCTTGCTGCTGAACGTAATTGACTACCATGTTCTGCGCAAATTGCGCACTGCTACCACTCACGTTGCCGCTTATGCCAGCGACCAGAGCTGTCGCGATTTGACGGTAAGTACCGCCTGCGCCCCAGTTATCACCGATCTCCTTGATTTGCTGCTGGAGTTGTATGTAGTTCTCGTGATGAGCGAGCTGAGCTGTCTCAGAGAGGTTTGGATTCAGGGAAGCCGCCAACTCAAGATCAGCCTGTTTTTTCTTGTTATCAATCTCCCGCGCACGGTCTTCAACGAACTGAGAAACGTTTTGCACAAACTTGCCGACAATTTCAAAATTCGCATCGATTTCCTCGGCATTGAAAATCGGTTTGAGTTTATTGCTGCCATCGCGATCACTCGAAACGTCCTGGTTTATAGCCGCAGTGGCCTGCTCCGCAGTCTGCCCAGTGAGTTCCTGCTGTTTAGCGCCATTGGTGATGGTCACCGCAGCACCACTGATCCCGCTGCGTGTGGTGCTACTGGAACTATCACTGGCGAAGAGAACCACAGGTGTGGTGGCACTTACACCATCCTTGCTGGCGACAACTGGCCCCCCCCTGTTGGCGGTGGCGCTGGCATTACCATTTTTGTCTCGGCCGATGTCGCCGCCATAACCACCACTCAAATTGATGCTGCTGGCGTCGTAATCAGCCTTGTTCTTGATGTCGGAACTAGTCAGCGTGCCAGTGCTAAGGGTGTTTTTACCGTCAGCGACCGCTTTGTCGGTACTGGCGATCACAGCCCCGACCAGATCGGTATTACCCTTGACTTCAACCTGGAAACCACCGTCGCCTGCCTTGATGCCCGACTGCTCGGAAACACTGGCGTACTCGCTTTGCATGTGCTGCGCAGCGATGCCGCCGCTGACGCTGCTGGTGCCGTAGCAGAATGGCGGCACGCAAATGCTCACTCCGACATTCGCGCTCATCTGTTTGGAGGTATAGGTGCTGGTGTCCTGCTGGCTCTCGACATTGAGATCACCGCCGACTTTCACCTTGACCGTTTCCCCCGTAGCCACAGCCCCTTTGATGTTGGTGTCGCCACCGCTCTCCAGGCTGAGCGTCTGGCCTGACTTGATCGAGGTATTGGTGTGGGTGACGTCATCGCCATCGCTGCTGCCCCGTCCAACGTTAGCGGCGAGCTCGAAGGTAATGCCGTTGCTTTCGCCGAAGCCAAAACCGATGCCTGCGCTCCAGCCACTGTTACTGTTGGCGCTTTGTTGATGCGCGGTGTTTTGCGCGGACAACAGATTGATTTCGCCATCGGCTTTCAGGCTTACATCGCCACCGCCCTCGATCCGGCTGCCGACAACATTGATGTCACTGTCAGCGCCGGCACCCGTTGCAACGATGTTGACCTTGCCTCCCGCGACCACATCGCTGGCAACAACATTGCGGCCACTCTGGCTACTGTTCATCTTGCTCTGACTGTTACTCAGATTGACGCTGACCTTAATGCCACCCACCGGGTTCTGCATCATTGCCTGACCGGCATCCATTGCCTGATTGGCACTCATGGCCGCGTTCACCGCAGCCAGTGCGACCATGCGGTCATCACTGGTTTTCTGCGCCGCCTCACCCATTTGCTGAATGCCACGCAGAGCATCAACCAGGGGAATATTGACGGTCCCGCCGATTGCCGTACGGCTCGTGCTGGCGGTTTTATTGGAGTTGAGCGTGTCGAATCCCGCTTCGATATCGACGTGTTTGGCTTTTATGTCGATATCACCCTGAGGAGTCACCAACTGGCTCGCACTTTGGGTGTAATGATCACCTGCTGACAGGGAAATGTTGCCACCGAGGGAGGCGATTTGACTGCCCGACTGACGAGTCGACGTGTTGTCGCTGGTCTCTTTCGTTTTGACGATCCCGGTCGCGCCCTGCCACCACGAGCCGACTTCGCCGACTTTTTTGCTGCCGGATTTCGAGCTTGAGGACGCATAATTTTCGGCGCTGGTGATCTCCAGATTACGCCCTGCATCGATACCGATATTCTTGTCGGCCACCAACGTACTGCCCTCGACGACAGAATCACGACCGCTGTTGATTTGAATGCTGCCAGCGCTGATATCGCTGCCGGTACTCTGCGTGGACGATTGTTGCGATCGCTGGGTTTTCTGCGTATTGGAGAGCCACCCCGTAACCGTCATCCCTGTCTTGCTGGAGCCTTTCGACTGACTGGAAGTCAGGGTTTCTTCAGCCGTGCCAATCAGAACGTCATTGGCCGCTGTGAGCTTCACTTCATTTTCCGCACGCAGCGCAGCTGCCTGCAGGGTAATGTCGTGGCTCGACTTGAGCTCGATATCCTTGGCGCTGAGTTCGGTGCTGTTCAGACGCGTCTGCGTCTGCTCACTACTGCTGGACTTGCTTCTGTTCCAGCTTTTCTTCGACGACGCACTGGCCTGGCTGTAAGAGTCTTGAGCTGAAAGCAAGTTGATGTCGCGGCCAGCGCTAGCTAGCAAAGTGCCGTCACTGCTGAGTTTGGCACCGGTCAGATTGACGTCCTGCCCGGCCGAGACAACCAGTTTGGAGCCCGCCTCGACGGTCGAACTGACGGACAGGACCGTCTCACTCTCACTCATCGTCGACTTTTTCTTGCCGAAGGAGCCTTTTTTTGTTTTCGAGTAGTAGTCGTAGTCGACGTCTTCTGCGGTGGCGATATTGACGTCATCACCGGCGAACAAATACGCCTCGTTGCTGGCGCTGATACGACTCGCGATCAGATTCAGGTCGTTTCCGGCGCTGGCAGCAATATCGCGACCTGAGCTGATAACGCTCGACTGCTGGGAAACGTTGATCGACTCGACTTGCTTGCGCTTGCTGCGCGCCGAAAACTCACTTTCATTCGCTGCCGACGTTACGAGTAAATCGTTGCCCGCGTTCAGGCTGATGTCGCGTTTCGCATCCAGCCGACTGGCCACGATTGCCACGTCGCGATCGGCACTGATCGACAGATCCCGCCCGGACGTTACTTCGGCGCCGTGCTGCGTGATGCTCTGATTGAGGAAACTGCTACCGCGCGCATTCGTGCTCCGGTTCTGGACCGAAGTGATATTGACGTCGCGATCCGCATCAAGCGTCATGTCCTGACCGCTTTTGAGCACACCGCCGATGTTATTGATATCGAGGCCGGCCTTGATCGTCAGATCGTTGGCTGCTTCGATTCGCGCGGCGTTGTCCAGGTAGTCACGATGGAACACGTTGCCACCGCGGCTGACATCTACGCTGCTGACGTCGCGCTGGTTGATCACGCTGCCGTTGGTGGCTGTCAGGCTGACATTCTTGCCGGAAATGATGCCGCCGGACTTGTTGATGATGTCGTTGCCGGCCTTGAGCGTCAGGCGTTCGCCCGCTTCGATCAAGCCGCTGTTGGTGAGGTTATTGCCTGCTTCTGCCGAGAGGTTGTTCGAGGCGCGCAGCGTACCCGCGTTATCGAGATTGCCGCCGGCGATCAGGGTCACGTCTCCACCCTGAATCAGTGCCCCATTTGGCGCCAACCGGTTATTGGCCTGGGCCAGATACAGCACCGGCACCAGCACTTTTTCACCATTCACTTCGTGCTCTTCAAGCCAGACGATGTCATGGGTCAGTGCTGCCACTTGCTGCGCGGTCAAGGTGACGCCCATCGACAGGTTGAGCTGGTCCTTGCTGGCGATGGCGTTGTTCATCAGGTACTTGAACATCGCTTCGTCGGAAGTCTGGCCGTCGATGAAGCGCTGACCAGTACGGGCGACCACGGCCTGCTGCACCAAGCGTTGTTCAAACAGGCCGTCGCCCAAGCGCTTGGCGCTAGTGTCGGGGTCGTAGCCGAGCTTCTGCAGCAGGTAATCCGAACTCTCGAATTTTTTCAGGTCGGTGAGTACCGGATTGGTTTCGATCAGGTATTTGTGTGGGTTGGAGCGCACGCTGGTGTCAGGCAGACCCTGTACACGTGGCACGTCAAAGGAAACATTGCCCCGATCAGGCGCTGAAACCCGGACAAGTCCGCCGCTCTCGGCGGCATTGACGCTGATCATTGCGGTCTTGTCGTTGAGATTCAGCGACTGACGATCAGCCAGTGCCAGTTCACGGTTTTTCACCGAGACCAGGGCGTTATCGTCGATCTTGAACTCGGTCGCATGTCGGACCGGCATCCCGCCCGCATGAGTCGAGGGTGCGGCGCTGATAGAGCTGATCTTCCAGGCTTCGGCGGCCACCATTGCCGGTTCGCTACCGTCCTTTTTGCTCAGACGGAACAGGCCGTTGTCGCCGCTCGGCAAGGTGAAGCCCGGCAAGGCCAGGGGGTTGACCTGCTGTTGGGCCAGGTCTGGAGGTAGCTGCGCGTTGATGCGAATGACGGTTGGCGTGACCTGGCCGGCCAGTTGGGTGGACCCCAGGCGCGATGCTCCCCCGACCGATGCGTTGCCGTTGCGGACAACACCGTTGTCGATTTTGTTGGTTGCGTTTATGTAAACGGTGCCACCGGCCTGGACGACCGCGTTTGCATTCGATGTCGGGGTACTTTCAGTGACGGTGTCTCTGGTGAATACCGCGTTCTTGAGAAAGTCCGGGGCCTCTGCACGAACGCCGGTGTCATAACTGGGCGCAGCGTAATGGAGCTTTCCAGAATCGTATTCGACAGCGATCGAGCCGAACGTGAGGTATCTGATAGCTTCGCGACCACCCTGACGCCCGCCAATCCGGGTCAGCGACTCAACGTCATTCATATCCCAGACGTGAATATTGGGAACCATTGTTCTTTTGCCGTTCAGCGCTCCGATGTAACCGGAGTCGTAATCCGGATCGTTGGCCGCGTTGTAATTCAAAACGTCCTGCCAGAAGCCCCAGCTTCGGGCTGCACGCGGCGCATCTAGCCAACGCGTAACGGTGTAATCCCCCGCCGTCGCCCCTTGGTTAGTAAAATTCTCAACGTTGAATGTAAGATTTCGACCAGCGCTGACAACCGACGCATTATTGATGAATTCGCGTCCGTTCCCCGTAAGGTCGCGCCCGGCCGTCAAGGTGCCTGATGCCGAATCCCTGACAATGGTTGAGTGGTATTTTTCAACCCAGACCAAGTGACTCGGCAGGCGACTTTCGAAATTGATGCCACTGAACGAGGTGCACGTCGTGCATCGAACACCAATGGTTCCCGAGACCAGCCCGCCACCGGCAGCAACTTCAAACACATCCTTGCGATTCTCGATGTGATCGGCCGACAGACTCAGATCACCCACACTTTCGATGGTCGCCGAAATGTTATTGATCGAAGAGCTCCAGCCGTTGCTGTCGTCGCGGGCAATACTGATATTGCCCATGCCATAGATGTCGGCGTAACGGTTGGTAAGCGACCCGACGCGCAGGTTCATGTCACGGCCGCTGAAGATCAGACCGTTCTCGTTGAGCAATGAATCACTGGTGATCCGCAGATTGCCAGCGCTGCCCAACGTCCCGTTGTTGACCAGCGACGCAGTATTGACGGTCAGGCTGTCGGCCGAGGTGAGCCGGCCTAGATTGGACAGGGTGCCACGGCTGGTGACCGTGGCGGTCGATGCACCGGTGATGCTCGCCACGCTGCTCAAATCGATGCGCGAAGCCAGCAGCCCCAGATCGCCGACACTGCTCACCCGCCCATTGCCGCCGTAATTGCCGCTCAACTGAATATCAAGCCCGCCATCACTGGCAATCAACCCCTCGTTCGTCCAGTTCCCGCCACGCCCCACCAACTGATTCGAAGCCAGCAACTGCCCACTCGCAGTCTGCACAAAATTGCCGACATTCACCGTCAACCGCCCCGCCTGAATCACGCTGCTGTTGGTCCAGCTGTCCGCGTTCAGGGTCAGGCCGCCACGGGTCACCAGTGAGCCGCCGGCGTTCATTACGTTGGCGGTGGAGATGCCGAATTCACCGAGGCCGACATGGGTCACTGTGCCGCCAGCGTTGAGCAAGCTCGGTGCGGCGAGGGTGAAATCGGTGTTGGCGGTTTCCACCAGGCCGTTGCGGTTGTCGAACTGGCTGCCGATCTGGAAATCGGTTTTGCCGCTGCCGCCGAGGGCGCGCAGTTTGCCGCTCTGGTTGTTGAGGTTGGCGGCGCGAATGGCCAAGGTGCTGGCGCTTTCAATCAGGCCGCCGTTGTTGGCGAGATTACCGCCGAGGCCAAGGTCGATGAGGCTGCCGCTGACTTGGCCGGCCGTGTTGTTCATTGAACCGGCGATGACGTTCACCTGGCCGCGGGCATAGATGCCGCCGCCACTGTTATCTAGGGCGTTGCCGCCGGCGTTGAGCAGGATGTCGCCGCTGTTGGCGGCAATGCGCCCGCCGTCGCTGTAGATGCCGCCCAGTGCGCGCAGGTCGAGGCGGCTGCCTTCGATCTTGCCTGACTGGCCGTTGCGCAGGACACCGGTCAGACGGGTTTGCAGCAGACCTTTGAGGCTCGACAGCACGCCGCCTCGGCTGTCGAGGCTGGCGGCGGTGAGGTTCAGATCGCCGTTCTGCGCGATGATCTTGCCGCCCTGGTTGTCGATTGCGCCGTTGCCCGTGTTGACGGTCAGCGCGGTCATGCTTTGCACCGCGCCGCCGGCGTTGTTCAGTGCGGCTGCGGTGAGGATGGCGTCGGCGGCGCCGCTGGAAATCAGGCCATCGCCGTCGTTGCGCAGCAGGCCGCCGGCGGTGAGGTTCAGTTGGCCGCTGCCCGCGATGGTGCCGCGCTGGCTGTTATTCAGATCGCCGCTGGTGAGCAGGCTCAGCAGGCTCTGGCTGATCATCTGGCCGCCACGGTTGTCGATGCTGGTCGAACGCGTCAGCACCAGCGGCCCGGTGCTGCCGAGCGCGCCGTTGACGTTGGTCAGCGCGCCGAGCAGGTCGAGTGTGACGCGATCATCGCCGACCAGACTGCCGCCGCTGTTGTTCAACGCACCGCCGGTGAAGGTCAGGGCGTTTTTCGCATTCAGGTTACCCGAGGCATTGTTCAGGCTCGCCGCCCGGATATCGAGGGCGTCGGCGCTTTTGATCAAACCACCGGAGGCGTTGTTGAGTTCGCCGCCGAGCACGGTCAGGGTTTGCTTGCCGTCGCTGGTCAGCGTGCCGGCGCTGTTGTTCAGGCTGGCGGCCTTGATGAAAAGCTCGCCCTTGCTGCCGACGCCACCCTGGCTGTGGTTGATCAGCGCGCCGCTGAGGTCGATGCTGACATTGCCGAGCTGGCTGGAGATCGCGCCCCCGAGGCTGTTATCGATAGTGCCGCCGGCCAGGGACACGCCGGTCCAGCCAGAGACCAGTCCGCCCTGATTTTTCAGCTCGGCCGCGGTGGAGGTCAGTTGCTGATTGCTGATCAGATTGCCGCCGCGATTGTCCAGGCTGTTGGCGCTAAGGCTGAAGCTGTTGACGCTGGAAACCTCACCTTTCTGGTTGTTCAGGTCACGCAGGGTGGCGATGCTCAGCACGCCTTTGCTGTTGATCACGCCGTCCTGGTTATTCAGGTCGCGCAGGTGCGCAATGCTCAGCGCGCCTTTGCTGCTGATCACCCCGCCCTGGTTGTCGAGATCCTGCGCGGTGGTGCCCAGATCGATGGCGGTGCCGGCGGCGCCCACCAATGTGCCGTTCTGGTTGTTCAGGCCGGTGCTGTTGAGGGTCAGTTGTTGCGCGGCGCGGATGCTGCCCTTGTTGTGGTTGTCGAGCAGGCCATCGACGGTCACCGAGATATCGCTGTCACTGAGCAATACGCCGCCATCGCTGTTGTCGAGACTGGCCGCGCGAACCTGCAATGCTGCTGCCGCGATCGTGCCTTTGATCGAGGTCAGGGCCTTCTCAAGGGTCAGGCTCAGTTTCTGATTGCTCAGCACTTGGCCGCCGCTGTTGTCCAGCGATTTGGCAATCAGTTCAAAGGCCTGCTCGCTGGAAATCTCGCCGCCACGGTTGTTCACCTCAGCGAGATTTTTCAGCAGCAACTGCCCTGGCGCATTGATCACCCCGCCGTGGTTGTTCAGCGCACCACCGTGCAGGTCGACGCTGACGCTGGCGTGGCTGCTGAAGAGTTTGCCGCCCTGCTGATCGAGGCCCTGAATATCGGCAGTCAACGCATTGCCAGCGCCGAGGCTGCCAGCCGTGTTGGTCACTTTGCCGGCGCTCAACTCAAGCTGATCGGCGGCGTAAATGCTCGCCTGACTGTTATTGAGTTCGCCGGTAGTGATGTGCAGATTGCTTTTGCTGCTGATCACGCCTTTCTGCTGGTTGTCCAGCGCGCTGCTGGTGAGCGTCAACGCTGCATCGGTCAGCAACTGGCCGCCACGGTTGCTGACCGCACCGCGTGTGTCGACGCTGAGCGCTTTGGCGCTGGACAGCGTACCGCCATCGTTATTGAGGCTTTGCGCATCGATCGCCAGCGCACCTTCGCTGAACAGACTGCCCTGCGCGTTGTTCAGCTCACCCGAAAGAGTGATGGCGAGGTCTTGTTGCGTGGCCAGGCGAGCGCTGTTTTCCAGACTTTTGCCGACCAGCGTCAGGCCGGTAGCGCCGGACAGCACGCCGTTGTTGCGGTTGATCACCTCGTTGACGGTCAACGCCAGATTGCCGCCCGCCAGCATGTAGCCGCTGTCGCTGTTGTCGAGCCAGGCGCCGATCAGGCTCACGCCGGCCTTGCTCGACAGTTCACCGCTGCGGTTATCGACACGGTCGACGACCAGTTGCAGCGCTTGGGTCGAACCGACCAGGCCCTCGCGACGGTTATCCAGACGCGCCGCCGTGAGCGTCAGGCCCTCGTCGGCGATGACCACGCCAGCCTGGTTGTCGAACAGATCGGTGACGGTGAAATCTACCGTGCCGCGCCCGCGAATCTCACCGCCGCTGTTGTCGAGGCTGGCACTGCGCGCTTGGAGGCCAGCGGAGGCGATCTGGCCTTTTACGTTGCTCAGCGCACGGTCGATGACCAGGGTGAGTTTTTCATTGCTGAGCAGCTTGCCGCCGTCGTTGTTCAGGCTTTGTGCGTTGAGGTTCCAGGCTTTGGCAGCGGAGATTTCACCAGCGCTGTTGTTCACATCCTTGAGGTTTTTCAGCAGCAGTTGGCCCGGCGTATGAATGTTGCCGCGCTGGTTATCGAGCAGGCCATTGTTGAGGTCCAGGGTCAGGTCGCCGTTGCTGAACAGCTCGCCGCCGTCCTGCTTAAGCGAGGTGACGGAAGCCTGCAGGGTTTTCTGGCTGCCGATGATGCCGCCGGAGTTATCCAGGTGCGCGGTGGTCAGCAGCAGCGTGCCGTCCGTGGCGAGACTGCCGCCCTGCCGGTTTTTGAACTCACCGGTGGTCAGGGTCGAATCGGCCTTGGCACTGAGGATGCCGTTGTCGCTGTTATCGAGACTGCCGCTGGTGAAGGTCAGACCCTTTTGCGAGGCGATCAGCCCGCCCTGATTCTGCACGCCAGCGACGCTGGTCAGTGCCATCGCTTCCAGGCTCGACAGCTTGCCCAGGCGATTGTCGAGGCTGCCGAGATTCAGGGTCATCTGCCCTTCACTGCTGATCAGGCCTTGCTGGTTGTCGAGGGCATTGTCGAAGGTCAGGTCCAGTGTGTTCTGGCTGACGATCCGCCCGCCCACGTTGCTCAAACCGATGCCGCTGAGCGTCGCCGCGCCTTTGCTGAAAATCAGGCCATTGGTGGCATTGATGATCTGCGCGACTTTCAGGCCCAGCGTGGTGTCGGACAGCACCTTGCCGCCCTCGCTGTTGTCCAGGCGTGCGCCATCGATATGCAGGTCGAGTTGGCTCGAAAGCGTACTGGCGCGGTTGTCGATCTGGTCGACATTGACGGTCAGGGTCTTGAGCGACCCGACCAGGCTGTCCTGGCGGCTGTTGAGAGTCTTGCCGGTGAGTTTCAAATTGCCTTCGGCAACCAGTTCGCCGGTTTGCTGAGTCAGGTTGTCGATGCTGGCGTCGACATCGCCCTTGCCGGAAATCCGTCCGGCATCGTTGGTGACATCCCGGGCTTTGAGGTTCAACAGTCCGGTCGAGGTCAGCAAGCCGCCGTTGCTGTTGTTCAGCGTACTGCCTTCGAAGGTCAACGCTGCCTTGCTCTCGGCGCGGCCCTTTTCGCGGTTATCGAGATTATCGATCAGCACCGTCATCGCTTTGTCGGCGCGCAACACACCCGCACGGTTGTCGGTGGTCGCGCTGCTGACGGTCAGGGTGTCGAGACCGGAAATCTTGCCGGCGCGGTTATCCAGGCGCGTGGCCTGCACGTCCATCGCACCGTTGGCCAGGATCAGGCCCTTGTTCTGGTTGTTCAACTGGTCGCTGATGCGCGTGGTCAGCGTGCCTTCGCTGGTCAGCTGGCCTTGCTGGCTGTTGTCCAGTTGTTGCGCTTTGATCGCTACGGCCTGTTTCGCGCCGATCCGTCCGGTGCGATTGTTGATGGCGCCGAGGGCGGTGATGTCGAGCAAACGGCCAGCGGTGATCAGGCCGGCGACATTGTCCAGCGAGGTGACCGTGAGTACTACGTCGCTCTGGCTGCCAAGTTCACCGTTGCTGTTGAGCAACTGACCGATGTTGCCGGTGAGTCTGCCATTGCTGGTGAGCGTGCCTTGATTGTTCAGCACCTGATTGCCAATGAGGGTCAGGCTGTTGTTGCCCAGCACTTTGCCGGCGTTGCGGTTGTCCAGCGTGCCGGCGGTGATGCTCGTGGTCTGGCCGCTGAGCAGGCCATTCTGGTTGTTGAGGGTTTGCGCGGCGTTGACGGTCAGGTTGCGGCTGGCGCTGAGGCTCTTGCCACTGTTGTTCAGATTCTGTGCGCGAAGGCTCAAGTCACCGTTGCTGTTACGGCCGCCGTCAGCATTGACGCCGGCTTCGATGGCGCCGGCGTTGGTCAGTTGCCCACCGGCGCTGAGCACCACGCTGTCGCGGGCGGCCAAGGTCTGGCGGTTGGTCAGGTTGCCTTGGGTCTGTACGTTGAGCGACGTGCCTGCATAGATCGGAGCTTGCGCGTCGAGGCTGGCGGCTTTGACGTTGACCGCGCCGGTAGTCGAGGTGTCGGCCAGGCTTAATTGCCCGTTCGCGTCGATTTGGATATCACCGCCACTGGCGATCAGTTTGCCGTCGAGTTTCACCCCGACGCCGGCCTCGGTGCCGACCAGTTTGATCGCTCCGGCGTACATGCCGCCGAGTGCCGAGGAGTCGATGGCCAGTTGCGGTTTGGCGCTACCGTCGTCGGCGCGGGCCATGGCGTTGAGGCTGTCGGCGTTAACGTCGTTGCGACCGGCGACGATGGTCAGGTTCTGCGCTTGAATCTGCGCATTGATCTTGGCGCTGCGGGTGATGATTTCGAAGCGGTCGATATTGGTTGCGTTGATGCCCGCGCCTTCGATAGCCACGCTGCCTTGATCGACCTGAAAGCGATCCAGCCGACCGTTTTCCAGCACTGGTTTACCGGTAGTCAGCGTCACCCGAGGTGCGTTGATGAAACCGCAGCCATTGCAGGTGATGCCGTAGGGGTTGGCGACGATGACCCGCGCCGACTGTCCGGCAACTTCGGTGTAGCCGCGCAACTGGCTCGGATTGCCGCTGATGACTTCGTTGAGAATCGCCTGCGCCGAACCGCTGTTTTTCAGGTTCGGGTTGCCGATGACGTGCCCGCCCAATTGCGTGTACGTGGTCTGTGCCGCGCCGTTGTTGAGGATGACGCCCTGTGCGCCGACGTTGTAATCGTGGAACTGGTTGTGCGACAGGCCACTGGCGTTGGGCGTGGCGATGTTGACGATCGGCACGCCGTTGCCGGCACGGTCCAGCGTGGTATTCGGGTTGGCAACGACGATGCCATCGGCCCGCGCCCACAACGGTTGCCAGAACATGACGTTGGCCAGCAGGAACGCCAGTCCGCGCTTGGGCATGCCGAGGAACTGCTCGCGTTTGGCCACGACGGCAGAAGGCTGGCGAGCGAGGAATGCGTACTGGCGAACGTCCATGTAGAAGATCCTGCAACGGGCAATAATCGGTCTGATCAGGTGCCATGCTCCGCAGGAAAGCGGCGCGGATGAGCGCAAAGAGTCGCTGGCATCCCTGCAATAGCGCACTAGTATCAAAATAGTGGCGCGATATTAGATGGCCACTATTTTGGCGTCAATTAATGGATGCGTTGAAAAATCGATTTCGATGAGCGGTACAGCTCAAATCCGTAGGCAATGAGCGTGTTAACGGATCTATTTATCAGCGTCGGTTTGCGAGCGCGGGTAGGCCTTCAGCGTTACTCACGATTCATCCGAAGTAACCTCTGTAAGATTTCGGACGATCCCTTGTAGGTTTCATCCCGAGTGTTCGATTCCTACGCAAAACACAGAAAGATCTGACTGCTGTCGTTTTTCAGATACACGCACATTTCTCTGTCACAAACAGACACAGGGAAATGTGCTCAATGATGCACCCCGCCAACCTCGCGGCAGCCGCCGCGTCCAAAGCCCCGATCATCGGCCCCGCCGCCTGCCCCTTGCGCAACACCCACGTGCAACTGCTACCCCTCGCGTACGGCCTTGTCGAAAAACCCTTCGACCCCAGCAGCGAACTCACGCTGCCGTACACCCTGACCACGCGCCCCATGGGCATCCGCCGCCTGCGCGATGGTTGGCTGTACATCGTCGACAGCCTCAGCGGTGAGCTCTATGAATACCGCGTGCTTGAAGGCGTCATCAGCGCAATGCTGCATCGCGGCAAAAGCGTCAGCGAGGAGCAGCGCAGCGCCATCGAAGAACGTCCGGCGTTGATCTTTTCGCGCAAGAGCACCCTTTACGTGACCTTTGCCGACGTGCAGTTGAGCGCGGCGAAGTGCCAACAGGTGCTGGACAGCGCGGAGGAACGCGAGCACTTCATGCAGGCGGTCGATCTTGGCCCGGTGCATTGTCTGATCGGCGGCGAGCATTTGCTCACCGTGGCCCAGGCGAAACAGTGGCTGGCGGAAGTGGCCTGCACAGCGAAACCGGTGGCCGAGGCCGACGCAACGCGGATGCCGACGGTGCAGGTCAGCGATGCGCCGGAGCATGAGCGTGAGCCCTATCTGTGGGAAAACCCGCGACGTTTTCGCGAGGCGCATATCGGCGAATTTCTCGGGCGGGTGCGCGGGCCATATCAGGACGACACGCTGTTTCTGTTGGTCAACGACGACCTCGGGGTGATGCGCGATCTGGCCGATTATCAGGACCTGGTGGTCGGCTGGATCGAGCAGTGGAGCAACACCGACAACAACGAGCGCGACTATCTGCTGGCCAGTTACATCGAGTCGCTGAGCCAGCTCGGATCTCAGGACTTCGACGCTTTGGCCAAGGCCAGCGATGATCCGCGCGCCCAGGCATTGTTCGCTGAACTGGAGCAATTGCCCGAGCCGGATCGGGAAAATACCCGGCAGGCGCTGCTCGACTATTTGAACAAAGGTGGTGAGGTTGTCCCGACCGATACCCAGGCTCGACCTGAACTGCAGCAACAGCGCGAAAAGGCACTGGACGAGTCACTGGCGCTGAACCGTTTCGACGGCGTCGCCCCTGATTTCACCGCGCACGCTCGCGTCACCGCCGAGGCGGACCGACGCTTTTACACCCGCGAATATTTTCTCGAAGTGGCCCCCGCCGAATTCGTCGAGCGCCACCTCAGCACACTGGTCGAGCTCGGCAAGGATCAGAACCGACGCATGAAAGACGTGCTCGACGGCCCGCTGCTCAGCGGCAAACGCGGCATCAACGACCTGATCGAACGTCCGGCCATGGACGAGGTGCTGAACAGTCATCGCGACAACCTCGGACGCTGGAATCGCCTGCTCGAACGCATCACCGCCGACCGCGCGCAACTGCTGTGCGCAGAGCGTTTCCATCGCTCGGCGTGGTATTTCGACGGGCAAGTGCAGATCGATCAGGCGCTCGCCAGCGAATATGCCTGCCTCAAGGACATCGGTCGCAGCGACTCGGCCAATGAGCAAATGCTCGGTTACCTCGAACGACACCCGCAACTGACCCGCCCGTTGTTCTACACCTTGCCGCTGCGCTTGCAGACCGAGCAGGCCGGGCAATATTCAACGCTGTTCAACGCCGGCATGGCGATGTTCAACAACCTGCCGGACTGGCTGGCCAAATTGCAGAGCATCGAGCAGCCGCAGCTGCCGGCACTGGACGACCTGCCCGCACACAGTCGCGTCTTGGCGGACGCGGTGCAAGACACTTACAGCCCGGCGCTGAACCTCGGCCTGAGCCGGGCGCTGGAAGGCTTCGATCTTGCCGGCGAGAAAATCCCCGACCTCGACGAACTGTTCCTGCGCCTGCCCAAGGCCCTGCGCCTGCGCGTCTTCGACGCCGCGCGAACCAGCGGCGTGACCTTCACCGTGTCCACCCCGGCGGAGCAAGCGGCGCTGCAAGCCACGATCAAGGAAGTGCTGCGCGAACGCGACTACCTGAAGACCCTCAACCGCGAACGCAACCAGCTCACCCACAACAAAAACCGCCAGGGCCACAAAACCGCCCGGGCGGTGGAATTGCAGCAGGAAATCGTCCGCGTGCGCACGCAACTGGCCTTGTTCGAAGGAAGGCTGGCGGCAGCGTTAAGCCCGATCGACGAACTGCCGGATCGCTCGGCGCGACTGTATGGCGCCACCCCGGCGAAAGCGGGCGTGACGGTGGTGTTTCCGCCGGCGCAGCACGGGGAATTGCGTGGGTTGCTGGAGAATATTCGTGCGGGGGTGGCGGGCGTTTCGAAGGCGAGTCTGGTGCGGACGGAGGGGATGGGGTTGTTGGTGGTGTTGGTGCAAGTGGTGAATTTGGTGGGGGCTTTGCGTGAACTGCGCAGGCAAACCGCGAATAAACGGGTTTGGCAGCCATTCGCCAATGCGATTGTCGCTACTGGGGCTGCAGGATTTACTGCCGCGCAAAGTCTTGGGGATACAGCCTTGAAAAACCGCAGTTCATTTCTGGCGACGAATCTTCAGCAGGCGGCGCTGAAAAACGTGCATGTGCAGTTGGGGAAACTGCATATTGGTCTGGGCAGTTTCACCTATGCCTTGGGTTTCCTGTCTTCGCTGCAAAGCGTGAAAAGCCATTATGCAAACTGGCAACAGGCCGTTCGCGGCGGAAGCTTTCACGCCGAGAAAAGCACTGCGTTGGCCGCGATTGGCGCGTTGGGTTCAACTGCCAATAACGGGTATGCCTTGAGCCATACCATTCACGCCGGGCACAGAGTTTTGATCGCCGAAAACGCAGCGGCAAGAGCCGCAGCCTGGGCCGCTGCTGGCACACGCCTGTCTACTGTTTTCTTTCGTTTTAACCTGGCCGGTGCGTTATTCACTGTGCTTGAACTATCGGGGGTCTGGCTGTTCAGCCGTTACAACATCAGCGCGCATGATAAATGGCTGAAAATAACTCCATGGAGCCGGGATCCGGATATGCGTGGTGATCATTCGCTCAAGGATTATCAAAATTATCTGGCTTTTTTGATTCACGCGCCCTATGTGCAACTCGGCGTGCAAGCGCATGACTCTCGACTTAAAAGCTTGCTGCTGAAAGCCAAGCCCAGCGATATCCATCTGGTCCTGCCTCGATTGACCTTGAAGGATCTGACACCTCCCTTGGGTGGGAAGCCGACGCATCACTTAGGTATCGGCGCGCACCGCATTTCAGTTCCATTACACAGCCGAGGAACGCCACGAGAACAGCGGGACGTCATCAGCGACGAAATCGTAAAGAGTCTGCGCATCGTCAAGTCCATGCCGGAGGGACTGGTGCTCTGTCTTCAGTACCCGGTAGCGCCCGACTCGGAATTTACCCCAGCAAAAGAAACACTCGAGCTGGCCATCCGCATTCAGGCTCTGGATGAGAATGGTCAATGGGTATCACGAACTCGGGTGATACATGTTGAGCCTCGCGGGAAAGGTCATTTTCCGGTGGTTTCACCTGAGCTTGTAAAAGACAAACCACCTGTACTGTTCATCGAAACACAGTTTCTGGACCCAGCCGACCATGCCGAATGACCAAGACAACGCAAGCAACCAGGCCAGGCAGGCGGGAGATATCGAACCGTTTCCAAGCGGAAAAATTACTTATCTGGCACCGTTGCCATTGCCTACCGTACAGCAACCCTTTGGACCGCAAATCGGTGAACTGAATCACGTCTTCATGGAATTCGGGATAGGACCGCCGCAAGTGTTCATGTGGCAGGTAACAGTAGGGTTGCCCTTTAGTGCAACCTTCATGATCACGTGCCTTTTTCCCGCAATTGCTGGTTTTATGTTTTTTCTGGCAGGTTCGGGGTGGAATGACATATGCGGCGCCATCGAAGGAGTTTTCGATGCTTTGATTGGTACGGGCTCTTTGACCATTTTTTGTTGTTTGTGTATTAACCTGGGCGTCTGGCACCACGTCCACAAAAAACGCCTCTCCCTCATCCCAACCCGCTTCAACCGTCAACGCCGCGAAGTCTGCTTCATGCCCGAAGGCGCCACCGAACCAGTCTTCGTTCCATGGGAATCGCTCAGCGCCTGGATCATCGAAGCCCAAGGTGCCAGCCAGTTCGGCGTCCATCGCCAATACGGCATGGGCATCGGTTTTCATCACGGCGAAACTCTCACCAGCCTCGAATTCCAATGCGCCGGCCTGGAGCTCGCGATCAGTCATTGGGAAGCGATTCGCGGTTACATGGAGTACGAAGTCAACGACCTAAAATCCATCCAGGACTTGCAGGATCTGCAAGGCCCGGACGACCCGCCTCACGAAGGCCTGCACACTTTCCGTAACGCCCGCGCGCGGATGCATCAGCAGATCCGTGAAGGCCGCCGCTCGCGGTTGTCGGGGTTCTTCTGGTACCTGTATCACGTCATGACTTTATGGACGATTCCAAACCGTCTGCTCGAATGGGAAATTCGTCGGCTGGAAAGAATCGGCAAACAGGCGCTGCCGGAAATCATGCGCGAATGGTCCGAGCCATTGCCGAAAGAGCAATGGGCCAAGCCCAGCGAAGAGCTGTTGCGACTGAGCGAACAAGTGCGGCAGATGCACAAGCGCCAGCCGCATCGGCAGATTACCGAAATATTCGCCGCTGTCGGTGCAAGCAGACACACGACAAGGCAAGGGGCGTGATTTGCCAGTAAACTCCCCTCCTCTCGCCGCCCTTTGTTCCTCGCGGCCACCCTCTTGATCAAAATGCGGAGTCCACCTTGCGTCTGTTCCACACCTCCGACTGGCACCTTGGGCAAAACCTGCACGGCCAGGAGCGCGATTTCGAGCACGCGTGTTTTCTCGAATGGCTGCTGCGCCAGTTGCACTTGGCGCAGCCGGATGTGCTGCTGATCGCCGGCGATATCTTCGATACGGTCAATCCGCCGGTCAAAGCTCAGGAACGCCTCTACGATTTCATCGTCAGCGCACACGAACAGCAGCCGCTGCTGACCATCGTGATGATCGCCGGCAACCATGATTCCGGCTCGCGGATCGAGCTGCCGGCGCCGTTGATGCGGCGTTTGCGTACTCACGCGCTGGGTCGGGTGCTGTGGCTGGATGACGGGCAGCTCGACGCCGAACGTTTGTTGCTGCCGCTGCCGAATGCCCAGGGAGAAATCGCCGCGTGGTGTCTGGCGTTGCCATTCTTGCGCCCGGCGGAGGTCACTGGCGCGCATCTGGGCGACAACTATCTGCGCGGCATCGGTCAGGTGCATGAATGGCTGATCGCGGCGGCGAATGCCAAGCGTCAGCCCGGACAGGCGTTGATCGCTATCAGCCACGCGCACATGGCCGGGGGCTCGGTGTCGGAGGATTCCGAGCGCAGCCTGATCATCGGCAATGCCGAAGCCCTGCCCGCCAGCCTGTTCGGCGAAAGCATCAGCTATGTCGCCCTCGGCCATTTGCACAAACCGCAGAAGGTCAACGGCGAGGAGCGCATCCGCTACAGTGGCTCGCCGATTCCGCTGTCGTTCTCCGAAATCGGTTATCAGCATCAGATTCTCGATGTGGTCCTCGACGGTGAAACCCTGGTCAGCGTAGAGCCGAAATTGATCCCGCGCTCGGTCAATTTGCAGCGCATCGGGCCGGCGCCGCTGGCCGAGATTCTGCTGCAACTGGCCGACCTGCCGAACATCGATCTGCTCGCCGAAACCCAGCGCCAGCCATGGCTGGAAGTGCGCGTGCGCCTCGATGAGCCGCAGCCGGATCTGCGCCATCAAGTGGAAACTGCGCTGCAAGGCAAAGCCGTGCGTCTGGTGCGCATCGCCGCTGAATACGCCGGCAACCGTGGTGCTGACGGCAGCGAGGACGGCACCGCGCTGATCGAACTTGATCAACTGACCCCGCAGGAACTGTTCAGCCGCGCCTGGCTCGACAATTACGGCAACGAGGTCGACGAGCAGACGCTCAAGGACTTCGCCGAACTGCTGCAGGACGTGCAACTGGAGGGCGAGCAGCCATGAAAATTCTCGCCATTCGTTTGAAGAACCTCGCCTCGCTGGCCGGGCCGTTCGAGATCAATTTCACCGCTGAACCGCTGGCCAGCGCCGGCCTGTTCGCAATCACCGGCCCGACCGGCGCTGGCAAAAGCACGTTGCTCGATGCCTTGTGCCTGGCGCTGTTTGGCGCTGTACCGCGCCTGAACAACACCGGCCGCGATGCCAAAGTCCCGGATGCTGACGGTGAAATCGCCACTGGCGACCCGCGCACCTTGCTGCGACGCGGCACCGGTGAAGGCTATGCCGAAGTGGATTTTGTCGGCGTCGATGGCCGCCGCTATCGCGCGCGCTGGGAAGCCAATCGTGCTCGCGAGAAGGCTGGCGGCAAGCTCCAGGCCAGTCGGCAGAGCCTGCGCGACATCGATCAGGATCAACTGCTCGCCAGCCAGAAAGGCGAATACAAAACCCAGCTGGAAGCCGCGCTGGGCCTGAACTTTGAACAGTTCACTCGCGCTGTGCTGCTGGCGCAGAGTGAGTTCAGTGCGTTCCTCAAGGCTGACGACAACGACCGCAGTGAACTGCTGGAAAAACTCACCGACACCGCGCTCTACACCCGCCTAGGCCGTCGCGCCTTCGACAAGACCAAAGAAGCCCGCGAAGCACACAAGCTGTTGCAGGATCAGGCCACCGGTGTGACGCCGCTGGCACCGGAAGCCCGCGCCGAACTCGACGAGCGTTTCAACACCGCGCAGCAACAGATGAAGGCGCAACAGGCGCAGCTCAAACAACTTGAGCAACAACACAGTTGGCTGAAGGATTTGCGTCAGTTGCAGGACGCGCAAAAAGCCGCCAGCGAACAACTGCAAACCGCGCAAAAGCAGTGGCAGGCACTGGCCGGCGAGCGGGTGAAACTGGCGCGTCTGGAACAGCTTGGCCCGCAACGTCATCAGTTCGCGCGCAAGGCTGAGCTCGATGCGCTGCTGACGCCACTGGCGACGCAGATTGCCGCGCACACGCAACAACACGCGGCGTTGGGCGAACGCCAGACGCAACTGGAACAGAACCTCGACGCAGCGAAAGTCGCCCTGAGCGCAGCGCAACAGCGCCAGAGCGAAAACGCGCCGTTGCTGCGTCAGGCATTCGAAGAGCAAAGCACCCTCGCCCGCCTGATCAAGGACACCGCCAGCAGCGCCGAAGCCCGGCAAGCGGCCGAGCAAGCGTTCAAGGATGGCCAGAGCACGATTCAGGCTTTGCAGGAAAAACAGGCTGAGGTCGCCGAGCGTTTGCAACGCATCGCCACCGAGCTTGAGCAGAGTGCCCATCTGGCGCCGTTGAGCGATGCCTGGAGCGCCTATCGCGATCGTCTGCAACAGCTGATGCTGATCGGCAACCGCTTGAACAAGGGCCAGAGCGAACTGGCGTCCCTCGAACAGAACGCCGCGCGCAGTGCTGAGCAACTGGCCTCGCACAAACAGCAACTGGAAGTGCTGTTCAAAGAGGCTGGCGCAGAGCCGGACGCAGTCGCCGAACAGATCGGCCTGCTCGGCACCTTGCTGCAGGACAACCGCAAACAGCTGCGCGCAGTCGAAGACCTGGCGCGCTTGTGGGCGTCTCAGCAGGATCTCGACAAGCGCAGCGCCGAGTTGCAACAACGTCAGCTCGACGCGCAGCAGCAACGCGAACGCCTGACCCAAGACGGGGTGAAAACCAAGGCCGAACTGACCGTCGCCGAGCAGACCCTCAGCGTCACTCGCGAACTGCTTGAACGTCAGCGGCTGGCGCGCAGCGCCAGTGTCGAAGAGTTGCGTGCGCAGTTGCAGGACGATCAGCCCTGCCCGGTCTGCGGCAGCAACGAGCATCCCTATCACCAGCCCGAAGCACTGCTGCAAAGCCTTGGCCGTCACGATGAAAACGAGCAGGCCAACGCCCAGCAAGTGGTCGATCAGCTCAAGGAAAAACTGATCGAGCTGCGCGGCGAAGTCGGTGGCGTGATCGCGCAACAGAAAGAGCTGCTGCAACAACAGGAACAACTCGCCGCCCAGCAACAAGCCCTCGCGCCAAGTCTTGACGCGCATCCGCTGGCCGCGCAGCTGTTCAACCAGGACGCTGACAAACGCGACGCCTGGCTCAGCCGCCAGACCGAGCAATTGAACCAGAGCATCACTCAGGACGAACAACGCCAGAGCGCCCTGCTCACCTTGCAACAGGACGCGGCGCGCTTGTCGCAGCAATTGCGTCAGGCTGAAGCGGCGCATCAGCAAGCGGCGCAACAGCTGAGCCATCAGCAGCATGAACTCAACAGCGATCGTCAGCGCCTGGAAGAAGAACTTGCCGCGTTCGGCCCGCTGCTGCCCGCTGACACGCTTGAAGCCTTGCGCCTGGAGCCGGCGGCAACGTTCATGCAGCTGGACCGGCAGATCGCCGAGCGTCTGGCTCAGCTTGAACAGCAAAAGGAAGAGCTGAGCGAACAGCAGCAACGCCAGCAAACTTTGGAAAAAGAACAGGATCGCCAGCAGCTGCGCACTCAGCAGTTGCAAAGCGCCGAGCAGCAATTCGCGGCGTTGACCGAGCAGCAGCAACGCTGTCAGGAAAAACTCGCGCAACTGATCGGCGAACACAGCAGCGCCGAACACTGGCAGCAGCAACTGGAACACGCCGTGGAACAGGCGCGCAGCGCGGAAACCAGCACCGCTGAGGAGCTGCAAAGCGTGCGCACGCAACTGGTGCAGATCGCCGCTGAGCTCAAGGCCCAACAGGAACGCCTGCAAGCACTGCAAGCTGAAGACCAGGCACTCGCCGGCAAGATCGCCGATTGGCGCGCCAGTCATCCGGAACTGGATGACGGCGGCCTCGAAGACTTGCTGCGCTTCGATGACGCGCAAGTCGCCGAACTGCGCCAGACCCTTCAGCACAACGAAAAAGCCATCGAACAGGCCCAGGTCTTGTTGCAGGAGCGCGATCAGCGTCTGCTCGATCACCAGGCCCGGCAGGACGGCGATCTTGACGCGGAACAGCTCGACAGCGCCCTCGCCGAATTGCAAAAGCAGTTCACCGTCAGTGAGCAGCAATGCGCCGAATTGCGCGCCGAACAGGTTGAGGACCATCGCCGGCAAAATGCCAATCAGGCGCTGGCCCAACAGATCGCCGACGCCTACGCCGAGTATCAGCGCTGGGCACGGCTCAGTGCCTTGATCGGCTCGGCCACCGGCGACACTTTCCGTAAGATCGCCCAGGCCTACAACCTCGATCTGCTGGTGCATCATGCCAACGCGCAGCTGCGCCAACTGGTCAAACGCTATCGCCTCAAACGCGGCGGCAGCATGCTCGGCCTGCTGGTGATGGACACGGAAATGGGCGACGAACTGCGCTCGGTGCATTCGTTGTCGGGCGGCGAAACGTTCCTCGTATCACTCGCCCTGGCGCTGGGTCTGGCCTCGATGGCGTCGAGCACGCTGAAAATCGAATCGCTGTTTATCGATGAAGGCTTCGGCAGCCTCGATCCGGAATCCTTGCAACTGGCCATGGACGCCCTCGATGGCTTGCAGGCGCAGGGACGCAAGGTGGCGGTGATTTCCCACGTGCAGGAGATGCATGAGCGGATTCCGGTGCAGATTCAGGTGCGGCGTCAGGGCAATGGTCTGAGTACGCTGGAGGTGAAATGAACACACTGTATTCGTTCCGCCGCTGCCCCTACGCGATGCGTGCGCGAATGGCCCTGCGTTATGCGGGCGTGCCGGTGGAGATCGTTGAGGTCAGCCTCAAGAACAAACCGGCGCAGATGCTCGCGCTCTCGCCCAAGGGCACCGTGCCGGTGCTGAATGCCGATGGCGTGGTGATTGATGAAAGTCTGCAGATCATGCGCTGGGCATTGGCGCAGAATGATCCGGATGATTGGTTGCTGGCCGGCGACTCGTTCGCAGCGCTTTGGATGGAAAAACTGATTGAGGGTAATGATCAGATTTTCAAATCGGCATTGAATCGCTACAAGTACGCCGAGCGCTACCCCGAGCAGCCGATGGAAGCTTATCGAGCTGAAGGTGCGTTGTTTCTGCAGAAACTGGATGAGCTGCTTGAAGGACGTGACTACTTACTGGCCGAGCATCCGAGCCTCGCCGACATCGCCCTGCTGCCCTTCGTGCGACAGTTCGCTCATGTTGATCGCGAGTGGTTCGCGCAGACGCCTTATGTTCGCTTGCAGGCCTGGTTGCAGCGCCTGCTCGAATCCGAACTGTTTACCTCGATCATGAAGAAGTAACCCTCTCTCCCTCTTGATCGTTCCCACGCTCCGCGTGGGAATGCAGCCGGGGACGCTCTGCGTCCCATTGGAACGCGGAGCGTCCCTTGAGGCATTTGCACGCACAGCGTGGGAACGATCATTAGGCCAGTGCTTGGCACATGCCCAGCGCCATGCAATCCACTTCAAACGGCCCGAGAAAATCGACTGCGATTTTCGCCGGTGGATTGCCGGCCATCAGCCCCAGCGTGTTGGCTCGTTCAATGTTGTGCGCGATGTTGTGGTTGGCCTCTATGGCCCGGGCCAAGCCACCCACCGAGCCCTGGCCAAATCCCAACAGTGAGGCGCCGTTGGTCATCAGCGCGAGGCTGGCGATGACCCAGAGTCTGTAGCCTTTCATGCGCCGCCGACTCCTGCGAGTTCAGCCCTGTCGACCATCGCGCTTTGCGAGCGCAGTTCGAACTGGATGCCGGGGTGGGCGACGTCGATCGGGGCGTCGAAGCTGTGTTCCATCTGTGCGCCGATGCTGACGAACAGCACCACGGCCAGGTACAGACCGATGGCCAGGTAGGCGCCGCGTTTGGCGGAAGTGAGGATTGCGCTGGCCATGGTGTTCTCCGTGGGCAAAGGTTTCGATGGCCACAGAATCAATCAAAAAAGCCGAAGCAACCACTCAGGGTTTGCAATGGTGAATATCAGCTTCGTTGATTATTTACTGGCTCTATTCCCCTGCTTGAAGAAACTTATAACCAAATGCCGCGCACACGCGTAGGAGCTGCCGAAGGCTGCGATCTTTTGATTTTGCTTATGAAAAACAAGATCAAAAGATCGCAGCCTTCGGCAGCTCCTACAGGAGAACGGTGCGCTCAGGCTTGGGTTTTGTGATCCAGCGCAGCGTAGAAGTTGGCGCTTTGTTGCAGGTATTTCTGGGTGTAGCTCTGGGTGTGGGATTTTTTGCTGGCGATTTCGACGTTGGCACCGGCTGGCAATACCACGGTGGCAGAAATGGCGGAAGCGGCGATGACGGAGAAGAGATTGAAGTTCATGGCGGTAACCCTCGTGTTCGTTTGCTTGGTTTGCCCGGTCGGGCTGTGAAGCAAACGTAACGCTCGAGGGTTGCTCGCTTGAAATCTTTTGTAGCATTAGCCGTTATCAGTGCAATTAATACAACGATGCAGGCCCCGTAGACCGGGGCCTGTGGCTTATTGTCGCACCAGGAATTTCAGATCGCTTGGCGCGTCCATCGGCAGTTTTTGCACGGTTTTGCCCAGCAGACCGGTGTTGGCATCGCGCTCGACGACGACAATCTGGTTGCTCTTCTGGTTGGCAATCAAGACGAATTTACCGCTCGGATCGAGGGCAAACTCGCGCGGGTGATCACCTTCGACCGAGCGCTTTTGCAGCTCTTTGAGCTGACCGGTCGCCGGATCAATGCCGAACACTACGAGCTGATTGGCCGTGCCGCGATTGCTCACGTAGAGAAACTTGCCATCAGCCGAGGCATGCAGCGCCGCGCCGGCCTTGTCCGAGGTTGGCTGGCCCGCTGCCAGATCGACCAGTTGCGTCTGGGTCAGCACGCCGTCCTTGTAGTCGAACACCGCAACCTGCGCGCTCATCTCCATGGTCAGCCAGGCGTGTTTGCCGTCGGCGCTGAACAGCAGATGACGCGGGCCACTACCGGCCGGCAAGGCTACCGAGGCAGTTTTCGCCGGGGTTAGCGGCAAGTGCGGGTTGGCCTTCGGGTCGTACTGATAGATGAAAACCTTGTCCGCGCCCAAATCATTGGAGAACACATAGCGCCCGTCCGGCGAAGACACCGTCGAGTGCACATGATTGGAGGCCTGACGCTCAGGGTTGACCCGACTGGCCGGGTGGCCGCTCATCTGCACCACCGGTTTCAGCTGGCCGTCGGCATCGACCGGCAATACCGCCAGGGTGCCGCCCGGATCTTCCATCACCGAGTAGTTGCTGACGAACAGGTGTTTGGCATCAGCGCTGAGGCTGGAATGGGTCGGCTCGTTACCGAGGCTCTGCACTTGGTTGATCAGGCTCAGCGCATGGGTCTTCGGGTCGATGGCGAAGCTGCTGACGCGGCCGACCGGGTCAGTCTGGCCCGGGCCGTTTTCATTGACCACGAACAAACGCTTCTGGTCTTTCGAGAGGGTCAGCCACGAAGGGTTTTCGGTCTTGACCACTTGCAGCGGCTTGGCGCCGATCTGGCCGGTGGCGCTGTCGAACTGCATGCGGTAGATGCCCTGGCTGGAACCGGCGGTGTATGAGCCGACCAGCAACTGGAAGGTCTCGGCGCTGGCGCTGGAAAGGCCCATCGCGCCGACGCTGCCAGCCATCAGCAAAGGCCAGAAGTTACGCATTTTCATTATTGTCATCCTCATCGTCGCTGCTGCTGACTACGTCGCCGAGGCACACCAGACGATGCTCGCCCGTGGTCTTGGTGTCGCTGGCGTAACCGATGATCAGCCAGCTCTGCAGCGTCTCATCGAACGTCGCCGCCGCGACCTGCGCCGGGGTGAATTTCCAGTGCTTGGCTTCACGGCCATCGATGCATTCGATGTGCAGGTTATCGACCTCGTCGAGGGCGAATTCGAAGGCGTGCAGGCCATCGATTTCGACCATACCGCAGTGTTCGAGGGCGTTGAGAAGGGTTTGGGCAGTCATGGCAAACAGTCTTTCTAGGGGGGAAAGGGCCAATGATAGCCCAATGTGATCCAGAGGCCCCTGCTGGAACCTCTGTGGGAGCGAGCCTGCTCGCGAAGACGGTGTGCCAGCTAACAAATAACTGGCTGATATTCCGCGTTCGCGAGCAGGCTCGCTCCCACAGGGGACATCGGCTTGGCTTTAGATCGCCTCACGCGATGGCTTGCCATCCACCAGACGCTGAATCCGCAGCGGGTTGGCGTTTTTCAGTGGTTCGGGCAGCAAGCTGTCCGGGTAGTTCTGGAAGCACACCGGGCGCAGGAAGCGGTCGATCGCCAGCGTGCCCACTGACGTGCCGCGCGCATCGGACGTCGCCGGGTACGGCCCGCCGTGCACCATCGAATCGCACACTTCGACACCGGTCGGATAACCGTTGAGCAGGATGCGCCCGACTTTCTGTTCCAGCAGCGGCGTCAGCTCGGCGAATTGCTCGAAATCAGACGGCTCACCGATGATCGTCGCGGTCAATTGACCGTGCAGGCCGTGCAGCGCCGCGCTCAGTTGTGCCTGATCGGCCACTTCGACGATCACCGTGGTCGGGCCGAACACTTCTTCCTGCAGCACTTCGTCACCGTTGATCAACAGGCTGACATCAGCCTTGAACAACTGCGGCTGCGCCTGATTGCCCTGCTGCGGATTACCGGCCAGATGCTCGATGCCGCTGTGCGCGAGGAGTTTTTCCAGGCCTTTGCCATAGCTGCCGAGGGTGCCGGCGTTGAGCATGGTTTGCGCCGGTTGATCACCGATTGCAGCGGCGACTTGTTGGACAAACGCGCTGAACTGCGGCGAGCGAATACCGATGACCAGACCCGGGTTGGTGCAGAACTGACCGCAACCCTGAACCACCGAAGCGGTCAGATCGCGGGCGACGGTTTCCGAGCGCGTGGCCAGTGCCTCCGGCAGCACGATGACCGGGTTGATGCTCGACATCTCGGCGAACACCGGGATCGGTTGCGGACGTGCGGCAGCCATGTCGCACAAGGCGCGACCGCCCTTCAGCGAACCGGTGAAACCAACGGCCTGAATCGCCGGATGCTTGACCAGCCATTCGCCGACGCCGCCACCGTAGATCATGTTGAACACGCCAGCGGGCATACCGGTTTTTTCTGCGGCACGAATGATCGCGTCGGCGACCAGTTCAGCGGTGGCCATGTGGCCGCTGTGGGCCTTGAACACTACCGGGCAACCGGCGGCCAGTGCTGCTGCGGTATCGCCACCGGCAGTGGAGAACGCCAGCGGGAAGTTGCTGGCACCAAACACGGCGACCGGGCCGAGGCCGATGCGGTACTGACGCAGATCCGGACGTGGCAGCGGCTGACGATCCGGCAATGCCTGATCGATCCGCGCGCCGTAGAAATCACCGCGACGCAGGACTTTGGCGAACAGACGCATCTGCCCGCTGGTGCGACCGCGCTCGCCCTGAATGCGTCCGGCCGGCAGCGCGGTTTCGCGGCAGACCACAGCAACGAAATCATCGCCAAGCGCATCCAGTTCATCGGCGACCGCGTCAAGGAACTGCGCGCGACGTTCGGCGCTGAGGCTGCGATAGGTCGGGTAAGCCGCAGCGGCGGCCTTCGCGGCGGCGTCGACTTCTTCGGCCGTGGCCTGAATGAAATCGTGCGGCAGGGCTTCGCCAGTGCTGGCGTCGACCGAGTGCAGTTTGACGCTGCCGGCGGCGCTGCGCTGACCGCCGATGTAGTTGTGACCGAGAATCTGAGTCATGGGATCTCCTTAAAGGGTGCCGATGCTGTCCGGTTCAAAAGCCGCCTGAACCGGTGCGATACCGTTGACCAGCGGTGCGCCGAAGTCGGCCTGGCTGATCTCGAACGTGTCGCCCGGCTGGGTGCGGATGCCGTCGGCAAACGACAGGGTCGCGGTGCCGAAAAAGTGAATGTGCACGTCGCCCGGACGCAGGAACTGACTGTATTTGAAGTGGTGGTACTCGAGGTTCGCCAGGCTGTGGCACATGTTGGCCTCGCCGCTGAGGAACTCGTTCTGCCAGAGCACTTCGCCGTCACGCAGGATTCGGCTGGTGCCGGCAAGGTGTTGAGGCAATTCACCGGTACGAAGTTCCGGGCCATAACTGCAACTGCGCAATTTCGAGTGTGCGAGGTACAGGTAATTCTTGCGCTCCATGACGTGGTCGGAGAACTCGTTACCGACGGCGAAACCGAGGCGATACGGCTTGCCATCGTTGCCGATGACATACAGGCCGGCCATCTCCGGCTCTTCGCCGGCGTCTTCGGCGAACGGCGGCAGCGGGAACGGCTGCCCCGGACGCACGACAATGCTGCCGTCGCCCTTGTAGAACCATTCCGGTTGCACGCCGGCCTGCCCCGCCGCCGGTTTGCCGCCCTCCACGCCCCATTTGAAAATGCGCATGGTGTCGGTCATCGCCGCTTCATCGCCGGCCTGCTGGTGCATCTTGTCCCGCGCCGAAGCACTGCCCAGATGGGTCAGACCAGTACCGCTGACCAGCATGTGTGCCGGGTCCGGGTGATCGAGTGGCGGCAGGATGCGCAGGTCTTTGAGCAACTGCGCGTAGTCGTGGCTGGCACCGAGGCCGAGGCTTTGCACTTGCTGCTCAAGGGAGCTGCCGGCTTCGATCGCGGCCAGGGCCAGATCACGGACACTGCGGGCGTCCTCGACTTCGCGGACCTGACCGTTGTCGACCACGCCGACACGGCGCTCGCCGTTGGGTAATTCGAATTGAACCAGATGCATGATTTTCTCCTGTTCCATCAAAAACGCCGCCATCCCCTGTGGGAGCGAGCTTGCTCGCGAAAGCGGTGTATCAGTCACCTCAAATGTTGAATGTGCCGACCTCTTCGCGAGCAAGCTCGCTCCCACAGGGGCCGGCGTCGATCCGTCAGGTTCGGGTCGCGCCACGGGCGCTGGCGGCGAACTGGTCGACGGGCAGCACGTGCTTGCGTTCCAGCACGCGGTAGACGATGCCGGTCAGAATCAGTCCGAACACCATCACGCCCGAGAGGAAGTACAGTCCGGACGCCAGATTGCCGGTGTATTCCTTCAACGCGCCGATCACGAACGGCCCGATATACCCGCCCAAATTGCCCACCGAGTTGATCAAGGCAATCCCCGCCGCGGCACTCGCGCCAGCAAAGAAGCGCCCCGGCAAGGTCCAGAACACCGCGGTGCACGAGAACAACGCAAACGCCACCAGACACAGCGCCGCCAGTTGCGCTACCGGCAGCGACAGCCAGGCACTGAGGAACAGGCCCAGCGCACCGAGCACATAGAGCACCGCCAAGTGGCCGTAGCGATCATTCAAGCGGTCGGAGCTGCGCGGAATGATCAGCAGGCCGATGATCCCGAAAATGTATGGCACCGAAGAGACGAACCCGGTGACCAGATCGCTGCCGCCGAACTGTTTGATCAAGGTCGGCAGCCACAGGCCGAGGCCATAAATGCTCAGGGTCACCGGCAGATAGAACAGCGCCAGCAGCAACACGCGTTTGTCTTTCAGCGCATGCAGCGGATTGCCGTGACGGGTCTGGCCGTACTCCTGCAAGTCCTTTTTCAGTTCGCCGGTCAGCCAGTCTTTTTCCGCCTGATCCATCCACTTCACTTGCTGCGGGCCGTCCGGCAGCCAGCGCAGCACCGGCCAGGTCAGCAGGATTGCCGGGGTGCCGATGACGATGAACAGCCACTGCCAGCCGTGCAGACCAAGGATGCCGTCCATGCCCAGCAAGCCACCGGACACGGGACCAGTGATCATCATTGCAATCGGTTGCGAAAGGATGAACAGGCCGAGGATCTTGCCGCGATGGCGCACCGGGAACCATTGGGTGATGTAGTACAGCACGCCAGGGAAGAAGCCCGCCTCGGCCGCGCCGAGCAGAAAGCGCATCACATAGAAGCTGTGCGGCCCTTGCACGAAGGCCATGCCGATGGTGATCGCGCCCCAGGTGATCATGATTCGTGCGAACCAGCGCCGCGCGCCGAAGCGTTCGAGCATCAGGTTGCTGGGAATCTCTAGAAGAAAGTAGCCGATGAAAAACAGCCCGGCACCGAGGCCATAGGCGGCGTCGCCGATGCCGATGTCGGCGCCCATGTGCAGCTTGGCAAAGCCGACGGCGGAGCGATCCACATAGGCGATCAGGTACAGCAGGATCAGGAAGGGAATCAGTTTCAGTGTGATGCGCCGGACAAGCCGCAATTCCTGGCTCATGAGATCGGTCTCCGATTGTTGTTTTTATAGAACCTCGGGGGACGCCTCTCGCCAAAACAGCCAGGGCCATCCCTCCGTCGAAAACGACTATATAGTAATACTAATTACCCAACAACACTTCCAAAGCGCGGATTTTGAGCTTAGATTAAGCGTCAGCTCGCAAACAATAGTCTTACAATAAGAGAATCGATCATGTCTGATAAGAAACCCACCCTGCGCTCCGCCCAATGGTTTGGCACGGCCGACAAGAACGGCTTCATGTACCGCAGCTGGATGAAGAATCAGGGCATCGCCGACCATCAGTTCCACGGCAAGCCGATCATCGGCATCTGCAATACCTGGTCGGAACTGACCCCGTGCAACGCGCACTTCCGCCAGATCGCGGAGCACGTCAAACGCGGGGTGATCGAGGCCGGTGGTTTTCCGGTGGAATTCCCGGTGTTCTCCAATGGCGAATCGAACCTGCGCCCGACCGCCATGCTCACCCGCAACCTGGCGAGCATGGACGTTGAGGAAGCGATTCGCGGCAACCCGATCGACGGCGTCGTGCTGCTCACCGGTTGCGACAAAACCACTCCAGCACTATTGATGGGCGCGGCCAGTTGCGACGTGCCGGCCATCGTCGTCACCGGCGGGCCGATGCTCAACGGCAAGCACAAAGGCAAGGACATCGGTTCCGGCACCGTGGTCTGGCAGCTCAGCGAACAGGTCAAGGCCGGCACCATCACCATCGATGACTTCCTCGCAGCCGAGGGCGGCATGTCGCGTTCGGCGGGCACCTGCAACACCATGGGCACCGCGTCGACCATGGCGTGCATGGCTGAAGCGCTGGGCACTTCGCTGCCGCACAACGCGGCGATTCCGGCCGTAGATGCGCGGCGTTATGTGCTGGCGCACATGTCCGGCATGCGTGCGGTGGAGATGGTGCGTGAAGACCTGAAGCTGTCGAAAATCCTCACCAAGGAAGCCTTTGAAAACGCTATTCGGGTCAACGCTGCCATCGGCGGTTCGACCAACGCCGTGATCCACTTGAAAGCCATCGCCGGGCGCATCGGCGTCGAGCTCGATCTGGACGACTGGACCCGCATAGGTCGCGGCATGCCGACCATCGTCGACCTGCAACCGTCCGGGCGCTTCCTGATGGAAGAGTTCTACTACGCCGGTGGCTTGCCAGCGGTGCTGCGCCGCCTGGGTGAAGCCAATCTGATTCCCAACCCGAACGCACTGACCGTCAACGGCAAGTCCATCGGCGAGAACACCAAGGACGCGCCGATCTATGGCGAAGACCAAGTGATCCGCACCCTCGACAATCCGATCCGCGCTGACGGTGGCATCTGCGTGTTGCGCGGCAATCTGGCGCCGTTGGGCGCGGTGCTCAAGCCGTCCGCCGCTAGCGCTGAACTGATGCAGCATCGCGGTCGTGCGGTGGTGTTCGAGAATTTCGACATGTACAAGGCGCGGATCAACGATCCGGAGCTGGACGTCGATAAAGATTCGATTCTGGTCATGAAGAACTGCGGGCCGAAGGGTTATCCGGGCATGGCCGAAGTCGGCAACATGGGCCTGCCGGCCAAGCTGCTGGCAGAAGGCGTGACCGACATGGTGCGTATTTCCGATGCACGAATGAGCGGCACCGCGTACGGCACGGTGGTTCTGCACGTTGCCCCGGAAGCCGCAGCGGGCGGGCCTTTGGCGGCGGTAAAGGAAGGCGACTGGATCGAGCTCGATTGCGCCAGCGGCCGTTTGCATCTGGACATTCCGGATGCTGAACTGGCCGCGCGTATGGCTGATCTGCAAGCGCCGCAGCAGTTGTTGGTGGGCGGTTATCGTCAGCTGTACATCGACCACGTGCTGCAGGCGGATCAGGGTTGCGACTTTGACTTCCTCGTCGGTTGCCGAGGCGCTGAGGTTCCGCGTCACTCTCACTAACAGCGCAATTCCCCTGTGGGAGCGAGCCTGCTCGCGAAGAGGGAGTGTCAGTCGACATCTATTTGACTGATATGCCGCCTTCGCGAGCAGGCTCGCTCCCACAGTTGCTTTTGCGTATCGCCTCAAATCTGTGCCGTGCCTGCTATGATGCGCGGCATCTCCATCGCTCAGGATCGCGCCACTCCCCATGGATTACCGCAAACCTTCCGACCGTAAAAGCATGCATTCGCGCATCGTCCAGGAACTGGGCATGCAGATCGTCTCCGGACGCTTTTTGCCCGACGACAAACTGCCCGCCGAAGCCCTGCTGTGCGAGGAGTACGCGGTCAGTCGGCCGGTGTTGCGCGAAGCGACTCGAGTGCTGGTGGCCAAGGGGCTGGTGTATTCCAAACCGCGCGTCGGCACCGTGGTCAAGGCCCGGCGCGAATGGCACATGCTCGACCCGGACGTGCTGCACTGGCTGATGCAGAGCAGCCCACAGAATGAATTCTTCAACGTGCTGACCAGCGTGCGCAGCATCATCGAACCGGCAGCGGCCGCCCTCGCCGCTCAGCATGCGACTGATGCCGACATCGCCGCGATCAACGAAGCCTACCAACGCATGGAAGCCGCGCCGACCCCGGAAGCGCTGTTGCAGCCGGACCTGGACTTCCACAGCCGCATCGCCGATGCGACGCACAACGACCTGCTGGCGAACCTGTGCAACATGTTGGCGGTAGCGATTGCCGAGGCGTTGAAGCATTCCAATCAACGGCCGAATCTGCATGAATTGGCGCTGCCCAGGCACAAGGCGATTCTGACCGCCATCGAGAACCGCGATGCCCTGGGTGCCCGGCATGCGACGCTGGTGCAGTTGGATGATGCGCGTAGTGCGTTGAGTGTGGTGCTTGGAGCTGAACTCACTTAATGCTTGAGACTGCTTGCCCTCACCCTAGCCCTCTCCCAGAGGTAGAGGGGACCGATTGGGGGATATTCGTGATCTACGCCGACTTGAACGATTTGCTTTGAATCCATAACCGACTCGACATCTCCAGTCGAACGATTTGCTGTGTCCATAATCGACTGGCATCTCGGGGCGAACGCTTTGCTTTGGATCCATAATCGACCCGGTCTTTCAGGTCGGTGTATGGCGAAAGACACCGCGGTCAGTCCCCTCTCCCTCCGGGAGAGGGCTAGGGTGAGGGGCTCTTGATCTTGAACCACAAAAAAAGCCGCAACCCCTCAAGGTTGCGGCTTTGTCGTTTCAGCCTGTCAGATCAGTGGGCAAACAGCGAATTGCCCTTCTGCCCCGCCAGCTTCTCAGGCTTGATCAGGAACTTCGCCAGCGCTGGCAGCAGCCACAGCGCGCCGAACATGTTCCACAGCAGCATGAAGGTCAGCATCAGGCCCATGTCGGCCTGGAACTTGATCGCCGAGAAGATCCAGGTGCACACGCCGATCGCCAGGCACAGGCCGGTGAACAGCACCGCTTTACCGGTGGATTTGAGCGTCTGGTAATAGGCTTCCTGCAAAGGGAGCCCGGCACGCAGGAAACTTTCCAGGCGGCTGTAGATGTAGATGCCGTAGTCCACACCAATCCCCACGCCCAGCGCCACCACCGGCAGCGTCGCGACTTTCACACCGATACCCATGAACGCCATCAGTGCGTTGCCGAGTACCGAGGTCAGCACCAGCGGCAGGACAATACACAAGGTCGCGGCCCACGAGCGGAAGGTGATCATGCACATCACCGCCACGCAGATGTACACCAGGATCAGGATGGTCAGCTCAGCCTGTTTGATGACTTCGTTGGTGGCCGCTTCGATCCCGGCGTTACCGGCAGCGAGGATGAATTCCAGGCCATCCTTGTTGTTTTCCTTGGCAAACTCCTGCACCGCGTTGACCGCACGATCGAGGGTTTCGGCCTTGTGGTCGTTGAGGAACACCAGCACTGGCGCCAGCGAGCAGCTGTTGTTGTACAGACCATCGGCGCGGGCGATCGAGTTATTCAGTACGTCCGGGTTGCGCGACAGGGTTTCCCATTTCAGGTTGCCCTCGTTCATGCCCTTGATCATCTGCTTGGACACGGTCACCAGCGAGATCGCCGACTGTACGCCTTCGGTGTTCTGCATCTTCCACATCAGCTGATCGATCGGCGCCATGGCTTCGTAGCGCGAGCAGCCTTCGGCCTTGGTCTTGACCATCACCACCAGCACGTCGGAACTGGTCGAGTAGTTGCTGATGATGAAGTTGTTGTCCTTGTTGTAACGCGAGTCCGGACGCAGTTCCGGCGCGCCCTGGTCGAGGTCGCCGATCTTCAGGTTCTGGCTGTACCAGAGGCCGCCACCGAAGGCGATCAGAGCCAAGGCTACCGAAATCGGTGCGACTTTCGGGCTGGCGAAGTTCGACAGCAGGCGCCAGAACGGGTGCTCGCGGTTGGCGTCCTTCTTGCTCTTGGCAATCGCGCGCTTGCTGATGCCGACATAGGAAATCGCCACCGGCAGCAGGATCAGGTTGGTGAACACGATCACCGCAACGCCGATGGACGCGCCGATGGCCAGTTCACGGATCACCCCGATATCGATGATCAGCAGAGTGATGAAGCCCACCGCATCGGCCAGAATCGCGATCATCCCCGGCAGGAACAACTGGCGGAAGGTGCGCCGTGCAGCGGTCAGCGCGTTATCGGCCTCGCTGGATTGCAGGGCGATACCGTTGATCTTCTGCACGCCGTGGGAGATGCCAATGGCGAAAATCAGGAACGGCACCAGCATCGAATACGGGTCGAGCCCGAAGCCGAAGAAGTGCATCAACCCGAGTTGCCAGACCACCGCCACCAGCGTCGTGCTCAACACCGCGATGGTGCTGCGCAGGCAGTTGGTGAACCACAGCAGCAGGATCAGGGTGATGACAAAGGCGACACCGAAGAACAGCACCACCATCACCAGACCGTCGATCAGGTCACCGACTTTCTTGGCGAAACCGACGATGTGGATCTTGATGTTGGGGTTCTGCGCTTCGAACTTGTTGCGGATCTTGTCTTCGAGTTCATGGGAGAACTGGCGATAGTCCAGCGCCAGCAACTTGCCCTGATCCTGCGGGTCCGGATAGGCCTCGAGCAGCGGGATGTCGACGATGCTCGACTTGAAATCGTTGGCCACCAGACGCCCGACCTGGCCGGACTTGAGCACGTTGTTGCGCAGCAGATCGAGGCTGTCCTGGGAGCCGTTGTAGCTCTGCGGAATCACTTCACCGCCGGCGAAACCCTCTTCGGTCACTTCGGTCCAGCGTACGCTCGGGCTCCACAGCGATTTGAGGCCGGAACGATCGACGCCGGAAATGTAGAACACTTCGTCGTTGATCTGGCGCAGGGTCTCCATGTACTCCTTGGAGAAAATGTCGCCGTCGGTGGCTTCCACCGAAATACGCACGGTGTTGCCCAGGTTCGCCAGATCGTTGCGGTGCTCCATCATCTTTTCGATGAAGGGATGCTGCAGCGGGATCATTTTTTCAAAACTGGTCGACGGCCGAATCAGCGTGGCCTGCCAGAACAGGAAAATGCTCACCACCAGGCAGATCAGGATCACGGCCGGGCGGTTGTTGAAGATCAGGCGCTCGAGAACCGTCGCCTTTTCCTGCTGAGGAGTGATCAAGGAAGTCATAGCCCCGCCTTCTTGTTATTGGTCTCGGCACCGTTTGGCTGGGTGATGTGCAAGCCACCCTGCCCGGTCAGAATCAGGTTGCCGTTGCCGGCGGCGGTGACCGACGACAGCGAAATGCGATCCGGGCGGTTGAACACGCTGAAGGTTTCGCCGTTGTCGCTGCTGCTGATCACCGAGCCGCCGTTGCCGACGATGACGATCGAGCCGTCTTCCAGCAGCGTGCCGCCGGACAGGCCGAACTCCAGCGCACCGCGTGCGGCTTTGAGTTCGACCTGCTCCCAGTTGCTGCCGAAATCAGTGGAGCGATAAAGATTGCCGCGCAAGCCGTACGCCAGCAAGGTCTGCGGCTGCGCCGTGCCGATCACGCCGAACAGCGAACCTTCGTACGGGCCTTCGAGCTTTTCCCAGGTCTGGCCGTCATCGGCAGAGCGGAACATGCTGCCGGACTCGCCGACGATGAACAGCCCGGCGTCTTTCACGGCGGCGATGGCGTTGAGGTGGAACTGGTCTTCGTTGTCGAGGCGATCGCTGACGTCTTCCCAGTTCTTGCCGCCGTCGGTGGTTTCCAGCAGCGTGCCGTAGGCGCCCACGGCAAAGCCGCTGCTGGCGTCCTTGAACCAGACGTCGAGCAGCGGCGATTCGCGTGCGAGGTCTTCGAATTGTTTGGTCCAGGTCAGACCGCCGTCTGCGCTGGCGAGAATCTGTGCGTCGTGGCCCACGGCCCAACCGTTTTTGTCGTCGACGAAATACACGGCGGTGAGCAGTTGCCGGGTTGGCACCTTGGCCTGGGTCCAGGTTTTGCCCTGGTCATCGGAATAGACGATGTGCCCGCGATCGCCGACCGCGACCAGACGCGCGCCAGCGTGGACGACATCAAGAATCAGGCTTTTTGCGGCCTTGGCCGATTCGGTGGCATAGACCACGTCAGCCGGGGCCTCGGCGGCAATCACAGGTGCCGATAACGTGGCAAAGCCCAGCAGTGAGAGTGCTGTGGCCAGCAACGCGGTGTTGCGTAACGCCGGCGGGCGGCAACGACTCATAGACCTTCCCCTATTTATTATTGTTGGGCCATCGGGCCTTCAAGGGCGCCGCAAGGGTGCTCGGCTAGTGGCAGATCAGAAGCATCATCCTGAAACCCGCAATCCAGAGCCCCTTCGGAAGCTGGCTCATCCTATCGGGCTTTGCAAATGTCTGACAATCGGCGCCACGTTATCTTTTGTTAACCGAAAGCGGCCCTCTGTAACCAAGGAATTCCCCTGTGGGAGCGAGCCTGCTCGCGAATGCGATGTACCAGTCACCCTGTTTATTGGCTGACCCACCGCTTTCGCGAGCAGGCTCGCTCCCACAGGGGTTAGGGGTGGTCTTGGTATTTGTAGTTGTCAGTGAATGCAGGGCCATTCGCCGGATGGATACGGCAAATCTTGCGAAGGGGACTTGCAGGATCGGTATTATGGTATACCATCAGACGCACAGACACTCTCAATCCCCCAACGGAGCAGCTCATGAGTTTCGAAATTCGCAAGATCGTCAGCTATGTCGAAGAAACCTTCATTGAAGGCGGCAAGGCTACTGACAAGCCGGTGACCATGGTCGGCCTCGCCGTGGTGATGAAGAACCCGTGGGTGGGCAACGGTTTTGTCGAAGACCTCAAGCCGCAGATCCGCGCCAACTGCTCCGACCTCGGCGCAATGATGGTCGAACGCCTGGTCGGAATCATCGGCGGTGCCGAGAAAATCGAGGCCTACGGCAAAGCGGCCGTCGTCGGCGCTGATGGCGAGATCGAGCACGCGTCGGCGGTGATCCACACCCTGCGCTTCGGTAACCACTATCGCGAAGCGGTAAAAGCCAAGAGCTATCTGAGCTTTACCAACAAGCGCGGCGGCCCGGGCACTTCAATTCAGATCCCGATGATGCACAAGGACGACGAAGGCCTGCGTTCGCACTACATCACCCTGGAAATGCAGATCGAAGACGCGCCGCGTGCCGACGAAATCGTCGTCGTGCTGGGTTGCGCCGACGGTGGCCGCCTGCATCCGCGCATCGGCAACCGCTACATCGATCTGGAAGAACTGGCTGCCGAAAAAGCCCAGTAATCACAATAAAAAGGCATTGCAGGAGCGCTCCATGATTCGGCTCACCGCTGAACTCACCCCGGCTGGCACCAGTTACCTGGCGACCGGCCAAGGCCAGCCCGTGGTCTTGATCCACGGCGTGGGCCTGAACAAAGAAATGTGGGGCGGGCAGATTGTCGGCCTCGCCAGCCAATACCAGGTGATCGCCTACGACATGCTCGGCCACGGCGCCAGCCCGCGCCCGGCCAGCGGCACCGACCTGCTCGGTTACGCCGATCAGTTGCTCGAGCTGCTCGATCATTTGAACGTGCCGCAGGCAGCGGTGATCGGTTTCTCCATGGGCGGACTGGTCGCGCGGGCCTTCGCCCTGCATTACCCGGAGCGCCTGCAAAGTCTGGTGGTGTTGAACAGTGTGTTCAACCGCAGCGAAGAACAGCGTGCCGGCGTGATTGCGCGCACTGCGCAGGCTGCCGAACACGGCCCGGACGCCAATGCCGAAGCCGCCCTGTCACGCTGGTTCAGCCGTGAATATCAGGCGGCCAATCCGGCGCAGATCGCCGCGTTGCGCCAGACCTTGGCCAACAACGATCCGCAGGGCTACCTGACCACCTACGAATTGTTCGCCACCCAGGACATGTACCGCGCCGACGACCTGAGCAGCATTCAGGCACCGACGCTGATCGCCACCGGCGAACTCGACCCCGGTTCGACCCCGGAAATGGCCGAGCAACTGGCCCGACACATCCCCGGCGCGAAGGTTGCCGTGCTGCCCGAGCAACGGCATATGATGCCGGTAGAGTCGCCGCGTCTGGTCAACCAGATGCTGCTGCAATTTCTCGAATTCGCACACTCCCGACAAAACCATATAAAGGGGATCGTTGCATGACACTCGCACGCTTCCAGATGTGCATCGGCGGAGACTGGGTTGACGCCCTCTCCGGCAAGACCTTCGAAAGCCTCAACCCGGCCTCCGCGCAGGCCTGGGCGGAACTGCCCGACGCCGATGAAGCGGACGTCGAACGCGCCGTGCAAGCAGCGCAAACTGCTTTTGACAGCCCGGCGTGGCGCGGCCTGACCGCCACCGCGCGAGGCAAACTGCTGCGCCGCCTCGGTGATCTGATCGCAGAAAACAAGGAACACCTGGCGCAGCTGGAAAGCCGCGACAACGGCAAGCTGATCCGCGAAACCCGTGGCCAGGTCAGCTATCTGCCGGAGTTCTTCCACTACACCGCAGGCCTCGCTGACAAACTGGAAGGCGGCACCCTGCCGCTGGACAAGCCTGACCTGTTTGCCTACACCGTGCACGAAGCCATGGGTGTGGTCGCCGCGATCATTCCGTGGAACAGCCCGCTGTACCTGACCGCAATCAAACTGGCCCCGGCCCTCGCCGCCGGCAACACGATTGTGATCAAGCCGTCCGAGCACGCCTCGGCGACCATTCTCGAGCTCGCACGCCTGGCCCTCGAAGCCGGGATTCCGCCGGGCGTGGTCAACGTCGTCACCGGTTACGGCCCGAGCACCGGCGCCGCCCTCACCCGCCATCCGCTGATCCGCAAGATCGCCTTCACCGGCGGCGCGGCCACGGCGCGGCATGTAGTGCGCAGCAGCGCCGAGAATTTCGCCAAGCTGTCGCTGGAACTGGGCGGCAAGTCGCCGAATATCATCTTCGCCGACGCCGACCTCGACAGCGCGATCAACGGCGCGATTGCCGGGATCTACGCGGCGTCCGGGCAGAGCTGCGTGTCTGGTTCGCGCTTGCTGGTGCAGGACGAAATCTACGACGAATTCGTCAACCGTCTGGTCGAGCGCGCCCAGCGCATCCGCATCGGCAACCCACAGGAAGACAACAGTGAAATGGGTCCGATGGCCACCGCGCAGCAACTGGCGGTGGTCGAAGGTCTGGTCGCCGATGCGATCGCCGAAGGCGCGCGTTTGCGCACCGGTGGCAAGCGTCCGGCGGATCTCGGTGAAGGCTGGTTCTACGAGCCGACGCTGTTCGAGTGCGACCGCAATTCGATGAAGATCATGCAGGAAGAAGTCTTCGGCCCGGTGGCTTCGGTGATTCGCTTCAAAGACGAAGCCGAAGCACTGGCGATCGCCAACGACTCACAGTTCGGCCTCGCCGCCGGCATCTGGACCCGCGACCTCGGTCGCGCCCATCGTCTGGCCCGCGATGTGCGCTCAGGGATTATCTGGGTCAACACTTACCGCGCAGTCTCGGCGATGGCGCCGATCGGCGGCTTCAAGAACAGTGGCTATGGACGCGAAAGCGGCATCGATTCGGTGCTGGCCTACACCGAACTGAAAACGGTGTGGATCAACCTCTCCCAGGCGCCAATGCCTGATCCGTTTGTGATGCGCTAGGAGTCCTGCGAAATGATCGAACCCGGCATTTACAAAGACGTCATGAGCTCGTTTCCGTCCGGCGTCACGGTGGTCACCACCCTCGACCCGGAAGGCGGCATTGTCGGCATCACCGCCAGCGCGTTCAGCGCGCTGTCGATCGACCCGGCGCTGGTGCTGTTCTGCCCCAACTATGCGTCCGACACCTACCCGGTGCTGCGCGACAGCAAGAAATTCGCCATCCATTTGCTCTCCGCCGAGCAGACCGCCGAAGCCTACGCGTTCGCCGGCAAGGGCAAGGAAAAGGCCAAGGGCATCGAGTGGCACCTGAGCGATCTGGGCAACCCGATCCTGGCCAAGGCCACGGCGATCATCGAGTGCGAATTGTGGCGTGAATACGACGGCGGCGATCACGCGATCATTGTCGGCGCAGTGAAGAACCTGATCCTGCCCGAGCAACCGGTGACGCCGATGATTTATCACAAGGGCAAGCTCGGCCCGTTGCCGACTCTGGCCTGACGAATTCACACAAATCCCTGTAGGAGCTGCCGAAGGCTGCGATCTTTTGACTTTGATTTTCAAGAGCAAGATCAAAAGATCGCAGCCTTCGGCAGCTCCTACACGAGGGATCTGTGGTGACAGGAGGATTTATGAGTAACGAGAAGTATGAAAAAGGCCTGCAAATCCGCACGCAGGTACTCGGCGAAGCCTATGTTCAGCGTTCGATAGACAACGCCGACGATTTCACCCGCCCGCTGCAGGAAATGGTCACCGAATACTGCTGGGGCCATGTCTGGGGGCGTGAGGGTCTGTCGCTCAAGGAGCGCAGCATGATCAACCTGGCGATGATCTCGGCGCTCAACCGCCCGCATGAACTCAAGCTGCATGTGCGTGGCGCCTTGCGTAACGGCCTGAGTCGTGAGCAAATACGCGAAATTCTGCTTCAGGTCGGCATTTATTGCGGCGTTCCGGCGGCCGTGGACAGTTTCCGGCTGGCCCGTGAAGCCTTTGCCGAAGCCGACGCCGAGGCCTCCAGTTAACCCTCGGCTGTTTTGATGCCCGTCTGGCATGGACAGCCAAGCTCAAGAGCGGACCCCATGAAACGCCAGCCACTCGACGACAGCTTCAAGGTCAATCGCAACCCCGTTACCCTGCGCGAAATCGTGCTGGACAAACTGCGTAGCGCGATCATGAATTTCCAGCTCATGCCAGGTGATCGTCTGGTCGAACGCGACCTCTGCGATCGCCTCGGCGTCAGCCGCACCTCGGTGCGCGAAGCCTTGCGTCACCTCGAATCCGAAGGCCTGGTGGAATTCGCCGACGCCAAAGGCCCGCGCGTAGCCATCATCACCCTCGACGACGCCGTCGATATCTACGAACTGCGTTGTGTGCTCGAAGGCCTGATCGTCCAGCTGTTCACCCTGCGCGCCAAAGCCAAGGACATCAAAGCCCTGGAAAAAGCCCTCGATGACAACCGCAAGGCGTTGAAGGACGGCGAGCTGCAACAGGTCATCGACTCGGTGCAGGGTTTCTACGACGTGCTGCTCGAAGGCTCGGGCAACCATGTCGCCGCCACCCAATTGCGCCAGTTGCAGGCACGCATCAGCTATCTGCGCGCGACCTCGGTCTCCCAGGAAAACCGACGCGGCGCGAGTAATCACGAGATGGAAAAAATGGTCGAGGCGATCAAGAGCGGCGATCCGCTGGCGGCGCATCAGGCGTGTGTCGATCACGTCCGCGCGGCCGCCGCCGTGGCCCTCGATTACCTCAAGCGCAAGCAGGAAGAGACAGGCGTCGCCGTCAAAGGTACCCCGGCGATCACCCTGCCGATCGCGCTGAAAGAACCCCGCATAGGTCAATGACATGTTCAGCCCGAGCTTTTGCCCGAAATGCGGTGGCCCTGACCTCGGTCAGCAGACGCCGCCGGGCGATACGCACGAGCGCCTGATGTGCCGCGGCTGCGGCTATATCCACTACGTCAATCCGAAGATCATCGCCGGCTGCATCATCGAGCAGGACGGCAAATACCTCTTGTGCCAACGGGCGATTCCCCCGCGCCCCGGCACCTGGACGCTGCCGGCCGGTTTCATGGAAAGCGGTGAGACCACCGAACAGGCGGCGCTGCGCGAAGTCTGGGAAGAAAGCGGCGTGCGCGCGGAAATCGTCTCGCCGTATTCGATCTTCAGCGTGCCGAAGATCAGCGAGGTGTACATCATCTTCCGCGCCATCGCCCTGGAGATCACCGGGCAGTACGGGCCGGAGACCATGGATTACAAGTTCTTCGCCCCGGAAGAGATTCCGTGGGAGCAGATTTATTACCCGGCGATCCGGCAGATTCTCGAGCGCTATATCGAAGAGCGCCAGGCGGGGGTTTACGGGATCTACATGGGCAATGATGACAGCGGCAAGATCCATTTCATGCGCTGACATTTGCCTGAACACAAAACCTGTGGGAGCGAGCCTGCTCGCGAAGGCGTCGTGTCAGTCAATACAAATGTTGAATGTTCGAACGCATTCGCGAGCAGGCTCGCTCCCACAGGATGGTGGTGTGGCTCAGTTCGGGGCGATGCCTTCGACGATGATGATCTCCGCCCTGGCCCATTCCTCGCGATAACTCTTCGCCTCCTGATACGCCGCCGAGCGGTAGCACGCCACGGCTGTTTCGTAGCTTTCAAACTCGATGATCACCGTGCGCTGTGGCGTCTGCCGCCCTTCCAGCGCTTCACTGCGCCCGCCTCTTGCCAGGAACTTGCCGCCGAATGCGGCAATCGCCTGCGGGGTGCGCTGGGTGTATTGGCTGTAGTGCTCGGCATCGGCTATATCCACATGTGCAATCCAGTACGCCTTCATAGTGACCTCTTTGTTGATTTTGTATTATGGTATACCAATATATTTCCAACGAACCCTGAGAGTCCAGCATGGCCTTCAACAGCATCGAAGAAATCATCGAAGATTATCGCCTCGGCAAAATGGTCCTGCTGGTCGATGACGAGGACCGCGAGAACGAAGGCGACCTGCTGCTGGCCGCTGATCGTTGCACACCGGAGGCTATCAGCTTCATGGCCCGCGAAGCACGCGGGCTGATCTGCCTGACCCTGACCGACGAACATTGTCAGCGTCTGGGCCTGGAGCAAATGGTACCCACCAACGGCAGCGTGTTCAGCACTGCATTTACCGTGTCGATCGAAGCGGCGGTCGGCGTGACTACCGGCATTTCTGCCGCCGACCGGGCCTGCACCGTTGCCGCCGCCGTCGCGCCGAATGCCCGCGCCGAAGACCTGGTGCAGCCCGGCCACATCTTCCCGCTGCGCGCCAAGGAAGGTGGCGTGCTGACCCGCGCCGGGCACACCGAGGCCGGTTGCGATCTGGCGCGTCTGGCCGGTTTCACCCCGGCCTCGGTGATTGTCGAAGTGATGAACGACGACGGCACCATGGCGCGCCGCCCGGATCTGGAGCAGTTCGCGCACAAGCACGGGATCAAGATCGGCACCATTGCCGACCTGATCCACTATCGCCTGAGCACCGAGCACACCATCGAACGCATCGGTGAACGTGAGCTGCCGACGGTGCATGGCACGTTCCGTTTGATCACTTTCGAGGATCGCATCGAAGGCGGCGTGCACATGGCGATGGTCATGGGCGACTTGCGCCGTGAAGAGCCGACGCTGGTGCGTGTGCATGTGATCGATCCGCTGCGCGACCTGGTCGGCGCCGAGTACAGCGGGCCAACGAACTGGACTCTGTGGGCGGCGCTGCAACGGGTCGCGGCGGAAGGTCATGGGGTTGTGGTGGTGCTGGCCAATCATGAATCGTCGCAGGCGTTGCTCGAACGCGTGCCGCAGCTGACCCAGCCGCCACGGCAGTTCAGCCGTTCGCAATCGCGGATTTATTCCGAGGTCGGGACGGGGGCGCAGATTCTGCAGAACCTTGGGGTGGGCAAGTTGCGCCACCTCGGCCCACCGCTGAAGTATGCGGGGTTGACCGGGTATGACCTTGAGGTGGTTGAGAGCATTCCGTTCACTGAATGACGCCGCCCTCACCCCAGCCCTCTCCCAGAGGGAGAGGGAGCCGACCGCGTTGACCGTTCGCTATACATCGACCTGAGATACCGAGTCGAACTCAAATTTTGAACAGCACAAAAATCGGCTCCCTTTCCCCCTCTCCCATTGGGAGAGGGCTGGGGTGAGGGGCTGGATCTCACATTCACAAAATATCTCAGGCCGAACGGCTCAAAAAAACCAACCTGCCAGATAACCGGTAAGGCAAAGTGCTTGCACAAAGTTTGGAATACCATAATATGATATTCCATAGTCCGGACGACCTGAAAAACCGTCCAGCTACTGCTCCCGACAGGCGGGCAACAACGCAAGGCCCGCTCAAAAACACAACAATGAGGGCGTGAACATGGTGTTGAACAAAGCTGCAACCGCGATCTTTTTCGCGGGACTGCTCAGCGTTACCGGCCAGGCTGCAATGGCTGCCGAAAGCGTGAATTTTGTCAGCTGGGGCGGTAGCACCCAGGATGCGCAGAAACAGGCCTGGGCCGATCCGTTCAGCAAGGCCAGCGGCATCACCGTCGTCCAGGACGGTCCCACCGACTACGGCAAACTCAAGGCCATGGTCGAAAGTGGCAACGTGCAGTGGGACGTGGTCGACGTCGAAGCCGATTTCGCCCTGCGCGCCGCTGCCGAAGGCCTGCTCGAACCCCTCGACTTCAAAGTGATCCAGCGCGACAGGATCGACCCGCGCTTCGTCAGCGACCACGGCGTCGGCTCGTTCTTCTTCTCCTTCGTCCTCGGCTACAACGAGGGCAAGCTGGGCGCCAACAAGCCGCAGGACTGGAGCGCGCTGTTCGACACCAAGACCTACCCGGGCAAACGCGCGCTGTACAAATGGCCAAGCCCCGGCGTGCTCGAACTGGCGCTGCTGGCCGACGGCGTTGCGGCTGACAAGCTCTACCCGCTGGATCTGGATCGCGCCTTCAAAAAACTCGACACCATCAAGAAAGACATCGTCTGGTGGGGCGGCGGCGCGCAGTCGCAGCAACTGCTGGCGTCCGGCGAAGCGAGCATGGGCCAGTTCTGGAACGGTCGCGTGCACGCCTTGCAGGAAGACGGCGCACCGGTCGGCGTGAGCTGGAAGCAGAACCTGGTCATGGCCGACATTCTGGTCATTCCAAAAGGCTCGAAAAACAAGGACGCAGCGATGAAGTTCCTCGCCAATGCCAGCAGCGCCAAAGGCCAGGCCGACTTCTCCAACCTGACCGCCTACGCGCCGGTCAACCTCGACAGTGTGGAGCGTCTGGATTCGACGCTGGCCCCCAACCTGCCGACGGCTTACGCCAAGGATCAGATCACCCTTGATTTCGCTTACTGGGCCAAGAACGGTCCGGCTATCGCGACACGGTGGAACGAATGGCTGGTCAAATGAAAATCGCGGCCACTGCGCCCCGTCCTTCCACTGCCACCGGGAGCGCCGCCGGCGCTGCCGGTTCGGCTTTCAAGCAACGCTGGCGCGGCGCCGGCAACCTCGCTCCGGCGCTGTTGTTCCTCGGCCTGTTTTTTCTCGCGCCGTTGATTGGCCTGCTGCTGCGCGGTGTGCTGGAACCAGTGCCCGGTCTTGGCAACTACGAACAGTTGTTCGCCAACTCGGCCTATGCGCGGGTGCTGCTCAACACCTTTTCGGTGGCCGGGCTGGTGACGCTGTTCAGCCTGCTGCTGGGCTTTCCGCTGGCCTGGGCGATCACTTTGGTGCCGCGCGGCTGGGGGCGCTGGATCCTCAACATCGTGCTGCTGTCGATGTGGACCAGCCTGCTCGCCCGCACCTATTCGTGGCTGGTGTTGCTGCAAGCCTCGGGGGTGATCAACAAGGCGCTGATGGCGCTGGGCATCATCGATCAACCGCTGGAGATGGTGCACAACCTCACGGGCGTGGTGATCGGCATGAGCTACATCATGATTCCGTTCATCGTGCTGCCGTTGCAGGCAACCATGCAGGCCATCGACCCGATGATCCTGCAGGCCGGCTCGATCTGCGGCGCCAGTCCGTGGACCAACTTCTTTCGGGTGTTCCTGCCGCTGTGCCGGCCGGGTCTGGCGTCCGGCGGTTTGATGGTGTTCGTGATGTCGCTCGGTTATTACGTCACCCCGGCACTGCTCGGCGGGGCGCAGAACATGATGCTGCCGGAGTTCATCATTCAGCAGGTGCAATCGTTCCTCAACTGGGGCCTGGCCAGTGCCGGCGCCGCGTTGCTGATCGCAATCACCCTGGTGCTGTTCTACTTCTACCTGAAGCTTCAACCGGAATCCCCGGTTGGCGCCAGTAACGCGAGGTAAGCCGACATGCTCCTGACCCCCAATGCCATGAGCCGGCGCATGCGTTTCGGCCTCTACGCCACGACTGGGCTGATCGGTTTGTTCCTGCTGTTGCCGATCGTGTTCATCGTGCTGCTGTCGTTCGGCTCCTCGCAGTGGCTGGTGTTCCCGCCACCGGGCTGGACGCTGAAATGGTACGGCCAGTTTTTCTCCAACCCCGACTGGATGAACGCCGCTGCCGCCAGCCTCAAGGTTGCCGTGCTGACCACGATCTGCGCCGTGGCCCTCGGTTTGCCGACCGCGTTTGCGCTGGTGCGCGGACGCTTTCCCGGCCGCGAGATGCTCTACGGCCTGTTCACCCTGCCGATGATCGTGCCGCTGGTGATCATCGCCGTGGCGGTGTACGCGCTGTTTCTCAAGCTCGGCTACACCGGGACGATGTTCGCTTTCGTCGTCAGCCACGTGATCGTCGCGCTGCCGTTCACCATCATCTCGATCATCAACTCGCTGAAGCTGTTCGATCAGTCGATTGAAGACGCGGCGGTGATTTGCGGTGCCTCGCGCTTGCAAGCGGTGTTCAAGGTGACGTTCCCGGCGATTCGTCCGGGGATGGTCGCCGGCGCCCTCTTCGCCTTCCTCGTTTCGTGGGACGAAGTGGTGCTCAGCGTGATGATGGCCAGCCCGACTCTGCAAACCCTTCCCGTGAAAATGTGGACCACCCTGCGCCAGGACCTGACCCCGGTGATCGCCGTCGCTTCGACGCTGCTGATCGGCCTGTCGGTATTGGTCATGGTGATCGCCGCCGCCTTGCGCCGGCGCAACGAAATCAGCGCCTGAGCGCCCAGGAGTACGACATGAGTGCCGTGATCAAAGACGCATCCCAGCAGAGCGACAAACCCCTGGTCAGCCTGCGCAACCTGAACAAGCATTACGGCGATTTTGCTGCCGTCGACAATATCTCGCTGGACATCAAGGACGGCGAATTCCTCACATTCCTGGGCTCCAGCGGCTCGGGCAAAAGCACCACGCTGTCGATGCTCGCCGGATTTGAAACACCGAGCAGCGGCGAGATCCTCGTCAATGGCCAGTCGCTGGTCAACGTGCCGCCGCACAAGCGCGACATCGGCATGGTCTTTCAGCGTTACTCGCTGTTCCCGCATCTGTCGGTGCGCGACAACATCGCCTTCCCTCTGGCCATTCGCAAACTGGCGACGGCCGAGCGCGAAAAACGCGTCGATGCGATGTTGAAGCTGGTGCAACTCGAACAGTTCGCCCATCGCCGCCCTTCGCAACTGTCCGGCGGTCAGCAACAACGTGTCGCCATCGCCCGGGCGCTGGTTTACGAGCCACGCATCCTGCTGATGGACGAACCGCTGGGCGCGCTGGACAAGAAGCTGCGCGAGGACTTGCAGGATGAACTGCGCCAACTGCACCGGCGCCTGGGCATCACCATCGTTTACGTGACCCACGACCAGGAAGAAGCCATGCGGCTGTCGCAACGCATCGCGATTTTCAGCCACGGCAAGATTGTCGGCTTGGGCAGCGGGTATGACCTTTATCAGAATCCGCCGAATGCGTTTGTCGCGTCGTTTCTGGGCAATTCGAACTTCCTCAAGCTCAAGGCGCAAGGGAATGCGGCAGCGAGTTTCGAGGGGCAGTCATTGTCGATTCGGCTGACGTCCGGGTTGCACACTGATCAGGATGTGCTGCTGATGGTGCGTCCGGAAAAAGCCTTGGCGTTGAGCACGCAGCAGGCGCTCGATGAGCCGCTGGCGGCGGGCTGGAATGAGGTGTCGGCGAAGGTGGTGGAAGTGCTGTTTCTCGGTGAGAGCCAGACTTGCAGCGTGGTCACTGCGGGCGGGACGTCGATGACGGTGAAAGCGCTGTCGGCAGCGGGCATGCCACTCAAGGCTGGCGATCCGGTCCGGGTGCGCTGGGCGACGGCGGATGCTTGTGTTTATACCGAATGGACCGAGAGCGATTTGAACAAGGCTGCCGGTGCTCATTGATTGCGCTGAGTCAGTTGGATCTACCCCCCTCACCCCAGCCCTCTCCCCCACGGGGGGCGAGGGGAAAGGGAGCCGATCTTTGTGCTGTTCAAAACCTGAGTTCGACTCGGTATGCCAGGTCGGCGGACCTCGAAAGAACACCCTCGGTCAGTCCCCTCTCCCTCTGGGAGAGGGCTAGGGTGAGGGAAACAGACGACGAGGTATCAGACAATAGCGCGGTAACCTTCAATCTCATCCGGCCAAGCCGTCAGCACTTCAAACCCGCTCTCCGTCACCGCGACCATATGCTCCCACTGCGCCGACAACGAGCCATCCTTGGTCAGCACCGTCCAGCCATCCGGCATGTTCTTCACATGGCGTTTGCCGGCATTGAGCATCGGTTCCACGGTGAAAATCATCCCGGCCTTGAGCTTCAGACCCTGATTGGGAAAGCCGTAATGCAGGATTTGCGGTTCGTCGTGATAGACCTTGCCGATGCCATGGCCGCAGTACTCGCGCACCACGCTGAAGCCCTCCGCCTCCGCCAGGCTCTGGATCGCGTAACCGATATCGCCCAGCGTTGCGCCCGGTTTCACTGCGCGAATGCCCGCGCACATCGCGTCGTAAGTGGTCTTGATCAGGTGCTGCGCTTCAGGAGTCGCCTCACCCACGACGTACATGCGGCTGGTATCACCGAACCAGCCATCCTTGATCACGGCGATGTCGAGATTAACGATGTCGCCATCCTTCAATGGCGTACCCGATGGAATGCCGTGGCACACCACATCGTTGACCGACGCGCAGACGGTTTTCGGAAAGCCGTGATAACCGACATTGGCCGGCACGGCTTTCTGCACATTGACGATGTAATCGTTGCACAACCGGTCCAGCTCATCGGTGGTCACCCCGGCCTTCACATGCGGCACCAGCATCGCCAGTACTTCAGCGGCGAGCTTGCCAGCGGCGCGGGATTTTTCGATGTCGGCCGGGGTATTGATCTTGATCTGGTTTTTCATGCGCTGACGGCTTCCTGAGTCAGTTGTTGCAGATCCAGGCCACCACTCTGTTCGGCGCGGATCAGCAGGCGGCAAATGGCGCTGTGGTCGAGGTTGGGATGCAGCTCGGCGAGCATGCCGATGCGCATCCAGTGCTCGGCCTGCGCGTTGATCGAGCGGCTGAGGGCGTTGCTGGAGATGCGCAGGTTCTCGTGCATGTCCTCTGAAATCTTTACGATGCCCATATATGAATCCGATACGATGTGTATATGGATCGTATATTAGCCAAGCTTACCCCCGGATTGCAAACGCTCCTCCACGGAAACATGCGCCCGTGTAGGAGCTGCCGAAGGCTGCGATCTTTTGATCTTGCACGTTAAAGACCAGATCAAAAGACCGCAGCCTTCGGCAGCTCCTACAAAGGCAGATTCGGCTCCCCTTGAGCGGCCTGATCGACTACCATGCCCGCGCCGGTTTCCACACGGAATTAATAGGGAATCCGAAATGCTTGCACAGCATCAATCGGAACTGCCCCCGCAACTGTAGGTGCCGAGCCTGCTCCTCGACTGCCACTGGGTGAACCCCGGGAAGGCCGGAGCGTGGCGATGACGCATCAGTCAGGAGACCTGCCGGCACAGTGACTGACTAACCGGCGGGGTGTCCGGGAAGGACATCGTGCCGTGCGCATTTTCCCCGTGCCGGCCTTGCGCAGTTTCCACGACCGCGCCCGAGGTGTGTTTCCAACCGTACCCGCCCGCTCCCGTACGGTTCTCCTGGAGACTGCCCCATGCTGCTGCCCCGCCTTGCCACCCTGCTCACCGCTCTCAGCTTCTGCGCTCTGGCACAAGCGGCGCCGACCGCGTATCCGCTGACCGTCGAAAACTGCGGCAGCAGCCTGACCTTTCAGCACGCGCCCGATCGCACGGTGACCATCGGCCAGGCCGGCACCGAAATGCTCTACGCCTTGGGTCTGGGCGACAAGGTCGTTGGCACTTCGCTTTGGTTCAACGACGTGCTGGGCACATACAAAGCGCAGAACGACAGGATCGAGCGCCTCGCCGACAACGAGCCGAGTTTCGAAGCGGTGATCGCCAAACGCCCGGAGCTGGTTGCCGTCGAGCTGGAATGGATGGTCGGGCCGCAAGGCGCGGTCGGCACTCGTGAGCAGTTCCATGAACTGAAGATTCCCACCTACCTGCTCCCCTCCGATTGCGAAGCCAAGGACAACCTCGTCGGCTCGGACGGCACGCGGCTGGCGCCGTTTCGCATCGACAGCATCTACAAAGCCGTGAGCCAGCTCGCAGCGATTTTCGATGTGCAGGCGCGTGGCGAGCAGCTCAATGAGCAGCTCAAAGCCAGCCTCGCGCAGTCGATCGCCACGGCGAAAAAGCAGCAGCGCAAAGACGTCAGCGCCCTGGTGTGGTTCTCCAGCGCCGAGATGGACATCGAGCCGTTCGTGGCCGGGCACAAAGGCGTTCCCGATTTCATGCTCAGCACCCTCGGCGTGCGCAACGTGGTCGAGTCGGATGAAGAATGGCCGACCGTCGGCTGGGAAACCATCGCCAAGGCCAACCCGACTTTCCTGGTCATCGCGCGCATGGATCGTCGACGTTTCCCGGCGGACGACTATCAGAAGAAACTCGCCTTCCTGCGCAGTGATCCGGTGACGCGCAACATGGACGCGGTCAAGCACAACCGCATCATCATCCTTGACGCCATGGCCATGCAGGCCAGCCTGCGCACCTTCGACGGCCTCGAACAATTGGCCAGCGCGATCAACGGCTACGACCTGTTGCCATGAGCAGACGCCTGATCCGTTTGCTGCTGGTGCTGTTGACGCTGTCGGTCGCGCTGATCGGCGGCGTGGCCATTGGTGAGACTTCGATCGAGCCGAGCGTAGTGTTGCAGGTGCTGGCCAACAAGCTGTGGGGCGCCGGTTATGTGCTCGACCCGATCGACGAAGGCATTGTCTGGAACTATCGCCTGACCCGCGCGCTGGTCGCGGCGGCCTGCGGCGCCGGCCTGGCGACGTGCGGGGTGATCCTGCAATCGCTGCTGCGCAATCCGTTGGCCGATCCGTATCTGCTGGGTATTTCTGCAGGCGCCTCGACCGGCGCGGTGATGGTCGCCCTCCTCGGCGTCGGTGCCGGGGCGATTTCATTGTCGGTCGGTGCCTTTGCCGGCGCGGTGACAGCGTTCGTACTGGTGATTCTGTTGGCGCGAGTCAGCGGCTCGGCCAGCGGCACCGGGCAGATCATTCTCGCCGGGATCGCCGGCTCGCAATTGTTCAATGCCCTCACCGCGTTTCTGATCACCCGCTCGGCCAGCTCCGAACAAGCGCGGGGGATCATGTTCTGGCTGTTGGGCAATCTCGGCGGCGTGCGCTGGCCGTCGGTGTGGCTGGCAGTACCTGTGGCTGTATTGGGATTGGTCGTTTGTCTGTGCCACCGGCGAGCACTGGATGCGTTCACCTTTGGCGCGGATTCGGCGGCATCCCTCGGCATTGCCGTGCGCCGCGTGCAGATTCTGTTGATCGGCTGCGCCGCGCTGGTAACGGCGGTGATGGTATCGATCGTCGGCTCGATCGGTTTTGTCGGGCTGGTGATTCCCCACGCAGCGCGGTTGTTGCTCGGCACCGGTCATGCGCGTCTGCTGCCGGCCAGTGCGCTGGGCGGCGCGGTGTTTCTGATCGCCGCCGATGTGCTGTCGCGCACCCTGATAAAGGGTCAGGTGATTCCGGTCGGCGTGATCACCGCACTGGTCGGCGCGCCGGTGTTCGCGCTGATTCTGGTAGGCCGGAGATCGGCGCGATGAACACGGTTCTGAGTTGTGCGGGTGTGGGCTTCAAAGTGCGCGGCGCCGAGTTGCTCAATGGTGTCAGTCTCGATGTTCAGCGCGGCGAGACCCTGGGCATTGTCGGGCCGAACGGTTCGGGTAAATCCACGTTGCTCAAATTGCTGGCCGGACTGCGTGACCCGAGCGTGGGCCATGTGCAGCTCGACGGTCAGGCGCTGGGCAAGATGTCACGGCGCAGCATCGCGCAGACACTCGCAGTGGTTGAGCAACAGGCCGATACCGACGATGGCATTCGCGTGTTCGACGCGGTGGCGCTGGGGCGCACGCCGTGGTTGTCGGCGCTGCAACCGTGGTCGCCGGCCGATGACGCCATCGTCGAGCAAGCGCTGGTCGACGTCGACGCCGTGCACCTGCGCAACCGCCTCTGGCGCAGCCTCTCCGGCGGTGAACGCCAGCGCGTGCACATCGCCCGCGCACTGGCGCAGCGCCCGCAGATCCTGCTGCTCGACGAGCCGGCCAACCACCTCGATATCCAGCATCAGTTGAGCATTCTGCAAGTGGTGCGCGCACTGCCGGTGACTACGCTGATCGCCCTGCACGATCTCAATCAGGCGCTCAAATGCGATCGCCTGGCGGTGCTGGAGCGCGGGCGTCTGGTCGCGCTTGGCGAGCCGCTGCACGTGCTGACGCCGGAGCGGTTACAGACGACTTTCGGGGTCAGGGCGCACTATCTGACGGACCCGTTCGATGGTGCGCCGATATTGCGCTTCCTCGCTTGATGCATGTGTAGCTGACACACCACTTTCGCGAGCGGGCTCGCTCCCACAGGGGTTTTGTGTATTGCAGTGAGTGCCGAGTAAAACGCGAACTGTGCAGGCTCAGTCCTGCGAAGCGCTACGCACGCAACGCTTGCGGCTCGCTGACCGCCCCGGCGAGCACGGCCACCTCCTCGCATTTCTGTACGGCGAACGCCAGCCAGCTTTTCAGTTCCGCATCGAGGTGGTCTGGCCGGCTCAACTCCTCCGGGCTGTGCAGCAACGAGCAGGACGGCGCCACCCACAAGCGATCACCCAAGCGCTCATGAGCATGGCGCAGCGTCGCCAGCGCGTTTTGCAGATCGCAGCGCCAGACGTTACGACCGTTGACCACACCCAGCGACAGCACTTTATAGGCCGGCAGACGATCCAGAATGGTCGGGTATTGATCCGCCGCGCGCACCAGATCGATGTGCAGGCCATCGACCGGCAGGTTCGCCGCCAGACCGAGGTTTTCTCCGAGACCACCGAAGTATGTGGCGAGCAGTTTTTTCAGCGGATCGCGCTGGATCTGGTTGTAGGCGCGTTCGAAAGCATTCTTCCAGTCCTGCGGCAGATCGAGCACCAGAATCGGCTCGTCGATCTGCACCCACTCCACACCCAACGCCGCCAGTCGGGCGAAGATCTGGCCGTACAGCGGCAGCAGGCGATCAAGCAAATCGAGCTTGTCGAAGTCGGCGCCTTTGGTTTTGCCGAGCCACAGGTAGGTCAACGGGCCAATGATCACCGGTTTGACGTTGTGACCCAGCGCACGGGCCTCTGCGGTTTCTTCGAACAGCTGCTCCCAAGCGAGCTGGATTGCTGGTCGGCGCTGAATTCCGGTGCGCGGTAGTCATAGTCGGTATCGAACCACTTGGACATCTCTAGGCCGTGGCCGTCGCCGCTGTTGCCTCGGGCCATGCTGAACAGGGTTTGCAGCGTGGCTTTGCCGTCATGCGGGCGGAAGCGCTCGGGGATCACGCCGAACATCAGCGAGTGGGTCAGCACCTGGTCGTACCAGGCGAAATCGCCCACCGGCAGCAAGTCGATGCCGGCGTTTTTCTGCAAGTCCCAATGGGCCTTGCGCAGCTTACGCCCGACGTCACGCAGGCCCGCCTCGTTGAGTTCTCCTTTGCAGAACGCCTCTTGCGCTTTCTTCAGTTCGCGGTCGCGGCCGATGCGCGGAAATCCAAGGGAATGGGCCAGTGCCATGAGAACTACTCCAAATGCTTATTCGATGGCGGGTATTGTCGGGAACCGTGCTTAGTGAAACAAACTCAATAAATTCTAGATCATCACAAGTTCTACTCATGTAAAGACGGCCGTGTAGGAGCTGCCGAAGGCTGCGATCTTCAGCCCATAGGGACGCAGGGCGTCCCCGCCTGCATTCTTACGCGGAGCGTGGGAACGATCAGAACGCCTCAGGGCAATAAACCGGTTTTCGTTCTATCGTTAGATCCAAATGGCTGGATTTTCCAAGGATTAAAGGTTGCGAGAGAAGATGTCTGCGCCTAATTTGCACGCGAGTCTTTTCCCCGCGATCGGAACGCGATCAACACCATAAAGAGGTGAAGAAATGTCGAAGGAATCACGCCCTGCCGTGCTTGGGCTGATAGGCAATACTCCGCTGGTTCAGGTCACCCGCTTCGATACCGGACCCTGCACGCTGTTTCTCAAACTCGAATCGCAGAACCCCGGCGGCTCGATCAAGGACCGTATCGGTCTGGCGATGATCGACGCTGCTGAACGTGACGGTCGCCTGCAACCGGGCGGGACGATTGTCGAGGCCACTGCCGGCAATACCGGTCTGGGTCTGGCGCTGGTCGGCCGCGCCAAAGGCTATCGTGTGGTGCTGGTGGTCCCGGACAAGATGTCCACCGAGAAAGTCCTGCACTTGAAGGCAATGGGCGCCGAAGTGCACATCACCCGCTCCGATGTCGGCAAGGGCCATCCCGAGTATTACCAGGACGTCGCCGCGCGTTTGGCCAAGGACATTCCCGGCGCGTTTTTCGCCGACCAATTCAACAATCCCGCCAACCCGCTGGCCCATGAATGCAGCACCGCACCGGAAATCTGGGCGCAGACCGAACATGATCTGGACGCCATCGTCGTCGGCGTCGGTTCGGCCGGAACCCTGACCGGATTGAGTCGTTTCTTCAAACGTGTGCAACCGAATCTGGAAATGGTCCTCGCCGACCCGATCGGCTCGGTGATGGCGCAATACAGCCGCGACGGCACCTTGCCGACGCCCGGCTCGTGGGCGGTCGAGGGCATTGGTGAAGACTTCATTCCGTCGATCACTGACCTGTCCAGCGTGCGCCACGCCTATTCGATCAGCGATGCAGAAAGCTTCGATCACGCGCGCCAGTTGCTCAAGGCCGAAGGCATTCTCGGCGGCTCATCGACCGGCACCCTGTTCGCCGCCGCGCTACGTTATTGCCGCGAACAGACCGAGCCGAAACGCGTGGTCAGCTTCGTCTGCGACACCGGCACGCGCTACCTGTCGAAGGTCTACAACGACCAGTGGATGACCGATCAAGGCCTGTTGCAACGCAAAGGCTATGGCGACCTGCGCGACTTGATCGCACGGCGTTTCGAGGATGGCCGAGTGATCAGCGTCGGCCCGGACGACACCCTGCTCACAGCGTTCCAGCGCATGCGCCTGGCGGACGTTTCGCAACTGCCGGTGCTGGTCGAAGGCAAGCAACTGGTGGGCGTGATCGACGAGTCCGACATCCTCCTTGGCGTCCACGAAGATGCCGCACGTTTCAGCCAGTCGGTGTCCAGCGTGATGACCGACAAACTGCAAACCCTCGCCCCGGCCGCGAGCCTGGCCGAGCTGGAATCGGTGCTCAGCCGTGGCCTCGTCGCGATCATCGCCGACGCCTCCGGCTTCCATGGCCTGATCACCCGCACCGACATGCTCAACCAATTACGGAGATCCCTTGCATGAGTCAGCACGACGATAAATCCCAAGGCTTCGCCACCCGGGTGATCCACGCCGGGCAAGAACCGGACCCGACCACCGGCGCGCTGATGCCGCCGATCTATGCCAACTCCACTTACCTGCAAGACAGCCCCGGTGTGCACAAGGGTTTCGACTACGGCCGTTCACACAACCCGACGCGCTTTGCCCTGGAACGCTGCGTCGCCGATCTCGAAGGCGGCACTCGCGCCTTCGCCTTCGCCTCAGGCCTGGCGGCGATTTCCACTGTGCTGGAACTGCTCGATGCCGGCTCGCACATCGTTTCCGGCAATGACCTGTACGGCGGCACATTCCGCCTGTTCGACAAGGTTCGTCAGCGCAGCGCCGGGCATCGTTTCAGCTTCGTCGACCTGACCGATCTGTCGGCGTTCGAAGCCTCGCTGCAGGACGACACGCGCATGGTCATGGTCGAAACGCCGACCAACCCACTGCTGAGCTTGTCGGATCTGGCCGCGATTGCACGCATCTGCCGCGCGCGCGGGATCATCTGCGTGGCCGACAACACTTTCGCCAGCCCATACATCCAGCGCCCGCTGGAGTTGGGTTTCGACATCGTCCTGCACTCGACCACCAAATACCTCAACGGCCACTCTGACGTGATCGGCGGCATTGCCGTGGTCGGGCAGAACGCCGAACTGGCGGAAAAACTCGGTTTCCTGCAGAACGCCGTCGGCGCGATTTCCGGGCCGTTCGATGCGTTCCTGACCTTGCGCGGGGTGAAGACCCTGGCGCTGCGCATGGAGCGCCATTGCAGCAACGCCCTGGACCTGGCGCAGTGGCTGGAGCAGCAACCGCAGGTCAAACGCGTCTACTATCCGGGCCTGCCCTCACATCCACAGCACGCACTGGCCAAGCGGCAGATGCGTGGTTTTGGCGGGATGATTTCTGTTGATCTGAACAGCGACCTGGCCGGCGCACGGCGGTTTCTGGAAAACGTGCAGATCTTCGCATTGGCGGAAAGTCTGGGCGGTGTGGAAAGCCTGATCGAGCACCCTGCGATCATGACCCACGCGACGATTCCACCGGAAACCCGCGCGAAGCTGGGGATTGGTGATGGGCTGGTGCGGTTGTCGGTGGGGGTTGAGGATGTTGAGGATCTGCGCGCCGATCTGGCTCAGGCACTACGATCGATCTGACGTTACAAAAACGATAAAGCCCGCACAAGGCGGGCTTTATCGTTCGACTAGGCGGCCAGTACTGATTTCTGGCTTCCAAGGTTGACCGAGCTTCTCAGAGTAGTGGGCCAAATTGAAAAAGTACGGCCTCGGCTGTTTTACACGGCGTAAGGGCTGGATCCAGCACGGAGTTCTAGCTAGCCGATTGCGCATTAGTCTGCATCTTCACCTAAATCTTTGAGCCTAACAAAGCTACCAATCGCACAGGCTTTTTTAGGCTGATAGGCTGTCAACGACGACTGCATAGCAGCCAACGCCCAATTTGCCTGTCTCAAATCTTTCCCATCCACTGTTTCCACCAGCAGCCACTTTTCACCGTGCGGGGTAGACGATGGCGCTTTGCCTTGCTGCCGGGCAGAATCAAGTGCCCGTGTGATAGATTCGGCTGGTCGGCAACGCTGATCCAACTCTACTTCGAGCTCTAAACCACTTTTACCTACGCAATGAAAAAAATGGAACGTTAATGCCAGACTGGATAGCAATCACTATAGCTTTCGCCCTCCTCATTTGTGCATTCATGTTTCTTGCCTGGATCCTGACGTCTGCACTTGAAGAATATTTCAAATCAAAATGGGAAAAGGAGTTTGAAGTGGACTTGATCCTGGCCATCAAAATCAGTCAGCCTTCATGGCCGCAAATCTTGCAGATTGCCGCTTCTCGCCAGGTCAGGAATGAGCGCATCTACTGGATTCTTCAACGACTGCTCAGGGAAATACTAACGGGCCGGAACACCGAGTTGGCATCTCATCGGGATCTGGTGGAGAGCTATATCAAACAGATGAAAGAGACGGAACCTTTCGAAGGCATGCCCAAGGAAATCAGAATCCACCTCGAGCGTCTGCGGGAGCAGTTGACGACCCCTGCGCAGTCCATGGAGCCGTTAGCCGACCAAATACGTGAACTGCTCTCCGTAAATGATAAAGAGAAAAGGCAGCAGAAGTACTACACCACCGGCGGGTTCTTCGTCGGCATTCTCGGCCTCGCTTTTGCCGTATATCCATTGGTGTCCCTAAATTCACCCTTGCCGCCTGCAGCAACGAGCGCCCAGTCAACATTATCCGCCCCTCCGGCAAGCAGCACTCAACAGCACGGGCTGCCTGCACAGTAGCGGGCGAGAGGTTATTTAGCTGGGGGCAACAGGTGCTCCAGCGCGGCATAGCCTTCGGCGTCATTGATCATGAGATTGATCAACTCGGCAGGTGCGAGATTGAAAGCCTCGGTCTTGTAGGTCATGGCGAATACGCTTCGGGCTAGAACAGCACCTGCCGTTGCAAACATAACTTGATCGTCCGGAGCCTTTCGATCCGGGAAAAAAGCCGAAATGGTCGCTGTCCCCAGAGCACGCATGCCCCGGGACGGGCTGGAATAATCCCAATGCCAGCGTCCCTTCGAAGGGCAGTACGTGGGATTATCGTCATCGAGCATGAACCCCCACTCGTCGCTGTCGCACATCCACTGCGCGGGGAGCAGCAAACGCGGAGGCCTTCCGGCTTGACATACCCGCACCTCATGAGTGAGTGCATTCCCCCAGAGCTCCATTTTCTGTCGGCTAAAATAGTCAACGGCGCGCTGGCGCAGGTCATTAGCCCTGAGCCTTCCGGCCATGTAAGTGTTCACTTGTGCCTGTGTCGCGCCTTCAGCTACACCCAGCAATACGGTGCTCAAATCCAGGCCGCGTTCAAGCAGCGGGTGAATATTCAGATACGCCCTGCCTGCCAGCGGCTCGGGCAAGTCCGCCGCGCTGTCAGCATCGAAAATCAGCGGAATTATCCTGACGCCGTCATGGTCAGCGATTTGCGTCAGCATCTGGAGTTCCCGATATAAGCCTGAATTGACCCGTTGTGCCGCGACGAGGTAGTCGCTGTCACAGATGCAGAACACGCTGACAGGGCGTTGCCCCAGCGCTTGGGCAATAGTTTTGTCGATCGACTCACCGAAACCGATACTGTCCCGATCCCAGAACACGCGATATTTCCAGTCCAAAGGCTTAATGATGCGCTGGCGTAACCACTCTTTGTGCTCCAGCGGCCCGCCCCACGCGTAAGAAATAAAAATCGCGTCCTTCTTTTTTTCTTCCAGCATTCGACCAGATCCCTTTGATATCAGTGGCACTGGCAGCCACAACTTTCCGAGCAGGATAATGGCCGATCAACGGTCTGCAAGCCACTTTCGTTCAAGGCATCGCACGCGGCATCTGATTGATTTCGCCGTCTGCCGCTATGCATGGCATCTTGTCCGGAACTGAAAAGGGTTATGGGTCAACCTGCGCCATCAGATCCGACCCGGCTCCGGCCGTTTCGCATAACACTGCGCCAGTACCGAGCAGACCATCAACTGAATCTGATGGAACAGCATCAGCGTCAAAATCAGCACGCCGATAGTGCTGCCGGCAAACAACACCTGCGCCATCGGTTCCCCGGTGGCCACGCTCTTTTTCGAGCCGCAGAACAGAATGGTGGTGCGGTCTTCGTGATTGACGATCGCGTCGAGGGTCGCGCCGCCGTCGCCGAGGACATTGAGCAGCAGCGTCAAGAGCAGCGGTGTGCGGCTTTCGGTCGGGGTCGAAGACCTGCGTGCCGACCTGGCGCAGGCACTGGCGAAAATCTAGCACCGCGCCGGTGTAATACCTCAATGGCGGGCGCCTCATTCGAGTCGCCCGACGTTGCACTAGTACATTTGTGCTAGTCGACCCTTCGCCCCCTCGGCGCTATATTCCCTGCACCCTCAAGACGCTCCCATCGTTGCCCGTTCGCAGCGCGCGGGATCGTTGTGCCCGCAATTTAGAACGACACCAAGGAAGAAACACTCATGAAATCCCTGATCGCAACACTCACCCTTAGCGCACTTTTCCTTACTGGCTGCGCCACGCCGAAACAATGGGAAGCCACCGGCGGTAGCAAAACCGATGGCGTCGTCCAGGTCTCTTATGAACTGGGCCAATTCGAAAGCGGCCAGACCAACGCCGAGCAAGGCCTGACTATCGCCGAGCAACGCTGCAAAACGTGGGGCTATAAAACTGCCGAGATCACCGGCTCGGAAAAAAACATCTGCCGCACCATGGGCAAGTTCAATTGCCTGCAAACCACCATTACTCAGGACTACCTCTGCAAGCGATGACAGCTCGATTATTTCGACGCTAAAGCTGCCGGTCGCGCAACCCGCGCAGAGTTGCGCGCAACTCGGCGGGACGCACCGGCTTCGACAGAATCGCAATCTGTCGATCGTGCAAGGCAGCCTGGATCTTTTCGACGTCATGCCCGGTGATGATCATCGCCGGCACTGCCCAGCCGCGTTGCTTGCGCACCTCATCGATGCACTCGATGCCGGTAGCGTGGGTGCCGAGGTCATAGTCGGCGACGATGATGTCGCAGTCGGTGTGCAGATCTTCAGCAGACCACTCGGCCTGCACCACACAGCCCCAGCGTTCAAGCAATGCTGAAGTTGCCAGCAACACGTTGCGGTCATCCTCCACCAGGCACACTTTCAGCCCCGTCAGCAAACCCGCTTGCCGCGCTTCACCGCGGACAACCAGTGACTGCGGTGCCGCTACGATCGGCAAACCGCCAAGGGTCACCGCCGTGCCGCGCCCCAACTTTGAACGCAGCGCCACTTGCACACCGATCAGTTCACCCAGACGCTTGATGATCGACAGCCCCAGCCCCACGCCTTCGACGTCTTTATCGCGCACTTGCCGCACGCGATAAAATTCCTCGAAGACCTTCTGCAGATGTTCTTCGGCGATGCCGTTGCCGCAATCATAAATGACGATCGCCAGCCCTGCTCCGCGTCTACGCACGCCGATCAACACCGGACGCTGGGCGCCGTACTTGAAGCAGTTGGAGAGCACGTTCTGCACCATGGTCGCCAGCAGCGCCGGGTCGGTTCTGACCCAATAGGTGCACGGTCGCAGGCGCAGCTCGACGCCCGCCCAACGCGCTGCTTCCTGATGTTGGCGGACTATGTCCGCGAGCCATTCGCCGAGGTTCAGCGTTTGCATTTTCGCCTCGACCCGACCGTTATCCAGGGTGTAAAGGTCGAGAATCGACCGGAACAACTGCGAGACGTTGAGCAGCGATCGATCGATGTTATCCACCAGCCGGCGCTCGTCTTCGCCCAGGCGCGACTCACGCAGACAGGCAGTAAACAAGCCGATCGAATGTATCGGCTGACGCAGGTCATGACTGGCCTGCGCGAGGAAGCGCGACTTTTCCAGATTCGCCGCCACCGCTTCTTCGGACGCCTTGCGCGTACGCTCCAACAGCAAGTGCGCATAAAACGGGATCACCGTGCTGGTGATCAGCAGCATCAACACCATGAACGGCTGCGCCTGCCAATAGGGCGTCAGGCGATAGACCACCAGCAGCGCCGTAAGCGCCAGGCCGGTGGCGATCGCCAGATAGCGCGAGCCGTAGCGCATGCCGTTGCCGAGGTTGACCCAGACCATCACCGCATACAGCGGCAGCGCCGCCTCGCCGCCAATCACCAGACCAAAACAGGTACCGGTGTAATCGTGGACCATGGCAAAAATCCGCCGCGCCGGGTAATGCCCCGGCCAACGCGCAATGGCTTGCCGAAACACGATCGACGCCAGCAGGAACAGACTGATGTAGGTGATGACCGGCAGGTAGGTCTCGAAGCGATGGCCCGGCAAAAAGACCAGTACGACCATGTAAACCACCGCGATGGCGGCGATGATGATGCGCAGGTTGGCCTGGTCGAGTTCGGTGTTTTTCTCGAACTTCATGGGAAACGTCCTTGTGCAGCAATTGCAGTTTCGGAAGCAGCCTACAGGCAACCTTCGCGTCCAGTGCTAAGGTGCAGGCCTTGAATCACGCCTGACCCAGGGAGGGTCGCATCATGACGTGCCGGATCATCATAGCCGACGATCACCCACTGTTTCGCGAAGCGATGTTGCGTACTGTGCAGCGCTTGCTGCCGAGTGCGGATACCGAAGAAGCCGGAGACTTCGACGCTGTGCTGGGGCTGTTGGCGCTGGGTAACGAGCCGGACACGTTGATGCTCGATCTGCGTTTTCCCGGGCTGACCTGCATCAGCCAGCTCGCCGACTTGCGCCAACGATTGCCGCGCACCACGCTGATCGTGGTGTCGATGATCGACGATCAAGCGCTGATCAGTGAAGTCATGGCGGCGGGCATTGACGGTTTTATCGGCAAGAACATTGCGCCGGATGAAATCGGCCAGGCGATTCTGGCGATCCGCAATGGTGAGGTGCTGGTGAAGTCGGCGCCGTCCGGCCTGTTGCCGCTGGAAACTGCGACAACGCTGACGCCGCGTCAACAAGACGTGCTGCGTTTGATCGCGCAAGGCAAAACCAACAAGGAAATCGCCCGTGAACTGGATATCTCCCCGTTCACGGTACGCATCCATGTGTCCTCGTTGTTGCGTACGCTGGATGTGCCGACGCGGGCGGCCGCGGCAGTAAAGTTTTCCGCAGGATTCTGAGGCTCAGCCGTGCAGCCCCGGCTCTTGGGTATTAACCTGATTGGCTTACTGGCGATCGGTATAGATCGCGTCACTGGTGAGTGGTAAAGCCAGCAATGTCGCCTTGGCTCAAGCATTGAACACAGGCGTAGTAAAGGCAGCCGTCGCCCCAGGGTTTGACCAACGTGCTGACCGACGGCGTGGTGGCGTTGTCGCTGTATCTGGAGGTGACCGCACCGGCGGCGTTGTAATTGCGTGACTCGATGTCCTGGGTTGATGCCGCAGGTTCCAGCATGATTCAGACAGGCCTGTTTCGCCTGCCTGTAAAGATTCAACGGGCCAGATGAGCCACTCGGCTAATCGCGCCAATCAGGCAAAATCTGCTTTGGGCATTTGGCAGTCCGGGCATAGCCAGTCTTCATGAACGTCTTGCCAGGCCGTACCGGGCGCAATTCCGTTTTCCGGATCTCCGGTCGCCGGATCGTATTCGTAACCGCAAACGGTGCAGGTTTTAGTCTGTTCTTGCGTCAACATCATCGATCTCCTTCTGTTTAAAGTGCGACGGTTGAAATCAGGCCGGCAGCGCCAAGGATGAAGCCAATCAATGCGCCGCGTTGCGGCAACTCGCGGAGCATGGCGTAGATCACAATAGGCTCCAGCACCAGCAACAACGTCAATGAAGCGACCGTTACCACCCAGATATTCCCGGTACCTTGATAGCCGAGCCAATAAGCCAGAACCAAACTGATCCCGGCTATGCATATCAAGAACATCGGTTTGATGAACATGCCGGGGGTTTCCAAGACCTTGCCCGGAAGCTTGGAGGCGTAGACCTCACTGTAGATTGTCAGTATCTCGCCAAAGACCATCAGCAAAAGAGCGATGATTATGTAATGTTCTTTTTTCACAAAGATCTCTTCTGCAGGATTGACAGGATTTCATTGATAACAATTTCGCCTACTTCGTCGCTGTCCAACTGAAAATGTGGGCCATCGTGGTCAAACAGAAACGTGTTTTTGTACTCTGCACCTTCAAAGCCACCAATTTTTCGCAGTATGCTCTCCGCCCGATCAAGCTTATCGGCGTGAAAGGTCTTTAAAATTTTTATCGCATTGCCAAAATGAATGGCTTCGTCGGCGATCAGGTTCTTGATCCACAAGTTGAATCCGGGATGGCCGAAGTCCTGGTAAAAGGTGTCTTTCTTGTACGTTTTCACCGAAACGTATTCGTCGTAAGCGAATAACAGGAGCAGATTGAATTCACTGGCAAGTATGTCTTCAAGCCCTGTGAAATCGCCAACACGACCTTTCAGGTAATTGATGAGTTCACGTTCGTCAGCGCCAAAGACCAGCCGGTTCAGCTCGAAGAATCCGTCCGCGTGATTGCGCTCATCGGCATACCAGAAATCCAGGTACTGAACGAAATAAGGGGAAAATTCTCTACGCCGGGTGTACAAAAAATTATAGAGATTCACAGAGTCGTATTCAGACACAAGATCGGCCATAAAAAACGCCTTAAAAGACTGATCGATGCCAGGATTGATCCATCCACTGGTAGCGACATCTTCGAAAATAGCCCTTGAACTCCAGTTACGCTTTTTCAAGAAAGCCGCTTCCATGCTATTTCTCTCCCGATTTCATGCAGTCATTCACTGAATTTTTTTACAATTGCCGGAATAATCATGTCCTTGATTTCCTGCCGGGAAATCGGGAAATCCGGCGCGTTATGATCCAAAACGAATGTTCCGGTGTAACTGGGCTTCTCGAAATCAATTTGAAAAATCTCCTCGAGTATCGCAGGCACTTCCTGAATTCTTCGCGGATACAATTCCCTGGCTTTTTTTACGAAGGCGAAGAAGTGCGTTACTTCGTCTTTTTTGGTTTTACGTATCCATGCCGACAACTGTTCCGAATTGAAGTTATCGTAGCTTGCGATGCTGCGATGATAAACGTGCGTCGTGATGATCTCGTCATAAGCAAGAGTCACCAACAGCTTTAGCGGATCAGCCGCAATGTTATCGACAATGCTGAAGTCCGGCTTGCGCAGCTCAACACTCAGTGAAACTTCATCAAAAGGAATAGCCGAATACGAAGCATAAATAAGCGCAAAACCGTAGGCATGGTCAATTTCATCTTTCAACCAAGGATTGAGCACGTCTTCGAGGGATTTGAAGACCTCTGGATAATTACCTTCCAGATACCAGTACAACCGGCGCGCGTCATATTCTGTGATTACCGAATCGAAAAATATCTCCCTCCATTCCTCGCGCTCCGACTCGTTCAGTTCCACTGCGGGAAAGCTGAAACCAGACAAGACTGCGGAAGCATCGGGAGTGGTGCGCGTGATCGCGCCGGTTGCCATCGACATACATTCTTCCTTGATAGATTGAACAAGAACCTGGAAAACACTCAGACCAGAAAATTGCCAAACAAAAGTGCATCAGTGGCGGCATCCGGTCGCCATTCGGTCTGCTGAAAAACAATCGGCTGCCAGTACTTTTCAACGATTCCGTAGATGAACTCCCAGTCCAGATATTCACTTTCCAGAATTCCGGCCCGAGGATTGGCCTGCGCCCACGCCATTCCAGCGACAATACTGGACACCACCTGCAGACTCGTAGCGCTGTTGTATTTGGCCATCTTGCGTGCCTTGCCAATGGACAGATTCGAGCCCATCCACACTGACGGATACTTGTCACTGATCAGAAACACGCCCAGTTCATCGATACCGGAAACAATGCCGTCTTTTAATACCTCCTTGGTTAACACCCGCTGTTCATTTCCATTGTCCAGCAGGGACATTGAAGCCACGGCCTGGTCACAGGGGTGGTATGCGTAATAAACGGTAGGGCGATAGCGGGGGTTATCGCCATCGCCTACGGTCAGATATTCGGCAATCGACAGCGACTCATTGTGGGTCAACAGGTAACCGGAAAAGTCCAGATAGTTCGGAGACCAGCTTCTGACTCTGACCTCACGCCCTTGCTCACTCATGGCTATCGCGTAATCGTTGCGAATCGCCGCTTCAGGCAATCTGACCTCATGACTGCCCCAGCCCAGTTCTGCTGGCTGCAGGCATTCGGTAATCAAACCGTCCACCGACCAAGTGCACATGAAGTGCTGTTCCGGACGCTGATCTCCGCAGACTTGAGTATCGCGCTCGGATATCTGGATGACCCTGATACCCAAGCGCTCGGCCAGTTCAGCCCAATCTTCGCGATCCCCGGTTTTATAAGCAACGTCATTGACCGCGGCCATTTGCGTCAATGCTTTTTTCAGCAACACGGAAATGAATCCCGGATTGGCACCGTGAGCGACAACAGCCGTTGCACCATCAGGGCGTTGCTGTTTTGTAAAACGCTTGAGACCCTCCCGCAAAGCAAAATTGCTGGTCAGGCCTGATTCGACTTCGGCTGTGTATTCCCAAGGTTCGATGCAAGTATCCAAATACAGTGCATCGTGCCTCTGAGCCAACATTATCAATGATTGAGTGGAGACCGAAACAGCCAGATTCAACAAAAAAACCTGGTCATTCAGAAAAGGCCCTATAACCTCTTCAAAGTTATGCGGGGTAATCAGTTTCTTTATCAAAGTCGCTGAATATTCTTGCGCAATGGCCTGTTTGGAGACGTCCAGATCTTTATCAAAGATTACAACATCGACCTGAAAACGTTCATTAATCAGGGGCAGCAAGGCCTGGGCAATGCTACCAAATCCGACAATGACAATCCGACTTATAGTTTGCATACGTAGAGTCCTTTACGTAAATCCTATTCACATACAGGCGCGCGGTCGCGAAGTACCAATATTGCAAAAACTATCGACACTCGGCAGTCGATAATCGCTGAGTCTGCGACTGACCACCATAGGTTGATGTCTGCGAAGACGATGTCCTTATAACTCTCGTAGTACCAAGCTTCATGCCCGGTATCCCTGCTTGCGAAGATTGGATCCTAAACAGCCGACTGCGGCATGGCAACCCCAAAACAAGAATAATTTTGAACGTTTTTCACGGACAAAATGCTTGTTCTCAAACCTGGCAATCACTAACTAATTGATAAAAATGAATTAAACACGATAAGACCGTTGCATCACTTCCGTGAACAACCTCACCTCGGTAGCCGCTGGAGCTGCGATGCTTCGATTCGTTATGTCCACACATGTGCTCTGGACTAAGGGTCAACCTGCGCCATCAGCTCCGGCACCGACTCCGGCCGGCGCGCATAACGCTGTGCCAACACTGCGCAGACCATCAGTTGAATCTGGTGAAACAGCATCAGCGGCAGAATCAGCACGCCGATGGTGCTGCCGGCAAACAGCACCTGCGCCATCGGCACGCCGGTGGCCAGGCTCTTTTTCGAGCCGCAGAACAGAATGGTGATGCGGTCTTCCTGGTTGAAGCCGAACGCTTTGCTCAACAGAATTGATGCAACCAGAACCAACGTCAGCAGGATGCAGCAGACCACCACCAGACCGAGCAACTCGAACAACGGAATCTGCTGCCAGATGCCCTCGTTGACCGCTTCGCTGAATGCGCCGTACACCACCAGCAGAATCGAACCCTGATCAACGAATTTCAGCCAGTTCTTGTTGCGCCCTACCCACGCGCCGATCCAGCGCCGAGCGATCTGCCCGGCAATGAATGGCAGGAGCAATTGCACACTGATCTTGACGATCGCATCGAGGGTTGAACCGCCGTCACCGTGAACGTTGAGCAGCAGCGTCACCAGCAGCGGCGTGAGAAAAATCCCGAACAGGCTTGAAGCCGCCGCACTGCAGATCGCCGCCGGAATATTGCCCCGCGCCAGCGAAGTGAAGGCAATCGCCGACTGCACAGTGGCCGGCAACGCGCACAGATAGAGCATGCCCATGTACAGCTGATCGCCTATCAGCGGTGACAACAATGGCTTCAGCGCCAGACCGAGGATCGGGAACAATACGAAGGTCAGGCCAAACACCAGCAGATGCAGACGCCAGTGGCCAGCGCCGGCGATGATCGATTCGCGCGACAGCTTGGCGCCATGCAGGAAAAACAGCAGAGCGATGGCGATGTTGGTCAGCCAGCCGAAGCCGACCGCGACCTGGCCGCTGGCGGGCAGGAAGCTCGCCAGCAGCACAACGCCGATCAAGGTCAGCGTGAAATTATCGGGCAAAAAACGTGGGCGCGTCATGAGATTCATCCGGGGGTTGCCAGTGCGTGCCGACGACTCTAACGTGACTGGCAATTACCGACTAACGCCGAAGAGCCGCAAGATGCCGCCTAAAGGACATGCCAACAGCGTTCGCCGCAGTGTTCCCGGGCTACCCAGCCTGCCGCGCCCCTTGTATGGACGCACCGAATCGCTGCCCAATCGCGCCCTCACCCGCCGTCACAGCCATCCATGGGTGCAGTTGTCCTACCCGATTCAAGGCGTGCTCGAAGTGCAAACCAGCGCCGGCCGCTTCGTCGCGCCGCCGGAGCGTGCGGTGTGGATCCCGGCCGGCGTGCCGCACCGGGTGTTCAGCGCACCGCATACGGAAATGCGCAGCCTGTACATCGACAGCAGCGTCACCGGTTGGGCCGCCGGGCATTGCCATGTGCTGGGCGTCAGCGATCTGCTCAGGGAGTTGATCCGCGCCTTCAGTCAGGTCCCGGTCGACTATGACGAGAACGGCCCTGACGGACGCCTGGCCCAGGTCATCCTTGATCAACTCGGCGACGCGCCGACCATCGACCTGATGCTGCCGCTGCCGCAAGACGCGCGCCTGAAGCAGATCTACCAGAGCCTGGAGCAACACCCGGAACAGCAGACCACGCTGAGCCATTGGAGCGAAAAATTCGGCGTCACCGAAAAGACTCTGACGCGCCTGTTTCTGCGCGACACCGGCCTGACCTTCCGCGCCTGGCGTCAGCGCCTGCGCTTGCTCGGAGCGCTTACGCCGCTGGAGAAAGGCGAGCGAGTGACCGATGTTGCGCTGGCCTGCGGATACGACTCGACCTCGGCGTTTATCGCCGCGTTTCGTCAGCAGTTTGGCGAAACGCCGGGAGAGTTTTTCCGCTGACACTTCGTTTTTGCCGAACTGTCCGTCAGGAATAAACGATTTTTCTTTGCTCCAGATCCGTCGCTAGCATGGCCCCGTCTGACTTTGATCGAGAGGGTGCAGTGATGCCAGTGGGAGCGAGCCTGCTCGCGAACGCGGGGTGTCAGGCAACCTCCATCTCACTGACCCACCGCATTCGCGAGCAGGCTCGCTCCCACAGGAGATGTGCTTGCTGCAAATAAAAAGACAGGGGAGCGTGCCATGCCTGCCACGAACATCAATATCGGCGAACCCTGGATGTGGGGTGCCTTCATCATCTTCGTTCTGGCCATGCTGGCCCTGGACTTGTTTGTCTTCGGCGGGCGCAAGGCGCACCGGGTGTCGGTGCGGGAAGCGTCGGCCTGGGTGGTTGCCTGGTGCCTGTTGGCGCTGAGCTTCGCGGGATTGCTCTGGTGGTATCTGCACGGCGAATTCGGCGGTGAAATCGCCCGACAGAAAACCCTGGAATTTCTCACCGGTTATCTGATCGAGCAGTCGCTATCGATCGACAACATGTTCGTCTTCGTGATGATCTTCAGCTACTTCGCCGTGCCGCCGGAATTGCAACGACGCGTGCTGCTGTACGGCGTGCTGGGCGCGATTGTCATGCGCGCGATCATGATTTTTGCCGGTGTGTGGCTGGTGTCGCAGTTCGAGTGGCTGCTGTATGCATTCGGTGTGTTCCTGATCATCACCGGGATCAAGATGCTGGTGTTCGCTGATCATCAACCGGATCTGGAAAAGAATCCGTTATTGCGCTGGGTTCGCGGGCATATGCGCATCACCAGTGGCTTTCACGGCGAGAAGTTTTTCATCCTGCAGAACGGCGTGCGCTGGGCGACGCCGATGTTTTTGGTTCTTGTGCTGATCGAGGCCAGCGACTTGATGTTCGCCGTCGACAGCATTCCAGCGATCTTCGCCGTCACCACCGACCCGTTCATTGTCTTCACCTCGAACATCTTCGCGATCATGGGCCTGCGCGCGTTGTACTTCCTGCTGGCGGACATGGCTGATCGCTTTCACCTGCTCAAATACGGGCTGGCGATCGTGCTGGTGTTCATCGGCGGCAAGATGGTGCTGATGCCGTGGTTCCACATGCCGGTGGAATGGTCGCTGGCAATCGTCGGGACGGTGATTCTCGGGTCGGTGCTGTTGAGCCTGGTGACCAGCCGCGAGGCAGAACGCCGCACCGAATGACACAACCCAACTCCACCTGTGGGAGCGAGCCTGCTCGCGAATACGCCGGATCATTCAACATAGGAGTTGAATGACACACCGCTTTCGCGAGCAGGCTCGCTCCCACATTTGAAGTGCGGTGCTCTTATTTATCGGACTTGATACTGGTCCACACCCGCGTGCGCACCCGCTCCATTTTCTGCGGCAACGGTTGCACCACGTACAGGGTTTTCAGCGCCTCGCTGGTCGGGGTCAGGTTGGGGTTGTCGGTGATGTCCTTGTTGACCAGCGGCATCGAGTCCTTGTTGGCATTCGGGTAACCGAGGAAATCACTGATCGGTGCGATCACTTTCGGGTCGAGCAAGTGGTTGAGGAATTCGTGGGCCTCGGCGACGTTCTTCGCGCTCTTCGGAATGGCGAAGGTGTCGAACCAGATCGGCGCGCCCTCCTTCGGCAAACGCCAATCGACCACCACACCGTTGCCCGCCTCTTTGGCGCGATTGCCGAACTGGTAGAAGCTGCCGGAATAACCGATCGCCACGCAGATGTCGCCGTTGGCGATGTCGGTCATGTACTTGGCCGAGTTGAAGTAGGTCACGTAAGGACGAATCTTCATCATCAAGGCCTTGGCCTTTTCATAGTCCGCCGGGTTCTGGCTGTTCGGGTCGAGGCCGAGGTAATGCAGGGCCAGCGGCAGGATCTCCGACGGCGAATCGAGCATCGCCACGCCACAGGCCTTGAGCTTTTCCATGTTCTCGGGCTTGAACACCAGATCCCAACTGTCCACCGGCGCGTTGTCGCCCAGGGCAGCCTTGACCTTGGCCGGGTTGAAGCCGATCAGCACGGTGCCGTACATGTACGGCACGCCGTACTGGTTGCCGGGGTCGTTGGCGTCGAGCAACTTGAGCAACGCCGGATCCTGGTGCTGCCAGTTCGGCAATTTCGACTTGTCGAGTTTCTGGAACACGCCGGCCTTGATCTGGGTTTCGATGAACTGGTTGGACGGCACCACCAGGTCGTAACCGGAGTTGCCGGTGAGCAGTTTGGCTTCCAGGGATTCGTTGGTGTCAAAGGTGTCCCAGGTCACTTTGATCTTGCTTTGCTCGGCGAAGTCCTTGGGCACTGACGGCAGAATGTAATCCGCCCAGTTGTACACCCGCAGTTCGCGTTGCTCGGCCTGGACGGCGCTGGCCAGCAGCGTCAGGCCACACACGGTGGCGCCCAGAATGCGTTTGATCGTGACCATGGTTGTTTCCCCGAATGCGACGTGAGATCGATGGTTTTTATGTTCTGTACACGGCAGTGGCTGTAACGGTAGCCAAGGGCAAAAAAGGTCGAGCCTGTTGTTATGGTTTCGATTCTTGCTGACAGCGTAGCGCGATGACAGTAGGCGGCAGGCCAAAAGGGGATCGATATGGCCAATTTCCGTGACCGCTGAAATACGCAAACAAAAATGCCCGGCGCTGGGCCGGGCATTGTCGGGTTGCCGTTGGGATCAGTCGGTATAGCCGAGTCTGGCCGCCCTGCTCTGCTGCGCCTGACCGCGAGTCGCCAGGCAGTAATACAGCGGCACGGTCACCACCAGGCCAACCAGCCACGACAGGTCGGCACCTTCCACCAGATTGGCGTACGGCCCCACGTACAGCGAGGTGTTGGCAAACGGCAGTTGCACGATGATGCCGATGAAGTAAGCAATGATCGCGTGCAGGTTGAAGCGCCCGTAGATGCCACCGTCAGCGCGGAAGATCGAGGCGATGTCGTAGTTACCGCGCTTGATCAGATAGAAATCGATCAGGTTGATCGACGCCCACGGCACCAGCACCAGCAACAGCGCGAGAATCAGTCCTATGAATTCGGAAATGAAATCCGCCGAGGCACCGAGGGCGACCACACAGCATCCGGCCAGGATCACGCTCGACAGCACCACGCGCACCTTGATGCTCGGCGTCCACTGGCTGGCGAACGTCTGGATCGAGGTGATGATCGATAGCACCGCGCCATACAGATTGAGCGCGTTGTGGCTGATGATGTTGAGCAGAAACAGCACCATCAGAATCGGCCCCAGCCAGCCGGTGGACTGCTTGACGGCCGCCATCGCTTCAGTGCCTTCCGGCGTCGCCAGCACTGCCACCGCGCCAAAACTGAACGACAGAATCGTGCCCAGCGTCGCGCCCAGATACGTCGCCCAGAAGGGTTTGGCGATACCGATGTCTGCTGGCAGATAACGCGAATAGTCGGAGACGTACGGCGAGAAGCTGATCTGCCAGATGATCCCCAGCGACACCGTCGCCAGCCAGCCGGACAGATTGAAACTGCCGCGCGTCAAAAAGTCCGCTGGCAGTTCATGGGCGAAGATATAGATGAACCCGGCGAGCAACGCGCCACCCATCACCCAGGTGCCGATGCGGTTGAGCGTATGGATGAAGTTGTAGCCGATCACACCGATCGCGGTGGCGGCCAGCGCGCCGATCAGAATGCTCAGCGGCGCTGGCACTGACGGCGCAATGCCGACGATGGATTTGCCGGCTAGCACGATGTTGGAAATGAAGAAACCGATGTAGATGAGAGCCGCGAAGAACACGATCAGCAGTGCGCCATAACGACCGAACTGACCGCGACTCTGGACCATTTGCGGAATGCCCATGCGCGGACCCTGCGCCGAGGCCAGCGCAATCACCACGCCGCCGATCATATGCCCCAGCGCAATCGCCAGCAGCCCCCAGAACAGATTCAGATGGAACACCTGGACCACCATGGCGCCGGTGACGATGGGCAGTGGCGCGATGTTGGTGCTGAACCAAAGAGTGAACAGATCGCGGGCCTTCCCGTGGCGTTCCGCGAGTGGGACGTAATCGACCGTATGATTCTCGATCAACGGATCTTGCCGGGACATCTGGGACATATGCATGAACTCGAGTTTGTCTGTTTTTATCTTTGTATGAAGCCAAACCGGGAGGACTCTTGGGTCGCCCCTCAGATGCAGACCATATTATGGTATTCCAGACTTTGCACAAGCCTGATCCGCTGAATCTGTTGCTCTCAGATCCGCTATCCTCGCTGATCCCACCCCTGACCGGCTAGCTGAAAGCCCCGTAAACACTGAGTTTCCGACGAAAGTGGCACGTTTATCGGTTCACCAGAAAAGCTCTTGCAAGATATGTATTACGGTATACCATCAGACCTACAAACCATAAAAACCGCGTCACACCACCCGAGGACCACCCAATGATCGATGCTGCCATTTACAAACAAGTCATGGGCTCGTTCCCGTCCGGCGTCACCGTCATCACCACGCTGGACGACGACGGTCAGATCGTCGGCCTGACCGCCAGCGCGTTCAGCTCCCTGTCGATGGACCCGGCGCTGGTGCTGTTCTGCCCCAACTACAGCTCCGATTCCTATCCCGTGCTGATCAAGAACAAACGCTTTGCGATTCACCTGTTGTCCAGCGTGCAGCAGAGCGAGGCCTATGCCTTCGCCCGCAAAGGCAAGGACAAGGCGCAGGGCATCGAGTGGACATTGAGCGCACTGGGCAACCCGATCCTCGCCAATGCGACGGCGGTGATCGAGTGCGAGTTGTGGCGTGAATACGAAGGTGGCGACCACGCGATCATGGTCGGCGCGGTGAAGAACCTGATCGTCCCCGAGCAGGTCGCCGGGCCGCTGGTGTATTGCCACGGCAAGATGGGCGCGTTGCCGGTTGTGGCTTGATTTTCAAAACCGCCGAAAAGCCATGTGGGAACGAGCCTGCTCGCGAAAGCGATGGGTCAGTTGTTACATTTTTGACTGATCTGACGCCTTCGCGAGCAAGCTCGCTCCCACAGGTTTTGGTATTGCCTGGGCGACTGTGTCAGGTCCGAAACCGGCTCACCAACTGATTCAACGTCTGCGACAACGCCGTCAGGTTCTGCGCATCCTGGCGAGTTGAATCCGCCAGGCTCGCCACCAACTGCGCATCACCATGAATCTGGCTGATGTGCCGATTGATGTCCTCCGCCACTTGATGCTGTTCCTCCGCCGCCGTGGCGATCTGCGTATTCATGTCGCGGATCACGTCAACCGATTCACGGATCAATTCAAAACTCGCCCGCGCCTCGTTGATCGACACCACGGTTTCCTGCGAGACCTCGAGGCTGGCGTGCATCTGCTTGCCCATCTGGTGGGTGCGCCGCGCCAGATTGCCAAGCAGTGCGTCAATCTCACCGGTGGAGTCGGAAGTGCGTTTGGCCAGCGCGCGAACTTCATCGGCGACCACGGCAAAGCCCCTGCCCTGTTCACCGGCGCGCGCGGCCTCAATGGCGGCGTTGAGCGCGAGCAGATTGGTCTGCTCGGCAATCGATCGGATGGTGCCGAGGATCGACTGGATGTCGTTGCTGTCCTGCTCCAGTTGCTGCATCGACTCGGCGCTGTGGCCGATCTCCTGACTCAAGCGCCCGACGTTACTCACCGCCGCGTCGATCTGCTGCTGCCCGGTGTGAGCCTGACGCTGACCGTTGTCTGCCGAGTCGGCCGCCTGACTGCACGAGCGCGCAACCTCGTTGGAAGTGGCGACCATTTCGTGGAATGCGGTCGACACCATGTCCACCGCCTCACGCTGACGCGAAGCGACGTCGGCCATTTCCGCCGAGACTTCGGTGGCGCTGCCAGAGCTGCTGTGAATCTGCCCCGCTGCCTGGCCGATGCGCTGAATCAACGTACGAATCGCTTCAAGAAACTGGTTGAACCAGCCGGCCAGTTGCGCGGTTTCATCCTGCCCACGGACTTCCAGTCGCGCAGTCAGATCGCCCTCGCCTTGAGCAATACCTTCGAGACCACTGGCGACACCACGAATCGGCTTGACCATCAAACCCGCGAACCACGCGCCAGCCGTCGCGAACAGCAGAGCGCAAACCACAGCGATAGCGCCAATCAGCCAAGTCAAACGGGTTGCCCCCGCCATCACTTCACTGGCTTTCACCAAGCCGACAAACCGCCAGCCCAACGCTTGCGAGGGCCAGACCAGAGCCATGTAATCCTCGCCGGCCAGCTGCACCTCGACCAGGCCTTTGCCCGCCTCGGCCAGTTGCTGATAACCGTCGCCGAGATCGCTGAGTTTCTTGAAGTTGTGCGCCGGATCGCTCGGGTCGACCAGCACGGTGTTGTTGGCTTCCATCAGCATCAGATAACCGCTCTCGCCGAGGCGGATCTGCTTAACCAGATCGGTCAATTGCTTGAGCGACACATCGATGTTGACCACGCCAGCATTGCTGCCCAACTGGTTGTTGAAGCTGCGCACAGTGCTCACCAGCACCACGTCATCCGCCGCCCAGTAATAGGCCTCGGTGCGCAGGGTTTTGCCGGGATTGGCCATCGCGGTTTTGTACCAGGGGCGGGTGCGCGGATCGTAGTTCGCCAACTTCGCATCGCCCGGCCAGAACAGATAACCGCCCTGCTCGGTGCCGACAGATAGATAGGTGTAGGCCGGATGGGCCTTGGCCAGACCGTCGAACAGTTTGAACAGCTGTTGATCCTGCGGCCCCATCGGCACTTGCGCGGCGTCACTGCTCAGGTAGCGTTTGAGGCTGGTGTCGATGCTCTGCAGTTGCGGATGCTCGGCCAGGTAAGCAACGTTCTGGCTGATGCCCTCGAAAAACAGCTGCATCGCGTTTTCCACCTGACGCACTTCGCGCCCGGTGCTGTCAGTAAAGGTGTCGCGCGCGCCCTCGCGGACATTGAGGATGATCAGCGCTGCCACCAGCAACACCGGCAGGCTGGCGATTACCGCAAACGCCAGAGTCAGTTTTTGTTTTATGTTCATTGCTTGCGCCTTCCTTGTTCGAAGTGTCGGTCAGAAATATTTTGCGGATATTCCGTATTATGGTATACCAATATTCAATCAACCGAACAGCCGTCCTCGAAGGCGTGCCTGAATGGTGAGAAGACTCGCGAGCGCACAGCGCTCACGTCAGTTCGACAGGCCCGCATACGACCGGCCAATTACAAAAGACTCGAGGTAGCGTCATGAAATTTTCCCTGTTCGTACACATGGAACGCTGGGACGAAAGCGTCAGCCACCGCCAACTGTTCGAAGACCTGACCGAACTGACCCTGATGGCCGAGGCCGGCGGTTTCAGCACCGTGTGGATCGGCGAACACCACGCCATGGAATACACCATCTCCCCAAGCCCGATGCCGCTGCTGGCCTACCTCGCAGCGAAAACCACGACCATCCACCTCGGCGCCGGCACCATCATCGCGCCGTTCTGGCACCCGCTGCGCGTCGCCGGCGAATGCGCCCTGCTCGACGTGATCAGCAACGGCCGCATGGAAGTCGGTCTCGCCCGTGGCGCCTATCAGGTTGAATTCGACCGCATGGCCGGCGGCATGCCCGCCTCCAGCGGCGGCCAGGCCCTGCGCGAAATGGTCCCGGTGGTCCGCGCCCTGTGGCAAGGCGACTACGCCCACGAAGGCGACATCTGGAAATTCCCCACCTCCACCAGCGTGCCGAAGCCGATCCAGAAGCCCAACCCGCCAATGTGGATCGCCGCCCGCGACCCGGATTCGCACAACTTCGCCGTGGCCAACGGCTGCAACGTCATGGTCACGCCATTGATGAAAGGCGACGAAGAAGTCCTCGACCTGAAGAACAAATTCCAGACTGCACTGGACAACAACCCAGACGTACCGCGCCCACAATTGATGGTGCTGCGCCACACCCACGTGCACACCGCTGATAACCCGGACGGCTGGCAAGTTGGCGCCAAAGCCATCTCACGTTTTTATCGCACCTTCGATGCGTGGTTTGGCAACAAGGAAACTCCGGTCAATGGCTTCCTCGCGCCGAGTCCGGAAGAGAAGTTTGCCGGACGCCCGGAATTTGAGCTGGAGAGCCTGCACAAGACGGCGATGATCGGCACGCCGGAAGAGATCATTCCGCGGCTCAAGTACTACCAGGAACTGGGCGTGGATGAGTTCAGTTTCTGGTGTGACAACAGCTTGCCGCATGAAGAGAAGAAGAAATCGCTGGAGTTGTTTATCAGGGATGTGGTGCCGGCGTTTCGGTAAACCCTTACTGGCTCGGCCCGGTAAATGAAAACGCCCCGGCAGAGTTCGGGGCGTTTTAGTTTTACGTCGGCTCGTCGTCCCAAAAATTGCCAGCGGGTGCGTATTGGCCATCTCGGAAAACGGCGCACCAACCAAAACTTCGGTAGAACATTTCAAGATCAATGATCTGGTACAAGCCTTCGCTAATTTTACTCAAGGTAATCAGACCATTGGCATAGTGGGTGTATTGACCACCCGCCCCGGCGACCGCACGTCGTTCCAGTTCCTCACGACTCCAGCCCGATACGATCCCGGATGATTCAGGGACTGTATCCGAGAAGGAAATTTCGAATTGCGTTGAAACCTTGCAAATACACGGAATCCGTTGCTGTCTGAGCAAGTCATCGGAGATCAGGTTGTCAGGGAAATGAATATTTAATTTCAAATGGCTCAGGTTCCGATGAGGCTACGCTGACCCGGCCGGGTGACATCGTAAACATGCTGCTCGCAAGCCTGCCCAACAAACTGAAACTCCACCAGGTAGACCTTGCTTCGCTCCGGGGTAAAAGTACTGTTCAGCGGCCCGCAGCTATAAGTATTGCCAGTGCCCATGCCGTTGGAACGCCCCGACACCTCGAAAGGTTCGTCGGCATTGGCTTGCGTTTCCAACTGAGGGAAGTGCTTGAACGTGGCGCTATTGGCCGCTTCGCTGACTTTGGCGATCCAGCCGAATACCTTGCCCCGCCCGGAATCCACCACAGTACCCAGCACTTCCATTCGCCGATCGGGATCTGAAGCCCGGCGAACCGAGAACTCGACAGGGTATGTGTAACCTGTCGCTTTCATGATGATTTTGGCGTGTTGTGCATCTGGTGTTACCGTTTTTTGCTGAAGTTGGACACCCTCCTTTAAAAGACTGGGGGAAGAGTCTCTGACGTTGGAATGGCAGCCTGCAATCAGGAAAACCAGTGAAAGCAAAATTCCCGCTCTAATCACTTTTTATTACCCCGTAAAGACTTAGCGGGCAGACTTATCGAGTTCAATAAACCTGCCCTGCAGCAATCGTTAAATAATGTCTAAAAGCTTTAAGTCCGACTCGACCTGCACAGCATCTTGCTCAGACAACTGTGACATAAGAGACGCTAACCCATGCACCTCAATAATCCCTTTTATATGGTCAACCGAAAAATCAAAAGCGACCTTGGGCTCTCTTCCCGCCGACAACACAAGCCCGGCAGTCTGGAGCATTAGCTTTTCAACTGGAGTAACAAAACTTTCTCCCATCTCATTTAATGCATAGCCGACTTCAAGTTCCCCTTCAACCCAGGAAAAACCTGATTTTTTGTTCTTCCTGATCTTAGTCCTGCAGTAAATGGGATAGTAGTAAAACATTCGCTGCATTATTTCTTTATAACTTAAAATCGCTGACATGATCAGCCTCTATACGGACCATTCCAGTTGACACATAACAGCGACAGACTACGTTTTCGCAACGCTTTCTAAACGTGATCTGTCCGAGGTTATTTGCAACGTTCATACCCAGCGAAAATCAGGCGTAATCTCACACGTCATTCCCGCAAAAACAAGAGTATTTCTAACCTGCAAAACCTTCTCCGCTTGACCGACAAACACCAGAGCAAGATCTTGCTGGAGAGTAATTCTGGAAGACAAGAAATTACGGCCTGTAACTTCAGAAACAGCTTTTACATGGTCTTTATTCTGATAGTCACCCCGGCAGCGCACCTCATACTGAGTCTCGTCCACCTTAATCTCTGGAATGTGGGTTGTAACTACCGACCAACCGCACTGAGAACATTTTACTCCTTGGGCGCTGCCTTCTCTGTAGACAGACAGCTCCCCTCCACACTGCTCGCACGCCATAAAACATTGCTTGCTCATTGCGGTTTCCCAGGATTAAACACTTTAAATGTTCCCTGATTCGCCATATCAGGATGATTAAAAAGTAAAAAACGGGGACAGACCACCGGGCTCCCTCGCTGCACACGACGACCGATCATTGCCTCCACTTCAACAGCAAACTTTGAACCGCCAAAAACATTATTCCCATTGGTCGCGGCACGAATCTGGTCAACCACTTCTGACTCTAAGTCTTTATTGAACAGTTCGCGGTAGGCATCTGCCGGTTGCCCGCCCTGCACTCCAAGCGCCAAGTATTGAGCATGAGGGGTAACAATGTGCGAGCGCTCTGATTGTGCATTAACACGGTAGCTTGACCAGCGATATTCGGCTGGATGAACTACCATTTTCGCTCTCACCGGATTCATTTCGATGTACCGATAACAGCACAATAAATATCGCTCACTCTCAACAAGGCATGAACGATACCGGCCTTCCCACAAACTTCCACTGCGTCTGTACACGCGATTTATATATTGAACGTATCTCTGGCCAATACCTTTCATCAGCAGGCTTGCGCTATTGGCATGATGAGGACTGACTAACAAATGAACGTGATTGGTCATTAAGCACCACGCATGAACATCACAGTCATTTTTCGACGCCTGCTCAGCCAACAGCTCCAGATAAAAATGGTAGTCTTCCTCGGTAAAAAAACAGACAGATCTATTGTTTCCTCGCTGAATCAAGTGGAGCGGTACGCCTGGTATCAAAACTCGGGCTCTACGCGGCATTGATGAATCCTTTCAATTGGTCGAACTGAAAGCTTAGCGGGCCGCAAGGTAAACATGACGGCAAATTTTTACGTATTGTTGCAGTCAATTACATTAAAACGTGGTTTGCCACCCTTTTTCCCGGGGACAGACCCACGTTCTTGGAGTGGAGTGCTTTCTAAACGTGGTCTGTCCCCATTTATCCCTTTCTAAACGTGGTCCGCCCCCATTTATTTTCTCCTGTCAGTCCAGACTGAATTTAACCTGAGTACCGTCTGGTAAATTTTTAATCTTATCGGCTATATCGGCTCTGAGCCGCATGCCTTCTACAGCATCGGCAACATATAAATTATCCAAGGAAAAATCGCCGCCCATTACAAAAGGCACTTTGGGCAGCAAACGCATCCCCGCACGAACTGGACCATTGCGCTTTTGCCACTGATGAGCCAACGGATAGCCTGTCAATACTTCATAGTCGTGCAGAACTACTTCAGCCCAGCTTTCAACATCCGCAGCCAAGTACTCTAACGAGCCAGTTTCCGGATCAAAAATGTAGATACTGCCATCCTTAATACAGAACTGTCCACCAAAGATATCTTCAGCAAAAAAGACAACGTTATCGGCTAGGCCATTGTAGCTACTGCGCCACAGGTCAGCGTGATTCCAATCAGATATGCCCATTTCACTTTGACTGGAGTCACTTGGAAAAACATGCAGCGCGCCTTCAAAAGCATAGAAGCCATTGCGCTGACGCAGCACATTAACAAGTTGTTCCGCCGAAGTCCCTGCCAGTTTGCGTATTGGCCCAGACAGTTCTGGCTCACGTTCACTCAAGGACGAACTTGCAATCGATAACAACTTATCCAGATTATTCATAATCTAATCTATCACCTCTATTCTAACCTTCGTCCCGTTAGGCAACTCTCTGCATTGAGCGCCAATACAAGCGCCCGCCCCACGGTTATCACCAGCGGGGATATGCCTTACTGAGGCTCCCTGCCCCCCTTCCTGGAACATGGCGGGCGGATATTCATCACGGTCGAGGCCCGGTTTTGTTTCAATTCCGCGCAAAGAATCACGCCTGCGCGTTGCCGCATTATCTCGATCTATGGTCAACGTGTCAGGCTTTCCTGCCCCGATGGCATCTTCAATATGTTGCGCCGACTCGGGGTAGCGATCTTTGCTGATCGTGACGATTTTTTCAGTACCGCCTGCGCCGCCAGCAACCCCTTTTACATCAACAACCTTTTCATCATCCACATGTTTAGCCGTCGTGCCTTTTCCGATAGCCCGCCCCGGAAAAATTCCGGCGCCCATCTCGAAAACCACAGCGCCCAATTTTGCAAAGAAGCCACCCTCCTGTGCTTTCACAACGGAAGCCATTGATCCAGCAGAATATAAATTCCCTCCTTGAACAGAGCTTACCCAATAGGCCTCTGCTCCGTTGCCTTCACTCCTCAGTTTGTTTATGAGTTCTGAAAATTTTTCGTCATCGTCGGCCAAATCGCGTGAGATCTGACGGCAAGTATCAGCTGCTCCTTTACAAAACTCGTCACGCTCCAACTCTCGTTGCTTGTCGAGCGCTTCGTATTTATCCCTGACCGCCAGCTTTTCCTCATCAGTGGATTTGCTGTCCATTTCGGCCAGCATCTCTTTCACCTCACGGTGATAGAGGTAGTTATAGGTCGTCGCACTCCCTGCGATGGCGGCCCCTAGCTGGGTGTTTTCATCCACGGCGGCAGCCGCTAACACGCCCGTCAGCTGCGACAGCATCACCTGCATCTGATCATTGCCACCAGCGAACTTCACAAGGACATTCATCGCCGCTTCGTTCAGCCCGGCAGCCGCCGCACCAGTAGCAAAATCCCCACCCATCGCCTCGGAAAGCAAGCCTCCCATCAGCGCATGCGCGACAACTTTTACTACGCCACCTTCCGGGAACTTGATCGTTTGATCGCCAACAAAATTGAACCCGGTCGCCATCGCGACACTGCCCGCTTCTCCCAGCAACGCGGAACCAAAGTTGTCACCAAAGCTACCGCCACCAATGGTGGTAGAGATGCCACTGGAAATGACCGCGCGACCTGCAGTTCGGATCGCTACGTCGGTAAAATTACTGCTGGTCAGAATACTTGCGGCTTTGCTGCCCCCCGCTGCAAACCAATTGGCATCGGCATAATCAAGCATGCCTGCGGTGAAGCCAGCGATAGCTGCGTTCTTGAGACTGTCGGCGCTGAATGTTTCCTTGAAAGCAGCGCCGAGGTTCCCTTTGTTGCTGATCGTGCTTGTCACGCCCGTCGTAGCGAGGGTTGTGGCGAATGCGCCGCCGAAGCCACCGCCGACCAAGCCCAGTCCTGCCGGCCCCATCACAAAAGACATCATGATGGCGATGGCAATTTGCGCCGCTGGCCCGACGCCCGAGTTCTCGTATTTAAACGACTCGTGAATCTCCTTCACGCGCTGCCAATCAACATCTCCCCGAGCCTCCGCATCCTTCAACCACGCCAGTTGCGGATCAGCCTTGACCATCGCATCAATGGTCTGGCTGACGGACTCCTGACTCACATCCTTGATATCAATCTTCAGCCCATCGACCGCTTTCAGGACGATGTTGCCCTTGGCGATCATCTGCGTCTGGCGCAGGGTTTCGTCGCTGTTGCCGCGACCTTTGGCCGAGACCCACGCCGCGTTGTTGTTGGTTTTGGTATGGCTCTCGTCATGCAGATCCTTCACCCCTTCGAAGGTGACGGCGCCGCCGCTGTCGAGGAGGATGTCCTTGCCGCTGTCGAGTTTGGCCACCTGGTAATGCTGGTCGCCCAGGCTGACCAGAGACAGGTTGCCGCCGGTCTTGATTTCGCTGCCGACGTGGGTGACCTGGGTGACCTCGTCGCGCTGGAGTTTCAGGTTGCCGAAACCGCCCTTCTCCTTCATGTCGTAGAGCGTGTGGTCCTTGTTCTGCGCAGCCAGCAGACTGAGGTCGTTACCGGCGTAGACGTAGGCTTCATTGCCTGCGCTGATCTTGCTCGCGACCAGTGTGGTGTCACGCCCGGAACTGGTTTTTACGTCGCCGCCGGCGATGAACTCAGCTGCTTTCTGAACAGTGTGGTCATCCTGTTCATGGACACGTTTCTTGCCGTCCTTGCTATGGGTTTCGACGTTGTGTTCATCTCCGGCCGAGGACATGTTGATGTCGCGCTTGGCCTCGGCGGTGAGGTTGCCGGTGGCTTCCGCTGTGCTGGCGACGACGTTGATGTCGCGACCGGCATCGAGCTTCAGGTCGCCGCCGGTTTTCACTGTCGACGCGAGGTTTTCCACGGTGGTGGTAATGACTGAGCGGTGGCCGCCATCGAAGGATTCGTGGAGTTCGTCTTCGTCGCGTGTCGCCAACAGGTTGATGTCGCGCGCTGCACTCAGGCTGGCGTCACCGCCGCTGCTGATGGCAGACGCGTTGATCAGATCCTGTCCGGACTTGATGGTCAGGCTGTCGCGGGCGCTGATGATGCCGCCGTCGTCGACGAGGGTGCGCATGCCGTTGCCATCACGCACCGCGATGGCGGTGCGATCGTTGACGATATCGCCCTTGAGTGTCGTCAGTTCGACCTGATTGCCGCGGATTTCGCCGGCAAGTGCGTTGCGGATGCTGTCGGTGGCCATGAGTTTGATGCGCTCATCGGCTTCCACCAGACCGCCCTGATAGAGGCTGCCCTTGACGTCGACGGACACGTCGTTGCTGGCCTTCAATGTGCCGACGTTGACCAGATCGCTACCGGCCAGCATTTCCAGATCTCGGCCCTGAATCAGGCTGCCACCGCGCACGTTGCGCGACTCGGCCTGCGCCAGATACAACACCGGCACCAGCACTTTCTGGCCGTCGACGATGCGCTCTTCCATCCAGACAATGTCGTGGGTCAGCGCAGCGACCTGCGCCGAGGTCAGGCTGACGCCGACTGAGAGGTTCAATTGATTTTTGCTGGCGAGCGCGTTATCCATCAGATAACGAAATTGCTCGTAGTCGTTCTCCAGGCCACCGGCGAGAAAACGCTGGCCGGTCTGGGCCATGACGGCGTCGCTGATCAGCCGCGATTCATAGCGACCGTCACCGAGGCGACGCGCCGCTTCGTCGGCGCTGAAGTCGAGCTTACCGAGCAGGTAGTCGGAGCTCATGAACGCGGTCGTCTGAGTCAGCTCTGGGTTGGTTTCGATCAGATAACGGCTCTGCGGATTGGTGCTTTGCACGAACATGCCGTACGGGCCTTTCGGCAACCGGAAGGTCGAGGAAGCCGTCGGGTCGACTGCGGCGAACGGCACACCTTTGAAGTCCACCGGTGTGAAGCTGATCTGCTTCACGCCATCGGCGTCGACATGCTCGATACGGGTAACGGATCTGGAGGTTTGGGCGACAGCGTCGGTGCTATGTTTGCCCAGGTTGATGTTGATGCCGCCGACCGCGTCTGTCTGGTCGCTGGCCAGGGAACCTGTCAGTTGATCATAAGTGTTGTCGTATAGCGTGCCGTTCTGGATGCTGTTGGTGACGTCGAGCTTGACCTTGCCGCCGGCCTGCATCACCGCAGCGTAAACGGCGTTGCCGTTTGCATTCCAGGTGGTGACGTCACTCATCAAAGAGAATCGCGAATCACTGGAGCGACTGATCAGTTCATCGAACCGCGCCTGATCGAAGTTGCCGGCCGCGGTAGCCGCGTTGAACGCCGGAACATCGACGAACTCCATCTTGTCCCAGAGGCTGTTGTCGATACGCCCAGGGGTGCCCCTTTTCACCACGCGCGTCCCCGAACGCGACTCCGCGCCCTGGTTCAGCAGGCTGTCAGCCGTCACGGTCAGGTCGCCGTTGGCGGCCAGCAGGCTGTAACGGTTTTCAAACTGGTTGGCGTGGATGGTGAAGTTCTTGCCTGCCACGAATCGCGCCGCGCGCGAGTCCTTGAGCACCTCGTCGTTGAATTGGGTAGTGATGGTGATGGTGCCGCGCTTCCAGCCATCACCACCATCGCAGTGCTGACCGCACACCCAGCTCAAACTGCCGGACGACTGACCGGAAGTCAGCTCGAACTCGGCTTTGGCATTTTCGAAGGAAACCGCGTTGATGTCGACGTCACCCTCGCCTTCGATGGTGCCCGACAAGTTGCTGAACAACGCCGCGCGCCCGCCATCGACAGCGTCGAAGCTCATGTTGCCGCGGCTGTAAATATCGCCGTAATAGTTATTCAGGCTGTTGCCGTGCAGCTTCATCGTGCCGCCGCTGAACAGCAGCGTGTCGGCATCGTTGTAGAGACCGTTGGCGGCGGTGAATTCGAGATTGCCTTGGGCGCCGAGGGTGCCTTTGTTATTGATCCGTGCCGCCGTCACCGTGAGGTTCTGGTTGGCGATCAGGCGACCGAGATTGTCCAGTGTGCCGCGCAAGGTCATCAAGGTGTCGCCGCCGCTGACCAGTCGCCCGTCCTGCTGGATCACGTCGTTGGCGCTGATCGTGAGTTTCTGCTGCGCGGAGGCTTTGCCGCTGTTGAGCAGATTGCCGCCGAGGGTCAGCGCCAGATCGCCGCCGCTGAGCAATTGTCCGGCATTGTTCAGGTTGGCCACGTTGAGGCTGAGCCCCGAAGTACTGGCGATCCGTTCGCCAGCATTGAGCGTCAGGTTCTGCGCACTGGTGTAGGTCAGCCCGCCGTTCAGTTGCCAGGTACCAACACCGTTGACCGAGCCGACATCCCATACACCATTGCCCAGCCCGGTGAGACTGCCCTGGTTGTTGGCCAGTTGGCTCACATCCAGGTCGAAAAGGCCCTGCGCCGCGTGGCGCACATTGCCGCTGAAGTTATTGATTTCGGCACCCGACAGCAGCAGGTCCTGACTGCCGATTTCGATCACGCCGCTCTGGTTGTTCAGATTGCCGGTCAGCTTGATCTGACTCGCAGCGCCACCGAGGGCGCGGAGCTGGCCACCGGCGCTGTTATCCAAGCCGTAGGCAGTCAGCTTGAGGCTGTTTGCCGATTCGATCAGGCCGCCCTGATTGAGAACCTGCCCGACGGCTTCGAGCCCCAGCTGATTACCGCTGATCTCGCCGCTGGTGTTGTCCAGGCTGGCACCAGTGAAGATCACCTGATCCTTGCCGAACATCTTGCCGGCGCGGTTAGCCAGGCGCGTCACGGTCAGCGTCAAGTCATCAATCAGGCTGGAAATCAGCCCGGCTTTGCCGCTGGCTGCACTGTTGTCGAGGTCGGCACTGTTGATGCTCACCGAGTCGGCTTGCAGCGTGCCGCCCTGGTTTTGCAAATTGCCGTTGTTCAGCGCCAGTTCGGCATGGCTGCCGTTGGCCAGAATCACACCTTGCTGATTGAGCAGTGTTTTGCCAGTAATCTTCAGGCCGTCGCTGGCAGCGATGATCTGCCCGGCAGCGTTGTTGTTGATCCAGGCGCTATTGATGTCCAGGCGCTTGCCTTGCAGGGTGCCGCCCCGGTTATCCAGCGAGGTCAGTTGATCAAGGAGCAAGCGCTGTGCGCCAGCATCGACCAGACCGGTGACGTTGCTGAAGACTCCGGCAATGTTGAGGACGACATCGCCGCCATTACCGACGATGCCGCCCTTGTCGTTGTTGCCAAGTTGTTTGGCATTGATGTCGATAGCGTTGCCAAGCAGGACACCGGCGCTGTTGTCGACCTCGTCACCGTCGATGTGCAACTGACCTTCGCTCTGAATCCGGCCCTGTTGATTCAGCAGTTGCGACTGGCTTGGTGCAGTTTGCTTGAGGATCAACCGCGTGCCATCGGCACCTGCGGCCAACAACCCGTTGGCACGGTTATCAAGGCTGGCCGCGTGCAACTCCAGGCCGTCGGCGATCATCCGCCCGCCACGGTTGTCGACGTGTCCGTCCTTGGCCAACACCAGCAATTGCCGGGCGGCGACTACACCGCCACGGTTATCGACAGAGCTGGCACGCAGTTCCACATCGCCTTTGATGGATTGCAGACGGCCCAATGCGTTGTTCAAGTGCTGCTGGACGAGGAGCGTCAGTTGCCCGGTTTCGGCGCTGAGCGTGCCGTCGTTGTTGCCGATCAGATTGCGCAGGTTTGCGTCGACGATGCCGCCCAAAAGCTGGCCGCTGGCGTTTTGCAGGTCCTGCGCGGCCAGGCTCAGGCGATCGGTCCCCAGGATCAGGCCAAGGCTGTTATCCAGGTCTGCACTGGAAACCACGCTGTCATCGGACGAAATCGTGCCTTGCGTATTATCCAGCGTGCCGCGACTGGCCACCTCGAGGGTTTTGCCCGTCAGACTTGCGTTGCGGTTGTTGATGCTCTGCGCAGTGATGGTCAAGCGATCCGAGGCTTGCACCTTGCCGTCGTGGTTGTCGAGATCCTGCATCAGCGTCAGATCAGCAGCACCGTTTTCCGCGCTGATCACACCCTTGGCGCTGTTATCGAGGCGAGTGGCCGTGACGTGAATGTCGTCGGCAGCCAGCGTCCCACCCTGATTGAGCAACTCCCCTCCCGACAGTGCCAGTGTGGTTTTCGCCTGGATCTTGCCCGCGCCGTTATTCAGACGTTCGCGGGCAACAACCTTGGCCTCACCGTCGCTGGCGCCGATCAGGCCGCCGCTGTTGTCCAGTTGACGGGCGTCCAGGTCGAGGCGACCGGCGATCACTTTGCCGCCGGTGTTTTTTACCTCCTGAGCATTGAGCTTGAGGCTGCCGCCGGCGATTTCGATACGGCCCTGACGGTTGTCGATACTGTCGACCACCAGTGTTGCCGCTTGCCCATCGGCGAAGCGAATCAGGCCGCTGAGGTTGACGATGGCCGGCGCGCTCACGACCAGACGGGTTTCACCATAAACGCGTGCATTCACACCTTGGTTGACCAGGCGCGCCGCGTTCAGAGCGAGGTCTTGAGCCTGCACGGTACCGTTCTGGTTCTCGAACGTGTCGGCTGCGCTGGCGTGCAATGTGCGGCTGGCCAGAACGCTGCCACTGTTACTTACCGAAGCACTGTTGATCGACAGATGACCATTGGTGTTGCGGCTGTTGTCTGCGTTTACCCCGGCTTCAATCACACCGGTATTGGTCAGCCTGCCGCCGCTGCTCAGGCTGACGCTGTCACGGGCAGCGAGGCTTTGGCGATTGATCAGGTCTTCGGCGGTTTGTACGGTGACCTGCGTACCGGCATAAACCGCGCCCTGGGCATCGAGACTTTTGGCCTTTACATCGACGGCATTACCCGCCGTGACTTTAGCCAGGGTCAGCTGGCCATTGGCGTCGATCCGGATGTCACCGGCGCTGGCGGCAAGATCCCCCGCCAGCTTCACACCAACGCCCTGCTCGGTGCCGACCAGTTTGATTGCACCGGCATACATGCCGCCGAGCGCCGAGGAGTCGATGGCCAGTTGTGGTCTGGCGCTGCCGTCATCGGCACGGGCGGTGGCGCTGAGCGTGTCGGCGTTGACGTCGTTGCGGCCGGTGGTGATGTTCAGGTTTTTTGCGTGGATCTGTGCATTGATCTGCGCACTGCGGGTAATGATTTCGAAACTGTCGACGTTGCTCGCATCAAGACCGACGCCGTCAATCGAAACGCTTCCCTGATCGACCTGAAAGCGCTCCAGGCGACCGTTGTCGAGCACCGGTTTACCGGTGGTCAGCGTGACACGTGGCGTGTTGATGAAACCGCAACCGTTGCAACTGATGCCGTAAGGATTGGAAACGATCACCCGTGCCGATTGCCCTGCGACTTCGGTGTAGCCGCGCAACTGGCTCGGGCTGCCGCCATTGACTTCGTTGAGGATGGTTTGTGCCGCTGCGCCACGCAGGTTCGGGTTGCCGAGAATGATCCCGCCCAGTTGCGTCTGTTGCATGCGGTCGGTGGCGTTGTTGAGGATGACGCCTTGCGCACCGACGTTGTAATCGTGGAACTGGTTATGCGACAGGCCACTGCCATTGGGCGCTGCGATGTTGACGATTGGCACGCCATTGCCGGCGCGATCCAGACTGGTGCCGGGGGCACTGACAACGATGCCGTCCGCCTGCGCCCACACCGGTTGCCAGAACATGACGTTCGCCAGCAAAAAGGCCAGACCACGCTTGGGCATGCCGCAGAATTGCTCGCGCTTTTTTACGGCCGCAGAAGGTTGGCTAGCCAGGAAGGCCAGGTGGCGAATGTCCATATCAGAATCTCGAAGCGGGCAAAAATTAAATGAAGAAATCCAGGCGGAAATAGATCGGCGCTTCACGCTCGGTCAGCGCGTCCGGTCGTTCCAGGGAATGCGCGAAAGTCACGCTGGCGGCCACATGCTGACCACGGGCGAACAACTCCAGCGAGTTGCTCGACATGCGCCCGTGCTGATCGCCGTTGTAGCGATCGCCGCGAATTACGCCCTGGTCGTAACCGAGGCTGGTGCCGTACTCGGCGAACACCGGTTGCAGCCATTCGGCAGTCACCGGGCGGCTCCAGCGCAGGTCGTTGCGCCAGTAGCCGCCGCTGTCGCCGGACAGCGACTGATCCTTGTAGCCACGGATCGACGCCGAGCCGCCGAGGCTGGTGCGCTGTGGGCTGAACAGCACATCTTCGCTGCGCTGGCCGGTCATCAGGCTGCTGAAGCTGAAGGACTCACCGAGTAATTTGAACGGCTGCAAATAGCTCAGGGTTGCGCTGTATTTGCGGTAGCGTGCATCCGGTTCGCCGGGGCCGGGATCGTGACTGCCCTGCGCATCGAAAGCGCCGATGCCCTCCTGCATGCCAGCGTCGAAGTTGACGAAAGCGCTGCCGACACGACGGCCGTGGTTGAAGCCGAATTGCGCTTCGCTGATGCGATTGCTGCTCAGTTTGAGTTTGCTGTCTTCGATGAAGTTGTTAGTGCGCAGGTACGAAAGTCCCGCGCTGAGGGAGGTCTTGCTGACCGCGTCGCGATGGATCACGCGCTCGGCGCGCAGCTGATGGTTTTCGCTGTCGCCGGTCTGCTTGAAGTTGTAGCCGTTGGCGGCGATCTGCGAGCGGTACTCGCTCTGGCTGTAGGTGTAACTGAACGTCCACCAGCCCCACGGCAGACTGTAATTGAGCATGGCGTTGTTGGAAGTGTGCTGGTGATCGGTCATCGCATCGTGACCGCCGCGCAGGCTCAATTGGTCAGCCAGACCCAGCGGGCTGTCCCAGTCGAACGATGTGCCCCACTGCTGCTCGCCGGTGCTGCGTTGGCCATCGTTGCTGCGCGACAGGCCGGCGCGCCACGGCTTCTGCGGCGTGTTGGTGACGCGCACTTCGCTGCCGCCGACATTCTGCCCCGGCGCCAGCTCCATTTTGGCCTGGTTGGACGGCAGGCGATTGAGCTGGTCGACCATCTGCTCGATCTCGCGCAGGTTGACCAGTTCACCGCTTTTGCCGGGAAAGGCCATGGCCAGTTCGCGATCCGAGAGCCGGCTGTTTTCTGCGCCCTTCATGCCTTCGAGCTTGCCTTCGACCACGAGCACTTTCAGGTGCCCGGCGGACAGATCCTGTTGCGGCAAATACGCACGACTGGTGACCAGACCTTTTTCGATGTAATGGTCGGTGATGACTTTGAGCAACTCGTTGAGCTGCGGCACGCCGAGGCATTCGCCGATATAGGGCTTGAGCAGGCGCGCCTTTTCACGCTCCGAAAGGCTGTCGGCGCCCTTGAGCTCGATGTCCTTGATGGTGAAGCAGCGAGTGTCGACGGGGGTTGTCGGCTGTACGGGTTTGGCGTCTTTGCCGGGCAGATCCTTGAGTTCTTCGAGGCGCCGCTGCTGCTCTTCGAGCAAACGGTTCTGACGTTCGCGGATCAGATCGGTTTCACCAGGAGTGGGCGCGGCCCAGGCAGATTCAAGCGGAGAAAGGCAGAGCAGCGCCAGGCACAACCGCGCCGTGAAGGCGGGTGAAAACATGTTCGATCCCTCGACATAAAAGGTGACATCAAATTAGTGGCGCGATATTAGATGGCCATCATTTTGACGTCAAACTTAAGTTTGTACCTCTCATCGGGGATTACCGCGCTTTCATACGGATGAAACCAGCACCTGCGTACAAGTGGCGGGCGCACTTTGCGCGGATAGTGGCCGTTGCCCATTCGGCATCTATTCTTGCCACACACGATCACAAGGAGTTTGCATGAGCACCTTCAAGACCCAAGACGGCACCGAGATCTATTACAAGGACTGGGGCAGCGGCAAGCCCGTGCTGTTCAGCCACGGCTGGCCGCTGGATGCCGACATGTGGGAATACCAGATGGAATACCTCAGCAGTCGCGGCTATCGCACCATCGCCTTCGACCGCCGTGGTTTCGGGCGCTCCGATCAACCATGGACCGGCTACGACTACGACACTTTCGCCGATGACATCGCAGGCCTGATCAACCATTTGGATCTGCGCGACGTGACCCTGGTCGGCTTCTCCATGGGTGGCGGCGACGTCAGCCGCTACATCGCCCGCCACGGCAGCGAGCGCGTTGCCGGCCTGGTATTGCTCGGTGCGGTCACGCCGTTGTTCGGCAAGAAAGCCGACTTCGCCGACGGCGTCGACAAATCGGTATTCGACGGCATCAAGGCCGGCCTGCTGAAAGATCGTGCGCAATTCATTGCTGACTTCAACGCGCCGTTCTACGGCACCAATCAGGGCCAGAAAGTCTCTGACGGCGTGCTCACGCAAACCCTGAATATCGCGCTGCTGGCGTCGCTCAAGGGCACCGTCGATTGCGTGACCGCGTTCTCGGAAACCGACTTCCGCCCGGACATGGCCAAGATCGATGTGCCGACCCTGGTGATCCATGGCGACGGCGACCAGATCGTGCCGTTCGAAACCACCGGCAAGCAGGCCGTCGCGCAAATCAAGGGCGCCGAATTGAAGGTTTACGCAGGCGCGCCGCACGGCTTTGCCGTGACCCATGCGCAGGCGTTGAATGAGGATCTGCTGGCGTTCCTCAATCGGTAATCCCGCCCGGCAAAAGCCGTAGCCAGATGCTGATGAACCAAGGCCCGCGCGATGCGGGCCTTGTGTTTTGCGCTATGGTATTTTTCTGCGTCCACTACCCGGAGAAGGAAATCCAATGCTGCGAATACTCGGCAAAGCCTCATCGATCAACGTGCGCAAAGTGTTGTGGACCTGTGCCGAACTGGACATTCCCTTCGAGCGCGAGGACTGGGGTTCGGGCTTCAAGTCGCCGAACACGCCGGAGTTTCTCGCGCTCAACCCCTGCGCCATGGTGCCGGTGATTCAGGATGGCGATTTCGCCCTCTGGGAATCCAACACAATCATTCGTTATCTGGCGACGCGTTACGGCGGCGCCCATCTGTATCCGGCCGAGCCCATCGCCCGCGCGCGGGTCGATCAGTGGATTGACTGGCAGGCCTCGGAGCTGAATCGCTCGTGGTCGTACCCGCTGATGGCGCTGGTGCGCAAGTCACCGGACTATCAGGATCGCGATGCCTTGGCTGCGGGCTGTCGGGACTGGACGCGCAACATGGAAATCCTCGATCGCCAACTGGAGAAGACCGGCGCTTACGTCAGTGGCGAGCAGTTTTCCCTGGCGGACATTCCGATCGGGCTGTCGGTCAATCGCTGGTTCGAAACGCCGCTCGATCACGGGGATCTGGCTGCGGTGCGCGCCTATTACGATCGCTTGAATCAGCGCGACGGTTATCGTTTGTACGGGCGCAATGGCACGCCATAAAGATGCGCTCGATCAGGCTTGCTCACGCACCACGCCCCGCTCTTCAAGCAAGCGCACGAACATGCTCAGACTGCGCGACACCGTGCCCCGGCGCCACACCAGCCAAGTGGTCAGATAGCGGAAGTCTGCGGTCAGCGGCCAGACGCTGACCGTCGCGCTGCCGGGCATGCTCTGCAGCATTTTGCGCGGCATCAGTGCCAGGCCGGCACCGGCGCTGACGCAGGCGAGCATGCCGTGGTAGGACTCCATTTCGAAGATCTTGCCGGGTACGGCAGCGTCGGTGCTGAACCATTTTTCGAAATGGTGACGGTAGGAACAGTTGGAGCGGAAGGCGTAGATATTCTCGCCGTTCACGTCCGCCGCACGTTCGACCGGTGAATGATTGAGCGGCGCGATGATGACCATTTCCTCCTCGAACGCCGGTACACCTTCCAGCGCCGGATGCAGCACCGGGCCGTCGACGAATGCCGCAGCCAGACGCCCGGACAGCACGCCGTCGATCATCGTCCCCGATGGCCCGGTGGACAGGTCGAGGTCGACCTTCGGGTGCTGCTGGTTGTACGCCGCCAACAGTTCGGGAATACGCACTGCTGCGGTACTTTCCAGCGAGCCCAACGGGAACGCGCCCTGGGGTTCCTCACCCGCCACCGTGGCTCGAGCTTCCTGCACCAGATCGAGAATGCGCCGGGTGTATTCGAGAAAACTCCACCCGGCCGGTGACAGGCGCAGACGGCTTTTCTCACGGATAAACAAATCGACGCCGAGGTCCTGCTCCAGCTGTTTGATCCGCGTGGTCAGGTTCGACGGCACGCGATGAATGTGCGTGGCGGCAGCGCTGATGCTGCCGTGCTCGGCCACGGCCTTGAAGATTTCCAGTTGCACCAGATCCACAGTCATTCTCCAATCGTGAAGGACACGCTCTTTATTATTCAGTTTCCAGAAAACTAACGCCACCCTACTCTAGGCCCATCCGACGAACCTACAGGACAACGTCAATGAGCCAGATTTCCAGCCAGACCCACGCCATCTCCATCAACCCTGCCACCGGCGAGCAGATCGGTCATTACGCGTTTGAATCCGCCGCCGCCCTTGATGCGGCACTGACTCGCGCTGCCTTCGCTTTCGGCAAGTGGAAGCGCAAGCCGCTGCAGGATCGTTCGCGCCTTTTGACCGCACTCGCCGGCGCGCTGCGTGAAACCTCAGAAGCGATGGCGACCATGATCACCCAGGAAATGGGCAAGCCGATCGCCCAGGCCCGTGGCGAAATCGAGAAATGCGCCAAGCTCTGCGAGTGGTACGCCGAACACGGCCCGGCCATGCTCGACGCCGAAGCCACCCAGGTTGAAGGCGGCAAGGCGCGCATCGAGTACCGTCCGCTGGGGCCGATTCTGGCGGTGATGCCGTGGAACTTCCCGATCTGGCAAGTGCTGCGCGGCGCGGTGCCGACGTTGATCGCTGGCAACACTTACGTGCTCAAGCATGCGCCGAACGTGATGGGCAGCGCTTACCTGCTGCGCGATGCGTTTGTCCGCGCCGGTTTTCCCGATGGCGTGTTTGAAGTGATCAACGTCACCCTGGAAGGCGTTTCCAGCGCCATCGCCGATCCGCGCATCGCCGCCGTGACCCTGACCGGCAGCGTCCGCGCCGGCATGGCCATCGGTGCTCAGGCCGGTGCGGCATTGAAGAAATGCGTGCTGGAACTGGGCGGCTCCGATCCGTTCATTGTGCTCAACGATGCGGATCTGGATGAGGCGGTGCACGCGGCGGTGGTCGGCCGTTATCAGAATTCCGGCCAGGTCTGCGCGGCTGCCAAACGTCTGATCATCGAACAAGGCGTGGTCGAGGAATTCACCCGCAAGTTCGTTGAAGCGACACGCCAGTTGAAGATGGGCGATCCGCTGGAGGCCGACACTTACATCGGGCCAATGGCGCGGTTCGATCTGCGTGATGAACTCGATCAGCAAGTGCGCGATACCCTTGAAGAAGGCGCGACCCTGTTGCTCGGTGGCGGCAAGGTCGAGGGCGCTGGCAACTACTACGAGCCGACGATACTGGCCGATGTCACCGACCGCATGACCTCGTTCAAGCAGGAGCTGTTCGGCCCGGTCGCTTCCATCATCACCGCCCGCGATTGCGCACACGCCGTGGCCTTGGCCAACGACAGCGATTTCGGCCTGACTGCCACGATCTACACCGCCAACGTCGCGCTGGCCGAGCAACTGACCAGCGAACTGGACACCGGCGGCGTGTTCATCAACGGCTACTCCGCCAGCGACCCGCGCGTGACCTTCGGCGGCGTGAAGAAGAGCGGCTTCGGTCGTGAGCTGTCGCACTTTGGCGTACGCGAATTCTGCAATGCGCAAACCGTATGGCTGGATCGTAAATAAGCCTGGCGCTGTAAACCTGTGGGAGCGAGCCTGCTCGCGAAAGCGTCCTGTCAGTCACTGCTGCATCGTCTGACACACCTCTTCGCGAGCAGGCTCGCTCCCACAGGGGCACGGCTGCGCAGATGATTTGGGGCACGACTCCCACATGCTCTGCTTCGATTTACAGATATTTCAGCCAGCTGATGTCGCGGCGCCGCGCTTTCAATGCAGAGAACCAGCGCACTGCCGGGAACAGCACCACGGCAAGAACCACTGCCGCCAGCCACACCGCCGTCACCGTCGAAAAGCCAAAATAGCTTCCCTGATTCAGGCCAAACAGCGCCACGCCAATCAGGTACAACACCTTCAACACGTACAAGTGCAGCAGATAGAAAAACATCGGCGCCGAACCGAACACCGTCAGCCAGCCAATCCAGCGGCGACTCTGCACGCGCTCAAAGGCGAGCAACAGCAACAGCCCTACGCTCACAGTCAGCGCGATGAACAGCAGCGACGGCGGGTATTTGGTGATATTGAAAAAGCTCATCAGCGTCTGCACCAGCGAATCGCTGATCGCCCACGGCTTTTCGCCGTAGCCATTGATCAAGCGCAGCGCCACAAAGCCCAGCAATCCAGCGACCCCGGCAATCAGCAAACGACGCTGACGCACCGCCGCGTCCATGCCGCGAGCAAACCACGGCCCCAGCGCATAGCCCAGGCCGATTACACCAATCCACGGCAGCAGCGGGTACGAGGTGCGCAGGCGCAGGTTTTCGCTGATCTCGATCCAGCCGCGGTCGTGCAGAATCGCCCAAGGCACATGCATCGCCGACTCGACCGGAAAATGCACCGCGTCGAGCAGGTTGTGCCCGGCGATGATCGCCACGCTCAGCGTCAGCAACAGCGCACGTGGCAACCAGACCAGCAGCGCCAGCGCGATCATGCTCAGGCCGATCGCCCAGATCACTTGCAGGTAGATCACGCTCGGCGGCAACTGGAAGGTCCAGGCGAAGTTGACCAAAGTGAATTCGAGCGCCACCAGAAACAATCCGCGCTTGAACAGAAACGCGCTGACATCGGCTTTGCCGGCGTATTTTTCACCGTACAGCCATGCCGACAGGCCGGTCAGCAAGACAAATACCGGCGCACACAAATGCGCCAATGTGCGGCTGAAAAACAGCGCCGGCTCGGTGCTGGCGATGTCCATCGGATCGGAGACCTGTCGGTGCAACAGGAAGGTTTCGCGTACGTGATCGAGCAGCATGAACAGGATCACCAGGCCTCTGAGCGCATCAATGGATAGCAGCCGGCCAGTCGTCAATGGGGCAGAACGGGGAAGCACAAGGGTCATGGGTCTTTCGCAATCGAGAGGAATAACACCGGACAGCCACAACGCCGCCCGCAAATTTCGCGTTACCTTATAACATCAGAATAACAAAACCCAAACATCCAGCATCGAAGTTGCCCATCAGCGCCAGCCTTCTATAGTGAACAGATCCGCCCTGCCCTTGAGCGCTGTCCATGGTCAACACCGAACACCTGATCATCTGCGAGCACTGTGATTGCGTGTACGAGAAAGTCGTGCTCGGCAAACACCAGAAAACCCTGTGCGTGCGCTGCGGTGGCGTGCTGCAGCGCTTCAATGGCCTGACCATCGAGCAGCGTCTGGCCCTGACGTTCACGGCGGCGATGCTGTGGCTGTTCGCCAATTTCTATCCGGTGATGAGCATCAGCCTCAAAGGCATGAAGAACAGTGCGACCCTTTGGGATTCGGTGCTCGCGCTGAGCCAGGGGCCGATCACCTTTATCGCCATGGTCGCGGCGATCGCAATCATCATCGCCCCGGCATTTCAGTTGGTGTTGCTGGTCTGGGTGTTGAGTTTTGCCCTCGGCCTGCGTCGCGCACCGGGGTTCAATCTGTGCATGCGCTGGCTGGAAACCCTGCGCCCGTGGAGCATGCTCGAGGTGTGTCTGCTGGGGGCGATGGTCGCGGTGTTCAAACTCGCCGGCCTGCTCGATGTGCTGCCGGGGATCGGCCTGTTCGCCCTGGCGGTGCTGAGCCTGATGATGATCCGCATTGCCGGCCGTGACATCCGTGAACTTTGGGACATTTTATGAAGCGTCCACCGACCGCCAGCGAACTCAACCTGTGCCTGTGCCACAGCTGTGGTTTGGCCTGTGACATGACCGACGAGCCCCACGAATGCCCGCGCTGTGATGCGCCGTTGCATCGGCGCAAGACCAATTCGCTGACGCGCACCTGGGCGTACATGCTCGCCGCGCTGGCCTTTTATGTTCCGGCGAACCTGCTGCCGGTGATGAACACAGTGATGCTCGGCAACGGCGCCGACAGCACGATCATGAGCGGCGTGCTGGAGTTCTGGGAGGCCGGGGCGTGGGACATCGCCCTGATCATTTTCATCGCCAGTATCGCGGTGCCGGGGGTCAAGTTCGTCGCCCTGACCTTGCTGCTGGTCACCGTACAGCGCAACAGCGATTGGGCGCGCAGGGAGCGTTCCAAGCTGTATCGCTTCGTCGAGCTGATCGGCTACTGGTCGATGCTCGATGTGCTGGTGGTCGCGCTGGTCGCGGCGCTGGTGAAATTCCAGGCGCTGGGCGATATCGAGCCACGACCGGGCATCCTGTTCTTCGGCCTGGTCGTGGTGTTCACCATGCTCGCGGCGATGAGTTTCGATCCGCGCCTGATCTGGGACCAGGACACCGGCGACACGCTCAGCGACGCAGCGTCTCCAGCAACACCTGCAACGGATGGCGCAGCGCCTGATCCGACTGGCGCTTGACCTGGCTGCGGCAGGAGTAGCCGGTCGCCAACGCCTCGCCCTGCTCCGTCGGAGCCTGCACCTGACGCGCCCACGATTGCTCGTAAATGATTGCCGAGGTCTGGCGATTGCGTGCTTCGTGGCCGTAAGTACCGGACATGCCGCAGCAACCGGTAGCCTGCGTGGCCAGCTTCAGACCGGCACGTTCGAAGACCTGTTCCCACTGGCGGGTCGCGGCCGGCGCGTTGGTTTTCTCCGTGCAATGGGCGAGCAGACGGAACGCTTTGGGCTGAGCCTCAGGCGCCTGCTCCGGCATGACCTTGAGTAACCATTCCTGCACCAGCGCCACTTCAGGACATTCATTCAAGCCCGGCACTTTCAGGTATTCCTGGCGATAGACCAGAGTCATCGCCGGATCCAGCCCCAGCAAGGGCACGCCGGTCTGCGCCAGTGCCTGCAATTGCCCAGCGTTGCGCAACGCCGCCCGATTGAACGCCGAGAGAAAGCCCTGCACATGCAGCGGTTTGCCGTTGGCGCTGAACGGCGCGAGATAGACCTGATAACCCAGACGCGAAATCAGCTCGACCAGATCCGCCAACAACGGCGCTTCGAAGTAGCGGGTGAAGGCGTCCTGCACGATGACCACGCTGCGTTCGCGTTGCTCCGGGGTCAGTGCCGACAGCGTTGCAACCGTTGCTGGCTGCACCTGCCAACGGCGCATCGCTGCGTGGAAATCGAAACGGCTGAGCAACGGCACATCGACCATGCCACCAATACGCGCCAACGCGCTGCGCACAAAGTCCGCGCCCATGACACCGTTGTACAGCCCCGGAATCCGCGCCATGTACGGAATGGTGTATTCCAGCGAAGCAATAAGGTAATCCCGTGCCGGACGCAGATAACGGCTGTGATACAGCTCAAGAAAGCGCGAGCGGAATTCCGGCACGTTGACCTTCACCGGGCACTGCCCCGCGCAGGATTTACAGGCCAGACAACCGGCCATGGCGTCATACACTTCGTGGGAGAAGTCCGCCGACGGATCGCGACTGTTGCGCCAGCGCTGCCACAGCGAGCGGAAAAACGCCGGTTTGCGAATCGCATCCGAGAGCACATCGACGCCCGCCTCGCCCTGCAACCGTAGCCATTCGCGAATCAGCGAAGCGCGGCCCTTGGGCGACTGCGCGCGTTCGCGGGTGGCTTTCCACGACGGGCACATGGCGTCATCGGGATCGAAGTTGTAGCAGGCGCCGTTGCCATTGCAGTGCATGGCGGCGCCGTAGCTTTGCCAGACTTTCTCGTCGATCTGCCGATCCAGCTCGCCGCGCAGGGTCACTTCGTCAATTTTCAGTAGCGCTGCACCGCTGTTGGCCGGCGTGGCGATTTTGCCCGGATTGAACTGGTTGAACGGGTCGAACGCCGCTTTCAAGGCTTGCAGCGCCGGGTACAATTCGCCGAAGAATGCCGGCGCGTACTCCGAACGCAGGCCCTTGCCATGCTCGCCCCAGAGCAGGCCGCCGTAGCGCTGGGTCAACGCGGCGACGCCATCGGACACCGGACGAACCAGCGCCGCTTGCTGCGGGTCTTTCATGTCGAGGATCGGCCGCACGTGCAGTACGCCGGCGTCGACATGGCCGAACATGCCGTACTGCAAACCGTGGCTATCGAGCAAGTCGCGCAGTTCGGCGATGTATTCGGCCAAGTGCTGCGGCGGCACCGCGGTGTCTTCAACGAACGGCTGCGGGCGGGCTTCGCCGGCGACATTGCCGAGCAGGCCCACCGCCCGTTTGCGCATGCCATAGACCTTGTTCACCGCTGCCTGACCAACCGCCAGCGTATGCCCGAGTCGCTCCACGGTGCGGTCGTTTTGCAGATGTTCGAGGAACGCTTCGATGCGGCGTTGCAGATCTTCGGGATCGTCACCGCAGAACTCGACCAGATTGATGCCCAGAGTCGGCCGCTCAGCGTTTTCCGGAAAATATTCGGCAACGCCGTGCCAGACGATGTCCTGCATCGCCAACAGCAAGACTTTGGAGTCGACGGTTTCAATCGACAACGGCTTGAGCGCCATCAACGCCCGCGCATCGCGCAAGGCATCCATGAACCCGGCGTAGCGGATGTTGACCAGCATGGTGTGCTTGGGAATCGGCAGCACATTGAGTCGCGCTTCGACAACAAAGCCAAGCGAGCCTTCAGCGCCACAGAGCACGCTGTTGAGGTTGAAGCGCTGATCGGCCTCGCGCAGATGCGCCAGGTCATAACCGGTCAGGCAGCGGTTGAGATCGGGAAAGCGTGCCTTGATCAGCTCGCCCTGTTCATCAATGATCTGCCGCGCACAACGATAGACTTCGCCGACGCGATCATCGCGGGCGCACTGCGCTGCAAGCTCATCCTCGGCCAGCGGCAGGCCGTGCAGACGCTCGCCGCCGCGCAGGATCATCTCCAGCTCCAGCACATGGTCGCGGGTCTTGCCGTAGGTGCAACTGCCCTGGCCGCTGGCGTCGGTGTTGATCATGCCGCCGACCGTGGCGCGGTTCGAGGTCGACAGTTCCGGAGCAAAAAACAGCCCGGAGGATTTCAACGCGGCGTTGAGCTGATCCTTGACCACCCCGGCCTGTACGCGCACCCAGCGTTGTTCAACGTTGATTTCCAGAATGCGGTTCATGTGCCGCGACAGGTCGACGACGATGCCGTCCGTCAGCGATTGGCCGTTGGTACCGGTGCCACCGCCACGCGGGGTGATCACCACTTTCTCGTACGCCGGTTCGGCAATCAGCCGTGCGACACGTGCCACATCGTCCGCATCCAGCGGAAACACCGCCGCTTGCGGCAAGCGCTGATAGATCGAGTTGTCGGTCGCAAGCACCACGCGGCTGGCGTAATCGGCGCTGATTTCCCCGCGAAAGCCGCTCTCTTTCAGGGCGGCGAGGAATTGTTGGTAATCGCCGGTCAGGGCTTTGGCAGGCGACAGCTGGGCAATCATCAGTCAGGTCATCTCGGGCAAATCGGGTTGTGTGGCGGTGAACAGTTGTGCGCAAGGAATGATTGCGTCAGGCTCCGCCATCTGATTGCGCCCATGTTCATTGCTGGTCAGCCATGGAACAAGCGTAATTTCGACCCGCTATCGATGAGTTTTACGAATGAACCCGCGCACCCTCACACCGTCCATGTCGCTGCTGCTGGCTTTCGAGGCCGCCGCTCGCCACGAGAGCTACACCCGCGCCGCCCATGAGCTGTCACTGACGCAGAGCGCGGTCAGTCGCCAGGTACAGATTCTCGAGAAGATGCTCGGCATGCGCCTGTTCAGCCGCGAAGGCCGGCAGGTGGTGCTGACGGATGTCGGGCGCATGTATCAGCGCGAGCTCAGCGAAGCCCTCGGGCAGATCCGCAGCGCAACCTTGCAGGCGATGGCGTTTGGTTCGGGCATCCATAGCCTGCGCCTGGCGACGCTGCCAACCTTCGGTTCGAAATGGCTGCTGCCACGGTTGAAGGATTTCTACACGGCGCACCCGGGCATGACCGTGCACCTACACTCGCGGATCGAAACCATCGATTTCGACACCAGCGAAATCGACGCGGCCATCTGCGTCGGCGGCGGTGAGTGGCCAGGCCTGACCGCCCTGCCCCTGCACACCGAAGAATTGGTGGCGATTGCCAGCGCGCAGTTGTCGGCAACGGAACACGAGGAGGCCGAGCGACACATTGCCGGGCAGTTGTTGCTCAACGTCAGCAGCAATGCCCAGGCGTGGGCGGAATGGTTCAGCCATCACCAACTGCCACATCGCAGCATGCGGATCGGGCCGAGCTTCGAAATGACCTCGCACTTGATTCAGGCGGTACGCGCCAATATCGGCGTGGGCCTGGTGCCGCGGATTCTGGTCGAAGATGAGTTGCTCAAGGGCGAGTTGCTGCAACTGGGCGAGCCGATTACCAGCCGCCGCAGCTATTACCTGGTGTATCCGCCGCGCAATGAGAATTTGCCTTCGTTGAGAGCGTTTCGGGATTGGCTGGTTGATACCCTCTGAACGATCGCGTCGCGGCCATTCGCGAGCAGGCTCGCTCCCACAGGGAAATGTATGCCAAGTGTGGGAGCGAGCCTGCTCGCGAAGAGGCCAGTCGCAACGACCTCAAAACCTCGGCTTGACCGCCCGCCAATCCGCCTTGTACCGCTGCATCTGCCGCACATCATCCCTCTGGCGAATCCCGCACGTCAGGTACTGATCATGCAGCTTGGCCAGTTGCTCATGGTCCAGTTCCAACCCCAACCCCGGCGCACGGGTGATCTTCACGCAGCCATCGACAATCGGCAGCTTGCCGCCCTTGATCACTTCCTCGTCCGGCTCCTGCCACGGGTAGTGGGTGTCGCAGGCGTAATCCAGATTCGGCACCGCCGCCGCCACATGGGCCATGGCCATCAGGCTGATGCCCAAGTGCGAGTTGGAATGCATCGACACGCCGAGGCCAAACACATCGCACATTTTTGCCAGCGTCTGCGTATCCCGCAGGCCACCCCAGTAATGGTGGTCGGCGAGGACGATCTGCACGCTATTCTGCGCAACGCTGCGGCGGAACTCGTCGAAATCAGTGACGACCATATTGGTCGCCAGGGGCAGACCGGTGCGTTTGTGCAGTTCGGCCATGCCATCAAGGCCCGGGGTCGGGTCTTCGTAATACTGCAGATCATCGCCGAGCAGTTCGGCCATGCGAATTGCCGTCTCCAGTGACCAATTGCCGTTCGGGTCGATGCGCAGCGGAAAACCCGGAAAGGCTTTTTTCAGCGCCTTGATGCAAGCCACTTCATGCTCCGGCAGCAAAGTGCCGGCCTTGAGCTTGATGCTCTTGAATCCGTACGCTTCGATCATCCGCGCTGCCTGCGCGACGATCTGTTGCTCGCTCAGCGCCTCGCCCCAGTTGTCCGGCTTGTAGGGCGAGTCGATATGTTCGGCGTATTTAAAAAACAGGTAGGCGCTGAACGGCACTTCATCGCGGATCGCCCCGCCGAGCAGATCCACCAGCGGCACGTTCAGGTAGTGCGCCTGCAAATCGAGAAACGCCACTTCGAATGCCGAGTAGGCATTGCTCACCGCTTTGCTGGCGTGGGAACCGGGGGCCAGTTCGGCGCCAGCGACGCTGGCGGGTTTATTCGCCGCCACGGTGGCCTGCACGATCGCGCGCAATTGATTGAGGTTGAACGGGTCGAGGCCGATCAACTGGCTCTGCAATTGTTGCTGGATCGCCAGCGCCGGTGCATCGCCGTAGCTTTCGCCGAGGCCGATGTAGCCGTTGTCACTTTCAATCTCGATGATCGAGCGCAGGGCAAAGGGTTCGTGGATGCCGCTGGCGTTGAGCAGTGGCGGATCACGAAAGGCAATCGGGGTGACGCTGACGCGGGTGATTTTCAAGATAACGCTCCTGACAGATCAACAATCGATTCAGTGGCTCGCAGCCGGACGAGCCGGCACGACAACGGCGGCTTCGTCACTTGGCTTTGCCTGGGTTTTACCTTTGGCACCAGGCGCCGTGCGGGCGAAGAAGATCACCACGGCGGCGACCAGCGATGTCGCCGCCAGGCCGTACAGGCCGCCCTCGATGGAACCGGTGGTTTGTTCGAGAATGCCGAACGCGGTCGGCGCGACAAAGCCGCCAAGGTTACCGATGGAATTGATCAGCGCGATGACCGCCGCAGCGATGCGCGCATCCAGATAACTTTGCGGTATCGGCCAGAACAGCGCCGACGCCGCTTTGAAACCGATAGCGGCGAAGCAGATGGCGACGAAGGCGAACACCGGCCCGCCGGTGGTCGACATGAACATACCGATGGCGGCGATCACCAGGGTCAGCGCGACCCAGGCCTGCTGGAATTTCCATTTGCCGGCCATCGCTGCGAAGACGTACATGGCGACAATCGAAATGATCCACGGAATCGAATTGAGCAGCCCGACCTGAAAATCGCCCAGGTTGCCCATCTTCTTGATCATGCTCGGCAACCAGAACGTCGCGCCGTAAATGGTCAGGGCAATAGAGAAATAGATGAAGCAGAACAGCGCAATCTGCCGGTCGGCCAACAGCTTGAACATCGACGGCTTGGCGACTTGTACCGCTTCGCGAGCGCGCTGCTCCTCGGCAATCGCCGCGACCAATGCGTCTCGCTCCTCCTCGCTCAGCCACTTGGCTTGACGCGGGTGCGATTGCAGCCAGAACCAGACGAAAGCACACAACACCACCGACGCTGCGCCTTCGATGAGAAACATCCACTGCCAGCCGTGCATGCCCAGTCCGCTGATATGCAACAGCGCACCGGACACCGGTCCGGAAATCACCGAGGCAATCGCTGAGCCGCTGAGAAACACCGCCATGGTTTTGCCGCGCTCGGACGCTGGCAGCCATTGGGTGAAGTAATAAATGATCCCCGGGAAAAACCCGGCCTCGGCCGCACCGAGAATAAAGCGCAGCACGTAGAAACTGGTTTCACCTTGAACAAACGCCATGGCCATGGCCGCAGCGCCCCAGGTAAACATGATCCGGGTCAGCCAGGCCCGCGCGCCGTAGCGCTGCAACAGCATGTTGGACGGCACTTCGAACAGTGCGTAACCGATGAAAAACAGCCCGGCGCCCAGTCCATAGGCCGCTGCGCCGATACCCAGATCGGTCTCCAGATGGCTGCGCACGAAACCGATGTTGACCCGGTCGATGTAGTTGACGATGAACATCACCACGAACAGCGGCAGCACGTGGCGTTTGACCTTGGCGGCGGCGCGGGCGAGCACCGTGATGTCCGGTGGACTCTGAAGGGTTTTCAAGGGGCGACTCCCGATCTTGTTTTTTTAGGGATGACTTGAAGCAATGAGCCGATCATGGACGTCGCGCATTGATCCCGTCTAATCTAAACAGGCATTCGATTGATACCCGGATTAGATCAATGTTCGAGCTCACCCAACTGCGCTGTTTCACCACGGTCGCCACCGAACTCAACTTCCGCCGCGCCGCCGAGCGCCTGAACATGACCCAGCCGCCGCTGAGTCGGCAGATTCAGCTGCTGGAGCATCACCTTGGCGTCGAATTGTTTACCCGCAGCACCCGAAGCGTTGCTCTGACGGCAGCGGGCCGGGCGTTTTTCGTTGAGGCGCAGAATCTGCTGGAGCGCGCCCAGCAAGCAGCGATCACCGCACGCCGGTTTGCCGAGGGCGACATTGGTTCGGTGAACATCGCATTCGTCGGCAGCGCGGTGTATGAGTTTCTGCCCAAGGTGATCGCCGAAGCGCGACTAAAACAGCCTCAGGTGAAAATCGATCTGGCGGAGATGAACACCTATCAGCAGCACGAGGCCTTGCGTGCCCGCCGCATCGACCTGGGCATTGCCCGGGCGCCATTGCAGGAACCGGGCTATGCCACCGAATGCCTGGTGCGCGAACCGTTTGTGCTGGCGGTGCCGAGCGGGCATCGGTTGGCCAATGCAGCTGAGGTCTCAGTCAACGATCTGGATAAACAACCGTTCCTGATGTACTCCCATGAAGCCTATCCGCCATTCAACGAATTGTTGACCGGCACGCTGCGTTCAGCGCGGGTGGCGCCGGATTACGTGCAGTGGCTGGGCTCGTCGCTGACGATTCTGGCGCTGGTCAACGCTGGCATGGGTCTGGCGCTGGTACCGCGCTGCGCAACCAGCGTGGTCTTCAGGAATGTGGTGTTTCGCGAGATCAATCTGGGCGAAGGGGTGCAGAGCGAGCTGCATCTGATCTGGCGGGAGAACAATGACAACCCGGCGTTCGCGATGTTGCTGGAGGCGATTCGCCGGGCGGTGGTGCAGGGTTGGGGCTGAAGAAGCTTATCGTCTAGACCGTGGTTTCAGAGGCGGCGGCGCACTGGGTCCCTTGATCAAGGGCACGTCCAGCATTTTTCCGTCCGGCCCGACAAAGAGTCGCTCTAAATGCTTTGGCATGGGTTGTGGTGCTCTGGCAGTTGGCATGTTGATCCCTCTGATACTGGGCTGAACTCGACCCATTTGACTTTCGCGGAATCTATCAATAAAAACTCCGCGCCAATAGATACAGGTTGGCCATCATCCGTGAGCCAACGCGGATATTTCATGACGAACTGACCATTGGATGATTCCCGTGGCCACTCGACCGGCCAGCCAAATACGCGCCTTTCGTCGTTTAAATGCAGGGTTATGAAGCGCTCATGCTGGGCGAAAGCGCAGAACCATTCACTGGGGAAAGAAGATTGTTTCGTGACGTTTCGCTTACGTAACCAGCCGTGCAATTTGTCACTCGTAGCCAGGTAACAGGCAAACAAACCCAGCAACAGCGAAAACACAAATGCCCAGAGTGTTTGCGCCCGATCATTCCAGCTTCCTAATGAAACCCCTGTCGAGCCGATCCACAGGCACAGGTTGCCCACTGCCAACACCGCGCCCTGAATCACAAATGTAAATATCAGCGCCTGCACGATCTGCCCAAACGTATCCGGTCGCTTGAATGCAGTGAGGGAATAGAAGATCCAGGTCGATAGAAACCCGGGGATGAGGTACTGCAACAGCGGAATGATTTCCTTGACCAGATCATCCATGATCCGAGGCTCCTTTGAGTCATGCCGATCCCGTCACGGGCCGACATTCAAAGCCTAGTCAAGGATCCGGCAGCGCTTCCCGGATAACTGTCACAGACCATTGCGGTGGCTGGCCGCAGCCTCCATCCCATGAAAAAAGGCAGACAACGAACTTCGGTGTCTGCCTTTTTTGCGAATCGAGCGCCTTTTCTAAAGGCAATCACGCACCGATTGGCGCAGCGACCCGGACTTGGCCCATGGCGGCCCCTGGTAGAGGGACACTTTGCTTCCGTTTTTATATTTGACGATATCGAGAATTTCATCCGCCGTGATGATGCTCGGCGCGGTAATCCGGTAGCCGTTGGAAATCGACGCCTGAGAAGTCTTCGCGACGTCCTTCTGCCACAACGGTAACAAACACGCAGCATATTCCCTGGGAGGCTTTTCACTGGTCTTGCTGAGGTTTGGCTCACCTGGTACCAACGACGCCGGTAACGAGCAACCCGTCAACAGAGCCAGGCTCAAAGTGCCGATCCATACGCGCATGCTGTTTACCTGTTTCGAAAAAACGTGAATGTACCGTTTAACCGTGTGCACATCCATCGTGGCACCCCGCCGTTACCGACGATTGGACAATTTTTCACATCCGTTCAGCCGGGCGTCAGATGACCTGGCTGCATCTGCAAAAATGCGACTACTCTTTTCTACCGAGAATGTTCTGGAGGTGATCATGCGGCTCAATGAATATGAACACGAACTTCAACGGGATCTGCAAAGCGTGGCGTCGGACCTGAGGTGGTCGGCAGTCGACCTCAAGCGCATCGCCGAACAGCTGCGCAAATCCGGTAACGAGGCAGACGCCCAGACTGTGTTGCGTTCTTGCGAAATCCTGCAAAGCGACGAGGAGAGATTGCAGATCTATGCCAAGGAGGTAAAAGCCCGGACCATCAGCCGAATCAAGGTTCACTGAGACGTAGTTCAAACAGCAAGCCCCGGGACGCACCCGGGGCTTTTTCGTTACAACGCGTCAACTGACATTTTGCCTTTGCACCTGCCTGGAACGTTGCCTGTAACCGGGAAGCGCTGCCGCATAGGCCATCGCCTCTTCCCTGCTGGTAAATGACGCCAGTCGATCACCTTCAGTGCAGACCCGCCATGGGCCGTTGTTCACGCTAAGCACGTCGTAACCGTTCATGTGCAGCTTGTTCAGCATTGGAATGCTCATGAGCACCTCCTTTTTGCCAACGGGTATTTTCGGTGTAAGTGCTCACCTTACACCCGCTCCCCGCTGCGCTGTAAACCGGATATCGCGCGCCGTCCCGTCAATAGGCTGGCACTTTTCCGTGTCGAAATGGCTCCCAATTCAGAGGGAACCTTTAAACCCGCATGCGGCTCGAATATTGCGGTTTGATTACAGTTTTATGACACGCACCAGCAGGGCATTCATGAAAGTACGCGCCACCGTCATTTGCGAGCAGGATCGGCACATCCTCCTGGTTCGCAAACCCCGCCATCACTGGTCATTGCCCGGCGGCAAGGTCGAGCCCGGGGAAACCCGTGCGGCGGCGGCCGTGCGCGAATTGCAGGAAGAAACCGGGTTGAATGCTGACGAAGTGCTGTACTTGATGGATCTGCAGTCGGGGAGTACGCGGCATCACGTCTATGAGGCTTCGGTGGTCAACATTGACGATGTCCGCCCACAGAACGAAATCGTCGACTGCATCTGGTTTCCGCTCGATGCCGTGCACAATCTTGAGACCAACGACGCGACACGGCGCATCGTGCGGGCCTTTCAACGGCGTTTATAGCGATCAACCGGCGAAAGCTCGGCGCCCCGCGTTGATTTCCGTGCGCAACTCACCGATGAAGTTGGAAATATCGCGAATCGTGACCAGATGCTCGGGAGATACGCCATCCAGCAACAGTTCTACACGCCCGCTGCCCGGCTCATACACCTTGATGCGCAACAACCCCTGCTCCGTTGGCGCGCAATCACATTTGTACGTGGGAAAGCCTGACTCGACGATGCGGCAAATATCGGCAATGGCAAGCATGGACGGGCGCCTCGCAGGCGGAGAATCGATCCATCGAGCATAGATGCAGGAAGTGCTTATTGCCCGGCCCGCAAATGCCAAGTCGATCACAAAGTACTCACGGCACTCAATGCGCGTCGTGATCCCAGATCCAGTTCCACATTCCGGGCAGATTCACCGGTTCAGCGCTTTGCTGAACAGTACGCGCCAGCGCGGCTTTTTCCAGCGCGGCCTGATCGTCGTAGAACGGCTTGTCCGCCAGTCTGACCCCGGTCGCCGCCGCGCTATCGAGCAGAATCTGCAGATATTCCCGGGTGTGGCACGCCGTGTAACGATTGAGATCATGGAACGTCACGACCAGCGGAATCACGCCGTCTACCGTGGGCAATTGACCAAGGGCGATACGTTCGCGCACTTCCGATAACTGCCGCAGCATGTTTGCGCGGCGCCGCGGGCTGGCGTTAAAGCCCCAAATCTTGCCGTCATTGGCACTCAAATCCGTGAGCAAGACGTGCAAGCCATGTTTCTGATAGGCCGAAAATGTGCGTTTGTCATAGTTCCAGAACGGCGGGCGCAACAGCTTGGGCGGCGCCCCGGTGATCGCGGCGATGTCAGCACTGCCATCGGTCAGCGACTGCTCCAGTTCCTGCGGGTCGAGTGAGCGATGGTTGGTGTGCCAGTGGGTCGCGGTGTGAAAAGCGAGAATATGTCCCTCTGCCTGTTCGCGATGCATCAGGCTGCGGCCGATCTCGCTGTCGCCTGCCCTGGGTGCTCGGGTCTGCACAAAAAACACGGCTTTGATGTCTGCTTGCACCGGATTGCTTTTGAGGCTGTCGAGAACAGTGGCGGTGGGATTCCAGAATCCTGAAGCGCTTGGACCATCATCGAACGTCAGCAGGAAACGCACGGGCGCCTGGGCTCGCAGACGGCTCTCGGTTTGCGCGGTCATTTCGATCGGCGCGGCGATGCAGCCGGCCAGACTCAACGCGATGAGCGCAGCACAAAGAAGTTTGCATCCGGAAATCATGTCTTGCCCTGAGGCCGCGGCCGTCGTGTGATCGAATGGCAAAACTCCCTCGCCCTTTGTCCATCCCTGCGCAGCTATCTGCGAGCGCAGGTTGGATACGGTACACAGGGTTTGGTTCCGGTGCTGGTTTTCAGTGCGTCAAGGCTTGTTGAAATGAAGTGTCGATGATGCCCGCCGTGGCCAGCGGTGCCGGCAGTGCCTTGACTTTGAACAGGAAGTCCGCCGTGCTCTGCAGATCCGCAGCCGCCTGTTGATCCACCGGCCCGACGCTCATGTGCGCCTGGCGTAACCAATGTCGTGAGACCTGTTGATCGAGGTTGGCCTTTTTCGCCCAGAGGTCAGCGTACTCGTCGGTGTGGTTATCAACCCAGGCGCGCGCCTGTTTCAATCGTCCGAGAAAATCGGCAATCGCCGCACGCTTGCTGTCGATGGAGGGTGTCGAAGCAGCGATGGCGCTGAGCCCTGGCATCAGGTTTTTCGCCGTCAGAATCGGCCGCGCACCGGAGAATACGATCTGTTGCGAGATGTATGGTTCCCACACTGGAAAGGCGTCAATGCTGCCCTGTGGCAGCGCGGCGGCCGCGTCGATCGGCATCAGCTTGACGAAGTCGACGTAGTTTTCCGGTAACCCGCCCTGCTCCAGCGCGCGCAAAGTCAGTTGCTGACTCCAGGCTCCCGGCCAGTAGGCGACCTTTTTGCCCTTTAGATCGGCAATGGTTTTCACCGGCGAATCCTTTGGTACCAGCAAAGCGATAGTGTCCGGGTTCTGTCGCGACACGCCGATCAGTTTCACCGGCGCCTGTTTGGCCGCAAGAAACAGGAAACCCGAGTCGCCAAGAAAACCAAGATCCAGCGAGCCGGTCTGTAGCGCTTCGGCAAGCGGTGCTGCGGCCTGGAAGTGCTTCCAGTCAACCGTATAAGGCGCGTCTTTCAATACGCCTGACGCTTCAATCGATGCACGGATGTTGTAGTAGTTTTGATCGCCAATATGCAGGACCACGGGCGCGGCGGCGTACGCCAGTGGCGAGGTCAACAAGGCAACGGTCAGCGCGCGACATAGGAAACGAGACAGCTTCATGGCGAGTCCTGCAAATGGGAATTGCATAGACGATAACGCTCTTGATTTCGATGTTTAAATTCTAAATTCGCATAACCTAAGCACACTATTTTTATGGCTTCGAATCGGTAGCGCAGATGCAACTAGACTGAAATTTCCTCGAGGAGATTTCAGTCATGTGCGGAAGACTCACGCAGTACCGCGGCATTCACGATTTCGTTGCGGTGTTGAGCATCCCCGATGCTTTGATCAATCACGTTGGCGATGCGCCGCTGGATCGCTACAACGCGGCGCCCACCACGGCGCTGGCGGTTCTGCATCAACACGAACGGGCCATCCATGCCGACAATTTGCGCTGGGGCTGGCGCCCGCACTGGGCCAGGGATCGTGCCCCGCCCATCAACGCTCGGGTGGAAAAAGTCGCCCACGGCGCGTTCTTCCGGGCGATCTGGCGGCAGCGGTTGATCGTGCCGGTGGACAACTGGTTCGAGTGGGTTGATAGCGGGGAAAAATCCCGACAGCCGTGGTTGATTCGTCGCGCGGACCACACCCCGGTTTTCTGCGCGGGCATCGGCCAATTTCCGGCACCGGGATCTGCGCCGAGGGAGGACGATGGATTCGTCATCATCACCGCCGACAGCCTGGGCGGCATGCTCGATATTCATGATCGCCGCCCCGTGGTTTTCGATTCGGCGCGAGCTCGGGAATGGCTTGATCCGGCTACGCCAGTGGACCGCGCCGAGCAGATGTTGCTGTTTGAGGGCGAGCCCAGCGAGGCCTTCGAGTGGTACAAGGTCGGCAAAGCGGTCGGTAATACGCGTAATCAGGGTGCGCAGTTGATAGAGCGAGTCGACTAAATGATCCGTGCATCCTTGCGTTAATCAACCAACGGCTCCGCTGAGTCCCCCGCGTTACAGAAAGTGTTTCACCCGCGATACAACCCTCATGAAACAGCCGTTTGAGCGAATCAACCGCCTGTCAGACATTTCGACAGTCATACATACATTTTTCCGTACTGCGGATAGCATGCGCGCCGCCTTTCCGATTGGTATACCAGTTGACCAAAGAGTCAAATAAATCAGGAATCCATCAACAACTTTCAAGCCTTGCAGAGAAATAAGTGAGCGACGATTTTGCAATCAAACAGGTCAGCGGCCTGAAGTGTGTCCATCTGTCCAAGACAGAACGCCTGGAACTCGACTGTTTTATCGGCCATTACATCAAGACCCGAAACCTGCACAGCGTGCCCGACATCGAACGCACCCTGCGCAGCACCCTTGAGGGTTATCCCGGCCATCCGCCGGTGATGGTCAATGAGCTCAATGCGTGGATCGATCGAACGTTGGGGTATCGCGCGACATACCCGGACTTCACGCAGCTGGAAGACCTCTGAAACGCGAAGAGCCCCGCTGACTGCGGGGCTCTTCACATGCGTTGTTCAAGGTTTCAAAGGACGCTCCTGATCGCGGTCCGACAGCTCGCGGCTGTCATCGTGCTTCCAGGTTTTTTCCTGTCTATTTTGCCGCTCGATCTCTTCCTCTGTTGGCTCATCTTCTTCCGGACGCGTTTGCTCGTTTGCCATGTCCACTGCCCTCACAACAGTTGATCATTGTTAAGGGTAGAACACATTTCTTCGCCCAAATTCACCACCGAATGTTGTCCCGCGCGGCGTACCATAGCGCCATCCATCTTTAACGTCAGGAAGACGCCATGCTTTACCGAATCGCCGCCGACGGGCTGGTGCTGTTTCACCTGTGTTTCATCTTGTTCGTGCTGTTCGGCGGGCTGTTGGTGCTGCGCTGGCCACGGCTGCTATGGCTGCATTTGCCAGCGGCCGCATGGGGAGTGGCGGTCGAGGTGTTGCACCTGACTTGTCCGCTGACCTACTGGGAAAACCTGATGCGCCACGCGGCCGGGCAGACCGAGTACGCCGGTGGCTTTATTGAGCACTACGTCTGGCCGATCATTTACCCGGCCGGTCTGACCCCGCAGATACAACTGGCACTCGGCAGCGTGGTGCTGGCGGTCAACCTGCTGGTGTACGCACGACTGCTGCGCTCGTGGAAACTGCGCCGCGCCCGACGCATTCCGTTTTAACGCGCGGCTGGCTTCAACGTCTCCAGCCACTGCGGATCGAAGCGTGGCTGGTCAGGATCGAGGCCCTGCGCCTGCATCCGCGTCTTGTGCTGTTCGACTTCGTCACGCAGTTGTCCATGTTCGCTGGAGTTGCCGTCCAGCTCATGCATTTGCAGCAATCCGAGGTGATAGAAACGCAACACCTTCATCGCCGTCGGATCGTTGTTCTGCACCGCCGCTGTCACCTGATGCATGACATTGGTGATGCTCATCAGATTGCGCTTGAGGCGCCAGCTGTACACCGCCGGGGCCATCCAGGTCTGGTGCCAGAACCGCCCGCGCAACAGCGCCGCCGTCAGCAGGAATGCCACGAATACGCCGCCAACATTGAAGCGCAGATTATCGCCGTCCGGCTCACCGAACACTGCTACCGCAACAGACGAAAACAGCATGGCCAACAGCAGAAACAGCACGGCGATGATGATCGTGCTGCGGCGGGTCTGCTGACGAAAGGTAGCGGGGTCCATCGGCTGAATCTCGAACATCGAAAATGACTTCCCTGAGTGACAAAAGGCGCAACGGAAAAAACTCGCCGGCGCATTATCGCATCGCACCGGGTTTTAGCTATGCTGGGGCTCCTTTTCATCTTTTCAGCGTCCAACGGGGACATGGCGGTACAGCGCAGATCGTGCCATCTTCATTCATGGATACACACTATTCGGATGCCATCCGCTGCGTTGTGGATGACATCGTTTTAAGGATCACTGCATGACCCAACGACACGTAATCAATGCCTCGGTCAGCCCGAAAGGCAGCCTGGAAACCCTTTCTCAACGTGAAGTTCAGCAACTGAGCGAAGCCGGATCCGGCAGCACCTATACCCTCTTCCGCCAGTGCGCCCTGGCCATCCTCAACACTGGCGCACATGTCGACAATGCCAAGACCATCCTCGAAGCCTACAAGGACTTCGAGATCCGCATTCACCAACAGGATCGCGGTGTGCGCCTGGAGCTGCTGAACGCTCCGGCCGACGCGTTCGTCGATGGCGAGATGATCGCGAGCACCCGCGAAATGCTCTTCAGCGCCCTGCGCGACATCGTCTACACCGAAAACGAACTCGACAGCCAGCGCATCGACCTGAGTAATTCCCAGGGCATCAGCGACTACGTGTTCCACCTGCTGCGCAACGCGCGCACCCTGCGCCCGGGCGTCGAACCGAAGATCGTGGTGTGCTGGGGTGGCCACTCGATCAACACCGAAGAATACAAATACACCAAGAAAGTCGGCCATGAACTGGGCTTGCGCAGCCTCGACATCTGCACCGGTTGCGGTCCGGGCGTGATGAAAGGCCCAATGAAGGGCGCAACCATCGCCCATGCCAAGCAGCGCATTCACGGCGGTCGCTACCTCGGCCTGACCGAGCCAGGCATCATCGCCGCCGAAGCGCCTAACCCGATCGTCAATGAGCTGGTGATCCTGCCGGACATCGAAAAGCGTCTGGAAGCCTTCGTCCGTGTGGGCCACGGCATCATCATTTTCCCGGGCGGCGCCGGTACGGCCGAAGAGTTCCTGTACCTGCTCGGCATCCTGATGCACCCGGGCAATGAAGGTCTGCCGTTCCCGGTGATCCTCACCGGGCCGAAGAACGCTGCGCCGTATCTCGAACAGCTGGATGCGTTCGTCATTGCAACCCTTGGCGAAGCGGCGAAGCAGCATTACGAGATCATCATCGACGACCCGGCCGAAGTGGCGCGGCAGATGACTCAAGGCTTGAAAGCGGTGAAGCAGTTCCGCCGCGAGCGTAACGACGCGTTCCACTTCAACTGGCTGCTGAAGATCGACGAGGGCTTCCAGCGCCCGTTCGATCCGACCCACGAAAACATGGCCAACCTGAAACTGCATCGCGACCAGCCGGCCCACGAATTGGCCGCCAACCTGCGTCGGGCGTTTTCCGGAATTGTCGCTGGTAACGTCAAGGACAAGGGCATTCGCCTGATCGAAGAGCACGGGCCATATCAGATCCGTGGTGATGCGGCGATCATGCAGCCGCTTGATGCGCTGCTAAAGGCCTTCGTCGCTCAGCACCGGATGAAGTTGCCGGGCGGCGCGGCGTATGTGCCGTGTTATCGCGTCGTCGCGTAATTTCAAGTCGTAACGCACACCCAATGTGGGAGCTAGCTTGCCAGCGATAGCGGTCTTTCATTCAACAGAGACGTTGAATCAGACGAGGCTTTCGCGAGCAAGCTCGCTCCCACAGGATTTATGGTGTGGCGCAAATTGTAGTCACAACCTAAATTCCCCCTGTGGGAGCGAGCCTGCTCGCGAAGAAGCCCGAAAGAACACATCAATCTTTCGGGCTATCCACCAACCGCCGAGCCAACGCTTTGGCCTGCGCAGCGACGTCCGTCACCGCCGTACTCTCCCACCACATCCCGCGCAACGGCGGGCCCATGGCGAACAACCGAGCGCTCACCTGCCCTTCGGCATCCACCACTGCGCCGTCCTTTGCTGTGATCCCCAGCGCCAGCGGCCCCGGCTGCACCAGTCCCCGCGCCAGCAATTGCTGCGGCAACGGTCGTGCGACTCGCCGCCAGTCGTATTCGATACCGCTGGAGTTGATCAGCGCCGCACCGCTCACTGTAGATGTTTCAGTCTCACCCCGCGGACGGATGCGAATGGTCACAGCATCGCCCGCGCCGGGCTCAATGCCCTTGAACGACGCTGCATGAATGCGCAAGCGCCCTTCTTGGTGCAGCCGTTCGATCAACTCGGCACTCAGTGGCGGCGAACGATGGTGATGACTCTCCCACCATGGCCGTACATGCCGTACGAATTGTCGACGCTGCACGTCAGTCGCCTGACTCCACAACCGCGCGATGTGCGCGCGAACCGTATCCAGCGGCGCCTGCCAGTCGATGCCTTGGGCGATTGCGTCGCGACAATGTCGGCGCAATTCGCGCAACAACTGGCGGGGCGTACGGATGCTGTGATCTGCTGCCAGAAAATCCACCCAGGCCGGCGGTTGACGGCGCACGTGCGGCAGCAGGCCATGCCGGGAGAACACCTCGATCGGCCCGCGATGCCCGGCCTGCTCGAGCGACACCACGGCATCAACCATGGTCAGACCGGAGCCGATGATCAGCACGGTGGACTGCGGGTCGAGTTCACGCATGGCCGCCACATCCCAAGGATCGAGCGCGGCGGCGTTAAGGCCACTGGATTGCGTCTGCGGCGTGCGAGCGGCAGGATACATGCCGGTGGCCAGCACTGCCTGCGATCCACGCAAAATCTGGCCATCGCTCAAGGTGAGCTGCACTGAACCAGCATCAACTTGCAGGTCGACGGCTTCAGCACAGAAATGTTCAACGGTCGAACCTTGCAGCGTACCCACTGCTCTGGCTTCGGCCAGACGCTGTTGCACGTACACGCCGAACAAGCCTCGAGGCGGAAACAGTTCACTAACCGGCACATCCTGCTCAGCCGACTCCGGCCAGCCGCCGCCGGCAATATGCGCGGTCAGCCACTGCGTCAGATCATCAGGATTATCCGGGTCGACGCTCATCCGCGCCGCGTTGCCGTTCAGCGTATGCCCCAACTCGACGGCACTGTAAGCCTCGCCCCGGCCCAGTTCAGCGCGCGGCTCGATGATCAGAATCCTTCGTTGCCCAGGCAGGCGTAACAATTGCACCGCCAGCATCGCGCCACTGAGGCCGCCGCCGATGATCAGGATCTCCGCAGGCTGCTCCATTCAAATCACCACATTACGTACGAACCGCGCGGCCACATCGCCATCGTTGCGGTAGGCATGCGGCTGATTGCTGGCGAACATGAAAAACTCTCCTTTGTTGATGTGCTGCGGCTGCTCGCCGAGCATCAGCGTCAGGCAACCCTCAAATACGTAAATCTGCTCGCTCCAGCCATCGGCGTCCGGTTGCGACGGATAAACTTCGCCCGGTTGCAGGCACCACTCCCATTGCTCGACTTCGCGGCTCGCGGTGGCTTTGGACAGTAGCACGGCTCTGCTGCCGGGAATCGTGCCCGCCCAGGCAACCTCGTTGATACGGCTCGGATCGCGCGCATCGTGCGCCTGGATCAGATCACTGAAGGCAACGTCGAGCGCTTCGGCAACGCGATCAAGCGTGGTCAGGCTGACATTCTTTTCTCCTGCCTCGATTGCTACCAGCATCCGTCGGCTCACCCCGGATTTTTCTGCCAGTGCGGTCTGGCTCATATCCGCAGCATGGCGCAGGCGTCGAACGTTCTGGCTGACGTGTTGCAGAACGGAGGCTCGCTGAGTCAAATCTTTGTGCACTATATTGCTCACTCGGTGGGGTTGGGCAGTATACTGCGCAACGTTGGCGGCATTGTGCGGCCTCCCTTTTAATGTGCGCAAGGTCATGATGTCGCCAAACAATTCTGCGTCCCGAATCCGCTTCTCCCACTTCAGCAAAGCCGAGTGCGTGCTGGTGCTGATCACCATGATCTGGGGCGGCACGTTTCTGATTGTGCAACATGCCATGACGGTCAGCGGCCCGATGTTTTTCGTCGGCCTGCGCTTCGCCGCAGCAGCGGCGATTGTGGCGATGTTTTCATGGCGTCACTTGCGTGAACTGACCTTGTTCGAAGTGAAGGCTGGATCGTTCATCGGCGTGGCGATCATGCTCGGTTACGGCCTGCAGACTGTTGGGCTGCAAAGTATTCCGAGCAGTCAGTCGGCATTTATTACCGCACTATACGTGCCGTTCGTGCCGCTGCTGCAGTGGCTGGTGCTGGGTCGGCGTCCAGGGTTGATGCCAAGTATCGGAATCATGCTGGCGTTTACCGGACTGATGCTGTTGTCGGGCCCGTCGGGTGCCGCGCTGAATTTCAGTCCCGGAGAAATCGCGACATTGATCAGCGCCGTTGCGATCGCGGCCGAAATCATTCTGATCAGCACGTTCGCCGGGCAGGTTGATGTACGGCGAGTGACGGTGGTGCAACTGGCGGTGACGTCGGTGTTGTCGTTCCTGCTGGTGGTGCCGACCGGCGAAGTGATTCCGGAGTTTTCCTGGTTATTGCTGGCGACGGCTTTGGGCCTGGGCGCGGCGAGTGCGGCGATCCAGGTGGCGATGAACTGGGCGCAGAAGAGCGTTTCGCCGACTCGGGCGACGTTGATCTATGCCGGTGAGCCGGTATGGGCCGGAATCGTTGGTCGGATTGCCGGGGAGCGTTTGCCGGCGATTGCACTGGTGGGCGCGGGGTTGATCGTTGCGGCGGTGATAGTCAGTGAGTTGAAGACCAAGGGAAGGTCCACCGAGGCAGAAGCTGAGTTGGAGCGGGAAACGCAGGGGTGACCCGCAATCTCTTCGGCTGCACCCATGCTTTTGCGAGCAGGCTCGCTCCCACATTTTGAAAATGCATTCCAGTGTGGGAGCGAGCCTGCTCGCGAATGCGCCGCACCTTCGTTGCCCCTGAAACAGCGCCAAACACAAAATTCCAGACTACTTTGTAGGATTCTGAGACATCCTCGCGTTTGGTGATCAGGGAGCTGGCACGTATGATGCTTCACAAACTTCCGCAGATTAGAAGCCTATGTCCCTGATAGTTCTACTGCTTCTGCCGTTCATCGGCAGCTGTCTGGCAGCAGTGCTGCCGCACAATGCGCGTAATGCCGAATCGCTGCTGGCGGGTCTGGTCGCTCTGATCGGCACCGTTCAGGTCGCAATGCTGTACCCGCAAATCGCCCACGGTGGCGTAATCCGCGAAGAATTCATGTGGTTGCCCAGCCTTGGGCTGAACTTCGTTCTGCGCATGGACGGCTTCGCCTGGCTGTTCTCGATGCTGGTGCTCGGCATCGGCACACTTGTCTCTTTATATGCCCGTTATTACATGTCGCCGGACGACCCGGTGCCACGCTTCTTCGCGTTTTTCCTGGCATTCATGGGCGCCATGCTTGGCCTGGTGATCTCCGGCAATCTGATTCAGATCGTGTTTTTCTGGGAGCTGACCAGCCTCTTCTCGTTCCTGCTGATCGGCTACTGGCACCACCGCGCCGATGCGCGGCGCGGTGCTTATATGGCGCTGATGGTCACCGGTGCCGGCGGATTATGTCTGCTGGCGGGGGTCATGATCCTCGGCCATGTCGTTGGCAGCTATGACCTGGACAAGGTCCTGGCCGCCGGCGATCTGATTCGCGCACATGCCCTCTACCCTGTTCTTTTGCCACTCATCCTGATCGGCGCGCTGAGCAAAAGCGCGCAATTCCCGTTTCACTTCTGGCTGCCTCACGCCATGGCGGCACCGACGCCCGTCTCGGCCTATCTGCACTCGGCGACCATGGTCAAGGCCGGGGTTTTCCTTTTGGCACGTCTGTGGCCGTCGCTGTCCGGCAGTGAGGAATGGTTCTACATCGTCAGCGGAGCGGGCGCCTGTACGCTGTTGCTCGGCGCGTACTGCGCGATGTTCCAGAACGATCTCAAAGGCTTGCTGGCCTACTCGACCATCAGCCATCTCGGTCTGATCACTTTGCTTTTGGGCCTGAACAGTTCACTGGCCGCGGTGGCGGCGGTGTTTCACATTCTCAATCACGCGACGTTCAAAGCTTCGCTGTTCATGGCCGCCGGCATCATTGACCACGAAAGCGGTACCCGTGACATTCGCAAACTCAGCGGCCTGATCAAGCTGGTTCCCTATACGGCAACACTGGCCATGGTCGCCAGCGCCTCAATGGCCGGCGTGCCGCTGCTCAACGGTTTCCTGTCGAAGGAGATGTTCTTCGCCGAAACCGTGTTCATCAACGCCACGGCGTGGGTCGAAACCAGTCTGCCGATCGTCGCGACCATCGCTGGCATGTTCAGCGTCGCCTACTCCCTGCGCTTCACCGTTGACGTGTTCTTCGGCCCCACTGCTACTGATCTGCCGCACACCCCGCACGAACCGCCACGCTGGATGCGCGCACCCGTCGAGTTGCTGGTATTCACCTGTCTGCTGGTGGGGATTTTCCCGGCGCAGATCGTCGGGCCACTGCTCGCTGCTGCCGCGCTGCCCGTAGTTGGCGGGGAGTTGCCGGAATACAGCCTGGCCATCTGGCACGGCTTGAACGCGCCGATGATCATGAGCCTGATCGCCATGTCCGGCGGCATCCTCCTCTATCTGCTGCTGCGCAAGCAGTTCAAACTGGGCCGTTTCAAGTACCCGCCGCTGGTGGGCCGCTTCAACGGCAAGCGTTTGTTCGAGCGCAGTCTGGTCGTGATGATGCGCCTCGCCCGGCGCGTCGAGCGGCGACTGGGCACCAAGCGCTTGCAGATGCAGCTGTTTCTGATGGTATTGGCCGCCGTGCTCGCCGGCCTGATCCCGATGCTGCACAGCACCCTGACCTGGGGCGACCGGCCGAAGATCCCTGGTTCCATCGTCTTCGTGACCCTGTGGCTGCTGGCGATCGCCTGTGCGCTCGGCGCCGCCTGGCAGGCGAAGTATCACCGTCTGGCTGCCCTGACCATGGTCAGCGTCTGTGGCCTGATGACCTGCGTGACCTTCGTCTGGTTCTCCGCGCCGGATCTGGCACTGACGCAATTGGCGGTAGAAGTGGTGACCACGGTGTTGATCCTGCTCGGCCTGCGCTGGTTGCCGCGACGCATCGAGGAAGTCTCGCCGCTGCCAAGCAGCCTGCGCAAGGCGCGCATTCGTCGTCTGCGCGACTTGCTGCTGTCGATCGCCGTTGGTGCGGGTATGGCGCTGTTGTCCTACGCCATGCTCACCCGGCAGACGCCGAACCACATCTCCTCGTTCTACCTCAGCCGCGCCCTGCCCGAGGGCGGCGGCAGCAACGTAGTCAACGTGATGCTGGTGGATTTCCGAGGCTTCGACACTCTCGGCGAAATCACCGTGCTGGTCGCCGTAGCGTTGACGGTATTCGCCCTGCTGCGCCGCTTCCGCCCGCCGAAGGAAAGCCTGCAATTGCCAGCGCAGCAACGTCTGCTGGCACCGGACGTGGTCACCGATCTGGTCAACCCGCGTTCGGCCAGCGACACCGCGCTCGGCTTCATGATGGTGCCGGCGGTACTGGTGCGCCTGCTGCTGCCTGTCGCGCTGGTGGTGTCGTTCTACCTGTTCATGCGCGGCCACAATCAACCGGGCGGCGGTTTTGTCGCCGGGCTGGTGATGTCGGTGGCGTTCATCCTGCAATACATGGTTGCCGGCACGCAGTGGGTCGAGGCACAAATGAGCTTGCGCCCATTGCGCTGGATGGGCACCGGACTGTTGTTCGCCACCGCCACCGGTCTCGGTGCGATGCTGGTCGGCTATCCGTTCCTGACCACTCACACCTGGCACATCAGCGTGCCGTTGCTCGGCGATATCCATATCGCCAGTGCGCTGTTCTTCGACATCGGCGTGTACGCCGTGGTGGTCGGATCGACGTTGTTGATCCTCACCGCCCTCGCCCACCAATCGGTGCGTGGTCACAAGACTGCATCGCTGCCCAAGTCCGTCGCCAGCAAAGGAGCCGTCTGATGGAAGAAGTCATCGCAATCGCCATCGGCATTCTTGCCGCGTCCGGGGTCTGGCTGATCCTGCGGCCGCGAACCTTTCAGGTCGTAATGGGCCTGTGCCTGTTGTCGTACGCGGTCAATCTTTTCATTTTCAGCATGGGCAGCCTGTTCATCGGCAAAGAGCCGGTGATCAAGGACGGCGTGACCCAGGACTTGCTGCATTACACCGACCCGCTGCCCCAGGCGCTGGTACTGACGGCGATCGTCATCAGCTTCGCCATGACCGCGCTGTTTCTCGTCGTATTGCTCGCCTCGCGCGGCTTGACCGGCACCGACCACGTCGACGGCCGGGAGCCTAAAGAATGATGGCGATGACTCACCTGATCGCTGCACCGATCCTGCTGCCGCTGCTGACGGCTGCGATCATGCTGATGCTCGGCGAGAAGCACCGGCCGCTGAAGGCGAAAATCAATCTGTTCTCCAGCCTCCTCGGCCTGTTCATTTCAGTGATGCTGCTGCAATGGACGCAGACCACCGGCGTGCCGGGATCCATCGGTGTGTACCTGCCGGGCAACTGGCAGGCACCGTTCGGCATCGTTCTGGTGGTTGATCGCCTGTCGGCACTGATGCTGGTGCTGACCGGCGTCATCGGCGTCAGCGCGTTGCTGTTTGCCATGGCCCGCTGGGACGGCGCCGGGTCGAGTTTCCACGCACTGTTCCAGATTCAGTTGATGGGCCTGTATGGCGCGTTCCTGACGGCGGATCTGTTCAACCTGTTCGTGTTCTTCGAAGTGTTGCTCGCCGCGTCCTACGGTCTGTTGCTGCATGGTTCGGGCCGAGCGCGGGTGTCGTCGGGGTTGCATTACATTTCGATCAACCTGCTGGCCTCGTCACTGTTCCTGATCGGCGCTGCGTTGATCTATGGAGTGACCGGCACGCTGAACATGGCCGATCTGGCGATGAAGATCCCGCTGGTGCCGGAAGCCGATCGTGGTCTGCTGCACGCTGGCGCGGGGATTCTTGCGGTAGCGTTTCTGGCCAAAGCTGGGATGTGGCCGCTGAACTTCTGGCTGGTGCCCGCCTATTCCTCGGCAAGCGCGCCAGTGGCGGCGATGTTTGCGATCATGACCAAGGTCGGCGTCTACACCCTGCTGCGACTGTGGACCCTGTTGTTTTCCGGTCAGGCCGGCGCCTCGGCATTCTTCGGCGGCGACTGGCTGATCTACGGCGGCATGGCGACCATGGCTTGCGCAGGGCTGGCGATTATCGCCGCGCAACGCCTGGAGCGCATGGCCAGCCTGAGCATCCTGGTGTCGGCGGGCATCCTGCTCTCGGCGATCGGTTTCGCTCAGCCCAACCTGGTCGGCGCTGCGCTGTTCTATCTGGTCAGCTCGACCCTGGCGCTGAGTGCATTGTTCATGCTCGCCGAACTGATCGAGCGCTCGCGCTCGGCCAACGAAATTCCGCTTGAAGACGAAAGCGAACTGCTGCCGCGCCCGCAGGAATCGCTGCAACCGCCCAAGGGCATCAACCTCGACGACGAACAGAAAGCCGTGGTCGGCCAGGTCATACCATGGACGATGGCCTTCCTGGGCTTGAGCTTTATCGCCTGCGCACTTTTGATCATCGGCATGCCACCGCTGTCCGGATTTATCGGCAAGCTCAGCCTGATCGGGGCATTGCTCAACCCGCTGGGACTTGGCACTGCGGCGCCGCTGCCTCCCGGCACATGGGGATTGCTGGCGCTGTTGATCCTGACCGGTCTGGCCTCCCTCATGGCTTTCTCGCGCCTCGGTATCCAGCGCTTCTGGACGCCCGAAGAGCGCCCGTCGCCGTTGCTGCGCAAGCTTGAGTGCGCGCCGATTTTCCTCCTGCTCGGGCTGAGCATTGTCTTGACGTTCAAGGCTGAGCCGCTGCTGCGCTACACCCAGGCCACGGCCGATGCCCTGAACAATCCGCAGCAATATGTGCTCGCAGTTCTCGGTACTCGTGCGGTGCCGAGCCCGCAAGCCAGAGCCGACATGCTCGAGGTGCAGCCATGAATCGACTGTTTCCGGCTCCGTGGTTATCGCTGGCCCTGTGGATTCTGTGGCTGACCCTGAACCTGTCGGTCAGCCCGGGCAACCTGCTGCTCGGCGCCGCGCTGGGCTTCGCCGCGCCGCTGATGATGCGCAAATTGCGGCCGAAACGTGCGCGCATTCGCAACCCCATCGCCATCTTGCGCCTGTTTTTCCTGGTCGGCCGCGACGTCATCATGTCCAACCTGGTCGTCGCCTGGGGCGTACTCAACGCCGGGCGTCGTCCGCCCAGCTCGTGCTTTATCAAGGTGCCTCTGGACTTGCGTGATGCCCACGGCCTTGCGGCACTGGCGATGATCTGCACCGTGGTGCCCGGCACCGTATGGTCGGAACTGGCGCTGGACCGCAGCGTTCTGTTGCTGCACGTCTGGGACCTGCACGACGAAGCGCAGTTCATCGAGCACTTCAAAAGCACTTACGAGCGACCGTTGATGGAGATTTTCGAATGAGCCCATTGCTGTCGAATGCGATTCTGCTGACGCTGTTTCTGTACTGCCTGGCAATGGCACTGACCCTGGTGCGCCTGTTCAAAGGCCCGTCAGCACAGGATCGGGTACTGGCGCTGGATTATCTGTACATCGTCGCGATGTTGATGATGCTGACCCTGGGCATCCGTTACGCCAGTGACACCTACTTCGAAGCGGCGCTGCTGATCGCGCTGTTCGGCTTCGTCGGCTCGTTTGCCCTGGCGAAATTCCTGCTGCGTGGCGAGGTGATCGAATGAATGCCGAATTGTCTTTGTGGGTCGAGATTCCGGTGGCGGTGCTGCTGGTGCTCAGCGGCGTGTTTACCCTGCTGGGTGCAACCGGATTGCTACGCATGAAGGATTACTTCCAGCGCATGCATCCTCCGGCGCTGGCCTCGACGATTGGGGCCTGGTGCGTGGCGTTGGCCTCGATCATCTGTTTTTCAGCGCTGAAGTCCGGGCCGGTGGTGCATGCCTGGCTGATTCCGGTTCTGTTGGCTATCACCGTGCCGGTGACCACCCTGCTGCTGGCGCGGGCGGCGTTGTTCCGCAAGCGGATGGCCGGGGATGATGTGCCGGCCGAGGTGAGCAGTCGTCAGACTGAAAGTGGTAACTGATGATTTTGTGGCGCCTGTGATGGCGCCATCGCTACAGTAGGAACGCGCCCTCCATTGTGGGAGCGAGCCTGCTCGCAAAGAGGCCAGTCGGGGCATCGCCAATTCCGGATCGGCTCAAACCCACGCTACTGCCAACAACCCCGCCCCCAGCAGCGCACACAACGGCGAGTACACCCAGGTATCCAGCCGCGCGAATCGCGAATCCTTCACTTCCTTGAAAAATCCGACCAGATTCGAATCTCCGATCGCTCGGGCGAACATCAGCAACGCAATTGCACTGATCACCCATTGCAGTGCCTTATGCTGCACCGCCGGCACGCCCCAACCGACCCGCATGCAAACCAGCGCTGCAATCACCAGCAGCGCAGCGGCGACTGCCAGCGTCACCCAGCCTGAGGGCTTGAAGGCCGGGCGGACCGTGGCGACGAAGCCCGACACCGGCACCTGCGGCACCACCACCGCAGCCGCCCATTGCCCACCCAACGCCCAATACACATGCATCAGGCCGATCGCTGCGAACACAGTCACCAGCCATTGAGCCAACACAAAGGTCATGGTTGAAATCCTTCAAAGGGATTTGAACAAACCATCGTAGTCGGATTTTTTGGCCGTGCACGACCGGTCGGCGGTGCACTGCGTTAACCGCGTTATTTCAGATCAGCCGTCACCTTGTCAGCCACATCCCTGGGCAGCCACGCCTGCCACACATCCGGATGCGCTTTCATGAACGCGACCGCCGCCTCACGAGGCGCGGTGTGCTTGTCACTCATCTCCGCCAGTGCCTTGTTCAGCGGCTCGATGGGAAAATCGACCTTGCTGAAGAACTCGGCAATTTGCGGGTTCTGCTTTTGAAACGGCGTAGACACGCCAATCGACAGCTTGGATGCCAGCGATCGGGTGGGCTTTGGATTGGGGTTATCGGCGTCGGTCAGCGTCTTCCACGCCTCGGCATCGAACGGCGGCTCTTCCAGTTGCACCAGTTTGAATTTGCCAAGCAGTGGCGTCGGCGACCAGTAATAGAACAGCACTGGTTTGCCGCGACGAATCGAAGAGCTGATCTCGGCATCCAGCGCTGCACCCGAGCCGCTGCGGAAGTTGGTGTAGTCGTCCTGCAAGCCATACGCCGTCAGCTTCTGCTTGTTGACCACTTCCGACGTCCAGCCGATCGGGCTGTTGAGGAAACGCCCTTTGCCCGGGCTTTCCGGGTCCTTGAACACGTCCTTGTATTTCTTCAGATCAGTGACACTGCGCAGATCCGGCGCCAGCGGCTTGATGCCTTTGGCCGGGTCGCCCTTGATTACGTATTCCGGCACCCACCAGCCTTCAGTGGCACCCTTTACCGTATCGCCCAGACCGACGACCTTGCCCTCGGCTTCGGCCTTGACCCAGACCGGACTGCGCCCGGCCCACTCCTCTCCAATCACCTGGATGTCATTGTTGGCCAGGGCGGTTTCAAGGGTAATGGTGGTACCCGGCAACGTATCGGTCGGCAAGCCGTAGCCTTTCTCGACGATCACCCGCAGCACCTCGGTGATCAGGCTGCCGCTTTCCCAGTTCAGGTCGGCAAAGTGGATCGGCGCCTGTGCCGCCTGCAGCGATTGCGCTGACGTCAGCAAACCGAAGGTGGCCACGCTGGCGGCCAGTAACCGTCGAAATCCGTTCATGCATTGCACCTCGTGCTGTTCACAGCCATGGCAAGTCTGGCCTGACGGGAGCGCAAGCCTCTGAATAACTCAGTCAACTGACTTTAGCCGAGGTTCCTGCTTTTTCCGGGGTTTGCTGCGCACGGGGCTACGTTTCAGAATTTTCCTGCAGGCTTTGCAGCTCACGTCTGACCATGCTGGCGTAAGCCGCCGGTTGCAACGCATAGATCTGCGACGCAACCCAACCAAGCCAGGCTCCTTGCAGTTCAGCCTTGCGGGCGAACAAACGCTGCGCTTCGGCGCGTGCGCTGTCGAGATTTTGCGAATGAAAGTCTGCGCGCTTCACTCGCTGGCCTTGAAGGTCACCAATTCGCCCTTGCGCCATTTGGCAGCCTTGGCGGTGACGGCCTTCAAGGTTTTGGTCAGGCCTTCCTGCAGTTGCTCATTGGCGGCGAACACGGTCACCACGTTATGGCCTTCCTTGAACAGGATCGCGTGACCATCGGCCGTACTGACGAAGGCGTAGTCGCCCAAGCCGTAGACCGTCAGTTTGATGTCGCGAAAACGAATGTCCATCTTGCCGCCTTCGCGGCTGGGCAGAACGGACGCAATGAAATGGTCGCCAACCTTCAGTTTGAGCCCCGGTTTGTCATCGACCACCAATGCACTTTCGGTATCGATTTCGGCGATGTAAATGCCTTCTGCGTTTTGCTCGGTGATGTAAACAAAACGTGATTGAAATTGCTTGACCAGCTTTGCACGCAAATCACCCAGCACGAACAAAGCATGCATATCGAGGTTACTGACTGCCAAAGAAACATCCCCACATTTGAAAAACCGTGCCGCGGAAAAACGCGCACGGCAAAGAAACGGCAATGCCGATGAAACTGCAAAAACACTCAAAAACCCGAAGCGAGCAAAGCGCTCTTGAATCGCGAGGTTCGTAGACTACTGGATTGTCATTGATGAAACCCGCTCTGAAATCGCCAAACCTTGAAGGAAAAAACCTCAAGTGCGACTGGAGCAAATCTGACTACGAACTTTAGGGAAATTTCTCACGAAAAAAAGCATTTTTCCGACATATCGCTGGCGAAAAATTGCTTTAGATAAGCCCGGTCGTCAACAGGTACTGGCGATTCTAGAGCAGCGATGCTCATTACGACTACCCGCAACGGCCGTTAAATCCCGGCCGACTGATGAAAAGGACTTCACATGTGCACTTTGACTCATTTTGCCACGTCGCCTGAGGCGCGAATCAACACACCTCTGACAATGCAGGTTGCCAGCCTGGATCACCTTCCGACATCTTCTAACAATCACCGAACCCCGCATTTTCAGGTGGTGCCGGCGGGCATCGCGTTCTTTCACATCAAGGAGATATCCACGGGACGTGTCAGAGGTTTCCGCGGCAATCACAACGAAGCGTGCGCCCTCGCCCGTTCGCTGGAATCAAAAATCGAACTCCACGCCAACGGCTGCCTCTGATAAGGGAGTGAACGTACAAGCCGTACCGGCACCGACCCAGGAGTAGATGATGGAACTGCCAACCGAGCTTAACCTGACCACCCTTTTCGATCAGTTGGGCCTGCCGTCCGATGAAGCGTCGATCAATGACTTTGTCGAAGCCCATCCGCTGGACTCTGACACCAAGCTGATCGATGCCGATTTCTGGACGCCTCAACAAGCGCAACTGCTTAAAGAGTGGCTGCGTGCGGACGGCGAAGAAGCGGTAATTGTCGATGAGCTGAATGTGCGCCTGCATCGCGGCAAGTAAGTACGATCAGTGCAGGCTGTCGCCGGGCTCGATGTTAAGTTGGTCGAGCCAGGCAGCCTTGCACTCCTCCGCTTCATCGCGACTGGCGAAGGCTGTGCCGCGTCGCTCACCGTTGAGCAAAACCACCCAGCACACACTGCGCCCCATCGCGCGCATTCCGGCCGGGACCCCGCTGCCGATCATCACTGCCACGTCTACCCTGCACTGCATGTGCCCTCCGAAATAATTAGCTACCTAACTAAGTCGTCAGGTTAATGCTTTCCTTCGAGAGGAAACAGCAACCCCCGTGCACAGATTCATTGCGCCAACGGTAACAATCTCAGCGCGGATTCTCAGGTTTGTAGCCCAGACGCAAACCGCCCCAGTGTCGTCCCTTGATCATGATCGGCACCGATAGATCATGCATCAGCTCACCGGTGTCGCGCGTGTAAGTCTGCAGCAGCACTGGTTGTTGATGGCTGCCGCAGCGGATGCCGGTGCGGTCGGCGAATTTGCGTTTGGTGCGGTTATTCACCGTGTCGACCTGCACATCACCGGTCAACGGTTTGCTGAATGCCTGATTATGCGTCGGCACATAACCCTGCTGCGTGCAAGCGATTGCGAATACCAACCCCTCATGTCGTAACAATAAAGGCTCTTGAATCGCTGGCAGTACCTGATCGGTATATCGATCGAACCGGGTCTGGAATTTGGCTGGCTGGGTTGCGGGGATCGGCTGGTATGTCCGGTCGAACAAATCATCGAGGCTGATCCGTCCCTGCTCGACATCCGCTTCGAAACGCGCGGCAATCTGGCTCGCACCTTCACGGGCCAAGTCGTAGATACGTTGGTGATAGTCATCCAGGCCGACCTCGGCCAGGCGCTCGCTAATGGTTTCCGCCTGCCCTTCCATCTGCACCGCGGCCTCGGCGAGACGGCGGGTCTGCTGATCGCTGATTGCCAGATCGCTGCGCATTTGCTCGATGGCGATGAACAGCGCGTCAAGCTGCTCGCGATTGGTCTGCGCGCCTCGGGCAATCTCGCTGACCTGAGTTTCTACGCCGGCCGCCAGACGCGCGATGTTTTCCAGATGCTGACCGGTGTGTTCGACCTGTTCGACACCAGCGTGCAGATCGCTCGACAGCTCGCGAATCTGCGCCACCACTTGCGCGGTGCGCTGCTGAATGTCAGCGACCATCTCACCGACCTCACCCGTGGCCGCCGCCGTACGCGCGGCCAGTCCGCGCACCTCATCGGCGACCACAGCGAAACCGCGACCGTGCTCGCCGGCCCGGGCGGCTTCAATCGCAGCGTTCAACGCCAACAAATTGGTCTGGCTGGCAATCGATTGAATTACCAGTGTCACGCGCTGGATATCGTCGCTGCGCACACTCAAGGCCTCGATCAATTCGCGACTGGCGTTGGCGCGTTGACTGAGTTGCTGCATGCGCGCAATCGAGTCGAGCAGTTCGCTGCGCCCCGCCGCGCTGCTGTGATGCGCTTGGCTGGCGGAATCCAGCGCATCGCGACTGAGCTGTGAAGTCGCCTGTTCGGTGGCGATCATCACCTCGGCGTTGCTGACGATCTGCGCCGCCGCGTCGAGTTGCGATTCAAGTTTGCCTGCGAGCGCTTTGACCGAGAACGCCACGCCGGCCGCAGACAGTGCGTTGTGGCTGGTGGTATAGGAAAGATCGCGAGTCAGTGCGGACAATGCGCTCGCACTATCGACCGGGGCAGCAGCAGGAGCATTGCGCGAGCGCAGGCGCGGCAGCCAGACAATCAACACTGCCAGCGGCATGCCGATGTACAGCGACCACTCGGCCATGGCCATGCCGGCCAGCAACAGCATCAGGGCGACGCTTTGCAGGGTCGGCGCGATCCAGCGGTTTTTCGGCGAAAGCACTGGTGCAGGCAGCGCCGCAACCAGAGATCCATCTCTCGTCATCTTGATCACCCCACGTTTGTTCTCATTGTTGTGACTGCATTAAACGCCACTACAACGCCATTATCCATGGTCCGTTAGTCGTGGGGTCGGTGGCAGGTCAATGGAACGACGGGGAAAAATCGCAGGCAAGCAAAAACAAAGATCGCAGCCTTCAGCAACCCCATGTGGGAGCTGCCGAAGGCTGCGATCTTTTCAAGGTGCCCCTGTTGAAGGGGTCACCCCACAGAATCAGGCCTGACGCTGGTGCTTGTCGATCTGCTCGTGACGCTCTTGAGCTTCGATGCAGTACTTGGTGGTCGGGCTGATCAGCAGGCGTTTCAGGCCAATGGCCTCGCCGCTGTCGTCGCACCAGCCAAAGCTGTCGTCCTTGATGCGCTCAAGAGCTTGTTCCAATTGCGGCAGCATGCGCTGGTCGCGATCGATCGCGTTGACCAGCCAGGTGCGCTCTTCTTCAACCGAAGCCGCGTCCGCCGGGTCAGCCGGGGTGTCCAGGCTTTCGATGGCGATACGGTTTTGCTCAATGCGCTCGTGGGTTTCGACTTTCATGTTCTGCAACAGCTCAGTGAAGAAAGCGTGTTGCTCTGCATTCATGTAGTCATCTGCCGGCATAGCCAGCAACTTGTCCTTTGTCATTGATATCTCTATAAAAAAACGTGCATTAAGGCGAATAAGGGAGCGTTTCGGCGAACCGTGTCGGGCCGTCGAAAAGGCATCGTTTTATTGCAAACGCCACCCGGCACTCAATTTACGAGGGGCGGCAGTCTAAGGCCCGATCAAGACCTCAGCAACTGTAAATACAGGGAATTTGTCCGACAGGACCTGGAAACTGCTCTGACACACGCTTCACACGGCCATCGGAGTGCGTTTATAGCAAGAAATTCAGTCGAGCGGCTGTATATAGAAGACAAACGGCTAACCAACCCGCCAGCGACAGCCGGGATTATTCTCGCAAGGTGCATCGTTTCAGCCCGGCAGAGCTTACGCAGCCCTTCTATTATCAGGCCCACCGCGTGCTCAACTCGCCTGAAGGATGCTGCCCATGCCCCGCCCCGCTCTGCCGGCCACAGCCGAAATTTCCTTCGCCAGCGCGCCGGTCAACGCCGAGCGCCTGCTGCAAATGATCAGCGAAGAGTATGACGCCCTGCCGCGCCAGCTCAAACGCGTGGCCAGCTACATCAGCCAACAGAGCGAGCGAATCATGGTCGAGCGCATCAGCGACATCGCCCGCGAGTGCGAAGTGCATCCGTCAGCCATTGTGCGTTTCTCGCAACGTTTCGGGTTCAGCGGCTTCAGCGAGATGCAGGCGCTGTTCCGCCAGGCCTGGACGCACAAAGCCACGCCAGCGCAAAACTATCAGCAACGCATCCGCAGCATGATCGCCAACAACTCGCAGACCGCCAACAACGGCGAACTCGCCCGCGAGTGCATTGATGCAACGCTCTCGGGCATCGAACGCTTGGGCCGCGAACTCGACGAGGCTGCTTTCGATAAAGCCGTCGATCTCATCGTCAATGCCGACGACATTTATGTTGTCGGGGTCCGCCGTTCGTTCGCCGTCGCCGACTATCTGGTTTACAACCTGCAACACACGCAGAAGCGCATTCATCTCGTTTCCGGCATCGGCGGCAGCTATCGCGAGCAAATGCGCAGCGTGCGCGCCAACGATCTGGTGATCGCCATCAGCTTCGTGCCCTACGCCAAGGAAACCCAACACTGCCTGCGCTTCGCCCGGCAGCAGAACGCCAATGCCCTGATCATCACCGACAGCCCTCTTTCGCCACTGGCAAAACTTGCCAATAGCGTGTTGCTGGTCAATGAAGGCAGTGCGCTGGCCTTTCGTTCGCTCAGTGCAACGCTGTGTTTGTGCCAGGCGCTGTTTGTGGCAGTGGCGTATCGGCTGGGCTTGAACGTCGATGAAATTCACGAGCAGGCCGGATTCGACGACTGACAATTGCCTCTCGCTCGGCTAGGTTATGCGTTCCCACCGGTTCGACTTGAAGGAACGCGTCATGAAACTGATCGGCATGCTCGACTCTCCCTACGTGCGCCGCGTAGCGATCTCCGCCAAATGCCTGGGGATCGACCTCGAACACGAGTCGGTCTCGGTGTTCCGCCATTTCGAGCAATTTCAGCAGATCAACCCGGTGGTCAAGGCGCCCACATTGATCCTCGACGACGGCGTGGTCCTGATGGACTCGACCCTCATCCTCGATTATCTCGAAGCCAGCTCCGGCAAAAGCCTGCTGCCAAGCGATCTCAAACAACGCGCTCAAACCCTGCGCCTGATCGGCCTCAGCCTCGCCGCCTGCGAAAAAGCCGTGCAGCTGTATTACGAACGCAACCTGCGCCCGGCGGAGATTCAATATCAACCTTGGGTTGAACGCGTTGAAGGCCAACTCGCCGCCGCGTTTACAGCGCTTGAAAAGGAACTGGAGCATCGCCAATTCCCCGTCGACGGCTCGCTCGCCCAGGATGGCATCAGCCTGGCGGTTGCCTGGAGCTTCACCGACCTCGTCGTGCCCGATCAGATCGACGCCACACGCTATCCGCGAATTGCCGAATACACCGCCTACGCAGAAAGTACCGATGCGTTCATCAGCACACCGATGAACTGATCATGAGCTCCAACGACAGCGCCGCCCCGGCGTTAAAGGAAATCTTCAATGCCGAGCGCTTGCAGCACATTGCAGACGAAATGAGCGCGGTGTACCCGGCGTTCAAAGCCAAGGCTTTTCTTGCGCACGCCAACCATGGACTGACCGAGATGTCGGTGATGCAACGCATGGCCCGCGTCGCCGAGAGCCTGCACGCCGTGCTGCCGCTGAAGTACGAAGATACGCTCGACGTCTTGCGCGAACTCGCGCCGCGCCTGAACAGCGGCTTCGTCAGCATGTGCCTCCCACATTACGTCGCGAGCTATGGCGGTCACGCCTTCGACACCTCCATGGACGCCTTGAAGTACTTCACCACCTTCGGCTCCTCCGAATTCGCCATCCGCCACTTTCTGCGCAGCGACCTCGAACGCTCACTGGAAAAGATGCACGACTGGACCCGAGACGAAAACCATCACGTGCGTCGCCTCGCCAGCGAAGGCAGCCGCCCTCGCCTGCCCTGGTCGTTTCGCCTGGAAGCGGTACAAGCCAATCCGCAATTGGCCGCCGGGATATTGGATCGGTTGAAGGCGGACGAGAGCTTGTACGTGCGCAAGTCCGTGGCGAATCATTTGAATGATGTGACGAAAGTGCATCCGGGGTGGGTGTTGGACACGGTTGAAGGTTGGTCGCTGAACAACAAGCACACGGCCTGGATTGCCAAGCATGCGCTGCGCAGTTTGATCAAACAGGGCGACGTGCGCGCGCTGACGGTGATTGGCGCAGGGGCGAAGGCTGAGGTTGAATTGTTGGATGTGCGGGTTGAGCCTGCGGTGGTGAGGTTGGGGGAAGCGATTACTTTGTCGTTTGTGGTGAAGTCCACGGTGGGGCATGAGCAGCGGTTGGTGATTGATTATGCGATTGACTATGTGAAGGCGAATGGCGGGGTTTCGGGGAAGGTTTTCAAGTTGAAGACTTTGGGATTAGCGGGGTTCGGGACTGAGGTAGTGCGACGGAATCAAGTCATCAAGGATTTTACGACGCGCAAGCATTTCGCTGGGCGGCATGGGGTGCAGGTGATGGTTAATGGGGAGGTGTTGGGTAGTGCGGCGTTTGAGGTTTTGATTTGAGGCGTGAGTTGTTTATTCACCGAACGGAGGGTAGCGGATCAGTGCACTGGCGGCCGTGCTTCGACATTGCGCACGGCGGCACAGTGGACGAAGCACGGCTTCAGCGCTTACCAACTTCCGTACGGAATGCCGAATTTCTCGATATAGCGCTTGGACTTTTCGCTGACGGGATAGGCGTAGCGTCCTTGGTTCTTACCCTGACTCGGTCCTAAAGGCTCGATCTCTGCCTGTGCTCTGGCGACCTTGATCGGATGGTGGCACTCGTCTCTGACCCAAACCTGCACAACGCCGCCAGGCGCCAGGCCCAGATAGACCGATGAAATATAGGTACTCCGCCGCTCTGGTGTTTTCGCGCAGCGCTGCGCGACCGAAGTCCGCATCATTTGCCTGGCTTCTTCGGGTATATCTACCCAAGCCCGATAAGTTTGAGGCTCTACGATGGACTGCCAGCGAACAAAAATTCTTTTTGGGAGATCAGCGCCGACCACGGCTTTTGCGGACGCGCCCACTCCGTCCCAACCACGCGCCGATTCGGTGCCGTCTTCAGGTTGCCCGCCCGATGCCGATCCACCACCGTTACGCAAAAATGTTTTTCCCTTTATATCTTCCACAGCAGTGTCTTCAACCCAGACCTTCATGTAGTTGGGTTCGGTAAACCCGAGTTCCCACCAAGGGGATTTAGGGTCGTTTTTTGCTGACAGCGGGTCGGCATTACAACCAGCCACAAAAAGCGTACACAGCAGTGCTGTAAATAACTTCATTACCAAAGCGTCCAGTCAGGTACGTGTGGGTGCTTTACTCGGATTGCATCTTTCGTGGGGGCGTTGATGTAAACAGCTCTGATGCCACTCCCATCTCTCCTGCCAAGCGGATGGTTCCAGTTGGCGGACGTGTGAATGTACTTGAGTTTGAGTCTTTGCTCCTCCTCTGGCGTGGTGCTGTAGTCGCCGGAGACAAAACGAACACACATGGGCTTGAGTTCTTCAGGAACGGCGAAGTCTGGCGTCTCGGGAATGTCTTCGAAGAGAACGCCTTTGGCTCTGGCGAGTTGATGCATCACGTGCAGGCTCACTCTCGACAGTAATCCACTCACCGGACGCTTGAGTTGGACGGCCGCATAGACTCGCTTGACTCGAGGACTAAGTCGATCCTGAGGGCTGACCGGTAGCAGTAATGGCGGTGGCGTAACGATGTCGAGATTTTCGAGCGGCCAACCCTTGGCTAGCCACTGATTTCTCACATTGATCGCATCCTGGTAGATCGATGTGGTAGCGACGTCAGTATACGTACCGACCTCTAGCGTCTGCATTGGGCTAACGAGAACACACTCTTCAGCGTCCTCAAGGTAACCTCCACCCACATCGGAATGCACACCCGGCAAGACGATTTCCGGATGATCCATCGCTACTCGATTGAGAGCAAAGTTAGCCCTGCACTCATCCCGCGCAGCCAACTGCACAACGTCGGTGAAATAACGTCGGTCGAGATAGAGTTTGACCCCCGTTGCGACTGCGCTTTTTATGTTGCCCAGATTGGACCATCCAGCAATCGACGGTACCGTGTCGAACAGCCCAATGAAGCCCACGTTGATGTCGCTGTGATACTGATCAACAAAGGTCGAACTGAGGGCATCGGACATACTGCGGAGAATGTCGCCTAAAGGCCCTTGTTTGCCACGCACTATCTCGTTGGCGAAATGTCTGGCGGCTGCGGCACCGCGACTAAAGCCAAACGTGTCGAAAGTCAACGAAGCAATTTCACTACCGGGATTTTTGTCCAATACTTCAGTGATACGCTGTTCGATCACCGCGAAACAGGACTGGACTCGCCCTGCAACGCCGGTTTCACCACGTCCTGTACCGGCGCCGAATTTACTGTCTTCTTTACCTGAACGGGTACCTATACCTTCGACGTAGACCATACCGAAAGCTCTCTTTCGTGGCCCTTCTCCCTCAGCGAGTCGTGTTGCTCCATACAGTTCGCTCAGCTTCTTCACATTGCTGACATCGCTACCATAACTACTATCCGGATCACCCATATAAGGCTGGCAACTGACGGGAATATCCTCAGGCGCAATTGGATGCTGTGCACCACACAACAACCCCGCAGCAGAGTTGTTCGCATTGTTGCCCGTGCCATCAAAGAAAACCCCGATCCTCAACGCAATCCCGATCTTCTCAGGTTCGCGCGCGGGTTCTTTCCCGTGTTTCTCATACTCGGCCCAATGCTGGGCGTGTATGTCGACGGGTTTGGCTTCTTCGTAACGATAATTTTTCGGGGGGTTGGGTACGTAGCCACTCATCCGTGATTCCTGGTTCTGATCCTTGAGAACGGCCCGAAGGGTGACAGCCGAGACTGGGAGACGCAAGCTGTGGCCGCGTGCCAGCTAGGGTGGGCGGACGGGGTTCGACGAGGGCTTCCCCTCGCCGGGGTGCGGGTTAGCTGGCGATTTCGACGTTATCCAGTGCTTGGTTGACGGCGCAAGGCGTTGTAGGGTTTGGAAATGGCATTGAATATCAAATTCCAACGGCCGCTGTTTAAAAAAACGTAACGGTGAAACTTAGTGCCCCGAAGGCTTTCAGCCTCAGGTGTTTCGATGAGTAAGTACCTGACATGGAATCCACGCCAGGCACGACTTCAGCTGAATGCTTATCGTGCATCCTCAACCGCGACTTTACTGATTGAGCTGCTGACCGTCGGATGTCAAACGGATACTTCAGTCACTTGATGGTGGCAACGATCAGAAACTCTAAGTTGCGTGTAATCAACAACCTCGTCCCCCACCAACCAAGTACGGTCCTTGAAGCTATATTTGACCGCTTCATTCCTTCCGTCCAAACCGATGTGTCGAACGTCGACGTCCAAAAAGGTAAATTTAACCAGTGCGGCAGCCAACGTATTGGCTGCATCATCGGGCGCTTCAAAAAACCGTCCATCGACGCCATCGAAATAAATGGTCTGGAAGGCCAGATCCACAGCATTGACCACGCCTTTCTCAGTGATGACACGCACTTGACCGACAGCTTCATCCGGACTTTCGGAATCAGGCAGATGTACCGTGCACGTGCCAATTTTCAGCTTGTTTTCTTCCAGCTTTACTTCGATGCTGCCCAGTGCAGTCGCATCGAACTCCCAGTTCGATTTACGCTTCCTTCCCGTCTCATTTTGAAAGACCGATGTCTTGATGTGAATTGTTGCCCCTGCCAAGAGATGAATCAGATAATGACCACCACCCTTGCCTTGCAGACTAACTACGGTTTCTTCGGCTGGGGATGGATGGAAATTAATGCAGGCTGCCATGACATCCAGCTCTAATGTTTCGATGCTGTCAGAAGTGTTGTTGTGCAAGTTTGTCATTGTATCGCTCCGAAAATTGCCGACTCAGTTATCTGAAATGAGAGTGCGGCTCTGTGATCAAACGTTCATAGAGCGATGTTCGACAAAGTGAAGCTATCGTGTGCGGTATATATGTATGTCACCTGGAAGAATGCCTACCCCGACGAGAGCGAAGGTTGCGATTATTGTTCGCTATGTTGATGAATCATTTGAGGCGTTGTGCTCAGCGCGGTAGAAAGCAGGAGGCCGAGCCTTTTTTTTGTCTCCGCTCATGCTGTTGGCTCCGTTTGCTTGCTCATCGACAAAACCGGCGAAGACTCCACGGGATTTAATTCTCGAACATCCTGAACCCGTTCCTCCAGATCATAGGCGGCCAGATCAACATAGCGTTTTATCCGCAGTCTTTGATAGGGCGTGCTTTGAATGCCGTCCCAGACCAGCCAGTAGATGAACAATGCCCCCGCAACGGGCATGAGGACGAGCGCGCCCTTTGGACCCAAAAAGAACTTCGTCGCTTTGATCAGCTCAGTGGACAGCCCGATCATCAGTCCGAAGAGGGAAACGAAGCCCAGATTTTGTGATAGGGCAGGTTTGACTGGCGCGACGGTCAGGTCTGAATACGCCGACAGCTCCCGCAGTTTGGCGGACGTGTAGCCTTCCTCCTTCACAATCTGCAAAAAGAACGCATAACAAAGAATGTTCTCTTGTTCGCCCCAGGGTTGCTGGTCGATGGCATGTTCCGCGAACTGCGTGGGATAAACCGTGCGAATAGCGTGAAGTCGAGTGAAGAACAATCCGCCTGCCCACACCGCAAGCAAGGCATAGGAGATCGGGACGAGGATCGGGTACTTGATACCGAAGGCCGACAAAACAACAAGGGGCAGCGTTGAAGCGGCGGCCGTCCACATTGGCCATAAACGGCGAGCATTTTTCCATGTAAACAGCAACTTGTTCGGCTGTTTGCGGCTGCGTTTGTACAGCGCCGTCAATTCCGCCCATTCCTTGAATTTCATGACCAACACTTCCTTGAGTTTACCCGTCACATGGTGATGCACCGGTATCCTAGGTGAATCGGCCAGCATTTGCAGCCGGCTCATTCATGCTGCAAAAGCGCCACTCAAATCGAACGCTGGTTAACCCGCGCCATCAACTGTTCAGCACTCTCCTTGCGCTCGGAATAACGATCGACCAGATGCGCCTGCTGCCCCCGCAGCAGCACGGTGAACTTCACCAACTCCTCGATCACATCCACCACCCGATCGTAAAACGGCGAGGGTTTCATCCGCCCGGCCTCGTCGAACTCCATATAGGCCTTCGGCACCGAGGATTGGTTGGGGATGGTGAACATGCGCATCCAGCGGCCGAGGACGCGTAGTTGGTTGACCACGTTGAACGACTGCGAGCCGCCGCAGACTTGCATCACCGCCAGGGTTTTGCCTTGGGTCGGGCGCACAGCGCCGAGTTCCAGCGGGATCCAGTCGATCTGCGCCTTGAACACGGCGGACATGGCGCCGTGGCGTTCTGGCGAGCACCAGACCTGGCCTTCCGACCACAGCACCAGATCGCGCAGTTCCTGGACCTTGGGATGGTCGACGGGAACGTCATCGGGCAGTGGCAGGCCGGACGGATTGAAGATGCGCATTTCGGCGCCGAAGTGTTCAAGCAGGCGTGCGGCCTCCTCGACCAGCAAGCGGCTGAAGGAGCGCTCGCGGGTCGAGCCGTAGAGGAGAAGGATGCGCGGTTTGTGTTCGCCGACATTCGATGGCTTAACAGCGTCGATCAGACTTGCGTCGAGGTTGGGCAAATGATTTGTCATTTAGCCTCCTTACAGCGTGCCGATGCGATCGAGTTCGGCTTTCAGTTGCTCGCGACTGAGCGAGTGAAACGGCAGATCGAGGAAGGCTTGGCAGCGTTCACCGATGCGCATCAAAGTGGCTTGGAATGCCGCGTCGATTGCCGCTTCGTCGCCGTGCACTTCGGACGGATCTTCCAGCCCCCAGTGCGCTTTCAGTTCCGGGCCGAAATACACCGGGCAGGCTTCCCCGGCGGCTTTATCGCAGACAGTGATAACGATATCCGGCGGGTTGTTTGCGAAGGCATCGTTGCCTTTGCTGTGCAACCCGTCGATGGCGAGGCCGTGCTTTTGCAACGTCGACAGGCTGCGCGGCAACACCTGGCCTATGGGAAAACTGCCAGCACTCACCGCTTGGAAACCAGCGGGAGCCAGGTGATTGAACATGCCTTCGGAAAGAATGCTGCGGCAGCTGTTGGCCGTGCACATGAACAGTACTCGCATCTGGGCGCTCCGTAGAAAGTGGAAGATTCAGCAGCAGGCGCGTTCACGCACGGGACGGCCATCCATGTTTTGCAGGCGCGCGGCGTTGTCCTTGAGCCAATCGGTATTGGCCTTCGCGGTCACCTGGAGGATTTCGCCGATCCATGCCGGCAGCTCCGGGTTCAGCCGGTAATACACCCACTGGCCCTGACGGCGGTCGAGCAGTAAACCATTACTGCGCAGTTGCGCGAGGTGGCGGCTGATTTTCGGCTGGCCGTCATCGAGCGCACACATCAGCTCGCAGACGCAGAGCTCACCTTGCCCAGCGATGAGCAAGATGGCGCGGACGCGGGTTTCGTCGGCGAGGCTTTTGAAGACTTCGGTGGGGGTGATCACGGTGATCGGCTCGCCATATGCGGGAAAACGAATATACGGATATCCATATATTTATCAACCCGCGAAAGCAGCCAGGATGAATACCCCTGTGGGAGCGAGCCTGCTCGCGAAAGGGGTGTGTCAGTCAGCATCGATGTTGCTGAAAGATTGCCTTCGCGAGCAGGCTCGCTCCCACAGGGGGGACGGAATGCATCAGGTTAGCCGCGCAATAGACCCTGCTCTGCCTCACACAACCCCACCACATAATCCCAGACCACCCGCAGCCGCACCGATTTGTGCAGCTCCCGCCGTGTGCTGATCCAGTAGCTGCGCTCGATGCTTTCATCCGGCAACAGCGCCACCAGATTCGGGTCGGACGCGGCCATGTAACACGGCAGCACAGCGATGCCCAATCCTGATCGAGCGGCTTCCTGCTGGGCGATGACGCTGGTGCTGTGAAACACCACACGCGGGCTGCGACAGAAGCTGTTGAGGAACATCAGTTCCTGACTGAACAGCAGATCGTCGACATAACCGATCCAGGCATGTCGGCCGAGGTCTTCGCGGCTGTGCAGCGGCGGCGCTTTGTCGAGGTAGGTTTGGCTGGCGTACAGCGCGAGTCGATAGTCGGTGAGTTTGCGCGTGACCAGCATGTCGGCGGATGGGCGTTCGAGGTGGATGCTGATTTCCGCTTCGCGATTGAGGATGCTGACGAAGCGCGGCACGGCGACCAGTTCCACTTCCAGCCCGGGGTAGCGCTCGAACAGACCGATCATGCGGCTGGCGAGGAACTTGATGCCGAGGCCTTCGGTAACGCCGACGCGGATCTTGCCCAGCGGCGCGGTGGACTGGGTAATTTCTTCCTGCGCCAGCAACGCGACGTTTTCCATCGCTTCGGCGTGCTTGAGCAGTGCCTCCCCCGCCGGGGTCATTTCATAGCCCTGGGCGTGCTGGACGAACAGCGCAGTGCCGAGACTTTTTTCGATCGATTCAATATGCCGCGCCACTGTCGCGTGGGTTGTATTGAGCCGGCGCGCGGCGGTGAGCAGGCGGCCGCTGCGTTGCAGCTCGAGAAAAAAGCGCAGGTCGTTCCAGTCGAACATGGCAGGTCCTTGTCAGCTATCGTCACTTCGGGCTGTTTGAAAACGCACAGCGGCTGCGCAAAAACTAACATTCTTTTAACGAAAGCTAACAACTAGAGTGTCCGACAATAAAAACAAAAAGCGAGGTCAGGGCATGCAGACGTCCCTGGATGAATTCGACTACATCGTGGTCGGCGCCGGCCCCGCCGGTTGCTTGCTGGCCAACCGGCTCTCAGCGGATCCACAGCAACGGGTGTTGCTGCTCGAAGCCGGCGGACGCGACAACTACGCCTGGATTCATATTCCTGTGGGTTACCTGTTCTGCATCGGTAACCCGCGCACCGACTGGTGCTTCAAAACCGAACAACAACCCGGCCTCAATGGCCGCGCGCTGAGTTATCCGCGGGGCAAGGTGCTGGGCGGCTGTTCGTCGATCAACGGCATGATCTACATGCGCGGCCAGGCCGGCGACTATGACGGCTGGGCGGCGGCGGGCAATCCGGGCTGGGCCTGGAAAGACGTGCTGCCGCTGTTCAAACAGAGCGAAAACCACTTTGCCGGCGGCGCTGAATTTCATGGCGATCAGGGTGAATGGCGGGTCGAGCAGCAGCGCCTGTCGTGGCCGATTCTGGATGCCTTTCGCAGCGCCGCCGAGCAAACCGGCATTGCCAGCATCAATGACTTCAACCAGGGCGACAATGAAGGCTGCGGTTACTTTCAGGTCAACCAGAAAGCCGGGGTGCGCTGGAACGCGGCCAAGGCCTTTTTGAAACCGCTGCGCAGCCGGGCGAACCTGACCGTGCTGACCGGCGTCGAGGTTGATCGCGTCTTGCTGGAGAACGGCCGCGCGGCGAAAGTCAGCGCGCAGCATGAAGGCCAGACCAGACAGTTCAAGGCGCGCAAGGAGATTGTCCTGTGCGCCGGCTCGGTCGGCTCGCCGAGCATTCTGCAGCGCTCCGGGATCGGTCCGCGGCCGCTGCTCGGACGCTTAGGGATAGGCGTGATTCATGAGCTGCCGGGGGTTGGCGGCAACCTGCAGGATCACCTGCAACTGCGCCTGATCTACAAACTGGAAAACGCCCGCACGCTGAACCAGATCGCGGGCAGCGTGTGGGGCAAAATGGGCATGGGCCTGCGTTATCTGTACGACCGCAGCGGGCCGCTGTCGATGGCGCCGAGTCAGTTGGGCGCCTTTGCCCGCTCCGGTCCCGAGCAAACCTCGGCGAACCTGCAATATCACGTGCAACCGCTGTCGCTGGAGCGCTTTGGCGAGCCGTTGCACAGCTTCCCGGCGTTCACCGCCTCGGTGTGCGACTTGCGCCCGCAGAGCCGTGGGCGCATCGAGATCCGCTCCGCCGATCCGCAAGCGGCGCCGCTGATCCAGCCCAATTACCTCAGCCATCCAGAAGATCTGCGCGTCGCCGCCGATGCAATTCGCCTGACCCGGCGCATCGTCAGCGCCCCTGCCCTGCAAGCGTTCAAACCGGTGGAATACCTGCCCGGCGACAGCCTGCAAAGCGAAGAACAATTGCATGAAGCGGCGGCGAAGATCGGCACGACGATTTTCCATCCGGTCGGCACCTGCCGCATGGGCAACGACGGTGACGCGGTGGTCGATGCGCAGCTGCGCGTGCACGGCGTGCCGGGGTTGCGCGTTGCCGATGCGTCGATCATGCCGAAAATCACCTCGGGCAATACCTGTTCGCCTACGCTGATGATTGCCGAGAAGGCGGCACGACTGATACTGGCTGGACCTGTACACAGTACAAATGTGGGAGCGAGCCTGCTCGCGAATGCGGTAGCTCACTCAGCCTAGGAGTTGACTGGCAAAAAGCTTTCGCGAGCAGGCTCGCTCCCACAGGAATCATCATCACCAGACTCAGGCATCGCGCATTACCGGACACGCAACACCAGTGGAACAACAAAAACAATCACTGTGAGGGATACCGATATGTCAGAACACGTTCAGCCGCTGGACGCTGCGGGCAGCGCCGAGACCAGCAACGCAACGCAGAAAGTCATCTTCGCCTCATCACTCGGGACAGTGTTCGAGTGGTATGACTTCTTCCTCTACGGCGCTCTCGCCGCGGTGATCAGCAAGCAGTTTTTCGCCGGGGTCAACGACACCACGGCGTTCATCTTCGCCCTGATGGCATTCGCCGCCGGCTTCATCGTGCGGCCATTCGGCGCGCTGGTGTTCGGCCGTTTGGGCGACATGATCGGGCGCAAGTACACGTTCCTGGCGACGATCATTCTGATGGGCGTGGCGACGTTCTGCGTCGGCCTGCTGCCGACCTACGCCAGCATCGGCATCGCCGCGCCGATCATTCTGGTGGTGCTGCGCATGCTTCAGGGCCTGGCGCTCGGTGGCGAATACGGTGGTGCGGCGACCTACGTGGCCGAACATGCGCCTATCGGCAAACGCGGCTTCCACACCAGCTGGATTCAATCCACCGCGACCCTCGGCCTGCTGTTGTCGCTGCTGGTGGTGCTCGGCTGCCGCTACTTCACCGGCGACCAGTTTGAAGTCTGGGGCTGGCGCATTCCGTTCCTGCTGTCGATCGTGCTGCTGGGCATCTCCACCTGGATTCGCCTGAGCCTGCACGAGTCGCCGGCCTACCTGAAAATGAAGGAAGAAGGCAAAACCTCGAAGGCGCCGATCCGCGAATCCTTCGGCAAATGGGAAAACCTCAAAGTCGTGCTGATCGCGCTGTTCAGCATCAATGCCGGGCAAGCGGTGACCTTCTACGCCGCGCAGTTCTACGTGCTGTTCTTCCTCACCCAGTTCCTGAAAATGGACCCGGCGGTGGCCAACAGTCTGCTGATCATCAGCGTGGTGATCGGCGCGCCGTTCTTCATCTTTTTCGGCTGGCTGTCGGACAAGGTCGGGCGTAAACCGGTGCTGATGCTCGGCCTGCTGCTGGCGACCGCGCTGTACTTCCCGATCTTCAAATCCTTGGCCCATTACGCCAACCCGGCGATCGATCAGGCCAGCCGTCAGGCACCGATCACCGTGCTCGCCGATCCGGCCACGTGCACCTTCCAGTTCGATCCGGTGGGCAAGGCCAAATTCGACAGTCCGTGCGACAAGGTCAAAACCTTCCTGGTCAAACAAGGCCTGCCCTACTCCAGCGTCGCAGCGCCTGCGGGCAGCGCCGTGCAAGTGAGTGTCGGCGACGTGAAGCTGGATGGCTTCGATGAGGCGGCACTGCGCGGCGCGATTACCCTCGCCGGCTACCCGCAACAAGCCGATATGCAGCAGATCAACAAACCGATGATCGTCGCCCTGATCGTCGCGCTGATCATCATCTCGGCCATGTGCTACGGGCCGCTGGCGGCGCTGATGGTGGAACTGTTCCCGACCCGCATTCGCTACACCTCGATGTCGCTGCCCTATCACATCGGCAACGGCTGGTTTGGCGGATTCCTGCCCACCGTGTCGTTTGCGCTGGTGGTGTACACCGGAGATATTTTCTACGGGCTGTGGTATCCGGTGCTGATCACCGGGGTGAGCCTGGTGGTGGGGATGATCTGTCTGCGTGAGACGAAGAATATCGATCTCGAAAGGAACTGAAAAACCCGCTGACACAATGGCGAGGGAAGCGATTCTCTCGCCATTTTTTTGCTTCAGGCGTGCGCCTTGATCACTTCGAATTTCACCTGGTCCGGATAAAACGCCACGTAGTCGCGGATCGGTGCGACGGAGACCTTCGGGTTTTCGTACGTCCACACCGCGTTGGCACCCTCATGTCCGGGCACTTGCAGGCTGAAATAGTTGGCGTCGCCCTTGTACGGGCAATAGCTGGTGTGGTCGGTGCGGGCGAAGTATTTTTCGTCGATGTCTTCGCGCGGGATGTAGTACACCGGCGGATAGTTGGCTTCGTTGAGGATCATCGCGTGAGAGGACGCGGCGACCTGGATGCCGTGGAACTTCACCAGCAGGCAGCCGGCAAGTTGTTCCAGGCTGATCACGGGACTGGGGCTTTTCATGAGGTTCTCCTGAGCACAGCGAAGAGACCGCTTCAGGTATAGCTGATGGGCTCGGGTCTGGCTGGGATTGCAGCCGAACGGCGAAAATCTCTGGCAACCTTTTATCTGTATATCCATACAGATAAAAGTTGCTCGCGCCGCGAACTCCAGCCATCCTGTGCCGCCTCCACCAACAAATCCGGCGATGGTAGCTATGCGGCTGTACCTCTGTGAAAAACCTTCCCAGGCCAAAGACATTGCGGCCGTGCTCGGCGCCAGGCGTCGCGGCGACGGCTGCTGGCTAGGGACGGACGTCACAGTGACCTGGTGCATCGGCCATTTGCTCGAAACTGCGCCGCCGGACGCCTACGATGCGCGCTACAAACGCTGGGTACTGGCGGATCTGCCGATCATTCCGGACAAGTGGAAAATGACCGTCAAGCCGCGCACCGCCAGCCAGTACAAAGCGGTGAAGCGTCTGCTTGGCGAGGCCAGCGAACTGATCATCGCCACCGACGCCGACCGCGAGGGCGAGATGATCGCTCGGGAACTGGTCGAGCACTGCCGCTATCGCGGGCCGATCCGCCGTTTGTGGCTGTCGGCGCTGGACGAGGCATCGATTCGCAAGGCCTTGGCCGCGCTGAAACCGGGAGCCGAAACATTCAGCCTGTATCACTCGGCACTGGGCCGTTCACGCGCGGACTGGCTGATCGGCATGAACATGAGTCGACTGTTCACCTTGCTGGGCCGGCAGTCGGGTTATCAGGGCGTGCTGCCTGTGGGCCGAGTGCAGACGCCCACCCTGCGACTGGTGGTCGACCGCGACCGCAGCATCGCCGATTTCGTCCCCGTACCGTTCTGGGCAATCGACGTGGATTTGCTGCACAACGGCACGGCGTTTACCGCGCAATGGCGCGCACCATCAGACGCTTGTGATGATCAGGATCGCTGCCTGAATCAGGCGTTGGCGCAGCAAGCGGCAGCGGCGATCAGCAGTGCAGACAGCGCACGGGTGATCAAGCTGAAAACCGAGCGCATGCGCGAAGTTGCGCCGCTGCCCTTCGATCTCGGCACCTTGCAGGAAGTCTGCTCGAAAAAGCTTGGCCTCGGCGCGCAGGAAACCCTCGACATCGCTCAAGCCCTGTATGAAACCTACAAAATCATCACCTATCCGCGCAGTGACTGCGGCTTTCTGCCGTTGAGCCAACACAGTGAGGCGCCATCGATCCTGACAGCGTTGCGCCAGGCCGATCCGAGCCTTGAAGCCTTGCAGGGTTATCTCGAACCGCAACGGCGCTCGCGGGCCTGGAATGACGCCAAGGTCAGCGCTCACCACGGCATCATTCCCACCATCGCCGCGAAGAACCTCGAACGCCTGACCGGCAAGCATCGCGCGGTGTACACGCTGATTCGCGCGCGCTACCTGGCGCAGTTCCTGCCCAATCACGAATACGATCGCACCCAGGCCGATTTCGATTGCAACGGGCAGGCGTTGCGCGCGGTGGGCAAGCAGATCATCGAACCAGGCTGGAAGCGCGCATTGCCCGAAGCACTGGCACCGGCCAAGGGCCGCGAAGCACCAGCACCGCAAACCTTGCCGGCCCTGAGCCAGGGCGTCGAATGCGCTGTGGCGAAGGTGAATCTCAAGGATCTGTGGACGCAGCCACCAAAACCCTACACCGAAGGCGATCTGATCAAGGCGATGAAGAACGTCGCCAAACTGGTCGAGGATCCGCTGCTCAAACAGAAACTCAAGGACACCACCGGCATCGGCACCGAAGCCACCCGTGCGTCGATCATTCAGGGTTTGCTTGATCGTGGTTATCTGGTCAAGAACGGCAAGGCATTGGCGGCGACACCTGCGGCGTTCAGCCTGATCGATGCAGTGCCGCGCGCGATCGCCGATCCTGGCACTACGGCGATCTGGGAACAGGCGCTGGACATGGTGCAAAGCGGCGAGATGAGTCTGGAAGAATTCGTCACCAAACAGGCTGCGTGGATGAGCAAGCAGGTCAGCCGCTGCTCAGCTCTCGGCCTGACCATCAGCGGCCCGCCGCCAGCCGGCAAAGCCGCAGCGCCGTGGAAGAAAAAGCGCAAGTCGACGGCCAGCAAAACCGCCGTTAAGCGCAATCGCACGGCGCGTCCGGCGACTCGCTGAATTCCTCGAGGTTCCCTTCTCTACGTTGCTGAAACGGATCTTTTCTCATTCCAAAACAGCTTTGTCCGACAATATGTAGTGCTTGAAAATAATCACTACAAAACCGTTGACGGCATCGTTTTGCTTTTGCATGATGAAGACGTTCCCCGATCGGGAGCACTGGTAACACGCTTGAGCAAACTCGTCTGACCGCCGAGTTGTTTTTTCCGGATACACGCTGCCCACAAGGCAGATTGAAGAAGCTGACCTGGCCTGAACGTCCAGTACAAGGACGAGAAGCGCTGGCGAAAATTCTCAAGACGCTTGTGGCCGACACTGGATTGTCGTCAAGGAGCCTCCCGGTTTTCGCTGCTTCTCCTCGTTGTGACGCTATTGCGTAGCAGTTATTCAACACGACTACATGCAACAGATGCATGACCCCGTACTTCATACGGGCGAGCGCTGACGTCCTGGTTTCGGTGCCAGGGATCAACTAACCGATGGGCTACCTGTATTAGCGAATCAACTTTGAAAGATCACCAGACTGGTCAAGGGGCATAACAATGAATCTGAACAATCAACCCACTATCGAAGAACTGGCTCGTATGTTCGCGGCGCAGAAAGACAGCCACGACAGCCATATTCTCTGGATCAGCAAGTCGGGCCAGGTGCACATCGACTGCCTGTCGCCCCACGCTGGCGAAGAGGAATTCGACCGCAACCACCAGAACCTGCTGGCCCGCCTGAAGATGTACCGCCGCGGCCACGGTTATGTCGGCAAGAAGGCTGCGGCCGACAAGGACTTCATTGGAAGTGTGCTGCAGACGCTGAAACAGGCGTGGGATTCGATGCAGAATCAGAACGAAGTTCGGGTGATTGATCGGTTGTATTGAGTTGTAGATTATTTGACTAAGGGCCTGCTTCCGATTGGGAGCAGGCCCTTTGTTGTTCTTTTGAGTTATGCGGCGTGAGTGCCCCCGTCGCCCCTCACCCCAGCCCTCTCCCGAGGGAGAGGGAGCCGACCTAGTTGCCTCAGCTCAACCGTAGACCTGAATGACCGTGGCGATTATGAGTCAACGAAGCTCGTTCAGGTCGGAGTAACTTGACCAAACACCTCGGTCAGTCCCCTCTCCCGCTGGGAGAGGGTTAGGGTGAGGGGCTTTTCATGCCGAGCACCAGCTCCACAAACGCCAACGCCGCCGCACTGTGATAATTATTCCTGCGCCGCAACAACGCCGCGCCACGCTGCGGCGCCTCCCCTTCAACACGCAAGCGGCGCAATGCGCGGTCTTCGCTGGCAATCGCCTCGGGCAGCATGGTCGCCAGCGGCGCATGCCGCACCACTTCCAGCAACGTACTCACCGAATTCACTTCAATCCGCACCTGCGGCGTAATCCCGTGCTCGCGGAAATACTCATCCACCAATAACCGCGTAATGAAGCCCGGCGCCAGCAAGGCGAAATGCAGTGAAGCCAATTCCGGCGGCGTCAATACCGAAGGGCTGTCATAGAGCGGATGCCCAGGCCCGACCATGATCCCCAGCGTCTCGGTAAACGCCGGTATGCATTCGATATCGGCATTGCGCACCGGGGTAAACGCGATCGCGACATCCAGCGAGTCATCCGCCAGCCCGGCCTCGATGTCGTCCATCGACAACTCGAAGATCTCCAGATGAATACCGGGAAACCGTGCCCCGTAGTCGCGCACCAGTGGCCCGACCAGATACGCCATGAACGTCGGCGTCATCGCCAGACGCAGGGTGCCGCGGGACAAGTCCTTCACGTCGTGCAAGGCGCGCTGCCCGGCTTCCAGCTCCACCAGCACGCGCCGTGCGCATTCAATGTAAGCCGCGCCTGCATCCGTCGGCTTCACCGTGCGTGAGGTGCGATCGAACAGGCTGACGCCGAGGGTTTCTTCCAGTTGCCGGATCTGCTGCGACAACGTCGGCTGCGATACATGCAGCGCTTCGGCCGCCCGGGTGAACCCGCCGTGATCGGCAACGGCGAGCAAATAACGCAAATGTCGCAACAGCATGAGGACACCATCTATAGGCAGGGCTTATGCGAAGCATTGTATATCGGTCTTGGACGCTATGAATCGACCGGCGCAACATTGCTTCCACACACAGCAAGCCAACCCCTGAAAGGAGTGACACCATGCAACAGTCCCACGCCTACAACGACAACAGCCTGGCCCTGACTACCCGCGTTCTCGACGCCAAGGCGAAAAAAGATCTGTCGTGGCAGGATCTCTCTGACGGCACCGGCCTCAGCCTGGCTTATGTCACCGCCGCCCTGCTCGGCCAGCATCCGTTGCCGGAAAATGCTGCTCAAGTGGTCGGCGACAAGCTTGATCTGAGCGCCGATGACGTCGCCGCTCTGCAGATCATTCCTTTGCGCGGCAGCCTCAGCGGCGTGCCGACCGATCCGACCATCTACCGTTTTTACGAAATGATCCAGATCTACGGCACCACGCTGAAGGCGCTGGTTCACGAGCAGTTCGGTGACGGCATCATCAGTGCGATCAACTTCAAACTGGACATCAAGAAAGTCGAAGACCCTGAAGGCGGCTCCCGCGCCGTGGTGACCCTCGACGGCAAGTTCCTGCCGCTGCGCCCGTTCTGATGCGCCCGGCCCGCATCCTGCGTGCGGGCCATCTCATTTCTGCCACGAGGACAAGCCCATGAAAGCCCTGATCGACGGCTTCCTGAAATTCCAGAACGAAGCCTTCCCGCAACGCAGCGAACTGTTCAAACATCTGGCCACGACCCAGCAACCCGGCACGCTGTTCATCACCTGTTCCGACAGCCGTGTAGTGCCTGAGCTGCTCACCCAGCAAGAACCCGGCGAGCTGTTCGTGATCCGCAATGCCGGCAATATCGTGCCCTCCTACAGCCCGCATCCAGGCGGGGTCTCGGCGACGGTGGAATATGCGGTGGCAGTGCTGGGAGTGACCGATATCGTGATTTGCGGCCACTCCGATTGCGGCGCAATGACCGCGATTGCCCAGTGCAAATGCATGGATCACCTGCCCGCCGTCAGCGGCTGGCTGCAGCATGCCGAGTCGGCGAAGGTGATGAACGAAGCGCGCGTGCATGGCAGCGACGCGGCGAAATTGAGTTCGATGGTGCGCGAGAACGTGATCGCGCAACTGGCGAATATCCAGACCCATCCGAGCGTGCGCCTGGCGCAGGAGCAAGGGCGGCTGAATCTGCATGGCTGGGTATACGACATCGAGACCGGTTCGATCGACGCGCTCTCTTCCGACCGCCGCACCTTTGTGCCGCTGGCGCAGCAACCTGAGACCTGCGCGATCAGCGCGCAAGCCAGCCACGCTGCCTGACTCCCCACCGTGATCGTTCCCACGCTCTGCGTGGGAACGATCAACAGATCAGCGTTTCACCGAGAGATCAACCTGAGTCATCCGGCTACGCACGGTAAACACGCCATCCCCGGAAAGAATCGCACTGCGCGCAAACAGCCGTCCGCTCTCCCAATTCGAAAGGCCCAGCTCAGGCTTGTTCAACGCGTACTGGCCATCAACCCAACGGGTGATGCCATTACCTACAAACGGCGCATTCACCGCGTTGTAGAAGCGCTCCTGAACCGTCGCATCCTCGCTGATCAACGATACGGTGAATTGCGGGCTGTAGCGGTTGAAGAGCGCAATCGCCTGATCCAGATCGTCGACAATCATCAGGCTGACTTCCGGGGTTTCTTCCCATTCCCACTCGCGGCCCAGCTCCGACTCGGGCAAAGACTCGGCCAGCGCTTCGGTCTGGTAACCCTCGGCGCGATAAACCTCGACTGTTGCGTTCTGCCATTCGCTTGGCAGGCAACTTTCACTGCCCGCGACGATGTGCAATTTGCAGCCTTGGCCGCGCGCCGTACCGGCGGCTTTTAACGCATCGAGAAACAGCGGCACCAGCTCATCGGCGCGTTCGCGCTGAATCAGGCAGACGTTCAGGGTATTGCAGACCTTGCGGTCCAGCGAGTTGCGCACCACTGCCGCGAAGCGAGTGGCGTCGGCGTCACGGTCTGCGATCAGCCACGCACCGCCGGTGCCGTGCAGGCTGACGGCAGTGCCGGCCTGCTGAGCAACGCTGCCCAACTGACTGACCGCACGGCCCGAGCCTCGCGCCACCGCCAGCGACAGACGCCGATCGGCAAACATCGCCCAACCGGCAGCATGATTGACGCTTTCGACCAACGACACCGCACCCACCGGCAAACCGGCTTCGGCCAGCGCCGGGTTCAAGGCGTGAGTGACGATGGCTTGCGCAGTGCCCAACGCATCGCTGCCGATGCGCAGCACAGCCGTATTACCGGTGCGCAACACCCCGGCGGCGTCGGCAAATACGTTGGGTCGGCCTTCGAAGACAAACGCGACGATGCCCAGCGGCGAGACCACTTGCTCAACCTTCCAGCCGTCGTGCTCGACACTGCTGATCACTTTGCCCCGGGTCGGTGGCGCATCACGCCACGCGCGCAGCCCGGCGATCATGTCGCGGCGCATGCTTTCATCGGCGAGCAAGCGTGTGGTCGAGCGACCGCGCGCCTTCGCTCGCTCAATGTCGGCGCGGTTGGCGGCTTCGATCTGCGTCCAGCATTCAGGGCTCTCCAGGCGCTGGGCAAACAGGTCGAAGAACCGGCTGATGGCTTCATCGGACACCGCCGACAACGCTGTGAATGCCGCAGCCGCACGCTCGATTGCCACCGAGGCGGCCTGTTGATCGGCCACGGGGATCAGCAACAACTCGCCACTGACCTGCTCGACCAGCAGATGGTCACCGGGCTGAAACCGCGCGGCCAGTTCGGGGCTGACCACGGTGACGCGGTTACCAGCGAAAGGGATCGGCGTGCCAGCGACTAGACGTTCGAGCGCAAGAGACATGAAGCGGATTCACCATGCAGAGGGCGGCCGGAAAATGTATAGAACACGATCCTGCAAAGCAACACTGCACCCGGTGGGAGCGAGCCTGCTCGCGAAAGCGGCCAGTCAGACGACATCGATGCTGAATGTACCGGCCTCTTCGCGAGCAGGCTCGCTCCCACACTGGAAATCGTGGTGTGTCTTCAGAACACCGACCAGCCAATCCGCGAGCTCAGCAGCTCCAGCGCCGCCATCCCCGCCAGCGAGTTCCCGGCGGCGTTCAACTCCGGCGACCACACGCACACGCTGAACTGTCCCGGCACCACCGCAACGATGCCGCCGCCGACCCCGCTCTTGCCCGGCAGGCCGACGCGATAAGCGAAGTTGCCCGCCTCGTCATACAGACCGCTGGTGGCCATGATCGAGTTGACCTGCTGGGTCTGGCGGCGCGTCAGGATCTGCTCGCCGCTGTGCTTGCAGAACCCGTCATTGGCCAGAAAGCAGAACGCCCGGGCCAGATCGATGCAATTCATCCGCAGTGCGCAGTGACTGAAATAGCTGCGCAACACCGCCTCGACATCGTTGTGAAAGTTGCCGAACGACTGCATCAGATAGGCCATCGCCGCATTACGCGCACGGTGCTGGTATTCGGAGTCGGCGACCTTGCCGTCGATCATGATTTGCGGATTGCCGGACAGGCGTCGGACGAAGTCGCGCATCGACAATGTCGGCGCGGCGAAGCGCGACTGGTTGATGTCGCAGATCACCAGCGCACCGGCATTGATAAACGGATTGCGCGGGCGGCCGCGTTCGAATTCCAGTTGCACCAGCGAGTTGAACGGCTGGCCGGACGGCTCGTGGCCAAGTCGTTCCCAGATCGCTTCGCCGGAGTGATCGATGGCCTGCACAAGGCTGAATACCTTGGAAATACTCTGCACCGAGAACGGCGTTTCAGCGTCGCCGGCGCAATACATTTCGCCGTCGTTACTGTACACGGCGATGCCCAACTGGTTGGCCGGCACCGTGCCGAGGGCGGGAATATAGTCAGCAACTTTGCCCTGCCCGATCAGGGGCCGGACGGCGTCAAGGATCTCGTTCAACAGCGCTTGCATGCCGGGTTCCGAAAGTCTCGCCCCATGGGATCGCGGGGACACTGGGGCTAGACGCTGCGCCCGCCGGTCGCATCACACCGGCAAGCATCAGGCAGAATGTTCTAGGCTGGAGCGGACCATTCAGACACAGGAGAGCACCATGCACCTCGAAGGCTCCTGCCATTGCGGCGAAGTCACGTTCAGCCTCGACAGCGCCCATCCTTATCCCTATCAACGCTGCTATTGCTCGATCTGCCGCAAGACCCAGGGCGGTGGCGGTTATGCGATCAACCTTGGCGGCGACGCGACCACTCTCAAGGTTCGCGGACGCAAAAACATCAGCATCTATCACGCGAAGATGAAAGCTGAAAGCGATAAACGCGCCCATCGCAGCAGCGCCGAACGCCACTTCTGCTCGCTGTGCGGCAGCGGCCTGTGGCTGTTCAGCCCGGAGTGGCCAGAGCTGATTCATCCATTCGCCTCAGCGATCGACACGCCACTGCCGGTGCCGCCGGAACACACGCACCTGATGCTTGGTTCGAAAGCGCCGTGGGTTGAGGTCGAGGCGAAGCCGAAGGATCAGCAGTTTGATGTATATCCCGAAGAATCAATCGCCCAGTGGCATGAGCGACTCGGTGTAACTCGCTGAACACCGCGCCCTTCGCGAGCAGGCTCGCTCCCACATTTGGAATGCCATCACCTGTGGGAGCGAGCCTGCTCGCGAAGGGGCCGGGTCAGGCAATATCAATCAGTCCAGATGCGCCCAGGTCATCCTGAACAACGCCCCGCCCCACACCGATTCGCCAACCTCAACCTGCCCGCCATGGGACTGCGACACCCGCCGCACCAGCGCCAGGCCCAGTCCGAAACCCCCGGTGCGCCGATCCCGACTGGCATCCAGTCGCGAAAACGGTTCGAAGATTTTCTCCCGCCCTTGCAGCGGCACACCCGGGCCGTCATCGCTGACGCGCACTTCATAGTCATCGCCATTGCGCAGCAGCGACACCTCAACGCGCTGCTCGGCATAGCGAATGGCATTGCGCAAAAGGTTGATCACCGCCCGCGCCATGAAGCGCGGTTCGATGCTTACCGTGTCGACCTGGCAACCGGCGATCGACAACTGCACGCCCACTGCTTCGGCCTCCAGCGCCACACTACCGACAACGCTGTCTAGCCAGTCGGCCGCGTGAATATTCTCCCGTTTGATCACTGTCGCGCCGTGCTCGAGGCTGGCGTAGGTCAGCAGCTCCGAGACCATCTCCTCCAGCTCACCAAGGTCGGCATACATGTCGGCGATCAGCTCGCGATTCTCGCTGGCGTCCGGTAGCTGTTTGAGCTGATCAAGTTCGAACGACAGCCGCGCAATCGGTGTGCGCAATTCGTGAGACACCGCGTTGGTCAGTTCGCGCTGGTTGGCGATCAAGCCTTCGATGCGCGCCGCCATCAGATTGAAGTGCTCGGCCAGATCGCGGATGTTCGAGCGCCGCGACAACTGAATGCGCACCGACAGATCGTTGTCGCCAAAACGCTCGGCCGCCAGCCGCAGTTTTTCCAGGTCGCGCCAGTGTGGGCGCACCCAGAAAAACAGAACGATGCCGATCAGCACCGCGAGCATCATGTACGCCGCAGTGATGTAGAACGGCATCAGGCTCGGCTCCGGCGGCAACTTGATGCTGAGCAATTGCGAGCCTCCATCGATGTTGCTGATGAACTGCGTGTAATCGTCGCGGATCACCAACAGGTTCTGTGCCAGTTCGGCCTTCTCCTGCGGCGTCAGGGCGAGTTGATCGGCCTCGACCAGACTCAGCGACAGACCGTAATGCGCGCGCAATGAATCGAGTTTCTGTTCACGCTCGGCGCCCTGGCGGCCTTGCAGATGATCGACCAGCGACCACGCCTGACCGCGCACGGCTTCACGGTTGTAATCCTGCGTCTGGCTGTCGAGCAAGGCGTTGAAGGTGTGCTCGACCGTCTGCAAGGCCAGCACCAGTCCTACCGTCATTACCAGAAACAGCCCGAGAAACAAACGCAGCATCTACAGCTCCCACGCGAACGGATTGAACAGATAGCCCTTGCCCCACACGGTCTTGATGCACACCGGCTCGCGGGGATTGTCCTTGAGCTTGTTGCGCAATTTGCTGATGTACACGTCGACGCTACGGTTGAGGCCGTCGAAGGCAATGCCGCGCATGCGATTGAGAATGTCATCGCGAGAAAGGATTTTGCCCGCCGCGCTGGCCAGCAACCAGAGCAACTCGAACTCCATGGTGGTCAGCTCGATCAGCTCACCGGTCAGGCGCACTTCCCGGCAACTGCGGTCGATGCTCAATTGCCCGAACTCGAGAAAACTGACCACGCTGCTGTCCGGCGTCTGCCGCCGTTGCAACGCCCGCAGCCGCGCGAGCAACACCGGCGGTTTGATCGGTTTGATCACGTAATCGTCAGCGCCGGATTCCAGACCGAGGATGTGATCGAGATCGTCTTCCTTGGCGGTGAGGATCACGATCGGCGTGTCCGAGACACTGCGAATTTCCCGGCAGACCTGCAAACCGCTCTGCCCCGGCAACATCAGGTCGAGCACCAGCACTTTCGGCTTGAATTCCAGGAATGCAGCCATGGCCAGATCACCGCGATGCACCGTGCGCACCTCGTAGCCGTGTTGCTCTAGAAAGTGTGCGATCAGTGCGGCGAGACGCTCATCGTCTTCAACCAGCAGAACTTTGCCGAAACCCAGGTTATCCATAACAACCGTTGCCAAGCCAAACGTGGAAGGGCCGATATTATGCGGGCAATAGCTGGTCAAGCGAGGACGGCAGACAGCAAAAACCGGCCACTCGGGCCGGTTTTCGGTGATGTTTCATACTCTTAAGATTTTTTTACAATCAGACAATAATGTCCGATTGGATTGCGGACCTCTGTCGGAGCTGCCGAAGGCTGCGATCTTTTGATTTTCGATTTGTAAAAACCAGATCAAAAGATCGCAGCCTGCGGCAGCTCCTACCCGATCATGCGGCGACCGGCACACCGCTGTGAAAGCGGAATTCTTCGTCCGGCGACTCGATCAACGCTTGCTCGGCAGCACGGACGCGCTCAATCACCTGCGCGACATCCTTGGCATCACCATACTGATAGGCCAGTTTCAGATAACCCTGAAAGTGCCGCGCCTCGCTTTTCAGCAAACCGAAATAGAACTTGCCCAGTTCTTCATCCAAATGCGGCACCAGTGCTTCAAAGCGTTCGCAACTGCGTGCTTCGATGAAAGCGCCGACTACCAGCGTATCCACCAGTTTCACCGGTTCGTGACTGCGCACCACTTTGCGCAGGCCCGAGGCGTAGCGGCCGGCGTGCAGCTGACGCAGCTCGATCTTGCGCCGTTTCATGATGCGCATGACCTGCTCGTGATGCACCAGTTCTTCCCGGGCCAGGCGCGACATCATGTTGATCAGGTCGACGTGGGCGTGGTACTTGGCAATCAGGCTCAGCGCAGTACTGGCGGCCTTGAACTCGCAGTTCTTGTGGTCGATCAGCAGGGTTTCCTGATCGGCCAGTGCCGCCTGGACCCAGGCGTCGGGGGTGCGGCAGCCAAGGAATTCGTGGATTTCGGGAAGGATCATGGGGCTCACGGTAAAAAGGTGTTCGAGCGAAGGGCGCCGATTATACCGGCCTGCCCGCAGACCACCAGCAGCGGCTGTTGATATGCATCAAGTCGCAGACGTTCGGGTAGCAACTATAGTTGTGCAACGCCGTGCCTTTTCTTTGCTGGAGACTCCGCTCATGCAAGCCATTCGCAGCATTCTGGTGGTCATCGAACCTGAACATGCGGAAAGCCTGGCGCTCAAACGCGCCAAGCTGATCGCCGGTGTCACCCAGGCTCATCTGCACCTATTGGTGTGCGACAAAAAGCATGACCACGCCGGCCTGCTCAGCGTGCTCAAGGCGGCATTGCTCGCCGAAGGGTATAGCGTGACCACCGAACAGGCGTGGAACGAGAGCCTGCACGAAACCATCATCGATGTGCAGCAGGCCGAGGGTTGCGGCCTGGTGATCAAACAGCATTTCCCCGACAGCTCGCTGAAAAAAGCCTTGCTGACCCCGGCCGACTGGAAGCTCCTGCGCCACTGCCCTACCCCGGTGCTGCTGGTGAAAACCGCCGGCTCCTGGAAAGACAAAGTGATTCTGGCTGCGGTCGATGTCGGCAATGCCGATGGCGAACATCGGCACTTGCACAGCACCATCATCGATCACGGCTACGACATCGCCAGTCTGGCCAAAGCGCATCTGCATGTGATTGCCGCGCATCCGTCGCCGATGCTTTCAGCCGCGGACCCGACATTTCAGCTCAAATCGACAATAGAAGCCAAATACCGCGAGCAGTGCCGGGCGTTTCAAGCAGAGTTCGATGTCGATGACGAGCACCTGCACATCGAGGAAGGCCCTGCCGATGTGTTGATCCCGTTCATGGCGCACAAGCTGCAGGCAGCGGTAACGGTGATTGGCACAGTGGCGCGCAGTGGTTTGTCAGGCGCGTTGATCGGCAATACGGCGGAGGCGGTGCTGGATACGCTGGAAAGCGATGTGCTGGTGCTCAAGCCGCAGGAGGTTGAGGATCATCTGGTGGAATTGGCCGTGAAACATTAAAAGCAAAAGATCGCAGCCTTCGGCAGCTCCTACAGGTAGAACGCATTCCCATGTAGGAGCTGCCGAAGGCTGCGATCTTTTGCTGTTCAGGCGCCGAAGGCGTCTTTCAGGAAGCCCGGGGCGATGTAGCGCTGATAATGCGCTTCCGACAGCAGGAAGAATTCCCGATCAATGGCATCGCGCAGTTCCGGCAGGTTCCAGTCGCGGAACTCCGGCAGCAACACCATCCCGTACGCCTCAAGATTAATGATCACCCGCGCACCTCGGGCAATCAGCTGATAGGCCCAGCAATATTCCGACTGATGCGGTACGAAGCGGATCTTGCGCTGCTCGAGTTGCTCGCGCAGGCGCGCCGAATCGAAAATCTCGACCTTGGCCGCCATCACTTGTGACAGCAATTGCTCCAGACGCAGCCAGACCGCACGCTTTTCCTCCTCGTTGTACCCGTTCCAATGGATCACTTCGTGGTGGAAACGCTTGCAGCCACGGCACACCAGGTCACCGTAAACGGTGGAGCAGAGGCCGACGCAGGGGGTCTTGATGGTCTGATTGGGCATAAATGGGCAGAACACTGAAACGCGGAACAGGCCGGCATGTTAGCCCTTTGTCGGGCATTGATCACCCCTCAAACAGCAAGGTCTCGCCGGCGTCGCAGGTTTGCTCCGGCCGCGCTGATTGCCACGAAAGTCCAATAGAGCGCGACTTACCTTTAAATTTTTTTTGCCGTAGAATCAGCCAGCCTTTTAAGGCGCCAATGTCCGTTAGAAGCTGTTTTCAAAGCGTCACGAGCACAGTCGTTCCTTCAGAGCGGTGTTGGCGAAGGGTTTTTCCAGCGGGGAAAAGCCCAACGCCAACCCTCATCAGCTCCCCGTTCTGCAGGCGTAAAACTTTGAAAGCAGCTTCTGTAAGGAATTGCCGGTAATTCTGGCCGAACGACCCACAACGTCGTGAGGCGCATGAGTACGGCAATTTCGGGATGAGCGTCCCGGACACCCATTTGGGACCACTGATGAGGGTAATAACTGTGCTTGAAGCCTACCGCAAACATATCGAAGAGCGTGCAGCCCTGGGTATCGTTCCCCAGCCGCTTAACGCCGAACAAACAGCAGGCCTGATCGAGCTGCTGAAGAACCCTCCGGCTGGCGAAGAAGCTTTCCTCGTTGACCTGATCACCAATCGCGTACCACCTGGAGTGGACGAAGCTGCCTACGTCAAGGCCGGTTTCCTGTCTGCCCTGGCCAAGGGCGAAGCCACCTCCCCTCTGCTGGACAAGAAACGCGCTGTAGAACTGCTCGGCACCATGCAGGGCGGCTACAACATCGTCACCCTCGTTGAACTGCTGGACGACGCCGAGCTGGCGCCAGTCGCCGCCGAAGAACTCAAGCACACCCTGCTGATGTTCGATGCCTTCCACGACGTCGCTGAAAAAGCCAAGAACGGCAACGTTCACGCCAAGGCCGTGCTGCAATCCTGGGCTGACGGCGAGTGGTTCAAGAAGCGCCCGGTCCTGGCCGACAAGATCAGCCTGCGCGTATTCAAGGTCACCGGCGAAACCAACACCGACGACCTTTCCCCTGCGCCAGACGCCTGGTCGCGTCCTGACATCCCGCTGCACGCCCTGGCCATGCTGAAAATGGCCCGTGACGGCATCGTTCCGGACGAGCAAGGCAAGACCGGCCCGATGAAGCAGATCGAAGAAATGCGCGGCCAGGGCTTCCCGATCGCCTACGTCGGTGACGTGGTCGGTACCGGTTCGTCGCGTAAATCGGCCACCAACTCGGTGCTGTGGTTCTTCGGCGACGACATCCCTTACGTGCCGAACAAGCGCGCTGGCGGTTTCTGCTTCGGCAGCAAGATCGCTCCGATCTTCTACAACACCATGGAAGATGCCGGCGCCCTGCCGATCGAGTTCGATGTGTCGAACATGAACATGGGCGACGTGATCGACCTGTACCCGCACGCTGGCAAAGTCTGCAAGCACGGTACCGACGAAGTCATCACCACTTTCGAAATGAAGACCCCGGTGCTGCTGGACGAAGTCCGTGCCGGCGGTCGTATCCCGCTGATCATCGGCCGTGGCCTGACCGAGAAGGCTCGCGCCGAGCTGGGTCTGCCAGCGTTCGACCTGTTCAAGAAGCCTGAAGCTCCGGCTGAAAGCACCAAGGGCTTCACCCTGGCGCAGAAAATGGTCGGCAAGGCTTGCGGTCTGGCAGAAGGCCAGGGCGTGCGTCCTGGTACCTACTGCGAACCGAAGATGACCACCGTGGGTTCCCAGGACACCACAGGTCCGATGACCCGTGACGAACTGAAAGACCTGGCGTGCCTGGGCTTCTCCGCTGATCTGGTGATGCAGTCGTTCTGCCACACTGCGGCTTATCCAAAGCCGATCGACGTGACCACCCACCACACCCTGCCTGACTTCATCATGACCCGCGGCGGCGTTTCCCTGCGTCCGGGCGACGGCATCATCCACTCGTGGCTGAACCGCATGCTGCTGCCGGACACCGTCGGTACCGGTGGTGACTCGCACACCCGTTTCCCGATGGGCATCTCGTTCCCGGCCGGTTCCGGTCTGGTCGCGTTCGCCGCTGCCACTGGTGTAATGCCACTGGACATGCCGGAATCGATCCTGGTGCGTTTCAAAGGCAAGATGAAACCTGGCATCACCCTGCGTGACCTGGTTCATGCCATTCCGTACTTCGCTATCCAGAACGGTCTGCTGACCGTCGAGAAGAAAGGCAAGAAAAACGCCTTCTCCGGCCGCATCCTGGAAATCGAAGGCCTGGAAGGTCTGACCCTGGAGCAGGCGTTCGAACTGTCCGACGCCTCGGCCGAACGTTCGGCTGCCGGTTGCACCATCAAGCTGTCGAAAGAGTCGATCACCGAGTACCTGCAGTCCAACATCACCCTGCTGCGCTGGATGATCGGCGAAGGCTACGGCGATGCGCGCACTCTGGAACGCCGCGCTCAAGCGATGGAAGCCTGGATCGCCAACCCGCAACTGATGGAAGCCGATGCCGACGCCGAATACGCCGAAGTCATCGAAATCGATCTGGCCGAAATCAACGAGCCTGTGCTCTGCGCGCCGAACGATCCGGACGACGCCCGTCTGCTGTCCAGCGTTGCTGGCGAGAAGATCGACGAAGTGTTCATCGGTTCGTGCATGACCAACATCGGTCACTTCCGCGCTGCCGGTAAACTGCTGGATCAGGTCAAGGGTCAGCTGCCAACCCGTCTGTGGCTGTCGCCGCCGACCAAGATGGACGCTCACCAACTGACCGAAGAAGGCTACTACGGCATCTACGGCAAGGCCGGCGCACGCATGGAAATGCCAGGCTGCTCGCTGTGCATGGGTAACCAGGCACGCGTTGAGCCGAACAGCACCGTGGTCTCGACGTCGACCCGTAACTTCCCGAACCGTCTGGGCGACGGCGCGAACGTCTACCTGGCCTCGGCCGAGCTGGCGGCCGTTGCTTCGATCCTGGGTCGCCTGCCGACCGTCGAGGAGTACATGGAATACGCTGGCAAGATCGACAGCATGGCGGCCGATGTCTACCGCTACCTGTCCTTCGACCAGATCGCCGAGTTCCGTGAAGCTGCTGCGAACGCCAATATCCCGGTCGTTCAAGCCTAACGCTGCAAGGCAATAAAAAACGCCGCCCATCGTGAGATGAGCGGCGTTTTTTTTGATCGTTCCCACGCTCCGCGTGGGAATGCAGCCCCGGACGCTCTGCGTCCCCAAGCGTGACGCAGAGCGTCACAAGAGGCGTTCCCACGCAGAGCGTGGGAACGATCAGTCATTACACAGCCAGCTTGTAAACCAGCGCCGAAATAGCCACCAGCCCCACCGCGGTAACAAACACGTTCGACGCCTGACCGCGATAGCGCGCCATCGCTGGCACCTTGCGAATCGCGTACATCGGCATCAGGAACAGGATTGCCGCAATCACCGGCCCACCGACGGTTTCGATCATGCCCAGGATGCTCGGATCAAGCGTCGCGACGATCCAGCAGATCAGCAGCATGAACGCCGCCACGATGCGATCCAGCGCCTTGGCGCCCGGACGTCTGCCGCTCTTGACGATCAAACCCTTGAGGCCTTCGCTGGCCCCGATGTAATGACCGAGGAACGACTTGGAGATCGCCACAAACGCAATCAACGGCGCCGCAAACTCGATGGTCGGGTTGCTGAAGTGGTTGGCCAGGTACGACAGGATCGACAGGTTCTGCTCTTTCGCCTCAGCCAGTTGCTCCGGCGACAGGGTGAGCACGCAACTGAATACGAAGAACAGCACCAAAATGACCATCAATGCATGAGCGCGCGCGAGGATCTGTGAGCTGCGCTCGTCGGCGTGCACACCGTAACGACGCTTCTGGTCCATCGCGAACGCCGAGATGATCGGCGAATGGTTGAACGAGAACACCATCACCGTAATCGCCAGCCACAGCGTATGCAGCAGCGCTGACGGCGCCGGGACTTGCGAGGCGGTGGCGAGGATGCCGCCGTTCCAGTGCGGGATCAGGTACACGGCGAGGAACAGCAGCGCGACGATGAACGGATAGACCATCAGGCTCATGGCCTTAACGATCGCCTGCTCACCGCAACGCACCACGGCCAGCAGGCCGAGAATCAGCACGAACGACAGCAGCGCGCGCGGTGGCGGCGTGATGTGCAGTTGGTGTTCGAGGAAACTGGCGACCGTGTTGGTCAGGCCGACGCTGTAGATCAGCAGGATCGGGAAGATGGCAAAGAAGTACAGCAGCGTGATCAAGGCACCGGCCTTGATACCGAAATGCTGCTCGACCACTTCGGTGATATCGGCGCCTTCGCGGCCGGAAAGCACAAAACGGGTAAGGCCACGGTGCGCGTAAAACGTCATCGGGAAGGCCAGCAGCGCGAGGATCACCAGCGGCCAGAAGCCCCCCAGCCCTGCGTTGATCGGCAAAAACAGGGTGCCGGCGCCAATGGCCGTCCCAAACAGTCCCAGCATCCAGGTGGTGTCCTGGCGATTCCAGCTCGAAAGTTCAGCGGGTGCTGCTGCGTCGAAGCGCTTTTCGAGGCTATTGGCCTGATCATTCATCCGGTCGGATCTCCGCTTTCCGGTCACTTGCCACTCGGTCAGGACGCGTCGGAAAAAACCGACAGACATGCTCCGGCCGAAACAGGGGCGCGATTCTCCGTGATAAATCAATGCAAGCAAAGACTTAGCTGAGGAATGGTTGTGCGGAGCAGATCCAAGGATGGTCGTTTATGGAAAAAAAAAGGTCGTTTATGGATACGTCAGATGCCGCAAACGGATACGTTTTGCACCCACCCATGCGTCATCGAATGCGCCTAGAGCGATATGCCGAGCATGAAACCCAATAAAACGCAGTACAGCCCGAAGCCGAAAAGCAACCAGAGCTTGCCATTCTCTCTTTTATCTCTGTTGCGCACCGTTTCCTCGTATTCCGCGAACTCCCGTTCGATTCGTTCCAGTCGTGCCTTGCGGTCATATGTGCTCATACAGATTTATCCCTTGGATAATGCGCCTGAGTGGTCTCAAGCATGAATACTCAAAACTTGAAGAACACGCCTGCGACTGCGGTGATCGCAGTCAACACTCCGCCAAACACCGCAATTGGATAGAGCTTCGTCTCCCTTGATAACTTTTTCTCTTCAGCCTGAAGCTTTTTCCATTCAGCCACGAGTTTCCTTGATTCGTTTTCCAGCCTGTCGAGCTCCAGATTTTCGCGATCGTTATGAAACATTTGCCCTCCTTGGCTGTCGGCGGATGGGGCCAGCACTCGCATGCACATCGACGGCTTTCGTCATGCCCTTATCATCAAACTTTTCCATTTACGCTGACCAGCAGACGCATCTGCCATTCCCGTAGGCAAAATCCGCGAGTCACGTAAGCCTCCTCATACACGGAATTTGCGATATTCCAGACCAATTACCTGCCAGAACCCTGCCCTTGATCTAGCGTGTGAGAAGCCATAACCCAAGGAGCCTCCCATGCCACTGGTCCGCATCGACATCCAGCAAAACCCCGACCCCACTTTCGCCAGGCGCATCGGCGAACAGATCTACGCCGCCCTGCGCAGCTGTATCGATGTGCCAGAGCACGACAATTTCCAGATCCTCAACGAGCACGACGGCCAGCACTTCGTGTACGACCCGCAATACCTCGGCATCGAGCGCAGCGACGGCGTGGTGTTCATCCAGATCACCATCAGCGAAGGGCGCAGCGTGGAAAAGAAACAATTGCTGTTCAAAACCATTGCCGAGAGCCTGCATGCGCAACTGGGTATTCGCCTGGAGGATGTGTTCATCAATCTGCTGGAGGTGAAGAAAGAGAACTGGTCGTTCGGTAATGGTGTTGCGCAATACGTCAGCTGATGGGTCGTGTGCCATGCCTGCGTACTTGCTTGTTCCACGAACCCGTCCAGAATCAAAGCACCACTGCGTGAATGCAACGATTGCCAAGCCGCTGCGGATTCAGCACTCTGATTCGACTTTCGCGACCCACCCGCCGCCAATCACAGGAGCCGCGCAATGCCCGCAACCGTTCTGGTACTGGTTGAAACGATCAATGATTATCTGCCGATTCTCGAGCATCAGGGATTCCACCTGATCCTTGCACCAACGCCAGCCGAACGTGCACAAGCCATCGTTACCCATGGCAGCCGCATCGACGCCGTGCTTACTCGCGGGCCGCTGGGCCTCACCGCCGACGAGATCAGCGCCCTGCCCGCCTTGAAAATCATCACGGTGATTGGTGCGGGCTATGAACAGGTCGATCTGCAAGCAGCCAGTGACCGTGGCATCACTGTCACCAATGGTGCCGGGGTCAACGCCTCGTCGGTGGCCGATCATGCGATGGCACTGCTGCTGGCATTGGTCCGCGATATCCCACGCTGCGATGCTGCGGTACGCCGCGGTGAATGGCCGAAAATCATGCGGCCGTCGCTTGCCGGCAAGCGTCTGGGCATTCTCGGGCTGGGCGCCGTGGGCATGGCGATTGCGAAACGCGCCGAGCTGGGTTTCGACATGCAGATCAGCTACCACAACCGCCAGGTGCGCAGCGACGTTTCCTATGCGTTCTGCTCGACACCGACCGATCTGGCGCGAGCCTCGGATTTTCTAGTGGTCGCCACGCCCGGTGGGATCGGCACGCACAACCTGGTGACGCGAGCGGTGCTCGATGCGCTCGGACCGAATGGCTTTATCGTCAACATCGCCCGGGCCAGCGTCATCGCTACGGCGGATCTGATCACCGCACTTGAACAACGTCGTATCGCCGGTGCCGCGCTGGATGTGTTCGATCACGAACCGGAAGTGCCCGATGCCCTGAAAAGCCTCAGCAACGTTGTGCTGACTCCCCACGTCGCCGGCCTCTCCCCCGAAGCCACGCAAGGCACGGTTGAGCTGGTGGGCAAAAACCTGATGGCGTTTTTCTCCGGACAACCAGTGCTGACTCCCGTCGCCCTGCCGCCCAGGTTGAACAACCAGCGCGTGCATTAACGCGCCTGGCATCGTCGAACCGCGCCGATCTTTGGCCCATTCTCAAAGTTGATTATCCAGCAACACGCTAACCTATAAGACCGACCCGCGCTTGTGAGCACCCGAGCGCGCCATTAGATTAGCCAATGATGTCTGGCCTCCAAAATAAGCAGAAGGGATAAGCATGGCGCTTACTGACCAGTCCACCCGGATCCGCGCGGGCGAAGAACTCGATGCCAGCCTGATCGATCCGTACCTCAAGGCGCACATTCCCGGCCTGACCGGCACTCCGCAGATCAGCCAGTTTCCCGGCGGCGCGTCGAACCTGACTTACCTGCTGGAATACCCCGAGCAAGAATTTGTTCTGCGCCGCCCGCCGTTCGGCCACAAGGCCAAATCCGCCCACGACATGGGCCGTGAGTTCCGCATTCTCAACCAACTGCGCGACGGCTTTCCGTATTGCCCGAAGGCCTACGTGCATTGCACTGACGAGGCCGTCATCGGCGCCGAGTTCTATGTGATGGAACGGGTCAAAGGCATCATCCTGCGCGCCGAACTGCCGCCGGAGCTGGGCCTTGATTCGGCGAAAACCGAAGCACTGTGCAAAAGCTTCATTGACCGTTTCGTCGAACTGCACCGGGTCGATTACAACGCCTGCGGCCTCGGCGATCTGGGCAAGCCCGAAGGCTACGTCGCGCGGCAGATCAAGGGCTGGAGCGAGCGCTACGAAAAAGCCCTGACCCCGGACGCGCCGCACTGGGAAGCAGTCAAAGCCTGGCTCAACGACAAGATGCCGGCCGACCACCCGACCTCGAGCATCGTCCACAACGACTATCGCTTCGACAACGTCATCCTCGACCCGGCCAATCCGATGCAGATCATCGGCGTGCTCGACTGGGAACTGACGACCCTCGGCGACCCGCTGATGGACCTGGGCAATACCCTCGCCTACTGGATCGAAGCCGGCGACCCGGCACCGGTGCAACTGATGCGCCGCCAGCCAAGCCACGCACCGGGCATGCTGACGCGCCGCGAATTCGTCGACTACTACGCCGAGCGCTCGGGCATCCGCATCGACAATTTCGACTTCTACTACACCTACGGCCTGTTCCGCCTGGCCGGCATCGTGCAGCAGATCTACTACCGCTTCTACCACGGCCAGACCCAGGACAAACGCTTCGCGCAGTTCATTCACATGAACAAACTGCTGGAGCAGATGAGCCTGCAGGTCATCCAGAAATCCAGCCTCTGACCCAGGCCTACAACAAGACTTCCAACAAGGGAAACCCATGTCCAAGACTCAGTTGTTCGACCTCGACGGCAAAATCGCTTTCGTCTCCGGCGCCAGCCGTGGCATCGGTGAAGCCATCGCCAAACTGCTGGCCCAGCAAGGCGCCCATGTGATCGTCTCGAGCCGCAAGCTCGAAGGCTGCCAACACGTCGCCGACGCCATCATCGCCGCCGGCGGCAAGGCAACAGCCGTGGCCTGCCACATCGGTGAGATGGAGCAGATCAGCCAGGTCTTCGCCGGGATCAAGGAACAATTCGGCCGCCTCGACATCCTGGTCAACAACGCCGCGACCAACCCGCAATTCTGCAACGTGCTCGACACCGATCTGGGTGCATTCCAGAAGACCGTCGATGTGAACATTCGTGGCTATTTCTTCATGTCGGTCGAAGCCGGCAAGCTGATGCGCGAAAACGGTGGCGGCAGCATCATCAACGTCGCCTCGATCAACGGCATCTCCCCGGGCATCTTCCAGGGCATCTATTCGGTGACCAAAGCGGCGGTCATCAACATGACCAAAGTCTTCGCCAAGGAATGCGCGCAATTCGGCATCCGCTGCAACGCCCTGCTCCCGGGACTGACCGACACCAAATTCGCCTCGGCCCTGGTCAAGAACGATGCGATTCTGAAACAGGCACTGACCCAGATCCCGCTCAAACGCGTGGCCGACCCGAGTGAAATGGCCGGCGCAGTGTTATACCTGGCCAGCGATGCGTCGAGCTACACCACCGGCGTGGCGCTGAATGTGGATGGCGGATTCCTGTCCTGATTTCGAGGGCAAATTGCTAACACGTGTGGGAGCGAGCCTGCTCGCGAAAGCGTTGTGTCAGTCAGCTATGTTTTGACTGACACCACGCCTTCGCGAGCAGGCTCGCTCCCACAGGGTTACTGCAGGGTTCCTGGCCTCGTGCAATCGAGGAATCGCGAATCTTATTGGGTTATGCAACGGGTAGTGGTGATGTGGCGCGTTACCTGCCCATCGACATACATATCCCCGGCAACCTCAGTATTCTCCAGCACCTCACACCGACGTTCCGGCGGAGGCGGCGGCGCGACAGGCGCAGGCGGTGGAGGACTGGAACAACCGGCCAACAGCACAGCAAGAAAAGCCAACGGCAATACGCGTTTCCCAGGATTATTCATAGGACGACCCGCGGTGAAGAGAGACAAACTCCCGCAACCCAACCGGCCGCGGAAGACCTGACCACTCATTCTTTATAGCTGAGCACTTTGTTAGCGCCAGTGGATTGGGGTGATTGGGTGGGATTGGCTGTCGGTTTTGCGTAGATTTTCCAGCAGAAGCCTGGATTGGGATTATGGTTGTCGGCGAGGGCCTCATCGCGAGCAGGCTCACTCCTACAGTTTTGATCGAGTGAATTCAGTAACAACCAGGTCGGCTGTCAGGCCGCCTTCGCGAGCAGGCTCGCTCCCACAGAAAAGCAAAAGCAGCGCAGCTGCCCGCGGCGAAGCCGCCCCACTCAACAATGAGCGCAAGCTCGAGTAGCTTTTGATCCTGGAGCCCGTCGGCAGGCTGAGTGGAGGGATTGATCCGGGCGTGGGAGCGCAGCGACCGTCTGGCGCAGCCAGACACAGCGGAAGGAGGTGCAGCGAAGCAAACCGTAGCCGCTGCGCCAGGATCAATCCCGGAGCGAAGGAACCCCGAGCCTCAGCGAGCGGGCCGAACGTCAGGGCGAAGACCTTTTGGTTCCTTTTGGGGCGTTTGCCAAAAGGGACTCGCCGTAAGGGCGAAACCGCCAGCCGCAACACCCAAAAAAACGGATATACCCCCCCCCCCAGAGCATGGCCGGCCCAAAGGCCGCCAAGACCCAAAGCGCGCTTAAGCCAAATCCGGATCCCGCGAAGAACGCAGGGAATTGCTCTCAAGCTCATACCGCAACTCCCCCACCAACGCCTCAACCGCCTCAGGCGAACGCAGCGAAGCCAGATCCAGCCCACTGATCACCAGATCCACCTGCCCCGAATCCGGGTGATACAACTTGACCGTCAGCGAATGATCACCATCCACCGAACACTCACAAGCCAGCGGCGCAAAACTGTGCTCGAGCCGAGCGCGCAACTGCGCAAGATTCATCATTGACGTTGTTCCTATGACTGTTTCAGAAGGGGCACGATCGCAAACCCGAAATGGTCTACACCGCACCCCACCAGCCTAAGAACACAACGCCTTGGCCAATACATGAATTTGCACCCTTGTAACTAGTGCATTTGCACCCCTCATCGCTGGCCCTTGGTGCCCCACTCTCCCGAAAACAAACCACGCTCCCGAGCCCAGACGATCGCCTCGCTGCGGCTATGCACATCGATTTTCGAGTACACAGTGGCAACATGATTGCGCACGGTATTGGGCGCCAGTTTCAACCGCGCGGCGATCTCCTTGTCCGCCAGTCCTTCACAGATCAGTCCCAGCACATCGCGCTCACGGGCCGTCAGGTCAGTGAACGAGGCACTTGGCAGCTGCGGCGAGTTGATCTTCTTCACGTTGGCCAGCTTCTCGATCAGCGTCCGGCTGAACCACGACGCATCCTTCATCACCTCTTCAATCGCCGCGACCAGCTCAAGCTCAGTGCGCTTGCGCTCGGTCATGTCCATCAGCACCAGCAAATAGCAGGACGTGTCGTGAATGTTCACGGTGTCGGCCGAGACCGCACATTCCAGCAACTCCTCGTCCTTCTTGCGCACCGGCACATCTACCCGATCGACCCGACCGTTCTTCGCCAACGCCGACAATAACCGGGTGCGCGCGCCGTCATCGTGGATGAAGCTCAACTGCGTCACGGTTTTGCCAAGCACGTCATCGCTGTCATAGGCCAGGGTATCGAGGAACGCCTGGTTGACGTCGATGACCTCCTGCTTGTCAGCGGTGCAGATCAGAATCGGCACCGGAGTCAGACGAAAAGCCTTGGCAAAGCGCTCCTCGCTCTGACGCAAGGCCACTTCGACCCGGCGCCGGGGCTCCATGTCGACGAAAGAGAACAGCATGCAATTCTCGTCATTGAGCAGCAGCGGCTGACCGGCCACGATCACCTGTTTACTGCCACCGTCGGGTAGGCGCAGTTCCGCCTGCATCTGCGGAATGGTCGCGACATCGCGCAAGCGCTGAACAGCCAGATCGCGCTGGTCGGCCTGCTCGAAAATGTCGATTTCGTAGGCGGAGGTACCAATCACCTGATCGCGGGTATAGCCGGTCATTTCCAGAAAGCCCGGGTTGACCTTGATATAGCGCAAATCGCTGAGACGACAGATCACCGCCGGCGCGGGGTTGGCGTTGAAGGTTTTTTCGAAGCGCAGCTCGGCGTTGGCCCAGTCGGTGACGTCGCTCATGATCAGCACCAGCGACTCGGGCTGGCCGACGCGGTCGGTGAGCACCATGCTGCGCACGCTGTGCACCCAGACACGCTCCGGGTCGTCCACGGACGAGACTTCGATCAGCACATCATTGAACGCCTCGCAGCGGGCGACGCGGCTGATCGGGTAGTTGTCCGGCGGCAAGACATGATTGTTGCGATAGCGCAGCGTGAAGCGTTTGGCGTACTCGTCGGCGTTGCTGCCCAGATCACCGATGGTGCTGACACCGTGCATGGTCAGCGCCGCTTCGTTGGCCCAGAGAATGCTTTTGTCGAGTTCCAGCAGAATCACCCCGTCCGACAGCCCGGCGATGATCTGCTGCAACTGGCGACGGTTGGTTTCGGTGGTCAGGACTTCCTGGCTCATTGGATCTCCACACTGTGATGCGGCTAGGTGAAGAGTACGACCGCAGCGGTTCGGGATCGTGCCGCGGCCTCAAAATCGCCAGAAATCCCCTGTGGGAGCGAACCTGCTCGCGAATGCGCTGGGTCAGATAGACCATTCGGTGACTGACCCGGCGCATTCGCGAGCAGGCTCGCTCCCACAGGTTTACTGGGTGTGTTTACCTTAGGCGGCTCGCTCGCTGGCCGCCACCATCGCCGAAGCGGCAAGCATCGCCCTTAGCAACACCGCGCACCCCGCCGCGAGATCATCCGGCGCTGCATTTTCGATTTCGTTATGGCTGATCCCGCCCTCGCACGGCACGAAGATCATCCCGGCCGGACCGAGTTCGGCGAGGAAAATAGCGTCATGCCCGGCGCCACTGACAATGTCCATGTGCGACAGACCCAGCCCTTTCGCGGCGCCGCGCACCGCCTCCACGCAGCCCTTTTCGAAGTACAGCGGCGGGAACTCGGCGGTCGGGGTCAGTTCGTAGGTGAGGCCGTGCTCTTCGCAGGTCGCATCGATGACTTGTTTCACTTCGGCAATCATCGAATCCAGCCGCGCCGGCTCCAGATGCCGGAAGTCGAGGGTCATGCGCACTTCGCCGGGGATCACGTTGCGCGAGCCGGGATAGGCCTGAAGGCAGCCAACCGTGCCGCAGGCGTGGGGCTGATGGCCGAGGGCGGCGCGGTTGACGGCGCCGACGATCACCGAAGCGCCGACCAAGGCATCCTTGCGCAGGTGCATCGGCGTCGGGCCGGCGTGGGCTTCGACGCCGCGCAATTTCAGGTCGAACCACTTCTGCCCGAGCGCGCCGAGTACCACGCCGATGGTTTTCTCTTCATCTTCAAGGATCGGGCCTTGCTCGATGTGCGCTTCGAAATACGCGCCGACCGCGTGCCCGCTGACCTTGCGCGGGCCGGCGTAGCCGATGGCGTTCAGCGCCTCGCCAACGGTGACGCCGTCGGCATCGACCTTGGCGAGGGTTTCTTCGAGGGTGAATTTCTCGGCGAAGACCCCGGAGCCCATCATGCACGGGGCGAAGCGGGAGCCCTCTTCGTTGGTCCAGACCACCACTTCCAGCGGCGCTTCAGTTTCCACGCCAAGGTCGTTGAGGGTGCGCAGCACTTCGACGCCGGCGAGTACGCCGAAGCAACCGTCGAACTTGCCACCGGTGGGTTGAGTGTCGATGTGGCTGCCGGTCATCACCGGCGGCAGGCTCGGGTTGCGCCCGGCGCGGCGGGCGAAAATGTTGCCGACGGCATCGACCGTGACGCTGCAACCGGCGTCCTTGCACCACTGCACGAACAGGTCGCGGGCCTGGCGGTCGAGGTCGGTCAGGGCCAGGCGACAGACGCCGCCCTTGACCGTGGCACCGAGTTTCGCCAGTTCCATGAGCGAGGCCCAGAGGCGATCGCGGTTGATGTGCTGATGGGTGGATTGCAGAACGTCTACGGCTGCGTTCATGGGGATCTCCTCAGACTGGTTTTCTTATGGATATTTCTCTGGCGTGTGCAACATCGCCTTCGCGAGCAGGCCCTTGTTCACACCGCTGTTTTCACGGCAGAAGGCTGCGCCCGCATCACACACAACCCGTAATAAATCACTCCGCCCAACGCCGAGCCGGTGAACCAGCCATAGCTGTAGAACCAGCTGAACGCATCGCTGCCCAGCGACAGCAAGGTCAGCGCCACCGGCACGCCAAAGGCGAGAAAACCCGCCCAGTTCCACGCCGGATACACGTCATCGCGGTACAGACCGGCCAGGTCCAATTGCTGTTTCTTGATCAGGAAATAATCCACCACCATGATCCCGGCGATCGGCCCGAGCAGGCTCGAGTAGCCCAGCAGCCAGTTTGAATACACGGTTTCCAGGCTGATGTCGGAAACGATCAGGCCAAGCTTTTTCAGCAGTTCATGGCCCATCAGCACCAGCCCGACCAGACCAGTCAGTAACACCGCTTTGGTGCGGTTGATCACCTTTGGCGCGATGTTCTGGAAGTCATTGGTTGGCGAGACGATATTCGCGGCGGTGTTGGTCGACAGCGTGGCAACGATGATCAGCGCCATGGCCACAGCGACCCACACCGGGCTCTGGATATGGCCGATCAGCGTGACCGGGTCGGACACGGTGACGCCGACCAGTTTCACCGATGCGGCGGTCATCACCACGCCCAGCGCGGCGAAGAGGAACATGGTCAGCGGCAGGCCGAAAATCTGCCCGAGGATCTGATCCTTCTGGCTCTTGGCGTAGCGACTGAAATCGGGAATGTTCAGCGACAGCGTGGCCCAGAACCCGACCATCGCCGTCAGCCCTGCGGCGAAGTAACTGACCACGCTGGCGCCTTCCGGACGCTTGGGCGGGATCGCCAGCAACTCAGTCATCGACACATTGGGCATCGCCCACACCAGCAGGCCGATGCCCACCGCCACCAGTAATGGCGCCGACAAGGTTTCCAGCCATTTGATCGACTCGGCACCGCGAATCACCACCCACAGATTCAGCGCCCAGAACACCATGAAACCGATCACCTCGCCGGTGCCGCCGAGGGATTTCCAGCCCTCGAACACCGAGCCGAGAAACAGGTGAATCGCCAAGCCGCCGAACATGGTCTGGATGCCGAACCAGCCACACGCCACCAACGCGCGGATCAGGCACGGCACGTTGGAACCGAGAATGCCGAACGACGAGCGCAGCAGCACCGGAAACGGAATGCCGTACTTGGTGCCGGGGAAGGCATTGAGGGTCAGTGGAATCAACACGATGACGTTGGCAAACAGAATCGCCAACAGCGCTTCGCCGACGCTCAAGCCGAAATACGCGGTGAGCACGCCGCCGAGAGTGTAGGTCGGCACGCAGATCGACATGCCGACCCAGAGCGCGGTGATGTGCCATTTGTTCCAGGTGCGTTCGCGCACCTTGGTCGGTGCCATGTCGTGGTTGTAACGGGGACTGTCGAGGACGTCGCTGCCGGCTTCGAGCTCGTACAAGCCGTCGCGCTCGGTCACTTGCGATCTGATCTGTTGCATGGCCGCTCCACTGTTCTTCTGATTATTTTTTGCTCATCAGGCGGCTGGCGCACACGACGCCAGCCGGACGATGGCCGGAGGAACTGACAACTTTCATGCACCGGCCATGGTGTCAGCGGCGGCATCAATAAACGTGCCGGGTCTGGCGCTGAACGCTTGAGCGGTGCACTGCACGCTATGCAACTTTCTGATATTAATCAGTTTTAATTGAATATTCGATGAGTCCGGGAAAACTTGTCTGAACGCTCAGGCTAAACGTCGGGCAAGTTGTCCGAAGTGTCAGGACTCAAACTGGTGCACTGCATTTATTTTTGTCGGTGAACCCGCAACCGCAGCACAACTTCAAGCGGCTGATTTCACATAGGAAATCTTGCTCATATTTCCATCCTGTCAAGTGCGTCAAAATGGTGAGCAGCCTCACCATTTTGGTGATTTGTAGTTTTTATCGTTATTTTTCAGTAGCTTAAACAAGCTATAAGCTTATAAAAAATATTCTTGATCATTCTTGAAATCGCGACTATTTTCTATTCCTGACAGCGATGACAGGAATACGAACTGCGCCGCTGTACTTCAATAAAACATCTAGAACCGGCACAAGTCGGTCATGCCTGCGAGGAATCCGGAATGTCTCTGTTGATCCGTGGCGCCACCGTTGTTACCCATGATGAAAGTTACCGCGCCGACGTCTATTGCGCTGACGGCGTGATCAAAGCCATTGGTGAAAACCTCGACATTCCCGCCGGCGCCGAAGTGCTCGACGGCAGTGGCCAGTACCTGATGCCCGGCGGCATCGATCCGCATACGCATATGCAACTGCCGTTCATGGGCACCGTGGCCAGTGAGGATTTCTACAGTGGCACGGCGGCGGGTCTGGCCGGCGGCACCACGTCGATCATCGATTTTGTGATTCCCAACCCGCAGCAATCGCTGATGGAAGCGTTTCATCAGTGGCGCGGCTGGGCGCAAAAATCTGCGTCGGACTATGGCTTCCACGTCGCGATCACCTGGTGGAGCGAGCAGGTGCGCGAGGAAATGGCCGAGCTGGTCAGCCACCACGGCATCAACAGCTTCAAGCATTTCATGGCCTACAAGAACGCGATCATGGCCGCCGACGACACTCTGGTGGCGAGTTTCGAGCGCTGTCTGGAACTCGGTGCGGTGCCGACCGTGCACGCGGAAAATGGCGAACTGGTCTATCACCTGCAACGCAAGTTGATGGCTCAGGGCATTACCGGGCCGGAGGCGCATCCGCTGTCGCGACCTTCGCAGGTCGAAGGTGAAGCCGCGAGCCGGGCGATCCGCATTGCCGAAACCATCGGCACGCCGTTGTACCTGGTGCACGTTTCCACCCAGGAAGCTCTGGACGAAATCACCTATGCCCGCAGCAAGGGCCAGCCGGTTTACGGCGAGGTACTGGCCGGGCACTTGCTGCTCGACGACAGCGTCTATCAACACCCGGACTGGCAGACCGCCGCCGGCTACGTGATGAGCCCGCCGTTCCGTCCGCGCGGCCACCAGGAGGCGCTGTGGCACGGGCTGCAGAACGGCAATCTGCACACCACCGCCACCGACCACTGCTGCTTCTGCGCCGAACAGAAAGCCGCCGGCCGCGACGACTTCAGCAAGATCCCCAACGGCACCGCCGGTATCGAAGACCGTATGGCGGTGTTGTGGGATGAAGGCGTCAACTCCGGACGATTGTCGATGCAGGATTTCGTTGCGCTGACCTCCACCAACACCGCGAAGATATTCAATCTCTATCCACGCAAAGGTGCGATCCGCGTGGGCGCCGATGCCGATCTGGTGCTGTGGGATCCGCAAGGCACTCGGACCATTTCCGCCAAGACCCACCATCAGCAGGTGGACTTCAACATCTTCGAAGGCAAGACCGTGCGCGGCGTGCCGAGTCACACCGTCAGCCAGGGCCGGGTGGTCTGGGCCGATGGCGACCTGCGCGCCGAACGCGGCGCCGGACGCTACATCGAACGGCCGGCCTACCCGGCGGTGTTTGATTTGTTGAGCAAGCGGGCGGAGTTGCATAAACCAGTTGCCGTTAAACGCTGAAATCCAGGCCTTCGGCCTTCGCGAGCAGGCTCGCTCCCACAGTTGAGCGCATTGCAAATGTGGGAGCGAGCCTGCTCGCGAAGAGGCCCTCCCTGACGCCATAAAACCACTGCCCACCAGAGGCAGCACCTCAATTAGCCATGAGGCCATAAACCGTGATCGAGACCCTGAACCACCTCCCCCACCCGCACGAAAGCACGGCCGCCCTCGCCGGCCATTTCACTGATCTGGCGCCGCCGCTCAATGCCCGGCAGGCGCATCTGGAAGCCTCGCGCTGCCTGTATTGCTACGACGCGCCTTGCGTCAATGCATGCCCCAGCGAAATCGACATCCCGTCGTTCATCCGCAATATCCATCAGGACAACGTCCAGGGCGCGGCGCAGAAAATCCTGTCGGCAAACATCCTCGGCGGCAGTTGCGCGCGGGTCTGTCCGACGGAAATCCTCTGCCAGCAGGCCTGCGTGCGCAACAACGCGCAGGAGTGCGCGCCGGTGCTGATTGGTCTGCTGCAACGCTATGCCGTGGACAACGCGCATTTCGCCCAGCACCCTTTCCTGCGCGCCCCGGCCACGGGCAAACGTATCGCCGTGGTCGGCGCCGGGCCGGCCGGGTTGTCCTGCGCCCATCGCAGCGCGATGCACGGGCATGACGTGGTGATTTTCGAAGCACGGGAAAAGGCCGGCGGGCTCAACGAGTACGGCATTGCCAAGTACAAACTGGTCGATGACTACGCGCAGAAGGAGCTGGACTTTCTCCTGCAGATTGGCGGGATAGAAATCCGCCACGGCCAGAAACTCGGTGCAAACCTCACCCTCAGCGAACTGCATCAGCAGTTCGACGCGGTATTCCTCGGCCTCGGCCTGAATGCCAGCAAGCAACTCGGTCTGGCCCACGAAGACGCGCCGGGCCTGCTCGCCGCCACCGATTACATCCGCGAACTGCGCCAGGCCGATGACCTCACGCAACTGCCCTTGGCTGAACGCTGCATCGTTCTCGGCGCCGGCAACACCGCGATCGACATGGCGGTGCAGATGGCCCGCCTCGGCGCGCACGATGTGAACCTGGTGTATCGCCGTGGTGCGGCAGACATGGGCGCCACCCACCATGAGCAGGACATCGCCAAAGCCAATCAGGTGCGATTGCTGACCTGGGCCCAGCCGGAGCAAGTGTTGCTCGATGATCAGGGCCGCGTGCGCGGCATGCGTTTCGCCCGCACCGATCTGGTTGAAGGGCGTCTGCAAACCACCGGAGAAACCTTTGAGCTGGCTGCCGATGCGATCTTCAAAGCCATCGGCCAGAACTTCGATGACAGCGCGCTCAGCGATCCGTTGGCGCGCGAACTCAAGCGTCAGGGTGAACGCATCGAGGTCGATGAAAACCTGCGCACCAGCGTCCCCGGCGTGTACGCCGGCGGCGACTGCACCAGCCTCGATCAGGACCTCACCGTGCAAGCAGTGCAGCACGGCAAACGCGCCGCCGAGGCGATCAACGCTCAACTGATGCTCAACGTGGAGGCTGCGTAAATGGCCGATCTCTCGATAGTCTTCGCCGGTATCAAAGCGCCCAACCCGTTCTGGCTGGCCTCTGCGCCACCCACCGACAAGGCCTACAACGTGGTTCGCGCCTTCGAAGCGGGCTGGGGTGGCGTGGTCTGGAAAACCCTGGGTGAGGATCCGGCGGCGGTCAACGTTTCCTCGCGTTATTCGGCGCATTACGGCGCCAATCGCGAAGTGCTGGGCATCAACAACATCGAACTGATCACCGACCGCTCGCTGGAAATCAACCTGCGCGAAATCACCCAAGTGAAGAAGGATTGGCCGGATCGCGCGCTTATCGTGTCGCTGATGGTGCCGTGTGTCGAGGAGTCGTGGAAACACATTCTGCCGCTGGTCGAGGCCACTGGCGCCGACGGCATCGAGCTCAACTTCGGCTGCCCCCACGGCATGCCCGAACGCGGCATGGGCGCAGCGGTCGGCCAGGTGCCGGAGTATGTCGAACAGGTGACGCGCTGGTGCAAGACGTACTGCTCGCTGCCGGTGATCGTCAAACTCACCCCGAACATCACCGACATCCGCGTCGCTGCCCGGGCGGCGCATCGTGGTGGCGCCGATGCGGTGTCGCTGATCAACACGATCAACTCGATCACCAGCGTCGACCTGGACCACATGGTCGCCCTCCCCACCGTCGGCAGCAAAAGTACCCACGGCGGTTATTGCGGTTCGGCGGTCAAGCCGATTGCGCTGAACATGGTCGCGGAAATTGCCCGTGATCCGCAGACCCAGGGCTTGCCGATCTGCGGCATTGGCGGCATCGGCAGCTGGCGCGACGCCGCTGAGTTCATGGCGCTGGGCAGCGGCGCGGTGCAGGTGTGCACGGCGGCGATGCTGCATGGTTTCCGCATTGTCGAAGAGATGAAGGATGGCCTGTCGCGGTGGATGGACAGCCAGGGCTACGCCAATATCGCCGAGTTTTCCGGGCGTGCGGTGGGCAACACCACCGACTGGAAATACCTAGATATCAACTACCAGGTCATCGCAAAGATCGACCAGGAGGCGTGCATTGGTTGCGGGCGTTGCCACATCGCCTGTGAGGACACCTCACACCAGGCGATCGGCAGTCTGAAACAGGCCGACGGTACGCATAAATATGAAGTGATCGATGAGGAATGTGTGGGCTGCAACCTGTGCCAGATCACCTGCCCCGTGGCCGACTGCATCGAGATGGTACCGATGGACACGGGCAAGCCGTTTCTGGACTGGAATCATGATCCGCGCAATCCGTATCACGTTGCAGTCTGAAAAAGCCCCTCACCCTAGCCCTCTCCCAAAGGGAGAGGGGACTGATTGGGGGATGCTGACAAACTCCGCCGACCTGTAAGAGTTGTTGTGAATCCAGAATCGACCGGGGTTCACAGGCAGGACTGCTTTGCATCCATAATCGACACGGTCTTTCAGGTCGGTGTACCTCTCAATACACCTCGGTCGGCCCCCTCTCCCTCTGGGAGAGGGGACTGATTGGGGGATGCTGACAAACTTCGCCGACCTGAAAGAGTTGTTGTGAATCCAGAATTGACCGGGGTTCACAGGCAGGACTGCTTTGCATCCATAATCGACACGGTCTTTCAGGTCGGTGTACCTCTCAATACACCTCGGTCGGCCCCCTCTCCCTCTGGGAGAGGGGACTGATTGGGGGATGCTGACAAACTCCGCCGACCTGTAAGAGTTGTTGTGAATCCAGAATCGACCGGGGTTCACAGGCAGGACTGCTTTGCATCCATAATCGACACGGTCTTTCAGGTCGGTGTACCTCTCAATACACCTCGGTCGGCCCCCTCTCCCTCTGGGAGAGGGCTGGGGTGAGGGTAGGCCCTTGATTGTGCTCTTCAGGGTTCCAGCCCGATCCCGCGCAAAATCACACCCGTCACTGTCTGCACCGCCCGCTCGAACTGCATATCCGACAACGGCTGGTGATCATTCAGAATATTCACCTGATGATCAAAGTCGGCGTAGTGCTGGGTCGACGCCCAGATCATGTACAGCAAGCCCGACGGCTCCACCGGCAGAATCCGCTTGTCCTCGACCCACTGGCGAATCTTCGCTTCCTTCATCTTCGCCCAGTCATACAGGCTCGCATCCAGCGCCTCGCCCAGGGTCGGCGCGCCGTGGATGATCTCGTTGGCCCAGACTTTCGAGCCATACGGCCGGCTGCGTGAGTGGTTCATCTTGGCGCGGATGTAACTGCTCAGCACCACGCGCGGGTCGTCGAACATCTCGAAGCACAGCGCGTCCTGCTTCCACACTTCCAGCAGATCGAACAGCACCGCGCTGTACAGCTCGCTTTTGGTGCTGAAGTAGTAATGCAGATTGGAACGCGGCAACTGCACTTCGGCAGCGATGTCCGCCATGGCGGTGCTGCCGAAGCCTTTCTCGGCGAAAACCTTTTCCGCCGCCAGCAGGATTTTCTCGACGTTACTGCGGCGAATTTCGATCTTGTGATTGCCCATGTGGGCTCCCTGACAACAGCGTTGCGCAAGACTAGCATCCGCTCTGATCCGGGCGCGACCGCCGCCAACAAAACTTCGCAGGTACAAGCGCTATGGCACAGCGCTCACACCGATAGGCGTTGGTTCACTCACGCCCAGATTACCTTCGACCTGCCCGGCCATGTGCAGTGTGCCGGCCATCACCCCCGTGGTCGGGTTCTGCAGCAGCTTCTGCCAGGCCTTGTCGAAGGTGTTGCCGAGGCTGCTGCGGATCAGCGCTTCGCTGTCGTGGCGGTCGTTGGCCTGGATGATGGCGCGTATGCCGGCCACGCCGACCGAAATCATCGCCCCGGCGAGTTTACCCGCCGCTGCCGCCACCGCACTGGCGGCGCCGCGCGGGGCCATTTCTGCCTCGATGCGTTGGCTGGCGCGCTTGGCCACCGGGGCCATGGCTGCTTCGGTGGAAGAGATGCCCTTGGCGCCGCCGTCGGTGTGGATCTTGTCGATCAGTGCGGCGTACGCCGGGAGGGTGTTGAGCGGCTCGGTGCTGATGACTTTGAACAGCGAAGCATCCCGCGCCGGCGGTGGGCCAAGGGCGATGGCCGGGATCTTCTGCAAGCGGCCGTTGAGCTGCGCAATCGGCACACCATGACGCTGGGCGATGAGCGGCATCTGCTGCGCCATCAATTGCGCGTAGAACGCCGTGGCCTGCGCCAGGATCGCGTCCGGATCGATCTCCACGGCGACCGGCGCAAGGACTTTTTCCTGATATTGCTCAAGCAGATACGCCGCCAGCCGTTTCGCCGAAGCGTCCTGCTCACCACCGGCGCTGATCGTGTACCAACTGACCTTCATCGACAGCCATTCCTGGGTCCAGTAGCTGCTGAACCAGGGGATGAAATTTTCTTCAGTTTGCTGATAGACCCGAGTGCGCCAATGTTCCATCGAGCCACGGGCGAACAGCTTGACCTGCTCGGTGGCCTGTTGCGATGCGCTGAGGATCTCGCGGTCGATCTGCTGCCAGGTTTGCGCCGACACCACCACCGCCTGCGGCGCACTCACCGGCGCCCGGGCCGAGGTGGCGCAGCCGGCGAGCAAAAGCAGTGCGGCGACGACCAGCGCGCGTGGGTTCACGGTGGTGGTGTCCTTTGGCTTGGGGAGATGCTGGTTTGAGTATAGGCAGGTCAGTCGATTTCGATGCTGAAGGTTCCGGCCTCTTCGCGAGCAGGCTCGCTCCCACATTTGAATGCCTTGCACCTGTGGGAGCGAGCCTGCTCGCGAAGGCGCCATCAGCAGCACCGCAAACCTCAACCATCACCGCCATCGATATCCACCATCGCCACGATTGCCTTCCGCCCTCCCTTGATGAAAGGCACGATTGACCCATCCGAAACACAACGAGGCGTTCACATCATGATTCACACCCAAGTCACCCTCGCCGTGAGTTTCCCGGTGTTCGGCAGCAACTACTACCAACAGCACGTCGTGCCGCGCAAGGCGCAGACGCTGGTGTTCAACAAGGATTTCGACGATCTGCTGATGCCCGCCGCCAGCAACCATTTCAGCAATGAAGTGGTCGGCCTCAACGATCAGTTCCGCTTTCTGAGCGACATACTCGCCACCCATTTGCTCGATCACGAGGCCTCGGTGCCTGCGCGATCCCGCGTCCAGGCGAACGCTCGTTTTTTCAGCTGAAGGCTGATGCACAGAGGGCGTTCCTTTGATGGGAACGCCCTCTTCATTCAATCAGTCATCATCGCGATCACGGTGATAACGACGGCCATCGCGGCGGTCGTCATCGCGGTCGTCCCAGCGCCGGTCATGGTCGTAATAGCCGCCATGGTCGCGGTCGTAGTGCCGGCCATGGCGATGGTCATCATCAAAATCCGCAATACAGCCGCTGAGCAATACGGCGGCGGTCACAGTGAGCAGCATGGTTGTCGCTTGCTTCATTCAACACTTCCCTAAAACCCAAGGTCTTGACGACGGAAATCGCCACGCTGCCCCGCGTCTTCGGGACGCAGTGCGCGCAGCCGCAGATACGACCGGGCAAAAGCGCGTTGATTCAGTGGCCACTATCGACCGTTTGTCGGCCCGTTCGCCACGGCCGAACGGCGGCGTAATGCCACCTATACTGCTTGCAACCAACCCCCATGCAATGGATCTGCACCCTCAATAACAACAAGCAGAGGTGGACCATGGTCTGGCAGCAAATCTACGACCCGTTCGGCAACCCGGTGCTCTCTACGCTGATGGCCGCAGTGCCGGTGGTGGTGATGCTCGCGGCGCTGGCGTTCTTTCACGTCAAGGCGCACCTGGCAGCATTGCTGGCACTGGCGTCCGCCCTACTGATCTCGATCTTCGCCTTCGACATGCCGGCGGGCATGGCCGGTTCGGCGGCGTTGTTCGGCGCGGCGAATGGCTTGCTGCCGATCGGCTGGATTGTGCTCAACATCATCTTTCTGCATCGCCTGACCACCGAAAACGGCTCGTTCAAAGTGCTGCAGGATTCCCTAGCGCGGATCACCGATGACCGACGTTTGCAGTTGCTGCTGATCGCCTTCTGCTTCGGCGCGTTCTTCGAAGGTGCGGCGGGGTTTGGCACGCCGGTGGCGGTGACCGGGGCGATTCTGATCGGCCTGGGTTTTTCGCCATTGGCCGCATCGGGCCTGGCGCTGATCGCCAACACTGCGCCAGTGGCTTTCGGTGCGCTGGGCACGCCGATCATCACCCTGGCCAAAGTCACCGGGCTGGACGAGATGGAGCTGTCGATGATGGTTGGCCGGCAGCTGCCGTTCTTCTCGGTGCTGGTGCCGTTCTGGCTGATCTGGGCGTTTGCCGGGTGGCGCAAGATGCTCGAGGTGTGGCCGGCGATTCTGGTGGCCGGGGTGAGTTTCGCCATCCCGCAATTTCTCGTGTCCAACTACCACGGGCCGATGCTGGTGGACGTCATCGCTGCGCTGATATCCATGGCCTGTCTGACGCTGTTCCTCAAGGTGTGGAAACCGGCGACCATCCACACCTCGGCAGCGCTGTCCGGGCGCGTCGACAACTCGAAAGTCGATGAAGAAACAGTCACCGCCAGCGCTGCGTTCAGCGATCAGGCGCGCCCGGCAGTGATGCGTGCGTGGATGCCGTGGATTATTCTCACGGTGTTCGTTTTTGCCTGGGGCACGCAGGGCTTCAAGAACATGTTCGACACGCGCCCGGTGATCGACCCGGTCACGCAATCGGCCAAGCTCGACCCGCAAGGCAAACCGGTGCGCGAGGCCAACCCGATCTTCGCCCCAGCGGTGACCTTCACCGGTCTGCACCTGCAAATAGAAAAAGTGCCGCCGGTTGTCGCAGCGCCGAAAGCCGAGGAAGCGATTTACAAGTTCACCTGGCTGACCGCGACCGGCAGCGGGATTTTGCTGGCGGCGATCGTCGGCGGTCTGCTGATGGGTTATTCGATCCCGCAACTGATCAAGCAGTACCTGCGCACGTTGTGGGTGGTGCGATTTTCGTTGATCACCATTGCGGCGATGCTCGCGCTGGGCTTCCTCACCCGCTATTCGGGGCTGGATGCGACCATGGGCCTGGCGTTCGCGGCGACGGGGATTTTCTATCCGATGTTCGGCACTTTGCTCGGTTGGCTGGGAGTTGCGCTGACCGGTTCCGACACCGCTTCGAACGTGCTGTTCGGCGGCTTGCAACGGGTGACCTCGGAACAACTGGGTATCAGCCCGGTGCTGATGGCGGCAGCGAACAGTTCCGGTGGGGTGATGGGCAAGATGGTCGATGCGCAGTCGATCGTCGTTGCCTCGACCGCAACCCGTTGGTACGGGCATGAGGGCGAGATCCTGCGTTATGTGTTCTTCCACTCGATCGTGCTGGCGATCCTGGTCGGCGGGCTGGTGACGTTGCAGGCGTACGTCGCACCGTTTACCTCGATGGTGGTGGGTGGGCCATAACTGAAAAACACATCTCCACTGTGGGAGCGAGCCTGCTCGCGAAGAGGTCGGCACATCCAGCAGCGGCTGGGTCTGACCCGACGCTTTCGCTAGCAGGCTCGCTCCCACGGGTCTATTGATGAGCTGCGCACATAACTCTTTAGCGCAAATCCGACAAAACCTTTTCCCTCCCGCTGCGGTCACTCCTTTTACGAGACTGGCATGCATGCCGGCGCGCCCGTTTGGGCCTTTTGCAATCCTGCCGCCCGATGAGAGAAAAGGAATCGAACCATGCCGATTTCCCGACGCAACTTCATGATCCTCGGCGCCGTAACCGCGACGGCGTTCGCCATGCCCCCCTTTATCAGCCTCAAGGCCTACGCGGCCAGTCTGGAGCAACCGGCCATGAGTAAAGTGACCCTGCAAGTCAACGGTAAACCGCAAACCCTCGAAGTAGACACCCGCACTACCCTGCTCGACGCCCTGCGCGAACACCTGCACCTGACCGGCACCAAGAAAGGCTGCGACCACGGCCAGTGCGGCGCCTGCACGGTGATCGCCGATGGTCGGCGGATCAACTCCTGCCTGACCCTGGCAGTGATGCACGACGGCAGTGAGGTGACCACCATCGAAGGCCTCGGCATGCCGGACAAGCTGCACCCGATGCAGGCCGCGTTCATCAAGCACGACGGTTACCAGTGCGGCTATTGCACCCCTGGGCAGATCTGCTCGGCGGTCGCGGTGCTCAAGGAAATCCGCGACGGCATTCCCAGCCACGTCAGCCCGAGCCTGACCGAGCCGCCGAAGCTGATCGCCGCCGAACTGCAAGAGCGCATGAGCGGCAATATCTGCCGCTGCGGCGCGTACTCGAACATCATCGAAGCCATCACTGAAGTCGCGGAGGTGCCGGCATGAGAGCCTTCAATTACAGCCGCGCCGACTCGCCTGCCGCAGCCGCTTCCCAGGCTGCGCAAGTCGAAGGCGCCAAGTTCATCGCCGGCGGCACCAACCTGCTTGACCTGATGAAACTCGACATCGAAACCCCGGTGCACCTGATCGATATCAACCACCTCGGCCTGGACCAGATCGAAGCAACACCCGAAGGCGGACTGCGCATCGGCGCGCTGGTGCGCAACACTGATCTGGCCGCCGACGCGCGCGTGCGCAAGGACTACACCCTGCTCTCCCGCGCCCTGCTCGCCGGGGCTTCCGGGCAGTTGCGCAACATGGCGACCACCGCCGGCAACCTGCTGCAACGCACCCGCTGCCCGTACTTCTACGACACCCACCAGGCCTGCAACAAACGCAACCCCGGCAGCGGTTGCGCGGCGATCGGCGGGGTCACCCGGCAGTTGGGGATCATCGGCGTCAGCGACGCTTGCATCGCCACCCACCCGAGCGACATGGCCATTGCCATGCGCGCACTCGATGCGCAGATCGAAACGGTCAAGCCTGACGGCAGCACGCGCAGCATTCCCATGGCCGATTTCCATCAATTGCCGGGCAACACGCCGCACATCGAAACCAGCCTCACGCCCGGCGAGTTCATCACCGCCGTGACCCTGCCGGCACCGGTCGGCGGCACGCACATTTATCACAAGGTCCGCGATCGCTCGTCTTACGCGTTTGCCCTTGTTTCAGTCGGTCTGATCCTGCAAAAGGACGGCACCGGCCGTGTCGCCGTCGGCGGCGTTGCGCCGAAACCGTGGCGGGTCGAAGCCGCTGAAGCGCTGTTGCCCAAGGGCGCCAAAGCGGTCAGCGAACGCCTGCTCGAAGGCGCGACACCCACCGATGACAACCAATTCAAACTGACACTGGTCGAGCGCACGCTGGCTTCGGTGTTGGCGCAAGCGAGGGAAACCGCATGAAATTCGACACGCCCGCCACCACCAATCCCATCGACCGCCTGAAGGTCGTCGGCCAGCCCACCGAGCGCATCGAAGGCCCGTTGAAAACCAGCGGCCAGGCCACTTACGCCTACGAGCAACATGAAGCGGCGGCCAATCAGGCCTACGGTTTCATGGTCGACTCGGCGATCGCCAAAGGGCGGATCAAAGCCATTCATCTCGACGAAGCCAAAGCCGCGCCCGGCGTACTCGCAATCGTCACTGCCGAGAATGCCGGCAAGCTCGACAAAGGCGATTACAACGCCGCACATCTGCTCGCCGGTCCCGAAGTGCAGCACTACCAGCAAGCCGTTGCATTGGTGGTTGCCGAAACCTTCGAACAGGCCCGCGCCGCCGCGCAACTGGTCAGGGTCGATTACGAGACCAGCGAAGGCAAGTTCGATCTGGCCAGCGTCAAAGACCTCGGCGTCGAGCCGAAAGACGAGCTGCCGGACGTCAATCACGGCGACTTCGACAAGGCCTTCACCGCCGCGCCGGTGCAGTTCGATCAGACCTACACCACACCAGACCAGTCCCACGCGATGATGGAACCGCACGCAACATTAGCCGCGTGGAAAGGCGATCAACTGACGGTGTGGACGTCGAACCAGATGGTCGCCTGGAGTGTCGGTGACATCGCGAAAACCCTCGGCCTGCCGAAGGAAAAAGTCCGTTTGGTCTCGCCGTACATCGGCGGTGGTTTCGGCGGCAAGCTGTTCATCCGCGCCGACGTGATCCTCGCCGCTCTCGGCGCGCGCATGGCTGGCCGACCGGTGAAAGTCGCCCTCGCTCGCCCGCAGATGGCCAACAACACCACCCATCGCCCAGCAACCATCCAACGCATCCGCATGGGCGCAACGGCGGACGGCAAGCTGACCGCCATCGCCCATGAAGGCTGGTCAGGCAACCTCGCTGACGGCAAGGTCGAATTGGCCGCGCAACCGAGCCAGTTGCTCTACGCCGCAGAAAACCGCCGCGTCAGCATGCGCCTCGCCCCGCTCGACTTGCCTGAAGGCAATGCCATGCGTGCGCCGGGTGAAGCACCGGGGCTGATGGTGCTGGAAATCGCCATGGACGAAATGGCCGAACAACTGAAGATGGACCCGGTGCTGTTCCGCATCGCTAACGACACTCAAGTCGACCCGGTGAAAACCGAGCGGCCGTTCTCCCAACGCCAACTGGTCAAATGCCTGCAGATCGGCGCGGAGAAATTCGGCTGGGATCAGCGCAAGGCGCAACCGGGCACCCGTCGTGAAGGCCGCTGGCTGATCGGCATGGGCGTGGCGGCGGCGTTTCGCAACAACCTGCTGGTCAAGTCCGGCGCCCGCGTGCGCCTGGAGCGTGATGGCAAGGTCGTTGTTGAAACGGACATGACCGATATCGGCACCGGCAGCTACACGATCATCGCGCAGACCGCCGCCGAGATGATGGGCGTTGGTCTGGATGATGTAGTGGTGCGTCTGGGCGATTCGGACTTCCCGGTGTCGGCCGGTTCCGGTGGCCAGTTCGGCGGCAACTGCTCCACCGCTGGGGTCTACGCTGCGTGCGTGAAACTGCGCGAAGCGGTGGCGGCCAAGCTCGGGCTGGCCGCGGATCAGGCGGAGTTTGCCGATGCACAGGTGCGGGTCGGCAGCAAGAGCCTGCCGCTGCGCAACGCGGCTGAAGGCGGCGCGCTGGTCGGCGAGGACAGCATCGAGTTCGGTGATCTGGCCGAGAAATATCAGCAATCGACCTTCGGCGCGCACTTCGTCGAAGTCGCCGTCGATGCCGCCACTGGCGAGGTTCGCGTACGGCGCATGCTCGCGGTGTGCGCTGCGGGACGGATCCTCAACCCGACGTCGGCGCGCAGTCAGGTCATCGGCGCGATGACCATGGGCGTCGGCGCGGCATTGATGGAAGAGCTGGCGGTGGACAAGCGCCTGGGCTTCTTCGTCAACCATGACCTGGCCGGATACGAGGTGCCGGTGCACGCCGACATTCCGCATCAGGAAGTGATCTTCCTCGAAGAAACCGACCCGATTTCATCACCGATGAAGGCCAAGGGCGTGGGTGAATTGGGGATATGCGGCGTTAGTGCGGCGGTGGCGAATGCGATCTACAACGCCACCGGCGCGAGGGTGCGCGAGTATCCGATTACGCTGGACAAGATTCTGGATTCATTGCCGGAGATGATCTGAAGCGAAAAGCCCCTCATCGGAACGCCGCCCGCCTAGCCCTCTCCCAAAGGGAGAGGGGACCGATCCGGGTATATTCAGGATGTGCAGCGACGTGAAAGTCTTTCTGTGTATCCATAATCGCAACGGCAAGTTCAGGTCGATGCACATCGCAAGACACCCCGGTCGGCTCCCACTCCCCCGGGAGACGCCTGGGGTGAGCCGCATGCTGTTAGCGCACCTGCATGGGGTGCTAGGGGTCGAGTGGATTCACCACCACGCTTACAGAATGCCGAACGTCTCCAGCATCCCCCAATCGGCTCCCTCTCCCTCGGGAGAGGGCTGGGGTGAGGGGCACGGTTTCACTCGGTCTTTGGATATTGCTCATCACTGACCTGCTCCATCCAGTCCACCACCTTGCCATCCAGCACTTCGGCAATCGCGATATGACTCATCGCCGTCGTCGGTGCTGCCCCGTGCCAGTGCTTGGCGCCCGGGGCAATCCACACGGTATCGCCCGGGCGGATTTCACGCACTGGCTGGCCCCACTCCTGCACCAAGCCTGCCCCCGAGGTGACGATCAATGTCTGTCCCAGCGGATGGGTATGCCATGCCGTGCGCGCGCCCGGCTCGAACGTCACGGTCGCGCCGCTGATCCGCGCCTCATCGGTGCCTTTGAACGGCGCATCCACCCGCACCGTGCCGGTAAACCAGTCAGCAGGGCCTTTGGCCGAAGGTTGCGAGCCATTCGGTGTGACCGTGACGCGGGGATTTTCGGTGGCCTGCACCTCACCAGCCAGCAGCGAGAGCGTCAGTGCGGAAGCAGCAATCGGGTTCATGGCATTTCCTCCAATAAATGATGCAACCACTGTAGCGATCCGCACTCTTTGGATAATCGACTAGAATCCGAAAAAACTTATGCAGGAAAATCATCAATGCTTCGGGAAAATGCCACCGACCTGCTCGCCTTTCTCGCCGTCGCCCGTGAACGCAGTTTCACCAAGGCCGCGGCCAAACTTGGCGTGTCGCAATCGGCGCTCAGCCACACCATCCGCAGTCTCGAAGCGCGTCTCGGCCTGCGCCTGCTGACCCGCACCACGCGCAGCGTTTCGCCGACCGAGGCCGGCGAACACTTGCTGCAAACCATCGGTCCGCGCTTCGATGAAATCGAAGGGGAACTGGCCGCCCTGAGCAACCTGCGTGAAACTCCGGCGGGCAAGATCCGCATCAGCGCCACCGACCATTCGCTGAACTGGATCCTGCGTCCGGTGTTGCAGGATTTCCTGCCCCAATACCCGGATGTGTCGGTCGAGGTTTGCTGTGACTATGGTTTCGTCGACATCGCCGGCCAGGGCTTCGATGCCGGTGTGCGCCTGGGCGAAGACGTCGCCCAAGGCATGATCGCCACCCGTATCGGTCCGGATATGCGCATGGCCGTGGTCGGCTCCCCCGCCTACTTCGCCCGGCGCGATCCGCCGCAAACCCCGCGCGACCTGACCGACCACGCCTGTAACAACCTGCGCCTGCCAACCAATGGCGGGCTGTATTCGTGGGAGTTCGAAAAGGACGGTGAAAGTCTGAAGGTGCGCGTTGCCGGGCAGGTCACCCTGAATGGCGTATACCCGTTGCTCGACGCTGCACTGGACGGATTCGGTCTGAGCTACATCCCGGAAAACGTCGTCGCGCCCTTTCTCGCCGACGGTCGCCTGGTCCAGGTGCTTGGAGACTGGTGCCCGACATTTTCCGGTTATCACCTGTACTACCCGAGCCGACGCCAGGCAGCGCCAGCGTTTGCGTTGTTGCTGGAGGCGTTGCGCTATCGCGGTTGACCCGGCTCAGCCCAGCAACGCAATCAACTGATGCCGCTGCGCATCGGTCAACATCGGCCCAAAACCAGCGCCGGCGTTGTCCGCCATGTAGCGCGGATTGCTGGTCCCGGGAATCACACAGGTCACCGCCGGGTGCGCCAGCAGGAATTTCAGTACCAGTTGCGGCCAGCTGTTGACCTGCACATCCGAGACCCAGGCCGGCAGCGGCTTGCCCTTGAGCCGGGCGAGCAAATCGCCGCCGCCAAACGGCCGATTACAAATCACCGCCACACCACGCTCGCGGCACAGCGGCAGGATGCGTTTCTCGACCGCACGATCATCGAGGGCGTAGTTGATTTGCAGAAAGTCCAGCTTCTCGGCCTTCAACACCGCTTCGACTTCGTCATAGGCCGACGAGGTGTAATGGGTGATGCCGATGTAGCGAATCCGCCCCTGCTCCTTCCATTCGCGCAGGGTCGGCAAGTGGGTTTGCCAGTCGAGCAGGTTGTGAATCTGCATCAGGTCGATGCGCTCGGTTTGCAGCAGTCTGAAGGACTGCTCCATCTGCGCGATGCCCTCCTCGCGCCCGCGCGTCCACACCTTGGTGGCGAGAAACGCCGGCGAGCGCGGTTCGTGGATCGACAGCAGTTCACCGGTGGTCTGCTCGGCGCGGCCGTACATCGGCGAGCTGTCGATCAGCGTGCCGCCCTTCCTGAACAGCGCTTCGAGCACGGCGGGCAATTGCCGGTAAACCGGATCGCCCGCAGCGACGTCGAAACCGCGATAGGTGCCCAAGCCGACCATGGGCAGTGCCTCGGAGCTGGAAGGGATGGCGCGGGTCTGCATGGTCTGGTCTCCTGCCGTGGGCGGCGCAGTGGCGGTCGGCGCTACGCTGCTGGCCAACGCCCGATCAATGGTGAGCAGCGCCGCAGCTTGGGCAGCCAGCGTGAGCAAGCGGCGACGTGAGTACCCCTCAGTGTGGCGCATGCGAGTCCTCCTGCTGCGCGGATCTGTTGCACGGTGTGTGCGCCGGCTGTCAGGCGCAGTCGCTGAACTACACTGCCACAGCCAACCTCTCACCCCGTTAAAAGTAGCCGAATGTCCCGAACCCTGATGTCACTCGTCGTTTTCATCATTGCCGTGTACCTGGTGCTGTGCGCCGCGCTGTTCGTGTTTCAGCGCTCGCTGATCTGGTTTCCCCAGCCTGCCGCCGTGGTTGCAGCGGATTCGCGGATGAAGCTGTCGATGCCGAACGCTGAAGTCTGGGTGACCACTCGAGAGCGCAGCGGAACGCGGGCGCTGATCTATTTCGGCGGCAATGCCGAGGACGTATCGCGAAATCTGCCGGAATTCACTGAGGCGTTTCCTGACTACGCGCTGTATTTCCTGCATTACCGGGGCTTCGCTGGCAGCACCGGCTCGCCATCCGAAGCTGCGATTGCCGAAGATGCGCTGGCGTTGTTTGATCAGGTCTACGCCAGCCACCCGCAGATTGCGGTCATCGGACGCAGCCTCGGCTCGGGGGTGGCGGTGCGCCTGGCCAGTCAGCGGCCGGTGCAGAATCTGATTCTGGTGACGCCGTTCAACAGCCTCGAGGAAATCGCCGCACGGCAATACCCGTGGGTGCCGGTGAACTGGTTGCTCAAGGATCGTTTTGAATCGGGCAAGTACGCGGCGCATATCCGCACGCCGACGTTGCTGTTGGCGGCCAGTGATGACGAAGTGATTGGACGCAGCAGTACACAGCGGCTGTTCGAGAGTTTTCCTGCGGGTGTGGCGACGCTGAAAGTGGTGCCGGACTCGGGGCATAACTCGATTTCCGAGCGGGGGGCGTATTTGCGGTGGATGGGGGATGTGTTGAATCGCTAGTGGTTGCTCCCCAGCGATAGAGGCGCTGGCCGGGCTGGCCCCTTCGCGAGCAGGCTCGCTCCCACGGGTGTTCCGGGTACGCCGCAAGTCCAATGTGGGAGCGAGCCTGCTCGCGAAGGCAGTGGTTCAAACAACAGCAATCCAATTGCATTTGCCGCCACTGAACCAAGTCCCAAAACTTCAGTCTCATTCGCGCCGCCACACACGGCTCCCTCACTCTAGCGCTGTCCCCTTTCAGAGCTGTCCGTCCCATGCGCCACCTCGTTCGTTCGTCTCGCTTCGTTTCGCTGTGCCTGTTGAGCCTGTTTCCTTTGTTCACTGAATCCGCCCACGCCAGTGCGGAGCGCGAGCTGGTGGCCGCCATCAATGATTACCGCGCCCATCCGCAACGCTGCGATCGCCGCCCTGCGCAGCGTCTGGCGCCTTTGGCGTTGAAATCGAATCTGGCCTTGCCGATCGGCTATCGCTACGGCGGCGGCATGCGCGAGGCGTTGAAGTCTTCCGGCTATTCAGCAATCACGGTTCGCAGCATCCGCATTATCGGAGCCGAAGACGCCGACGAGGCCTTCGATCAGTTGCAGAGCGATTATTGCGGCGCCTTGCTGGATGCGAACTACGCCGACATCGGCGTCAGCCATTCGCGCAATCAATGGCAGGTAGTACTGGCACAACCGGTGCTCGACAGCCGCGTCGGTGACAACCGCAGCGTTGGCAAGGCGTTGCTCGCCGAGGTCAATGCCGCCCGCGCCCGGCCGCGCATGTGCGGCCGCCAGCGCTTTGCCGCCGCGCGACCGTTGAGCTGGAACGCCGCCCTCGGCGCAGCGGCTCAGGGCCACAGCAAGGCCATGGCTTACGGCAATTATTTCGCCCACCGCGATCCTGATGGTGACATGCCGGCCGACCGCGCCCGTGCTGCCGGTTATCGCGGCCGCCAGGTCGGGGAAAACATCGCTGCCGGACAAAGCTCACCGGGTAAGGCCATGGCCGGCTGGCTGGCCAGCCCGGGCCATTGCGCCAACTTGATGAACCCGATGTTCACTCAGGTCGGCGCCGGCTTCGCCAGTGAAGCGCGCAGCGACGAGGGTGTTTACTGGACGATGCTGTTCGGCGCGCCGTAAATCACGGCTGGCTCCGGGCATTCTCATCGCCTGAGGTGGCCGGACGCGGCATGACGTGTTGATGGCCGGTCGGGTCGTTGAGCTGGATGACATTACCCTTCTGCCACGCGTCAGCCCCCGGTGCGACCGGCGCCGGTTTGATCTCGGCACGGGCCTTTTTCTTTTCGGCGCTATCAATGCCCAGGCGCTGATCGCGCTGGCGGACCATTTGCGCATCGGCCTGACCGTCAGCGGTAAAGCCCATCATCAACTGCGGCACGCCCAGCGGCAGTTGCTTGTCCTGATCGGTATGCCAGGTGTGCCAGGTCTTGCCGTAGGTATTGGCGAGTTTTTCCATCAAGCGCGTTTCTGCCACTTGCGGGATGCCCGGCGCGACCAACTGGCCAGAACTGACTTCGTGAGCGTGGCTGTGCCACAAGGCTTTCTCTTTTGCCGGCAATTGCGTGAACAGGCGCTGGCTGATGATGTATTCGACGCCCATCAGCTTGGCTTCAGCGGTGTTGCCGTCGTAGATCACGCACTGGAACACTTCTTCGTTGAGCGCCGAGCAGTAGTGGTGCGCTTCCATCTGCGCGCCGGGATGACCGCTGTAAAAATGGAAACCATCGAGGTACATGTTCAACGCGCGGATCGGCGGTTTGTCCTGCAACCATTGCGCGCCGACTTCGAGCATCTCCGTATCGGACGCCTTGGCCTGACCGGGCGTCTGCACCGGCGAATCGGTGTTGCTCATCGCGCAACCGGTCAGCGCAGCGACCATCAAGCCGACGGGAACCCAACGTCCCTGCGAGGTTGTTTTACGCATGTTTCACTCCTCGAACTTTCAGTGACGGGCGCGTATTGGCCCTGTTCTGCAACTGAAAGCAGGAGAACGGCAGAGTTCGAAAAAGCTGCGTGCGGATCAGACTGGAGAGATCGTCGCCAGCACGCCAATCAGAATGGTCAAGGTCAGAAAGCCGCCGAGAAAAATCGCCATCTTGTACATGTTGCGCTCCTTGATGCTGGGTGTGCGGTGCACCGAACGCTTCGGGATGAGGTCGGAGGGTGACTGGCCGCACTGCCGGGGCATTCTGAGCCTGTGGCTGTACTGAATACAGAGGCAGATGAAACAGAAAAATACGGATCAGATGCGCATCTGATCCGCTTCGGGCATGAAGCGGTATTCAGGCTGAGACTTGAGGATCCACTTTCGGCGCAGTTGATCTACAGTCATTGCCGACCGACAACAAGAAAAACCGGAGTGACCATGCCCGACCTCGCCTTGCAGCCCAACGTCGCCGCGTCCCTCGAGCGCTGGCACGCGATGATCCGCAGCGGCAATCTCAAAGCCCTGCCCGAACTGCTCGATCCGCAAGCTGTGTTCCGCTCGCCCATGGCCCACACGCCCTACCCCGGCGCGCCGGTGGTGGCGATGATCCTCAACACCGTGTTTGAAGTCTTCGAAGATTTCGCCTATCACCGCGAGTTGGCGACGGCGGATGGCCTGAATGTGATTCTCGAATTCAGCGCCAGGGTCGGCAGCAAGGAACTCAAAGGTATCGACATGATTCGCTTCGATGAGCACGGCAAGATTGTCGAGTTCGAAGTGATGGTACGGCCGCTGAGCGGATTGCAGGCACTGGGCGAAGAAATGGGTCGGCGCCTCGGTGCTTATCTGGCGTCCGCAAAAGCCTGAATCTTCGCCGGAACGTAGGAGCGTAGGAGGTGACGAGTGCAACGAGGCTGCGATCTTTTGATCCTGATCTTGATCTTCAAACGTCAAAGTCAAAGTCAAAGTCAAAAGATCGCAGCCTCGTTGCACTCGTCAGCTCCTACAGGTTCGGCGTACAAAAAAAACCACTGACCGTCGCCGGTTCAGTGGGTTTTGTGTTTCAGGGTTCTGGTTACAGAGCCATGTCACGTGCAGCGTTTTCCTTCGGCGCTACGGCTTTGTCAGCCGCAGGTGCCGCCGGAGCAGCTACCTGACCGATCACCGGAGGTGTCGGCAGTTCGAGGATCTTGGCGGTGTAAGCCCACTCGGCAGCCACTTTGGCCGGATCGCTGTTCAGCTGGGTGCCATAGCTTGGCACGATCTGGTGCAGCTTGGTCTGCCACTCTGGGGTTGCGACTTTGTCTTTGAAGACTTTCTGCAGCACGCTCAGCATGATCGGCGCAGCGGTCGACGCGCCCGGCGATGCGCCCAGCAGGCCGGCGATCGAGCCGTCTTGCGAAGCAACGATCTCGGTGCCCAGTTTCAGCACGCCGCCAGCGGCTTCATCACGCTTGATGATTTGCACGCGCTGGCCGGCTTGCCACAGGCGCCAGTCTTCGGCTTTGGCGTTCGGGAAGTATTCCTTCAGCGCGTTCAGACGGTCTTCATCCGACAGCATCAACTGACCGGCAAGGTACTCGACCAGCGGGTATTCCTTGATGCCGACCTTGGTCATTGGCCAGATGTTGTGGGTGGTGGTGCTGGTCAGCAGGTCGAAGTACGAACCTTCCTTGAGGAACTTGGTGCTGAAGGTCGCGAACGGGCCAAACAGAATGACGCGCTTGCCGTCCAGGACACGGGTGTCCAGGTGCGGAACCGACATCGGTGGCGCGCCAACCGAAGCCTTGCCGTAGGCCTTGGCCAGGTGCTGCTCGGCAATCGTCGGGTTCTCGGTCACCAGGAACGAGCCACCAACCGGGAAGCCTGCGTATTCCTTGGCTTCAGGAATGCCCGACTTCTGCAGCAGGTGCAGGGCACCGCCGCCGGCGCCGATGAACACGAACTTGGCGTCGGTCTCGGTCTTGCTGCCGTCTTTCAGATTTTTGTAGCTGACACGCCAGGTGCCATCGGCGTTCTTGGTGATGTCTTCGACTTCGCTCGACAGTTTCAGATCAAAGTTAGGCTTGGTCTGCAGGTGAGCGGCGAACTGGCGGGTGATTTCGCCGAAGTTCATGTCTGTACCCAGCGGGCTCCAGGTGGCCGCGATTTTCTGATTCGGGTCACGCCCTTCCATCATCAGCGGTACCCACTTCTTGATCACAGCCGGGTCTTCGGAGTACTGCATACCGGCGAACAGCGGGCTCGCCTGCAGTGCTTCGTAGCGCTTTTTCAGGAACTTGATGTTGTCATCGCCCCACACGAAGCTCATGTGCGGAGTGGTGTTGATGAACGAGCGAGGGTTCTTCAGCACGCCCTGCTGAACCTGCCACGCCCAGAATTGGCGGGAAACCTGGAACGCTTCGTTGATCTCGACAGCTTTCGGGATCGTTACGTTGCCCTTGTCGTCTTCCGGGGTGTAGTTCAGCTCGGCAAGAGCCGAGTGACCGGTACCGGCGTTGTTCCAGCCGTTGGAGCTTTCCAGGGCGACGCCATCGAGGCGCTCGACCATTTCCATCGACCAGGTCGGTTCCAGCTCATTGATCCACACACCCAGGGTGGTGCTCATGATGCCGCCGCCGATCAGCAGGACGTCAACTTTCTTCGCTTCGGCAGCATTGGCAGACGACATCCCCATCGCCAAAGCCAGACCGAGCAAGGCTGTGTTCACTTTCTTAAACATCTGTTGCACCTATGATAAAACGCCTTCCGCCCGTCGTTGTTATCAGTCTGCGTTGCGCTTGGTTGACGCTCAGGCTGGCATCGCGCAATCGGGCACACTTCAATATTGACGGGTGGGCACACAAGGCCGACATGTGGCATCGACCTCAGTTAATGTCCCTTCTGAACTGACTTCTTATCGTTATTGGCTTCAGCTGCTTGAGCGACAGGGATCCCGTCGGCCCGCTGAAAAGGCAGGCCAACCGAATTAGGTCAAAGCAAATTGGCGCGGAGAATATCACGTCAGGGCGAACCCGCGCGTCTGTTCCCGACTTGAAAGTCTTTTTCCGCTCAGGGACTTATCGGCCATCGGGCACCAAACATGATGGCGATCAGGCATCGGCCTGCAAACTTTTTTGCGCGATACGCATCGCAACTTGATAAATCAGTGCCAACCGCTCGTTGTTCATGCAGAAAATTACCTGCTACGTTGTACGATGACTGACGAAATGAACCAGTCATCCAAACCCAATAACAACAAGGAAACACCATGACCAAGTCGCGCCTCCTCATCGGCCTGTTCTGCGCCTTCAGCGCCTGCGCCATCGCCGCCCCTGCCCCGGCGGAAAGAGAAGTTGCCCAAGCAGTCGATCACCTGACCCAGGCGATGCTGCACAAAGACATCGCCGAGTTGAACGCTCTGACCGCGCCGAACCTGACCTACGGCCACTCCAGCGGCAAGATTCAGGACAAGCAGGAATTCATCGCCGACATCGAAACCGGCCGCAGCGCATTCAAGACCCTGGAGATGCAAAAGCAGACCATCACGATGTCCGGCGATACCGCATTAGTGCGCCACCACTTCTCCGCACAGGCGTTGAAGGGGACCGAGGTGATTCCGACCGAGATCGAGAATTTCCAGATCTGGCAGAAACAAGGTGGGAAATGGTTGTTGGTTGGGCGGCAGGCGTTCAGGTTTTGATTAAGGGACCATTGGCCTGATTCAATCCTGTCAGAGCTGGCCTATTCGCGAGCAGGCTCGCTCCCACAAAGGACTCGACACTGGCGAACCTTGTGGGAGCGAGCCCGCTCGCGAAAGCGCTGGCTCAGGCAATAGAAAACCCGCAAGCCTACCCCAACATCACAACCGAAACCGATCCACCGACTGCGCCAACTGCCCCGCCAGATTCGATAATTCATCGGTAGTCGTCGCGGTCTGCCCGATCACCCGGCTATTGCCCTCGCTCATTCCCGCAATCATCTCCACCTGATGGGCGATTTCGTTACTGGCCATACTCTGTTCGCCAATCGTGCGGGTGATGTCGTTGACCAGTTGCGTGGTGTTCAGCGTGGCGTCGAGGATCTCGCGAATCGCCCGCTCGACTTCCGCCGTCACCGCCATGCCTTTGTCGACCTGCGCCACGCCGGCCTCCATGCTGCTGACCGCCTCGCGCGTGCTGCTCTGGATGCGCGCGACCATCGCTGCGATTTCCTGGGTCGAGGCGCTGGTGCGTGCGGCCAGACTGCGCACTTCATCGGCGACCACGGCAAAGCCACGGCCCTGCTCACCTGCCCGCGCCGCCTCGATCGCGGCGTTGAGGGCCAGCAGGTTGGTCTGGTCGGCGATGCTCTTGATCACCTGAATGATGTTGAAGATTGCCTCGGATTCCTGATCCAGCGTGCGGATGACCTGCGCCGACTGCTGTGCCGAGCGGGCGATGTCGTCCATGTCGCTGACCACTTGGTGGATCACCCCGCCCCCCTCCTTGGCCAGGTTTTCCGCCTGATTGGCCATGTTCAGGGCACGTTCGGCGTGGCGGGTGATCTCTTCGATGCTCGCGGTCATCTGGCTGGCGGCGGCCGCCATGGTGCCGGCGGCAACGCTTTGCTGCTGGCTGCTGTCGGCGACCTGATGGCAGCCTTGGCTGAGCTGCTCGCTCATGCCACTGACGCCGTGAGCGTTGCGCCGCACCACGTCGATCATGTTGCGCAGATCACGCTGCATGGTCGCCAATGTACGGATCAACACGCTGGCTTCGTCCTTGCCGGCGGGCTCGACAATCGGTTCGCTGAGATTGCCATGGGCAATGCTTTCGGCGATGCGGCTGGCGGATTTGAGCGGCCCCATGATACTCAGGATGACCCAGCGCCCCTGAATCAGCAGCAGCAACAGACTGACGGCCAGCACCACTGCCAGCGCAAGATTAGCGTGACGGATGGCCGCTTCGGTGCCTTCGCTGGTGTGCAGGGTGTTGTTTTCGATCAGTTCGCTGAGCGCGCCCATCTGCTCTTCGAGCTGAGTAAAGGCGCTATTGAAAGTACCAAGCTGCTGCTCGGCGGCATCCGGCTTGTCCAGCGCCACGCCGACAATCTGTTCGGCGGACTTGATGTAGGTGTCGAGGCTCGGCTTGATCTGCTCCAGCGCCGTGCGCAGCTGCGGGTTGATCGGCAATTTCAGGTTGTCATCCAGCACTTCACGAAAATGCCCGGCATGCTCGGTGAGCGAATCGCGCACCTCGGTCGCGGTGGCGGTGCTTTTGCCCAGGCCGACCAGCATCGCCGAATAGACATCGGCGCGCAGGGCGTCGTGCATCATGTCGGCTTCCATGTGATTGCGCAGCGCGCTCATGCTCACCGTGTTATCGCCGACCGCCGTGGCCATCCGCAGGTTGCCGACGTAACTGACCAGACTCACGATCAGCGCCGTCAGCAGGCTGGTCGCAATCAGCAACACCAAACGCAGTTTGATCGACACCGTGGAATCTCCCGTGGGCACGCTGGATTGCGCTTGTCGGATTTCAGTTAAGCCTATGTGCAGGGAACTGCCGACACAGAGCGTATCGGCTGATGTCAGCGGCGACTTGAATCCGGCAAAACTTTTCAAACGCGAACCCGGTCACACATTGCAGCGCCGCTGGATAACGCCTTCATCGCCGGTTAACCCTGGCCGGCTATCAATCCAGCGCTTCGAACATTCATGCAGCTGAAGGAAACGCTTATGAAACGCGCACTGTGGTTTGGTCTGCTCGGCACGTTGGCAATCGGCACCGCGCAGGCGGCAACGGAGAAAGTCGCGATCAACCTGGTCAGCGCCGACGGTGCGCCGCAGGCGATCGGTTCGGTGACTGTCAGTGAGACGCCTTATGGCCTGCTTTTCACCCCCGACCTGAAATCTTTGCCAGCGGGTATTCACGGTTTCCATGTCCATGAAAACGGCAGCTGCGAAGCGGGCACCAAGGATGGCGTCAAGGGCGCAGCACTGGCCGCTGGCGGACACTTCGACCCGGCGAAAACCGGCAAGCACCTTGGCCCTTATGCTGACGGGCATCTGGGTGATTTGCCGGCGGTGTATGTGACGGCTGATGGTGTCGCCAACTACCCGGTGCTGGCGCCGCGCCTGAAGAAAATTTCCGAGATCAAGGGGCACGCTCTGATGATTCACGCCGGCGGCGACAACCATTCCGACATGCCCAAGCCTCTGGGCGGTGGCGGTGATCGCATGGCTTGCGGGGTGATCTGATCCCTCAGCGCGGCGCTCGACGCCAGCGCGTCAACACCAGCAAGGACAGCCCGGCGCCGAACAGCGCCAGGGCCATGTCCTTCTGCGAATCCCATGGATCATTCTGCGCACCGACGAACGCCTTGCCAGTGTCGTCGCCCAGGTAAGCGCCGCCCACCCATTCGATCAACTCGTACAACGCCGACGTCGCCAGCACCATATTCAGGGCCATCAGCGCCAGCCACGCGCCGCGCAACGGCGTAAGGCGCAGCAGAACTTCGCGCATCGGCCAGACCAGCAGCAATCCATAGCTCAGGTGCACCAGCCGGTCATAGTGATTGCGTTCCAGACCCAGCACCTTGTTTACGCTGACGCCGGTCAGCAGTGTGCCCCACTGATCGTACGGCACCCGCGAATAGGTGTAATGCGCGCCGACTTCATGAATGCACAGGAAGGCGAAGAGCATCCCCAGCGACAGCGTCGACAGGCGAAAACGCCGATGCGCCAGCAGCAGGGCTAACACCAGCGCCAACGCCAAGACATTTTCCAATAGCCAGTCGACGCGGCTGCGCGGGAACAGGCCGAGCGCGATGGTCAGGCAGACAAATCCAGCGAGCAAAAGCGCTTCGATTCGCGTATCTGCCGGTTGGGCAATGTTGTCGCTGGCTCTGACGAGCATGGTTCGATTCTCGGCAATGCAGGCATGCGGTAGACACTCTGCCTTTTTGCCCGGTTCCTCGCCGCTTCGTTTTCAGCGCTAACGGAACTCCGGCGCGCCGTTCACCTCTGACGTTATGTAGTCCCTTCCCTTTTTGCTTAGCGCCTGTGGAGGAACACGTCATGCGCAAGTTAGTCCTGATTTCTTCTTTAATGCTTTGCCTGCCGGTCGGTTCGGCGCTGGCCCGCGTTGACGCGGGTGACGTCGCCACCTCCGCAGGTGTTTCCGCGTCGCTGTACTCGACCTTCAAGGACGACAAAATGGTGATTCCGGCCCGTGACGACGTGTCTGCGTTCGTTGCAAGCGGCGGGGCCATTCGTGGGGTTTATCTTGAGTCGGTACTGCAACAGGTGCGCCAGGCCAACCCTGGCTTGAACGCCAGCGATGAAGACCTGGCCAACGCCATTCTGGTGCAATACGAAGGCGTGCATCAGTAGTCACGAGGGAAGCAGCGGCCGATGGACGGCCGCTGAGTGCGCATAGGCAAATCCATCCGACGGCCTCTATGATGGAGGCCATGACGACGACCCTGACCTTGCGCTCACCCTGCCCACCCGGCGCCTGCATCTGCGGGCGCGATCCGTTGCTGGAAACGCCTGGCGCGGATTTGCGCATCCTGCGCCTGACTCGTGCCGAGGAAAAAATTCTCCTGGCGCGCCTGGAACAACTCAAAGACCTCGACGACCTCAAACGCCTGCAACAGCGCATGTACGAGCAGTTGGGCATCCGCGTCGATGTCGCCCCCGGCTTCAACGAAGTGCGCACCATGCGCGGCATTGCCATTCAGATCGACGAGCTGCCCGGCCTGTGTCGCAAGACACGCGCAGCGATCCCGGCGGCGATCCGCAAGGGCCTGGAAAACCACCCGCAAATCGCCTTCGAACTGCTCAACGCCCACGACTTGCTGCGCGACACCTGATCACTTTTTCATGCCGACGCGTTTGCGCATTTCGGCGGTGATGGTCTGACGGGTCTTCTTCATGTCCGCCCAAGGCTCATCGCCGACTTCGGTCAAACGTTCGTGAACGTTGTAGATGTTCCAGTGATTACCGCCCTTGATTTCAGCGACTTCCTCTCGGTAAAGCGGCACCGACACCGGCATACCTTCCCGTGCCCGTGCGGCGTAAGCGCAAATGGTGGTGGCGCCGAGGCCGTTGCGCAGGTAATCGATGAAGATCCGCCCGACGCGGTTTTTCGGCCCGGACACCGCTGAAATACGATCCGGCAGCAACTTGGCCATGTGGCTGACGATGGCGTGGCTGAAGTCCTTCACTTCGTCCCAGCCATGCTTGCGGGTCAACGGCACCACCAGGTGAATGCCTTTGCCGCCGCTGGTTTTCAGGAAGGCTTTGAGGCCCAACTCATCGAGCACGGTCAGGGTCAGCGCGGTGGCTTCAACCATGCTTTTCCATGGCAGCGCCGGATCCGGGTCGAGGTCGAGGACGAAGCGATCTGGCTTGTCCAGATCCACCGTCGTGGCGTTCCAGGTGTGCAGCTCCACCGTGCTCATCTGCACCGCGCCGACCAGCGCTTCGGGGTTATTGATCATCATCACTGGCTGTCCGGTGACGTCCTTGTCCAGTGCGGTGATGCCGGGAATGGCCAGGCGATCGGCGTTCTTCTGGAAGAACAATTCGCCGGCGATGCCGTCGGGAGCACGCACCAGTGCGACGGGGCGATCCTTGAGTTGCGGCAGGATGTATTCGGCGACACTGGCGTAATACTGCGCCAGTTGCATTTTGGTCGTGCCGCTGACGGCGTCGATCACTCGATCCGGGTGGGTGATGCGCACCTTGCCGCCGGCCAGTCCTGATTGCGACGGTGCGGTTTCGGCTTTGCTGGCGGCGTTTTTCTTCGCCGGTTGCTTGGCGGCGGTTTTGGTTTTTTCGGTCTTTTCAGACTTGTCGGACTTGGCAGCTTTCACAGGCTTCGCTCGCTCCTCTGTAATGTCCCTGGCCGGTTTGTCATCGCGCAAACCATGGAACACGGCGTGACGCACCGAGCCATCCTTGGTCATCTCGGCGAATGCCACTTCGGCCAGCAGTTTGGGTTTGAGCCAGTGCACGCCCTTGGCGTCGAAACCGCTGGGCGGATTGACCACCGCCGCGCTCTTGGTCAGTAACGGCTTGAGTTGGGCGAGGATGCATTTCAATGTGGTTTCGTTGAACCCGGTGCCGACCTTGCCGGCATAACGCAACTCGCCGCTGTCACGGTCGTGCAGGCCCAGCAGCAACGCGCCGAAAGCACTGCGCGCGCCTTTCGGATCGGTGTAGCCGACAATGACGAACTCCTGGCGATGCTTGCACTTGAGCTTGATCCAGTCACCGCTGCGCCGCGATACATAAGGCGAGCCGAGACGCTTGCCGATCAGGCCTTCCATCTGCATCTGGCAGGCGCTGTTGAGCAGCGCGTCCGGGGTTTCTTCGAAGGCTTCGGAGAAACGCAGCGTTGAGGATTCTTTCTGCGCACCGAGGATGGTGCTCAGCGCGGCGCGACGCTCTTCGACCGGTACGTCGCGCAGGTCAACGCCGTTGAGATACGGAACGTCGAACAGGTAATAAACGATATTGCCGCTGCGCCCGGCATCGAAGGCATTCTGCAACGCCTGAAAATCCGGCACGCCTTGCTCATTGGCCACAACCATTTCACCGTCGAGCCACGCCGATTCCAGACCCAATGCCGCCAGCGCCTTGGCCTGCTGCGGCAGTTTGTGCGTCCAGTCATGGCCATTGCGGGTGAACAGCTGAACCTCATCGTGATCGATCCGCGCCATGATCCGGTAGCCGTCGAACTTGATCTCGTAGCTCCACTGCCCTTCGGGTGCGCTGTCGACCAGCGTCGCCAGTTCCGGCTTGATCAGCGCCGGCAGCTTGGCCTTGCGCGCGCCGGTAAGCTGCCCGGACGCCTGCTTGCGCGGCTTGGCCGGGGCCTTTTTTATCGGTTTGGCTTTATCGGCGGCAGTCGCCGATTTGCCGACAATCGTGCGCTCGCTGAGCACGCTGTCGGGCTCGGCAACCAGCACGTCGAAATCATCCTGCGGTCGCGCGGCGTTGTCCTGATGCTTGATCAGGAACCATTGCTCCTTCTTGCCCGGCATGTGCGTGCGCACCAGATTCCATACGCCGCCGAGCTTCTCGCCCTGCAACTCGAACTTCAGCCGGCCCTTGGCGTAGGCCTTGTGCGGATCCTCCAGCGGAATCCACACGCCGCGATCCCAGACGATCACATCACCGGCGCCGTAATGCCCCTCGGGAATGCTGCCTTCAAACGTCGCGTAATCGAGCGGATGATCCTCGACATGGATCGCCAAGCGCTTGACCGAAGGATCCAGCGACGGCCCCTTCGGCACAGCCCAACTCTTGAGGGCACCGTCAAGTTCGAGGCGAAAGTCGTAATGCAGGTGCGAAGCGTCGTGCTTCTGGATGCAGAACTGCAAGGCATGATCCTTGGCCGTCTTACGGCCCGAGCGCTTGACTGCGGCCGGTTCCGAAGTCGCGGAAAAATCACGCATGCGGTTGTAATCGTCGAGGTTCCTGTTCATGAGCGCACCGATGGCAGACGGGTTCTGTTATGCAGAAGAGCGACACGGCGGCGGAAAAATTCAATCGAGGTAAAAAAGCCCCGGACGGATGGAACGGCCGGAGCTTGTAACGACACATCCAGTAATTGGCTGGGCTGGCTAAACAGAGTGCAGACGCTAAGGTTTTTTCAAGTTATTGAAAGGGAGGCAATGGAATGCCCGCTGCTGCAAAAGCCTGTCGTCTGAGAATGGGCCGACACTCTGAAACCGGAAGAATTTATTTACTGACCGCTGTGGTTAACCGACGTGAACGTGTTTTTACCAATTGGCACGACGGGAGGCTGGTGGTCAACGAGCTGAGACGTTGCAGTGAAGCCGGGTTAGCCACCTCTCTGGCTTGGGTCGTAATGCCGGACCATCTGCATTGGCTACTTGAGCTTGATCACGGCTCGCTTGCGGATCTTATGTGTCGCGTTAAGTCCCGAAGTTGCCAGGCTTACAATCGAAGACATGGTCGCCAGGGACAATTATGGCAGCGAGGTTATTACGACCGCGCGTTGAGGCGGGATGAGGATCTTAGAGCCGCTGCGCTTTATGTAGTCAAGAATCCTGTAAGAGCCGGTCTGGTGGCGCGCCTTGGGGACTACCCTTTGTGGGATGCCATTTGGCTCTGAAGATCAAAAGATCGCAGCCTTCGGCAGCTCCTACAGTTGCACCGTATTTCAAAGGTAGGAGCTGCCGAAGGCTGCGATCTTTTTATTTTCGAAACGCCGCACTCTGCGCAGACAGGAACACCATGCGAGCTGTTCTGGTTGCGCCCTGAGGATTTTCCTTTCTGGCTCTGAAGATCAAAAGATCGCAGCCTTCGGCAGCTCCTACAGTGCACCGTATTCCAAATGTAGGAGCTGCCGAAGGCTGCGATCTTTTTATTTTCGAAACGCCGCACTCTGTGCAGGCAGGAACACCATGCGAGCTGTTCTGGTTGCGCCCTGAGGATTTTCCTTTCTGGCTCTGAAGATCAAAAGATCGCAGCCTTCGGCAGCTCCTACAGTTGCACCGTATTTCAAAGGTAGGAGCTGCCGAAGGCTGCGATCTTTTTATTTTCGAAACGCCGCACTCTGCGCAGACAGGAACACCATGCGAGCTGTTCTGGTTTAGCCCTGAGGATTTTCCTTTCTGACGCTGAAGATCAAAAGATCGCAGCCTTCGGCAGCTCCTACAGTGCACCGTATTCCAAATGTAGGAGCTGCCGAAGGCTGCGATCTTTTTATTTTCGAAACGCCGCACTCTGTGCAGGCAGGAACACCATGCGAGCTGTTCTGGTTGCGCCCTGAGGATTTTCCTTTCTGGCTCTGAAGATCAAAAGATCGCAGCCTTCGGCAGCTCCTACAGTTGCACCGTATTTCAAAGGTAGGAGCTGCCGAAGGCTGCGATCTTTTGACGTTGCGTCAGGCTTGTCCTTTCGCCTGCTGTTCCAGATGAACTTGCAGATCCGGATCGATCTGTAAAGCTGCGGCCAGCTCATCGAGATAGCTGCGTTCGGCGTCCTGTTGGTCGTCCACCAGCATGACGCTGGCCAGGTACATTTCGGCGGCTACGGCAGGATCGCCGTCAGCGGATTGCGCCACTTCGCGGGGATCCAGTGGCTTGGCGACTTCGCCATCTAGCCATTGTTGCAACTGCGGATCGGCGGTGTGTTTGCCGATTTCGCTGCTGATCAGGTGCTTTTCTGCGTCGTCGATGCGTCCGTCAGCCTTGGCGGCGGCGATCAATGCGCGCAGCACCGCGTGGCTGTGGGTTTCGATTTGCGGGCCGGCGAGCAGGTCGGCGGTTTGTGGCATATCTTGCGGCGCATTGCTGGCCTGGCTGCGTTGCCAGGCCTGGTACGCCTGGTAGGCCATCATCCCCAGCGATGCGAGCGCCGCGTAATTGGTCCCGCCGGTACGGCTTCGGCTACCGCCACCAAGTGCGCTTCCCAGGCCACCACCGCCGAGCAGGCCACCGAGTAAACCACCCAAGCCGCCGAGGCCACCCGAAGCAGCCGCCCCACCCGCTCCGGTCTGACTGCCGCCGCCCAACAGGCCACCGAGCAATCCGCCCAGACCGTCACCGGTCGAAGCCCCGCGTTGTTGTCCCGCCGAGGCCTGGCCTCGCAGCAGTTGTTCAAGCAAATCGCTGGTGTTCATGACGTTATCCTCCGAGGCCCCGGCCTGATTGCGTCTGGCAACGATAGACCGACGCAGCCATAGCGCCAGCACCGTTGGGCTGACGCCGGGTAACCGATGAAATCGCACCCGAGAAATTTTCCGCGAGCCAGCTAAGATTCATGGGTGGTGAACCTTATCCCGGCGAAACCGGTCGATAGCTGCAACCCGACCCGGTTTGCCGACGCCCTTTCTGATAATGGGCGATACCCGGCTTGCTTCACTTTCTGGAGAACGCCCCCGTGATATCCACCGTACACATCGCCAGGCTCAAAGCATGGGGCGCCCATGGTTTTACCGCGACTGGCGTGGTCACCGCCTTTCTTGCCACCCTCGCCCTGCTGGAAAACCAGCCGATCCATTGCCTGATGTGGCTGGGCGTGGCGCTGATCGTCGACGGCCTCGATGGCGCACTGGCGCGCAAGGTAAACGTGCAATCGGTGCTGCCGAGTTTCGACGGTTCGATCCTCGATCTGGTCATCGATTACCTGACGTATGTATTCATCCCGGCACTGTTTATCTACCGCTACATTCCCCTGCCTGATTACACCCTGTTGCTGACGGTGTCGGTGATCCTCGTGTCGTCGCTGTTCTGTTTCTGCAACGTCAACATGAAGAGCAAGGACAACTATTTTGTCGGCTTCCCGGCGGCCTGGAACGTGGTTGCGTTGTGTTTGTACATCATTGGTCCGGGACCGTGGATTACCTTCCTCACCGTAATCGCGCTGGCATTGCTGACGGTGACGCGGATGAAGTTCCTGCACCCGTTCCGCGTGCGTCGTTTCATGCCAATCAATATCGCGGTGACGGCGATCTGGCTGTTGTGCAGCCTGTCGCTGGTGCTCAATCACCCAGTGATCAATCCGCTGGTGATGGGTTTGTGGTTGCTGATGTCGGCTTATTTCCTCGGGATCTGCATCTGGCGCACGGCGCTGGAGTGGTTTGATCGCGGCCATTTGAAATAAGCACATTCCCCTGTGGGAGCGAGCCTGCTCGCGAATGCGGTGGTTCCATCAACATCAAGGTTGACTGGCACACCGCTTTCGCGAGCAGGCTCGCTCCCACAGAGATATTCATCAATCAGGAGATCCGATGTGGACTAGCGCTTGGTAATCACCACCTCCAGATATTCACTCGGCACCACCAGCGACGCCTCCCCCGCGCGATTCGAGCGATTGAGCAACTCGGTCAGATCATCCTCCAGCGCCTGCCCGGCCTCCGCCGACAACACCGCAAATGCCTTGTGCACCGGCCCGTACCAGTGGCGAAAGATGTCAATGAAATGCGCCGCCGAGCGGTAGCGGAAATTGAAGTGGTTGCGGGATACCCGAACAAGAAAATCGCGATCATCGAACTGCTTGTGCAGCCACGCATCCGAGCCCCAGTTCGACGGTGGCTGAGCAACCGCTGGCGGCGGCAGGTGCTGGCCGAGAATCTTGAACATCTGCCCGACGAAGCCCTCCGGCGTCCAGTTGGCCATTCCGATCCGCCCGCCGCGACGACAGACCCGCCCCAGTTCAGCAGCGGCGGTGACCTGATCAGGCGCGAACATCACCCCAAACGTGGACAGCACGGCGTCGTAACTTTCATCGGGAAACGGTAGCGCCTCGGCATCGGCCACCTGAAAAATCACCTCCAGATGTTCGGCCCGGGCGCGATCCTGACCACGCTCCAGCAGTGCCGCCACGTAATCGGTCGAGGTCACCACACAACCGCGCCGCGCCGCTGCCAGGGTCGCGTTGCCGTTACCGGCGGCGACATCCAGCACTTCTTCATCGCAGCGCAGATCGCAGGCCTCGGCGAGGCTTTCTCCAACGATTTGCAAAGTGGTGCCGATCACGGCGTAGTCGCCACTGGCCCAAGCGACTTTCTGACGTTCCTTCAGGGCAGTGAGATCAATCGGGGTACTCATCGCAGCGAGCTCCGTGGCAGATTCATACGCAGGTCATTCAGCAGTGGTCGGATCGATCACCCGCACCACTCGCGCTACGCTGTTGGCCGGGAAACCGCCGAGCCTGGCGTGCTCGCGCACCTGTTCTTCATCGGGAGCGATATACACACAATAGATTTTGTCGGCAGTCACATAGCTCTGCAGCCACTGCACTTGCGGCCCCAGATCCCTTAGTGCCTGACAGGAAGTCTGCGAAACGGCTTTGAGTTCGTCCTCTGACAGCTTCCCTGCGCCTGGAATCTCGCGTTCAATCACGAATTTGGGCATGGCAACCTCACTGTTCTTTTTATAAGTGTTGGCGACGTTGCGAGATTGATAACGACCTCGCCCGCTCACTATCGCGCCAGCACCGGCCGCCGTCCTTGCCAATCGTCCGTCAGCCCTATAAATACGGCACTTTGCCGATGAGCGGTGAAGATCTGTCAAGCTCATGAAACACGGTACGTCGCGAAGCGAGCATGGGATGCATGTCGTGGGAAGAAATCAGGGAAAAAGCCCAATGGCTCAAGATCGGCGACCCATGAGCCATTGTTGTGTTGATCAGGCGGCCGGTGCCTTGGCCTCCTCCAGCAACTGCTTGATCATCTGCTCCTGCTCTGCATAACGACCTTCGCCGAAGTGGCTGTAACGCACCTGGCCCTTGGCGTCGATCAGGTAATGCGCCGGCCAGTATTGATTGCTGAAGTTGCGCCAGATCGCGTAGTCGTTGTCGATCGCTACCGGGTAGGTGATACCGAGTTTTTTCACCTGATCCTTGACGTTGTCGATGATGCGCTCGTAGCCGTACTCGGGGGTGTGCACGCCGATCACGACCAGGCCGTCCTTCTCGTATTTCTGCGCCCAGTCTTTGACGTACGGCAGGGTGTGCTGGCAGTTGATGCAGTCGTAGGTCCAGAAGTCCACCAGGACCACTTTGCCGCGCAGGGATTCGGCACTGAGCTGCGGTGAATTGAGCCACTGCACAGCGCCCGACAGCGAAGGCATCGCGCCCCGGGCCTCGTCCATCATTGAATCGGCGCGGACCTTGCTGACGAAGTAGTCGACCACTTTCGGCACGTTTTCCAGAACGTTTTTCTCGACGCTGGCCACGCCCTCGGAAGAGGTATTGGCGAGCAGGGTTTTGTCGGCGCCCGTCGAGATCACCGCGACCGTAGCAAGTACCGCAACCCCGGCACCGCGACGCAACCAGCCGCTGAACGGGATCGACGGTTTCAGCCGATTGACCAGACCGCGTCCGGCGAAGATCAACGTGCCCAGCGACAAGGCACTGCCGACGCCGTAAGCCAGCAGCAACAGGCTGGTCTGCGCATTGGCGCCTTGCAACATCGCGCCGGTCAGAATCACCCCAAGGATCGGCCCGGCACACGGCGCCCACAACAGGCCGGTGGCGACACCGAGCATGATCGAGCCCATCGGTCCTGCACGTTTACGCGTGTCCTGATCGAGACGATTGCCGAGCGCGACAAACGGCCTGGTCAGCCAGTCACCGACGCGGGCCGAGATCAGCGACAGGGCGAACAGCGCCATGACCAGCAAGGCAACGTGGCGGCCGGTGTTGCTGGCCTGAATCACCCACTCGCTGCTGACCACCGCGAGGCTGGAGATCAGCGCAAAGGTCAGCGCCATGCCGGCGAGAGTCAGGAAGATCGAGGAACGGGTACGGTTGGCGCCAGCGAACAGAAACGGCACCACCGGCAGGATGCACGGACTGAGAACGGTCAGCAGACCGCCGAGAAATGCAATGAGGTACATAAGGGGTCACCTTGAAGTGGGGGCTGGGCACGCAACCGGCCAGCGAGGGAAACGTCCCTCGCTAGCTCGCTTTATTTACGCCGTGGCTCATGCAGTCTGGCCGTCGAGCAACTGCCCTTGAGGCGTACGACTGGCACCGTTTTCCGCGACCAGTTGGCCCTGCGGTGTGCGGCTGGAACCATCAGCGGCAACCATCTGGCCCTGCGGTGTGCGGCTCGATCCGTCAGCGGCGACCATCTGGCCCTGCGGTGTGCGGCTGGAACCATCAGCGGCGACCATCTGCCCCTGCGGTGTGCGGCTCGATCCGTCAGCGGCAACCATCTGCCCCTGCGGTGTGCGGCTGGAGCCGTCAGCGGCGATCAAGGCATCGCTGCCCTCCTTCGCCACGGTGGTCAGCTGGAAGCAGGTGCTGCTGGCGCAACTGCTCTGCTCCACAGCACTGTTGGCGTGGGCGGCGGCACCGGTGAAGGCGAAGGCTGCTGCGGTCAGAAAGCGCGAAACATTGTTCATGGCAAAACTCCTTGCAGAAAAAGTAGGGATGACTCAGTTCTGGTTGTTGCAGCCGTCAGCGAATTTGCTGTAATCCAGCTCGCGGGTTTTGCCGGCGGAATCGAGGTAGGTCATGCGCGCCTCGGTGATGCCGCAGGTCACCGAGGTGTCTTCGGTCATCGACAGCACTTTCTGGATATCCAGATGGGTGCCGTAGGTGTAGGTTTGCCGGCTGACGTCAGCTTCGGCGTGGGCCGACAGGGTGCAGATGTTCAGCGCGGCGAACAGGCAGGCGGCGAATACGGATTTGTTGTTCATGGTGTAGTCCTCAAGGCTTCAGTGGGTTTGAGCCGAGGCGGTCTGTGTGTGCCTCGATGGAGCCTATTTGAGGCCTTCGAGGTATCGCGTCTGTGTCAGGAAAGGACGAGAATCACTCGTTGTGTATCCCTGCAGTGTGTAGATACAGAGCGATACAAAACCCCGAAAAAATCGTGATTTTGCGTCGGCGTGTATCCGCCGTCGGGGCAGATACACTGCAATACAAAGGCAGGCAGGCGTGCGTTCCACGGCGCTATAGACTGCACGGCATTCCCCTTTTGACAGAGGCTTGAACCGATGGAACATGTCGATCACATTCTCATCGTCGACGACGATCGCGAGATCCGTGAACTGGTAGGCAACTACCTGAAGAAGAACGGCCTGCGCACGACAGTGGTCGCCGATGGCCGGCAGATGCGCAGCTTCCTTGATGCCAACACCGTCGACCTGATCGTGCTCGACATCATGATGCCCGGCGACGATGGCCTGCAGCTGTGCCGCGAATTGCGCGTGGGCAAACACAAGGCGACGCCGGTGCTGATGCTCACCGCGCGCAACGATGAGACCGACCGCATCATCGGCCTGGAAATGGGCGCCGACGATTACCTGACCAAACCGTTCGCCGCCCGCGAACTGCTGGCGCGGATCAACGCCGTATTGCGCCGCACGCGCATGCTGCCGCCGAATCTGGTGGTCACCGAAGCCGGACGCCTGCTGGCGTTCGGTCGTTGGCAACTGGACACCTCGGCCCGCCACCTGCTCGACAGCGACGGCACCATGGTTGCCCTCAGCGGCGCCGAATACCGCCTGCTGCGGGTGTTCCTCGACCATCCGCAACGGGTGCTCAGCCGCGATCAACTGCTCAACCTGACCCAGGGCCGCGAGGCCGATCTGTTCGATCGCTCCATTGATTTGCTGGTGAGCCGCTTGCGTCAACGTCTGCTCGACGATGCCCGCGAACCGGCCTACATCAAGACTGTGCGCAGTGAAGGTTATGTGTTTTCGCTGCCGGTCGAACTGCTTGGGGCGTCGGCATGAAACTCAAGCTGCAATGGCCGCGTACCCTCGCCTCGCGCCTGTCGCTGATATTCCTGATCGGGCTGATCCTGGCGCAGGGCCTGTCGTTCGGCGCGCAGTATTACGAGCGTTACCAGAGCGCGAAAAGCACCATGCTCGGCAACCTCGAAACCGACGTCTCGACGTCGATGGCCATCCTCGATCGCCTGCCCGCCGTCGAACGCGAGGCCTGGCTGCCGCGTCTGGCCCGGCGCAATTATGGCTACCTGCTCAATGAGGGCGAACCGGGCATGCCGGTGACCTCGGCTGAAAAGTCCGTCGCGATCGCCTCGATTACGGCGGCCATCGGCGACACTTATCCAATCGTGTTTACCGAAGTTCCCGGCGGTCCGAGACAACATTTCCAGGGCCACTTGCGCCTGAGCGACGGCAGCCCGGTGACCATCGATATCCGCCCGGCGATGGTGCCGTTGTCACCGTGGTTGCCGGTGGTGCTGCTCGGCCAACTGGCGTTGCTGATCCTCTGCACCTGGCTCGCCGTGCGCATTGCCATCCGTCCCCTCACCCGCCTCGCCAACGCCGTGGAAACCCTCGACCCCAACGCTCACCCGATCAAGCTCGACGAGCAAGGGCCGACCGAAGTCGTCCACGCGGCACGGGCGTTCAACGCCATGCAGACGCGCATCGCCGCCTACCTGAAAGAACGCATGCAACTGCTCGCGGCGATTTCCCACGACCTGCAAACGCCGATCACCCGGATGAAATTGCGCGCAGAGTTCATGGACGACTCCGTCGAGAAAGACAAACTGAGCAGCGATCTGGGCGAGATCGAGCATCTGGTGCGCGAAGGCGTGGCCTACGCCCGCAGCGTTCACGGCGCCACCGAAGAAAGCCGGCGTACTGATCTCGACTCGTTCCTCGACAGCCTGGTCTTCGACTATCAGGACATGGGCAAGGACGTGCAGCTCGGCGGCAAAAGCAAAGCGGTAATCGAAACCCGTCCGCAGGCCCTGCGCCGAGTGCTGGTGAACCTGACCGACAACGCCCTGAAATTCGCCGGCGCCGCGCAATTGCAGGTCGAAGCGCAGGGCAACAGCCTGTCGGTGAAAGTCCTCGATCGCGGCCCGGGCATCGCCGAGGCCGAACTGGCGCAGGTACTGGAACCGTTCTACCGCGTGGAAAACTCGCGCAATCGTGACACCGGCGGCACCGGACTCGGACTGGCGATCGCCCAGCAATTGGCAATGGCGCTGGGTGGCTCGCTGCTGTTGAGCAATCGTGAAGGCGGCGGGTTGTGCGCTGAGCTGAAGTTGCCGCTGCCCGGCTGATAGCCACCGTTTAAATTTCCCTCCTGCCCCCTGCTGTTTCCATCCAAACAGCAGGCATCTGCCTACAACCTCGTCGGAATCTCCCGACTGTTACGCCCAGGCAAAGGCCCCTATGGTTATGCATGTCCAGACGCCCCGCTACTGTCAGACCTGACAGTAGCGGGGCATCAGCCTTGTGCTGTCTGATGACGGCTCGCGAACCGTAACGAGGATCAGCCATGACTCTGCTCGAATCCGTGACACACGTGTGTCGCCGGTTGGCCCCCGGCGGCTGGCATTCGCTGATGTTGGCCCATGGCCTTGATCTGCTTGCGGAGCCACTGGCAGCCGAACTTGTGCGGCCGATGAAGATTGACCGCAACCTGAGCGGATTCGAAGATTTCGCCCCTGACGGAACGCGCGCAATCGAAGCAGCGGTGCCCTCGCGCAGTCTGCTTTATCACGCACTGGCGTCACCGCGAGTGACCGTCGATGAAACCGGAACAGATCTGCTGCTGTTTCCGACGCCGGGCGAAATCGAAACCGTGCTGAACTATGTCTACAGCATCGCCCCGCCCACTCTCGATCAACTGCGGCTGACCGCCGCAGGCGCACCTTTGGCGGTGGTCGCTTTTGCCAGTGAATATCGCTGCGCCGCCGACACCGTGCACGGCCGACACGCCGACCTGTGCTTTTCGCGCACCGGCATTGCCCGCGTCGGCACCGCGCCCGCCCGATATGACGCCAGACAGCGATGCTTTTTGCCATTTGTCGACGACGACGTGCATGGCATTCGGGTCATGCCGGTGCGCTACAGCGCCTACATTGCCATGCAGTTGCGCGGCGATGCGCAGCGCTTCGGCCCCATGGACTTTCAGGCTGAAGTCGATCCAGAGCTGGACTTCTGGGTGCCGCTGCACAAACTGTTCGATGGGGACCAGTGTCTGGCGGGCATGGAATTGTCGGTAACGCTGGAAAACCATCAGATCAACGAGAAGTTGCGGCATATCCATTTACGTCACAGCGGCACTGGCTGGGAGGAACCGCAAATCAGCCAGGCACCCTTTGTCGTGACCGAAAATCTGGCCGACTGGGCGCCAGCCGATGAATTGGGCGCGGGTCTGTTGGTCCCACAGTCGAAAGCGCGACTGGTCGAACCCGCCCAGATCGACGGCCGACCGCTGACGTTTCTAATGCCAGCCAACACCGCTGGCATGGTGCATGGTCGGCACAAGGTCAACGCAGATGGCAGCATCGAAAACCTGAACGACCGTGCAGATGTCGAAGCACTGGTTCGACAAGGTGGTTATGAGGCTCTGCATTATCAGGACGCAACCGCCGACGGCTGGGTCCGGCCAGATTGCCCGGCACTCAACGACCTTCTGCCGACGGTGGCCGCTTATTCGATTATCGGTCCTCCGGATTTTTACCCATTGTGCAGCCAGCGCAAACTGTTGCACTGGGTCCGCGAAGAGCCGCTTTTGCCTGACTCCGACGTCTGGCACGCCCGCCTCGAAGCACTTTCGAACGTGCGGTACTGCGCCAACCTGAATCTCGAGGATCAATTGTTCTCGCATACGGACCGAGGGGTGACGGCGATTGTCGCCTCGGCTGAACCGTGCCCGCGCGATCTGTCACAAATCCCGCCCGCACCAAGTCCACGACCCTCCTCGCTGCCTGACGGCGCTGCCGGAGTTTTCGGCCCGGGCTGGGAGGTAGGATGGGTTCGGCAGAAAACCCCGGATGCGCAATGGATCAACGTGTTGGCCGGCTATCAGATGGCAAGCCCGTTTCCCCAGGACGCAAAAATATGCGCGGCGCTGGGCTCCTTTTGGCCGGGGGTGGCACCGGACTCGGCGCGAGTCTTCGAACCACGCTCAAGCCTGCACACCATCATTCCGTTGACCGACAAGGAAATCGGCCAGGGCGGCGCCATTGCCTGGGACGACCAGCGCGGCCCGCAACTGATCGTTGAAGACAATCGCCTGTTTGCCCAGTACCACGCCTACGTCCACGCCGATTACACACAGGTCGCCCTGCAAGGCCGGTTTTCTCTGCGCCTGACCGGCCACACCTCGCAAACGGCGTATGAAAGACGCGTCGTCTCGATGTACAGGGTTTACCGCGCGCTTGGTGCTGACAGGGACAATGCCCGGCGCAATGCCTGGCCACTGCTGTCGTTTCTGGAGGTGCAGCGACCAGACAACGAACTCGACAACGCACAGCAGCAAGCCGGCGTTGCCCTTGAGGGGTGGGTGCAGCGTTTTTCGATGTACAAGCGCGGAGCCGTCAGCATTGCCGATGATGATTTCAAGTTGCGTCACGTCGAGGTCGAGCGTCAGGTCCTGCTGTTTGTCAGCACTGATCTCATCCTGATGAAACAGGATGCAGGCCCCTGGCAGGTCGCGGTTGAAACACTTTGATGTCGTAGTGATCGGCGCAGGACCTGCGGGCTGTGCGAGCGCCATCAGCTGTGCCCGCCGTGGACTGCGCGTGGCTTTGCTCGAGCGTCAGGCGTTTCCCCGCTTCCGTCCCGGCGAAAGCCTGCACCCGGGTATCGAACCGTTATTGCGACAACTGGGCGTCGCCGATCTGCTCTGTGTCTCGTCAACCCTGCGCTTTGAGGGTCAATGGGTGCACTGGAACGGTCCGCCGCGCTTCAACGCTTTCGGCGCGGACGTAACTGGCCCGTGGCGCGGCTTCCAGATCAGCCGCGTGCTACTGGACGCCGCGTTATTACAGCAAGCCGCTTCAGCGGGTGTAGAGATATACCAGCCGTGTCGGGCGCACAGCGCTCTCACGGTCGGGCAACAGGTAATCGGCGTAGAAGCCGACGCCGGTTGCCTTTACACCTCGTACGTGATCGATGCCAGTGGTGCAGCCGGCTGGCTTGGACGCCAATTGCACCTGACAGAGCAAATCGATTCTCCTGTGTTAGTGGCCCGCTGTGGATATATGCACGGTCAGCCGGCCCGCTACGCGAGCAATCCGCACCTGCTGGCCACGACGGATGGCTGGACATGGGTCGCCCGGATTGGGCCGCAATTGACCCATTGGACACACCTTGCGTTTGAAACCGACGCACTACAGACCGTCAGGCAGTCCAGACAAATGCTGCCCGAAGACCTCCAGGCATTACCGCAATCGGGGACGATACGCGGAGCCGAGGTAAGCTGGCGCATCAGCGCGACCGTTGCCGGTGACGGCTACCTTCTCGTAGGTGATGCTGCATGCCGACTCGATCCGGCTTCGTCGCACGGTGTGCTCAAGGCGTTGATGAGCGGCATGCAGGCCGCCCAAGCTATCCATGACAGCCTGTACCGACCATTACTGCGAACTGCCGCGCAAGCGCAGTATCAACAATGGCTGCGCTGTTGGTATGAGCACGACCTGACACAGCTGCGCAGTTTCTATCGTCAGCACCCGTTCCCGCCCCGATGGCTGGGCACTGATTGAGCAAAAGAAGACTAGACTCATTCATTACCCAGTCGAGGGGGCCGCAGGACGTCTGCTGTGCCCTGCCCCAATCCGTGACCACCGCCCGGTGGCGCCTGCCTCGACATTCAACGCCGCCGGACGGTGATCCTGTTTCAGGAGCACACGTGATGAATGAGGCGAAGCTCAACGAATTCATGGGCAAACTGGTCAACGACATGGGTGGCGCGGCGATGCTGGCCAATGTCATCGTCGGCGAAGAACTCGGTCTGTACCGGGCAATGGCCGACAGCCAACCGATCAGCCCCGAAGCCCTCGCAGCAAAAACCACCTGCAATCCGCGCCTGGTACGCGAATGGCTCAGCGCCCATGCCGCATCGGGCTATATGGAACACGTTGACGGTCAGTTTCGCTTGCCGGAAGAACAGGCACTGGCGCTGGCCGTGGAGGATTCGCCGGTGTACGTCGCTGGCGGTCTCGGCGTGGTGGCGTCGTTTTTCCATGACAAGGACAAACTGGTCAAGGCCATGCGCGGCAATGGCGCCTTGTCGTGGGGCGATCACCACCCGTGCATGTTCAGCGGCACCGAACGCTTCTTCCGCCCTGGTTACAAAGGTCACCTGATCGCCGAATGGCTGCCGGCGCTCGACGGCGTGGTGGCGAAGCTGGAACGCGGGGCCAAGGTTGCCGACATCGGCTGCGGCCACGGCGCCTCGACGGTGATCATGGCCCAGGCGTTTCCCAAATCGCAGTTTGTCGGCTTCGACTTCCACGCGCCGTCAGTCACAGTCGCCACGCAACGGGCCGAAGAAGGTGGCGTGGGCAATCGCGCCAGATTTTTCGAGGGCACGGCGAAAAACTATCCCGGCGGCGAGTACGACCTGATCTGCTTTTTCGACTGCCTGCACGACATGGGCGACCCGGTCGGCGCCGCCCGCCACGCTTATGAGTCGCTGAAAGACGATGGCACGGTGTTGCTGGTGGAACCGTTCGCCAACGACAAACTGGACGACAATCTCAACGCCGTCGGGCGCCTGTTCTACGCCGCCTCGACGTTTATCTGCACGCCCAATTCGCTGTCCCAGGAAGTCGGCCTCGGGCTCGGTGCGCAGGCTGGGGAAATGCGCCTGCGCAAAGTCTTTGTCGAGGCCGGGTTCAAGCAGTTCCGCCGCGCCACGCAGACGCCGTTCAACCTGATTCTGGAGGCGCGCAAGTAACCCGTGCGGATCGCGTGCTAACCTGCCAGCACTGCCCATTCTGGAGTGCTGAGCATGCTCGATAGTCCGATCCGCGAACATCTCGATACGCTGTTGCAGGCCATGGCCGACGATAAATTCCTGATATTGACCGGCGCCGGCATCAGCACGCCATCGGGCATTCCGGACTATCGCGACAGCGACGGTGTGCGTCGTGGGCGGCAGCCGATGATGTATCAGGAATTTCTTGCCGCCCCGGAATCACGCCGGCGCTACTGGGCGCGAGCGATGCTCGGCTGGCCGCGCGTGCGTCAGGCCCGACCGAATGCCGCGCATGAGGCGCTGGCGACGTTGCAACAGCGTGGCCGGATCAGCGCTTTGATCACGCAGAACGTCGATACCTTGCACGATCAGGCCGGCAGCCACGATGTGATCGAACTGCACGGCAGCCTGCACCGAGTGCTCTGCCTGGATTGCGGGCAACGCAGCGAGCGCGATGCGATCCAGCAGCAGATGGAGGCACACAATCCCTACCTGAGTGGTGTTGATGCGGTGCAGGCGCCGGATGGCGATACCTTGCTCGACCCGGCATTTGAAGCGCGCTTTCAGGTACCGCAGTGCCCGCATTGCGCGGGTGAGCGGATGAAACCGGATGTGGTGTTCTTCGGCGAGAACGTGGCGCAACCGACGGCAGCGCGGGCGCTGGCCGCTGCCGAGAATGCGGCGGGTTTGCTGGTGGTGGGATCGTCGTTGATGGCGTATTCGGCGTTTCGCTTGTGCCGGGTGGTCGCCGAGCGTGGCAAGCCGTTGATGGCGATCAATCTGGGCAAGACCCGGGCGGATGATCTGCTCGATTTGAAGATTGAAGGGTCGTGTGAGGAGCTTTTGCCTTGGTTGGTGGAGGAGCTGGGGCGGTGAGATTTTGAGTAATGGGTTCGGCTTGAAATCGGCCCCTCACCCTAGCCCTCTCCCGACCGAGGTGTTTGTACGGGATTCGTCGACCTTAAATCGCTCATCGAACTCAGATCTTTGACTGCCGTGCTGGTGCCGGACTCAATGCGCCCGATCCAGCCCCGCCAGCAATGCGCTGTCGTGGCTGTAGATGTCCGGCGCATAACGCACATGGCCGCTGCTGTCGACTTGCGCCGTCCAGTAGGTCATCAGGATCGGCACCGGCGCCGACAGGCGAAATTCATGGGTGGTGCCGCTTGCCAGCAAAGTCTCGGTGCGAGCTTTTTCCGCCGGGGACAGCAGCAGATCGCGCAGTTGCAGCGGGTGCTCGACGCGCACACAACCGGAACTGAACGCCCGTGGGCCTTTGTCGAACAGCGCCTTGCTTGGCGTGTCGTGCAGGTACACCGAGAACGGGTTGGGGAAACGGATGACCATTTGCCCCAGCGGATTGCGCGGGCCGGCGTCCTGACGCAGGAGGATGTTGCCGGGGTTGTCCCAGTCGATGTCCGCCGCTGCCAGAGGCTGGCCGTTGGCATCGAGCACTTGCAGGTTCTGGCGGCTGAGGAAAGTCTGGTCCTTGCGGATTTCCGGCAGCTTGTCTTCTTTCCAGATGGTCGGCGGTACGGTCCAGGTCGGATTCAGCGTCAGCCGGGTGACGCGGGATTTGAGCAGCGGCGTCTGGCGTTCGGCGCGGCCAACTTGGGTGCGGGTCTGCCACACCGGTTGGCCGCCCTGATACAGCGTCAGCTCAGCGGCGGCCACGTTGACCACCAGCCCGCTGGGCTCCATGTCCTGGGCCATCCAGCGGAAACGTTCGAGATTGACCCGCAACTGATCGCGGCGGGTCAGCGGGCTGATGTTCAGCTCGGCAATGGTGCCCGGCCCGACCACGCCGTCAGCCTGCAACGAATGGCTGGCCTGAAAATGCTTCACCGCTTCCACCAGCACGTCATCGTAGGCGTTGTCCGGCGGCACCAGTGCGTGTGCCAGATAACCTTCGCTGTACAGACGACGGGCCAGTTCTGGCACGCGCGGGTCTTCCATCGCCGGGCGCAGCAACGGGCCGTTGCCCACCGGCTGCCATTGCGGCAACGCTTGCAAGCGTTGCGCGGCATACAGCTGACGCAGGCTTTGATATTGCGGCAGATGCGGACGGGCCAGGTTGAACGCCGCAGCAATGTCGTTCATGCCCGGCACGGCAATGCTGAGCAGTTGCGCCTGACGATCGGTCGGCGGGCCGTCAACACGCCACACTGGTTCGAAATGCGATTGCAACAGACGGCCGTAATGCAGATCCTGCAAGGCCTGCAAATAGTTGCGGCTGATGTCGATGTCGGCGCACAGCTCGCCATCCTGCGGCGGTGTCGTCGCGACCGCATAGCGATTCGGATTCAACCCATCATCGGCCAACAGCTGCAATTGCGCGCGCAATGCCGGCAAGCGTGCCGACTCACTCGCCCACACCGGCATCCAGTCCTGCTGTTCATAAAACGCCTGCAATTGGCTCAACGCCGGGCCATTGAGACGCGGAGCGATGGCCGGGCACGACTGCGCCAAACTGATCAAAACCGCCTGCAACGGGCTGCGCGGCTCGACCGGCAATTGCGTTTCCGGCGTCGGCAGGGTTTCGAGCGGGGGCAGCGGCTCATCGGCGCAAGCGACAAACGGCGCAGCGAGCAAACAAATGCTCAAGTACCATGCGTACTTTTTGAACAACTGCTTTACTCCAATCCATGGCCGTCCAGATGACGGTCAACCTTACATCAGGTGCGCTGAACAGTCAGGCTCGAACCGCGAGTCTGCGGGTATTGACTGGGAGTCAGGAGCCAAAGTGCCGTTTATGTAGCAAGTTGAGGACACTTTATAAAATGTTGACGTTTTTGCGCCGACTTCTGTTGAGCACCGCGACCCTTGTCGCCGTGACCAGCCCAGTATTTGCCGCCGGCAAGCCATCGCCGGTTCTCTACAACAGCCTCGCCCACGCCGCGCCGGAACTCAATCCCCAGGCGCTCAAAGGTGCATTGAACGCCATGCAATGCGCGGTCAACAACGGCGCGAAACCCTCGCGGCATCTGGCGATCATCGATTATTCGCAACCGTCCACCGAACGCCGCCTGTGGATCTTCGATCTGAGCAAAAAGAAACTGGTGCTGCGTGATCTGGTTGCCCACGGTTCGAACTCCGGGGAAAACTTCGCCACGCAGTTTTCCAATCGCGAAGGCAGTTATCAGTCCAGCCTCGGTCTGTTCCGCACTCAGGAAAGCTACGAAGGTACTCACGGCTATTCGCTGCGCATGGATGGTCTGGAACCCGGTTTCAATGATCTGGCCCGTGATCGCGCGATCGTGATTCATGCCGCAAGTTATGTGAACCCGCTGTGGAGCAAGCGTCAGGGGCGTATCGGCCGCAGTCAGGGTTGCCCCGCCGTACGGCCGCAGATCGCCAAACAGGTGATCGATCGCCTGAAAAACGGCCAGTTCATGTTTTCCTGGTATCCGGATCAGCGCTGGCTGCAAAAGTCACCGTATCTGAACTGCCAGCCGCAACAGGTGGCGAGCATTCTCAACACCCACGCCAGTTAGCGCGCGTCGCCGCCGGCGGGTTTGTAGAACAGGAACCTGCCGGTCTGCGCGGTGTTGCGATAGGCCTTGGCCCAGCTCGGGTGCACGCCGCGATCGTGAAAATACAGGGCACCGCGCGTGCGGTCCTTGAGCTGACGGTTCAACGCCTTGCCGGCGATTTCCTTGGCCAGCGCGTATTCGGCGTCTTCCTTGACCTGATCGGGCTTGCCATCGCACCACCAGGAAAACTGGCAATTGCCGGTTTCCGATCCTTGCTTGACCACCGCGCACACCGTGTCGGGAAAGCCGTCGTGGCCGAGGCGATTCATCACCACACTGGCGACGGCTTCCATTTCCGGGGTGTCCTTGCCCTTGGCTTCCCAATAGATGCTGCGCGCCAGACAGGTCAGCGGATCGTCGAGCGGCGCGGCGCCGGCCGGGTCTACCGCCTGCGCTTCGGTGGGGGTGATGGCTTCGGATTTCGGCGCCGGCGCAGCACTGACTTTATCCGCCGCCTTCTCCTCCAGCACCTCGGCTTTCTGTTCGGCCTTGGCCTCGATCGGCGCCTGCGCCCCGGCCCATGCCGCGCCGGTCAAAAAGATCCACAACAAACCGCCCGCCAAGCCTTTCGATCCCATGTCGGTTCTTCCGTCAGCGCCCGCCCGGGGCAAGATGTTACGTCGGTGAGACGCCCGGTTTGCGGGGTCTTCGCAGAGTGTAGCGAGCAAATGCGCGGGCACACCAGCGCAGAAAAAATCCGCCGCAAAGAAAAACACATTCACTCACCGGGGGCCTTTCGCGCATCATGGGCGCATTCAGCTCAAGGGAGATTTCCATGCGCTTCATGCCGTCCGTTTTGCGTTGTGCCGCACTGTCGCTGGGCGTGGTGTTCGCCACCTCGGCGCTGGCTGCCGATGAACTGCAATTGATCGAGTCGATCAACAGCTATCGCAGCCAGCCGCAGCGTTGCGGCACGCAGGCATCGAACGAGTTGCCACCGCTGTCGGCCGATCCACGTCTGCGCCTGCCTGCCAGCGGCTCGGTCGATCTGCAGCAGGCCATGACCAGCGCCCACTACCCGATGGTCAACGTGCAGGCGATCACCCTCAACGGCCCGCGCGATGCAGCGGCGGCGATGCAGGCGATCAAGGAAAGCTTCTGCCAGGTGGTGCTCGACCCGCAGTTTGTCGATATCGGCGTCAACCGTGTCGACCGCGACTGGCGCATCGTTCTCGCGCGGCCGTTGCTGACGGCGAAACTCGGCGATGCACAAAGCGAAGGGCAAAAGCTGCTGGCGCAACTCAATACCGCGCGCAGCCAGGCGCGCCAGTGCGGTGGCCAATCCTTCGCGGCGGCAGCACCGCTGGCGTGGAATGCCACGCTGGGCGCTGTCGCTCAGGATCACAGCCGCGACATGGCCAACAATAACTACCTCGACCACAAGGACCGCGACGGCCGCACGCCAGGCGACCGCGCCGAGCTGTCCGGCTACGGTGGGCAACTGGTCGGCGAGAACATCGCCGCCGGGCAAGACACCGTCGGCAAGGTGGTCGATGGCTGGCTCGCCAGCCCCGGGCATTGCGCCAATCTGATGAATCCGCAATATCAGGAACTGGGCGCCGCGTACGCGACCGATCCGAAAAGCAACGCCGGCATTTACTGGACGGCAATGTTTGGCGCACCGTAAGGCATCATCGACGCCGTCAATCACTCGGTCAGCCAGAGTGATTGGACGGCATGGCGAGTGCAGCCTACCCTGCGCGATCTGCGCCCGCTGACGGCGCTCCACATCCACGAGGCGAGCCCATGACACAGCGTGAATTGATCGATGGTCACAACCGCCGCGTGGATTATCTGCGCCTGTCGGTCACCGACCGCTGCGATTTTCGCTGCGTCTATTGCATGGCCGAGGACATGCAGTTCCTGCCGCGCCAGCAGATCCTCACTCTCGAAGAGCTGTTCCAGGTGGCGCAAAGCTTCGTCGCCCTCGGCACGCGCAAGATCCGCCTCACGGGTGGCGAGCCGCTGATCCGGCCTGGTGTCGTGCAACTTTGCGAACAGATCGCCGCCCTGCCCGGCCTGCGCGAACTGTGCCTGACCACCAACGGCTCGCAATTGGGCCGACTGGCCAAGCCGCTGTTCGACGCCGGGGTCAAGCGTCTCAACATCAGCCTCGACAGCCTCGATCCGCAGCGCTTCAAAGAGCTGACCCGCACTGGCGATCTGGCGCAGGTCATCGACGGCATCGATGCCGCACGTGCCGCCGGTTTCACCCGCACCAAACTCAATTGCGTGGTGATGCAGGGCCGCAACGATCACGAGATCAACGATCTGGTCAGTTTCGCCATCGAGCGTGATCTGGATATTTCCTTCATCGAAGAGATGCCGCTGGGCGCGATCGCCGAACACAGCCGCGCCGAATCCTTCTACTCCAGCGCGCAAGTACGCGAACGCATCGCCGAACGTTTTACCCTGATCGACTCGACCGAATCGACGCAGGGGCCGTCGCGCTACTGGCGCGTGGCCGAAGCACCGAACATTCGCCTGGGCTTCATTTCACCGCACAGCCACAACTTCTGCGGCACCTGCAACCGCGTGCGCCTGACCGTCGAAGGTCGCTTGCTGCTGTGCCTGGGCAACGAGCATTCGATGGACCTCAAAGCGGTGTTGCGCGCCCATCCGGGCCACCCGGAACGTCTGGAAAACGCGATCATCGAGGCGATGAAACTCAAGCCGTATCGACACAACTTCGAAGTCAACGACGACGTGCAAGTGGTGCGTTTCATGAACATGACCGGCGGCTGATTCGCCGCGCAACCGGGACCGCGAGATGATCGTCAGACCGAGACCCAATCAGTTCGCCGTGCTGTTCACCCTCCGAGGCTCGATCGCCAAACGCATCGCCGTGCGCACTTTGATGCTGACACTGCTGGCGGCGGCGATTGTGCTGATCGAACTTCTGGTGCCGAGCTACTTCGCCCAGATCAATTCGACACCGTTCACCCTGCTCGGCCTGTCGCTGTCGATCTTCCTGAGCTTTCGCAACAACGCCTGTTACGACCGTTGGTACGAGGGCCGCAAGGCCTGGGGCGAGGTGCTGTTGCGGGTGCGCGCGGTGATGCGCGAAACCCAAGGCATCGATGACACGCGCCTGCGTGGGCAACTGTTGCGCAACCTGTGCGGTTTCGCCCACGCGCTGAACGCGCGGTTGCGTGGCGACAGCGAGGAGCAGGCCAGTGCCGACTGGGTCAGCCCGCCGATCGATGGGGCGGCGCCGGATCACTGCGGACAGATCCTTCATCAGCTCGGGCGCCAGTGTTCCGAGCTGGAAACGGCCGGTGTGCTATCGCCATGGCGTTATCAATTGCTGGCCAATCACCTGACCTGCCTGAGCCAGGCCCAGGCCGTATGCGACCGCATCAAGAACACGCCACTGCCCTTCCCTTACACCCTGCTGCTGCACCGCACCATCTACCTGTTCTGCCTGCTGCTGCCGTTCGCCATGGCGCAATCGCTGGGTTGGTTGACGCCGCTGTTCACGGCAATTGTCAGCTACACCTTTTTCGGCTTCGACGCGATTGCCGATGAACTCGAAGACCCGTTCGGCCGTGATGAGAACGATCTGCCGACCGATGCGCTGGTGCGTACCCTGGAGCGCGATGTGCTGTACGAACTCGGCGTCTCGCCGTTGCCGCCCGCGCCAGAGCCGGACGATTACGTGCTGCGCTGAATGGCGCAGCGGCGGGCTCGGCGTGTTGACTCTGGATCGAGGTGCTGCCATTCGCGAGCAGGCTCGCTCCCACAGTTGAAATGCACTCTCCTGTGGGAGCGAGCCTGCTCGCGAAAAAGGCAACTCGGTCAAGCAGCCCAAACGCCGTAAAGCGCCACCGACGAATCTTCCATTTACACGCGCGCAAATTCCCCCTTACTATCCGGGCACACCGGTCGCCGGGCCTGCCCAGCCGCCGACGCTTTCCGCCAACGGAAACACGCGTTATGAGTACGTCACCACAACAACCCCAAAGGTTGCACGTCTCTGCTGTACGCGCCCACTGCAACAGGGGCCGCGTATGAACCGCATCGTCAATCTGCCCATGGCCCTGCGCCGTTCCAAGCTGCGTCACTCCGCACGCCCGCCGGATATCGCCGTCCCTGCCTGATCGCGTGAGCTGAAACCGCGACAGTCAATTTCCCGATTTTCCTGATATCCCTGCCGGGACACTTACGCCTTTTTGTCGCGTCGTGTCCGGCCGAATCTGCGCGCCTGTGCGGCGCCACCGTGAGTGATTTGCCATGAAATTCGCAGCCATCGAAGAAGCACGCCTGTTCCTCGAACAGAACCCCGATATCGACATGATCGAACTGTTCATCCTCGACGCCAACGGCGTGCCGCGCGGCAAGCTGTTGCACCGCGAAGAACTGCTCGCCGTGTACGGAAGCGGCCGGCCATTGCCGAGCACCATCCTTGGCCTGACCGTACAAGGCGAGGACGTCGAGAACTCCGGACTGGTCTGGGACGTTGGCGACATCGACTGCCGCGCCTATCCGCTGCAAGGCAGTCTGGTGCGCTTGCCGTGGCGACAGATTCCGACCGCCGCCGTGCAGGTCAGCATGCACCCGAGCGAGGGCCTGCCGGCGAGCATCGCTGACCCTCGGCACCTGCTGATCAAGGTGATCGACGGGCTCAAGGCCGAGGGCTATCACCCGATCATGGCCTGCGAGCTGGAGTTCTATCTGCTCGACGCCAAACGCGACCACAACGGCCGCCCGCAACCGGCGCTGGACGCTGACGGCGGACGACCGCGACACACGCAAGTCTACGGTTTGCGCGAGCTGGAGCAGATCGAGCCATTCCTCGCCGACCTCTACAGCGCCTGCAAACTGCACGGCATTCCGGCGCGCACGGCGATCTCCGAATACGCCCCGGGGCAAGTGGAAATCACCCTTGAACACGGCGATGCGCTGGAAGCGATGGATCAGGCGGTGCGCTACAAGCGTCTGGTCAAAGGCGTGGCGCACAAGCACGGCATGCAGGCGACGTTCATGGCCAAGCCGTTCGATGATCTGGCCGGCACCGGCATGCACATGCACGTCAGCCTGGCCGATGCCGAGGGGCGTAATCTGTTCGCTTCTGAAGACCCGGCCGGCACGCCACTGTTGCGCACGGCGATTGGCGGCATGCTCGCATCTCTCCTGGATTCGCTGCTGCTGTTCTGCCCCAACGCCAACTCTTACCGGCGTTTCCAGGCCAACAGCTACGCGCCACTGGCGCCGACCTGGGGCGTCGACAACCGCACCGTCAGCCTGCGCGTACCCGGCGGCCCGGCGCCAACACGACACATCGAACACCGCATCTGCGGCGCCGATGCCAACCCTTATCTGGCAGCGGCAGCGATCCTCGCCGGCATTCATCGCGGCATCCGTGAAGAGCTGGATCCGGGGGCACCGGTCGAGGGCAATGGTTATGCGCAGGCGAAAGAACTGCTGCCGACCGATTGGCTGACGTCGTTGCAGGCGCTGGAAAATTCACAGTGGGCACGGGAGGCGTTGGGGCAGGAATTCCTTGGGGTGTATCTGGCGGTGAAGCGTGCCGAGTATCGGCAGTTCATGGCTGAAGTGGGTGAGCAGGATTGGCGGTGGTACCTGACCGAGGCTTAAAGATCCAACACCGAACCTGTGGGAGCGAGCCTGCTCGCGAAGGCGTCGTCACATTCAACATTTTGGGTGACTGACACACCGCTTTCGCGAGCAGGCTCGCTCCCACAGGGAATGCACTTCGAACTAGAATTTTTGTGGACCCCGACATGACCATTCGCTGCAATTCCTACTACACCGCCACCCTCAACCAGGACACCGACTACCCGACCCTGCAAGGCCGGCACAAGGTCGATGTGGTGATCATCGGCGGCGGTTTCACTGGCGTCGCCACTGCCGTCGAACTGGCGGAAAAAGGCCTGAAAGTCGCCATCGTCGAAAGCCACAAGATCGGCTGGGGCGCCACCGGGCGCAATGGCGGGCAAGTCACCGGCAGCCTTTCCGGCGACGGCGCGATGCGCAAGCAGATGCGTGCAAAACTGGGCGATGACGTGGACGATTTCATCTGGCATCTGCGCTGGCGCGGGCATGAAATCATCCGCGAGCGCGTCGAGAAATATGCGATCCAGTGCGACCTCAAACACGGCCATTTGCACGCGGCGTACAAGCCGAGTCACATGGTCGATCTGCGCAAGGATTACGACGAAGCCGTGCGTCGCGGATTAGGCGATGAAGTGAGCCTGCTCGACCGCAGCCAGGTTCGCGACCTGCTGCAAAGCGAGCTCTACCACGGCGCGATCAAGAACACCCGCAACATGCACCTGCACCCGCTCAACCTGTGCATTGGCGAAGCACGCGCAGCCGAAAGCCTGGGCGCGCTGATCTTCGAAAACAGTGAAGTGCTGGAGATCATTCACGGCGACACACCTGGCGTGCGCACCGCTCACGGTCAGATCGACGCCAGTCAGGTGATGCTCGCCGGTGACGTCTATCACAAGCTCGAACCGGGTCAGCTCAAGGGCAAGATCTTCCCGGCCATGGGCGGCATCGTCACCACCGCGCCGCTGGGTGTTCTGGCGCAACAGATCAACCCCGAAGACCTCGCCGTGTACGACTGCCGCTTCGTCCTCGATTACTACCGGCTCACCGCCGATGGCCGTTTGCTGTTCGGCGGCGGTGCCAACTACAGCGGCAAGGATTCGCGCGACATCGCTGCGGAACTGCGCCCGTGTATCGAGCGCACCTTCCCGGCGCTAAAAGGTGTGGCGATCGATTACCAGTGGAGCTGCGCGATGGGCATCGTCATCAACCGCATCCCGCAACTGGGCAAGCTCTCGGACAACGTCTGGTATTGCCAGGGCTACTCAGGACATGGCATCGCCACCACGCACATCATGGGCGAGATCATGAGCCGCGCGATCACCGGGCAAATGGAGCAATTCGATACCTTCGCCGCGTGCCAGCACATCCGCGTGCCAATGGGCGACCTGCTGGGCAACCCGTTGCTGGCGGCGGGGATGTGGTATTACCAGATGCTCGAACGGTTGCGCTGACTGGACCGGCCCTTTCGCGAGCAGGCTCGCTCCCACATTGGATTTGTAAACGACACAACACCCTGTGGGAGCGAGCCTGCTCGCGAAGAAGCCCTCAAACCCAACACAAACTCAATCCGGCAACTGCTCCACCACAATCCCCAACCGCCGATAATCCTCGACATTCCCCGACCCCGGATGCCGCTCGGTAATCAACGTATGCAGGCGCGTACACGGCGCCACCACAAACGGCTCCACCGCGCCCAACTTGTCCGCCGAGGTCACTGCAATCACCCGCGTTGCACTGTCGAGCATCGCCTGTTTGATCGGCACCTCATCGAAATGCAGTGAGGTGATCCCCACCTCTGGATGAATCGCACACACCCCGGTAATTGCCAGATCAGCCTTGATTCCGGCCAGCAGTCGCAGCGCTTCCTGACCACTGGCCGACATCGAATGCGGATTCAATTCACCACCCGCCAGAATCACTTTCACGCCTTTGTATTCGGACAAGGCAATCGCCGTCAGCGGTGATGCGGTCACCGCAGTGATGCGGATATCGGCGGGTAATGCGCGCGCCACCTGCAACGTGGTCGAGCCGGAATCGAACAGCACAATCTGCCCGTCCTCGATGTGCTGCGCCGCCAATTGCGCCAGACGCACCTTGACCTCGTCGGTCTCATCCAGGCGGGTGAAGTAATCTTTGCCCGAATCCTTCGGTCGCGGCAGCGCCCCGCCATGCACGCGCTGCACCAGCCCGGCGCTGTCCAGCTCGGCGAGGTCGCGGCGGATGGTGTCTTCGGACACTGCGAAATGCTGGCTAAGCTCGGAGGCCATGACCTTGCCGTCACGCTCGAGAAGCAAAAGGATTTTCTGCCGGCGCAGGGACGGCAATTCGGCGATGGAGTGGTCGTGCATGGTTATGCCTGTTTGTGCTTGTAGTTGCAGGTTTCAGCGACACTAGCGAAAGTCTCGGGCAAATACAAACGCAGCGGCTATCAATGCTTTCGATCATTGGAATCAACACGGCGAATTTTTTCTTTGCGCTGCGCCTGTTCACAATGGCCCCACTCTCAAAAGCTCAGGATGAACAGCCCATGAATCTAAACTTCGCCTTCGCCTGCATGATTGTCGTGTCGTTCGCGATTGCCTTGGGCCACGCCTGACAGCGCGTCAAACCGAGCCCAGCACTTGCTCACGAAGCCGTTTATGCGCCGCAGCCGCCCTGGGGGAAAAGGCTGGGGTGAGGGGGATGGAGCTGACTGACACGCCGCAATCGCCAGGCAGCACTGGCTTGCTTCAGGTTTCCTGGCGCACCCGCCTGACCTGCACCAACAACGCCGGGGCAAAATGCAGCAGCACCATCCGGCTCAGGTGATGCGTCAGGATAAACACCACATTCAGCCCGCCGCCAAACGCGACAATCGCAATCGTCTCGATCGCGCCCGGCATGTAAGCCAGCCACAGCGACAGCGGATCACTGCCCAGCCAGCGCGCAGCCACCTCGGCAAACGCCGCTGCGACGACGATCATCAAACCCACAGAGACCAAAGCGGTGCGCCCATGTCGCGCCAGTTCTGCGATGCCCAGTCCCTGAAAACGTGAGCCGATGCGCACGCCGAGGATCAGTGCGGCCAGGTTCAGGCTCCACTCCGGCATGTGAAAGCCGTGCAGCCATCCCGACTTCACAAATACAGCGGTTATGAGAATCGCGGTAAGCATGAATGGCGCCGGAACGCCGATGAGCAACAGCAGGCGGCCGAGCAATACGCTCAGCGCGATGACAGAGAACGCGGTCAGCGCCATGCCTGTGGTCAACGGATCGCTGGCGACTTCAGCCACCGCCGCTTGCCCGGGAATGAGCAAACTCACCAGCACGGTGATCAACAGCAGCCGCATCAGATGCACGATGATGACTTTGCTCGAAGCCTTTTCCGATTCAAGCAAATCGAACACTGCGGCCAATGCGCCAGGATAGACCGCCAACAGTGCGTCGGTGCGGTTCCAGCCGGCACCGCGTGTCAGCCACCAGCCAGCAAGGGCGATTTGTACGGTCAGGCAGATCAGCAACACGCCAAGGCTGGGCAACATCGTAGTGGCCGTTTCGCTGTCCCACGCTTCGAACATCAGCCCAGTGGCAATGCCCAGCGTGACCTGGATGTAGCCCAAGCCATAAGGAGTTGCCGGGGCGATGCCGGTTTTGCTGGCAAACAACGCGGTAACGACAATCGAGCCCAGCAGCAAGCCGTGGGGTACGCCTTCAAACTGCAATAACGCGCCGAAACCGGCCGCAATCAACAAGCACACAATGGATTTCATAGTTCGCCTTCCTGGCTATTTTGTGAGACACCACCATTTCCCTGTGGGAGCGAGCCTGCTCGCGAAAGCGTCCTGCCAGTCACAGATGAATAACTGATCTATCGCCTTCGCGAGCAGGCTCGCTCCCACAAGAATCCAATACGTCTTACATACGCAAGCGCGCAATCGCCCGCCGATATTTCTCGATCCGCTCCAGATCCTCCCAACTCGGCGAGGCAATCCGCGAGATATCGCTGTTTTCCTCCAGGTCCGCCAGCTTCACCACCCGGCCGATCGGGTCTTGCGCGGCGCGGTCGACGAAATCCTCGTAGGCCTCGCCCGGCACTTTGGTCACCGCTGCAATCGCCGCCAGCACCTCTTCGCTGAAACCTTCCCCGCGCAAATCATCCAGACTCACTCCACAATCCTCGACCACATCGTGCAGCACAGCGACGATGCGCTCCTCCAGCGTATGCATGCGCAACATGACTTTCAGCGGATGCAAAATGTACGGCGCCCCGCCCTTGTCCACTTGCCCACTGTGGGCGGTGGCGGCAATGGCGATGGCGCGTTCGAGGGTCTGGGCCATGGGAATCGAATCCTGCGCTGTATGTTTCTGATTGTTGCGCAGTGTACGCGAAGATCGCGCAGCGCAAACCCGATTGAACCTTGCCCGCCCTCGCCGTCTCGAAACCAGACAAGCGCCAAATCACCGATCAGACGCGGCGCCATTGGAGAGGAATTGCCGATGAAAATCCGACTGCTGCTCCTGATCGCCACGTTCGCCATTATCCCCACCTGCGTCATGGCTGAAGGCTGCGACGTGCAGACCCGCTCCTCCAGCGCCGCAGTGCCTGCGGTGGAAACCCACAGCTGCTACGAATACGAAGGCATGCCCGTTGACTCCATCAACTGGTCATGCAGCAACGAAACCAAGGACACCCTCAACGCCACCAAGAAAAAAGTCGATCGCTGCGACGACCATTACCAGGCCACCTGCACCGCCCGTCTGACTCAGGAATCCCTGGCCAACCCCCACTCGACCAGCAAAGACAAAAGCGCCAAACCGCTGAACATGCCCGACAACGCCAAAGTCACAACGTATTACTACGACGGTGAGCATCTGGCTCAGGCGAAGATTGATTGTGAAAACAGCGGCGGGAACTGGAAGGCTAAATAGCTTCGGTCACCAGGGATTGCCTGATAGAAAGCCCGGCTTGACGCCGGGCTTGCTGCATCTGCAAACAGCCTCAACCTTCACCAGCACCGCTGCTGGTGCCGCTGTCGTTCGACTGCTTCGAACCGCTGGGCTTGGAACCCGCAGGTGTCGAGCCGTCATTGTTGGTGGTGTTGCCCTGAGTGCCTTTGGGCACGGTGGCACCGTTGGAATGAATATCTTCCGGCGCACTTGGGTTGGTTTGGCTATTGCCGTCGTTGGCGGTGGGTGCCGGGGTGTCGCTGGCGGCTGTCGCGTAGAGCGAGGTGGCGGATAACAGGGTGGCCAGGGACAGTGCTGCGAGCTTGACTGGGCGCATTTTGGCGGTTCCTTTGCGGGGGTAAGGTATGCATTGGAATCAGGCGCGCGGCGAAAATGCAGAGGGGCTGACGAATGGCAAAAATAAACAAACCCGACGCCTCGGAAGAGACATCGGGTCATCGACAAAAAAATTTCTGGCAGGCAGAGAAAAGCCCGGCTCGAAAGACCGGGCTTTCCAGTACGACGTAGCCATCAACCACCACCGCTACCCCCACTGCTGCTCCCGGATGGTTGACCCGCAGGGCTGGGTTTGGAGGCGGAAGGCACCGGTCCATTGTCGGTCTTGCCACCATCACCACCCGGGGGCAGCGAATCGGCATCCGGGTCGGCATTGGTGGCTGGCGACGCCGGTTCACGAGTCTGGCTGGTGCCGTCGCTCGCCTTCGGGGTCGACGTTTCGCCTGCCGCGAGCACATACGGCGCACTGCCGAAGAGCAGCGCCGCGACGGTTAACACCGCGATTTTATGGTTCAGCATGGTGGCTCTTCCTTTGCGTGGTGAGTTACAGCATTGGAAGAAGCTGTGCGGCGAACGTGCGATGCGTCGGACGAGTGGTTATCAGCCGAAGACCCCGCGAATTGTCGACATCCGAATACTTCGCAGGAAAACACCCAAACGGCCCATGGTTTCCTGGAGAACCAACCTCGATAAAGCTATGCGAAACGCATGCTCCTCAAAAATTCGCCGGCGTATTCGCACTGATAATCTCAGCCTCATCTGCGCCGATATTGCGAAACTTGTGCGGCAGCGTCGTCGGAAAGTAATAACCATCCCCCGCACTCAGCACACTCACCTGCCCGTCCACGGTCAATTCCACCGTGCCACGCGTGACCAGCCCGCACTCTTCACCTTCGGCATGCACGATCGGCTCTTCGCCGGAGCTGGCGCCGGGGGCGTATTGTTCGCGGAGCAGGCGCATCTGGCGGCTGGGCACCGAGGCGCCGATGAGCAGCAGGCGCAGGCCGTGGCGGCCGAGGTCGGGTTGTTCGTTGGCGCGGAACACGTATTGGTGTTCGCGCGGAGGCTGGTCGAAGGTGAAGAAGTCGGCCAGGGACATCGGTATGCCTTCGAGCAGCTTTTTCAGCGAGCTGACGGAGGGGCTGACGCGGTTCTGTTCGATCAGCGAGATGGTCGCGTTGGTCACGCCGCTACGCCGGGCGAGCTCGCGCTGGGAGAGTTTGTAGCTTTCGCGTACTAGTTTGAGTCGAGAACCCGTATCCATGACAGCCTTATGTGAGAGCGACTTAAGGGCGATGGGGGTGGGTGGCGGGTGCCGCGCAGGTCGCGCGGATCACGTTGCTCCCGTGTCCCGGAACCGTGAAAGGCGGCTATTAAATCACGTTTGCCGGTGTTGCTCAGCAGGTTCGATGGATGGTGCGGCAAAAGTCCTGTTGGCCTTGGCAATACAGTCACTGTGGGAGCGAGCCTGCTCGCGAAAGCAGTGTGTCAGACAACGACGATCTTGGCTGACATGGCCCATTCTCGAGCAGGCTCGCTCCCACATTTGGTTTTGAGCAGGTCAGCAAAAGCGAGTGTGGCTGGGCTGGCCTCTTCGCGAGCAGGCTCGCTCCCACAGTGGACATCAGTGCTTTTGCATAAGTGAAAAACCGGCGGGGTCTTTCGGACCGTCGCCGGTGAGGTCAATCAAACGCCGAAGCGGTCGCGCAGGGAGTAGTAGACGGCGCCGAGGGCGGTAAGCGGTGCAGAGAAGGTGCGGCCGCCGAGCATTGGCATGTGCGGCAGCGAGGCGAAGGCGTTGAAGCGTTCGGCGTCGCCGCGGATCATTTCCGAGATCAGTTTGCCGGCCAGGTGCGAGCAGGTGACGCCGTGGCCGCTGTAGCCCTGCATGTAGTAGGCATTCTTTTCGATACGGCCGAATTGCGGCATCCGCGACATGGTCAGCAGGAAGTTACCGGTCCAGCGGTAGTCGATCTTCACGTCCTTGAGCTGCGGAAAGGTCTTGAGGATCTTCGGCCGGATCAGTTGCTCGATATCGTCCGGCTCCCGCGCGCCGTAGACCACGCCACCACCGTAAAGCAGGCGGTTGTCGGCAGTGAGGCGGTAGTAATCCAGCAGGTAGTTGCAGTCTTCGACGCAATAGTTGTTGGTGATCAGGCTGCGCGCCTGCTGCTCGGTCAGCGGTTCGGTGACGACGATCTGCGAACCACACGGCATGCTTTTCGCGGTGACACGGTTGTCGAGACCTTGTGGCAGATAAGCGTTGCCAGCGATCAACAGGTATTTGGCACGGACCAGCCCCTTGGCGGTGCGCACGGTGATCGGCTCGCCGTAGGTGATTTCCACCGCCGCCGATTGCTCGTAGATCTTGCCGCCCAAGCGCACGATGGCAGCGGCCTCCCCTAGCGCCAGATTCAACGGATGAACGTGGCCGCCCTGCATGTCCAGCAAGCCGCCAACGTAGGCGTCGGAACCCACTTCGCGACGAATGTCCGCGGCATCGAGCATCTTCAGATTGCGGTTGCCGTAGCGTTCCCAGTTGCGCTTCTGCTCGGCCAGGCCGTTGAGCTGTTTCTTGTTCATCGCCGCGAAGATGCCGCCCGGGCGGTAGTCGCACTTGATGTCGTAATCCTTGATGCGCGAACGAATGATGTCGGCGCCTTCGAAGATCATGCTGCCGAGGATTTCTGCAGTCTTGTCGCCGTAGCGCTCTTCGATGACATCGACGTCGCGGCTGTAGGAGTTGACCAGTTGCCCGCCATTGCGCCCGCTGGCGCCGTAGCCGACTTTCGCCGCTTCCAGCACGGTGACTTTGTAGCCGGCTTCGCTGAGGAACAGTGCCGAGGACAGACCGGTATAACCGGCGCCGATGATGCAGACGTCGCAGTCCAGCGCTTCTTCGAGAATCGGGAAGTCGATGACTTCGTTGCGGGTGGCGGCGTAGTAGCTGTTTACGTGTTGCTGTTTCATAGGTTTCTCCGAGGGCCGCCAACAGGGGCGGCCGCCGCTGTAAGAGGGTCAGAGCTTGATCCAGGTCGCTTTCAGCTCGGTGTACTTGTCGAACGCATGCAGCGATTTGTCGCGACCGTTGCCCGATTGCTTGAAGCCACCGAACGGCGCAGTCATGTCGCCGCCGTCGTACTGGTTGACCCAGACACTGCCGGCGCGCAGGCCGCGGGCGAAGGTGTGCGCCTTGCTCAGGTTGCTGGTCCACACCCCGGCGGCGAGGCCGAAGATGCTGTCGTTGGCGATCTGCAGGGCTTCTTCGGCAGTGTCGAAGGTGATCAGCGACAGCACCGGGCCGAAGATTTCTTCCCTAGCGATGGTCATCGCATTGGTCACGCCGTCGAAAATCGCTGGCTGCACGTAGAGGCCACCGGTTTCTTCAAGGGTACGCTGGCCGCCGGCAATCAGCTCGGCGCCCTGCTCGCGGCCGATGCTGATGTAGCGCAGCACGTTGTCCAGTTGACGCTGGTCGACCACGGCGCCGACGGTGGTCGCCGGATCCAGTGCGTGCCCCGGTTTCCACGCTTGCAGCGCTTCCACCAGCAGCGGGATGAACTGCTCGCGGATCGAGCGCTCGACCAGCAGACGCGAGCCGGCAGTGCAGACTTCGCCCTGATTGAAGGCGATGGCACTGGCCGCCGCTTGGGCTGCCGCGCGCAGGTCCGGTGCGTCGGCGAACACCACGTTCGGGCTCTTGCCGCCGGCCTCGAGCCAGACGCGTTTCATGTTGCTTTGGCCAGCGTAAATCATCAGTTGTTTGGCGATCGCCGTGGAGCCGGTGAAGGCCAGCACGTCGACGTCCATGTGCAACGCCAGCGCCTTGCCGACGGTGTGACCGTAGCCCGGCAGCACGTTGAACACGCCTTTGGGAATACCCGCCTCCAGCGCCAGTTGCGCAATGCGGATGGCGGTCAGCGGGGATTTTTCCGAAGGCTTGAGGATGAACGAATTACCCGCCGCCAGCGCCGGAGCGAACTTCCAGCTGGCCATGATCAGCGGGAAATTCCAAGGCACGATCGCCGCAACCACACCGGAGGGCTCGCGGGTGACGAGGCCGAGCTGATCGTGCGGGGTGGCGGCGACTTCGTCGTAGATCTTGTCGATGGCCTCGGCGCTCCAGCGGATCGCGTTGGCGGTCGCCGGGATGTCGATGTTCATCGAATCGCTGATTGGTTTGCCCATATCGAGGGTTTCCAGCAGCGCCAGTTCTTCCTGGTGTTGCAGGATCAGATCGGCGAAGCGGATCAGCACGCGCTTGCGCTCGGCCGGGGCTTTTTTCGCCCAGATGCCGGAGTTGAAGGACTGGCGCGCGGCTTCGACGGCGAGGTTGGCGTCGGCTTCATCGGTGCTGGCGACGGCGGCAAGAAAGCGTCCGTCGACCGGGCTCAGGCATTCGAAGGTGTCGCCGCTGATCGCTGGGCGGTATTCACCGTTGATGAAGGCGCGGGATTCGATGGACAGGGACTGGAAGCGTTGTTCCCAGTCGTTGCGGGTTGTGGTCATTGTTTTGAGCTCGACAAGGGGGAATTTGGGGGTTGGTCTGGTTGCTTTGTCTGGCCGGGAATCGCTGCCCTCACCCTAGCCCTCTCCCAGAGGGAGAGGGGACCGATCGGGGGATGCCTGGTAACTGCGCCGACCTGAAAAATCTTTGCCGAATCCATCATCGACTGGATCGTTCAGGTCGCCGGATATCTCCAGACGACGCGGTCAGTCCCCTCTCCCTCCGGGAGAGGGTTAGGGTGAGGGGCTTTTGATCTTCAGACCGTATGCAGATACCAGTTGTACTCAAGGTCAGAGATCGAGTTCTCGAACTCGGCCAGCTCGCTTTCCTTGCACGCGACGAACACGTCGATGTACATCGGGTCGATGTAGCGCGCCATGACTTCGCTGTCGTCGAGCTCGCGCAGGGCGTCGCGCAGGTTGTTCGGCAGGCTCTGCTCGTTCTGCTCGTAGCTGTTGCCTTCGACCGGCGCGCCGGGCTCGATCTGGTTGGTCAGGCCGTGGTGAATGCCGGCCAGCACCGAAGCCATCAGCAGGTACGGGTTGGCATCGGCACCGGCGACACGGTGTTCGATGCGCACGGCATCCGCCGAACCGGTCGGCACGCGCACGGCCACGGTGCGGTTGTCGATGCCCCAGCTCGGCGAGTTCGGCACATAGAACTGTGCGCCGAAACGGCGGTACGAGTTGACGTTCGGGCAGAGGAACGCCATTTGCGCCGGCAGGGTCTCGAGCACACCGCCGATCGCGTGACGCAGTGCGGCGTTCTGCTCGGGATCCTCGCTGGCGAAGATGTTGTTGCCTTCTTTGTCCAGAATCGAAATGTGCACGTGCAAACCGTTGCCGGCCTGACCCGGATACGGTTTGGCCATGAAAGTCGTGTCCATCTCGTGGTCGTAGGCGATGTTTTTCACCAGACGCTTGAGCAGCACCGCGTAATCACAGGCCTTGATCGGGTCGGAAACGTGATGCAGGTTGACTTCGAACTGCGCCGGGGCGCTTTCCTTGACGATGGCGTCAGCCGGGATGCCCTGCTCTTTCGCGCCTTCGAGGATGTCTTGCAGGCAATCGACGTATTCATCGAGGTCGTCGATCAGGTACACCTGAGTCGACACCGGACGCTTGCCGGACACCGGCGAGCGAGGCGACTGCGGACGGCCATTCACGTTGTCCTGGTCGATCAGGTAGAACTCGAGTTCGAACGCCGCGCAGATGGTCAGGCCGAGGTCGTCGAATTTGCGCACAACGTTGGCCAGCACTTCACGCGGGTCGGCGAAGAACGGCTGACCTTCGATCTCGTGCATGGTCATCAGCAGTTGAGCGGTCGGGCGTTTTTGCCACGGCTCGATGCTCAGGGTGCCCGGGATCGGGTAGCAGATGCGATCGGCATCGCCAATATCCAGGCCCAGACCGGTGCTTTCCACAGTCGAGCCGTTGATATCCAGCGCGAACAGCGACGCCGGCAGGTTGATGCCTTTTTCGTACACCTTATGAAGACTGGTGCGTTCGATGCGCTTGCCGCGCACCACACCGTTCATATCCGCAATCAGAAGGTCGACGTACAAAACCTCAGGATATTTCTTAAGGAATGCGTTGGCTTCGTTGAGTTGAACGGTACGCAGAGGGACCGACATGATGCACCTATTTAGCTGTTAATTATTATGTTCACCACCGTGTTGCGCAGCCAGTCAATCCGAAAGGCAAAGTGAAGTCAATAGCGAACACCCTGCCCTGCAGCCTTTATTTTTTGGGCTTTTCTTAACACTCTCGTGTCATATCCGCCGGCAAACCCCGGTAAACCTGAGTGATTTGATGAGCGGCGTTTAGAATTTTTTACATGGCAGTTGTTAATTAAAATCAACGAGGCTAAGCTCCGGAAAAGCTCGTTCAAGTGACAGACTTCGAGGTGAATAAAAATGGCATTCAAGCCATTGATCGGCGTTACTGCGTGCGTCAAACAGATTGGCCTGCACCCCTATCACATCAGCGGCGACAAGTACGTACGTGCTGTCAGCGTTGGCGCCCAAGGGTTGCCAGTGGTCATTCCTTCCCTCGGCAACCTGACTGAAATCGATGACCTGCTCGGTCAGCTCGACGGCCTGTTGCTCACCGGCTCACCTTCGAACGTGGAGCCCTTCCACTATCAAGGCCCGGCAAGCGCCCCCGGCACGGATCACGATCCGGCCCGTGACGCCACCACCCTTCCTTTATTGCGTGCAGCCATCGCGGCGGGCGTTCCGGTGCTCGGCATCTGCCGTGGTTTCCAGGAAATGAACGTGGCGTTCGGCGGCAGCCTGCATCAGAAGGTGCACGAGCTGCCCGGCATGCTCGATCACCGTGAAGCCGACAGCCCGGATGTCGCCGTGCAATACGCGCCGGCCCATGCGGTCAGCGTCATCGCTGGCGGTGTGTTCGAAGCGCTGGAGCTGCCCGACGAATTTCAGGTCAATTCGATTCACAGCCAAGGCATCGACCGCCTCGCTCCCGGCCTGCGTGCTGAAGCCGTGGCACCGGACGGTTTGATCGAAGCGATCTCGGTCGAGCACAGCCCGACCCTCGCCCTCGGCGTGCAATGGCACCCGGAATGGCAAGTGCTGGACAACCCGAACTACCTGAAGATTTTCCAGGCGTTCGGCGCAGCGTGCCGGCAACGGGCGGCGCGGCGCAGTCAGCGCTGACGCAATCCCAAACCAGATAACGATTTACTGCCCCCACGCCTGGCGGGTGTGCGTTTGCACATCCGCCAGTCGTGAACTGCAACACCCGTGATAACAACAAGTACGACCCAGGCAGCCAGGACGGCGGCGCCGAACAAGCCGGATCGGTACGGACAAAGGCCACTCAGGTCAACGCATATCCCCTGTGGGAGCGAGCCTGCTCGCGAAAGCGGTGTATCAGCAAACGATGATGTCGACTGACACTCCGTATTCGCGAGCAGGCTCGCTCCCACAGGTTCTGCGCCAGCTGACAGGCATTCCGGACCGCTCCGCAATCCACTTAAGCCCGGCCACATTGGCCAGGCACACGACACCTGTTGGGAGTTTCACATGGCAAACGCCTCCAGCACTTACCGCAAGGCACTCGAGGGTCAGCAGCAACCGAAAAAGGTGCTGGTGAAAGTCGATCGTGTCACCAAGAAGTTCGACGAAACCGTGGCCGTGGACGATGTGTCCCTGGAGATCCATCAGGGCGAAATATTCGCGCTGCTGGGCGGTTCCGGTTCGGGCAAATCGACTCTGCTGCGCATGCTCGCCGGTTTCGAGCGGCCGACCGAGGGGCGGATTCTGCTCGACGGCGTGGACATCACCGACATGCCGCCGTACGAGCGGCCGATCAACATGATGTTCCAGTCCTACGCACTGTTCCCGCACATGACCGTGGCACAGAACATCGCCTTCGGCCTCAAACAGGACCGTTTGCCGGCCAGCGAAATCGATGCCCGCGTCGAAGAAATGCTGCGTCTGGTGCACATGACCCAATACGCCAAGCGCCGCCCGCACCAGTTGTCCGGCGGCCAGCGTCAGCGCGTGGCGCTCGCCCGCTCGTTGGCCAAACGGCCGAAACTGTTGCTGCTCGACGAACCGATGGGTGCGCTGGATAAAAAGCTGCGTTCGCAGATGCAGCTTGAGCTGGTGGAAATCATCGAGCGCGTTGGCGTGACCTGCGTCATGGTCACCCACGACCAGGAAGAAGCCATGACCATGGCCCAGCGCATCGCGATCATGCACCTGGGCTGGATCGCGCAGATCGGCAGCCCGGTGGACATTTATGAAGCGCCGGTCAGCCGCATGGTCTGCGAATTCATCGGTAACGTGAACGCTTTCGACGGCACCGTGGTGGAAGATCTGGAAGGCCACGCGATCATCCACAGCCCGGACTTGCAGCAGAAGATCTATGTCGGTCACGGCGTCAGCACGTCGGTGCAGGACAAGTCGATCACCTACGCCATCCGCCCGGAAAAAATGCTCGTCAGCACCACCCAACCGGAGTTCCGCTACAACTGGTCCGAAGGCAAGGTCCACGACATCGCTTACCTCGGCGGCCACTCGGTGTTCTACGTCGAGCTGCCCGGCGGCAAGATCGTCCAGTCGTTCATGGCCAACGCCGAACGCCGTGGCGCGCGGCCGACCTGGGACGACAAGGTCTACGTCTGGTGGGAAGACGACAGCGGCGTGGTGCTGCGCTCATGAGAACTTTCAATCAGCAATTCTTGCGCCTGGTGCCCAGCGGACGAAAACTGGTGATCGGTATTCCGTTCATCTGGCTGTTCCTGTTCTTCATGCTGCCGTTCTTTCTGGTGATGAAGATCAGCTTCTCGGAAGCCGCGCTGTCGATCCCGCCGTACTCGGAGATCTACACCTTCGCCGAACAGAAATTCCAGCTGCTGCTGAACATCGGCAACTACTCCCTGCTCGGCGAAGACGAGCTGTACCTGTCGGCGTATCTCGGCTCGCTGAAGGTCGCGGCACTGAGCACGCTGATGTGCCTGGTGATCGGTTTCCCGATGGCCTACGCGATCACCAAGACCGGCAAGGAAACGCAAAACGTCCTGCTGCTGTTGATCATGATGCCGACCTGGACGGCGATCCTGATCCGCGTGTATGCGTGGATGGGCATCCTCAGCAACAACGGTCTGCTCAACGGGTTCCTGATGTGGACCGGGCTCACCGATCACCCGATCGAGATCCTCAACACCAACACTGCGGTGTACATCGGCGTGGTTTACGCGTATCTGCCGTTCATGGTGCTGCCGCTCTACGCCAACCTGGTCAAGCACGACAACAGTCTGCTGGAAGCCGCGCAGGATCTGGGTTCGAGCAACTTCAACAACTTCTGGAAGATCACCGTGCCGCTGGCCAAGAACGGCATCATTGCCGGATGCATGCTGGTGTTCATTCCGGTGGTCGGCGAATTCGTGATCCCGGAACTGCTGGGTGGCCCGGAGACGCTGATGATCGGTCGCGTGCTGTGGCAGGAGTTCTTCAATAACCGCGACTGGCCGGTGGCTTCTGCGCTAGCGGTGGTGATGCTGTTGATCCTGATTGTGCCGATTCTGCTGTTCAACCGCAGCCAGGCCAAAGAGATGGAGGCACGGGGATGAAACGCTTCAACTTTTCCAAGTTCATGCTGATCTTCGGCTTGATGTTCATTTATCTGCCGATGCTGATTCTGGTGATCTACTCGTTCAACGCCTCGAAACTGGTGACGGTGTGGGGTGGCTGGTCGATCAAGTGGTATGTCGGCCTGCTCGACAACACGCAACTGATGGGTTCGGTGCTGCGCTCGCTGGAGATCGCCTGCTACACCGCGATCGCTGCGGTGGCGCTGGGCACCCTCGCCGCTTTCGTGCTGACGCGGGTGACGCGCTTCAAGGGCCGCACGCTGTTCGGGGGTCTGGTGACCGCGCCGTTGGTGATGCCGGAAGTGATCACCGGTCTGTCGCTGTTGCTGCTGTTCGTGGCGATGGCGCAACTGATCGGCTGGCCGCAGGAGCGCGGCATCGTCACCATCTGGATCGCCCACACCACCTTTTGTGCCGCTTATGTGGCGGTGGTAGTCTCCGCGCGCCTGCGGGAACTGGTTCTGTCGATCGAAGAAGCGGCGATGGACCTCGGCGCCAAACCATTCAAAGTGTTTTTCCTCATCACCATTCCCATGATCGCGCCGTCGCTGGCCGCCGGCGGGATGATGTCGTTTGCCTTGTCGCTGGACGATCTGGTGCTGGCGAGTTTCGTCTCCGGGCCGGGCTCGACGACGCTGCCGATGGAGGTGTTCTCGGCGGTGCGCCTGGGCGTGAAGCCTGAGATTAACGCCGTGGCCAGCCTGATTCTGCTGGCAGTGTCGCTGGTGACTTTCCTCGTCTGGTATTTCGGCCGCAAGGCAGAAGCCAATCGCAAACGGGCGATTCAGGAAGCGATGGATCAGACCGCGAACGAGTCGTGGCAACAGCCGGCAACGGCGACTGCCTGAGCAACACCGATGAACAACTGTGGCGAGGGGATTTATCCCCGTTGGGCTGCGAAGCGGCCCCTGCAGTTCTACCTGAAGACTCCGTATTCAGGTTTTGCGACTGCTTCGCAGCCGAGCGGGGATAAATCCCCTCGCCACAAGGTTCAAGTGCACCGAGCTTTTGTTTTGTTGAATAAGAAGAAGGGAGTTGTACCGATGAAAATGTTTGGCAGGACTCTGCTGACACTGTCCTTAATGGGCGCAATGGTCATGGGCGCCCAGGCCAACGACAAGGTGCTGCGTGTTTACAACTGGTCCGATTACATCGCGCCGGACACCGTGAAAAAGTTCGAAGACGAGACCGGCATTCGCGTGACCTATGACGTCTTCGACAGCAACGAAACCCTTGAAGCGCGCCTGCTCGCAGGCAAATCCGGCTACGACATCGTCGTGCCGTCGAACAGTTTCTTGGCCAAGCAGATCAAGGCCGGCGTCTATCAACCGCTGGACAAATCGAAGCTGCCGAACTGGAAGAATCTCAACCCGGTGCTGCTGAAAAACGCCGCCGCCAGTGATCCGGACAACGCGCATGCGTTCCCGTACATGTGGGGCTCGATCGGCATCGGTTTCAATCCGGCGAAGGTCGAGGAAGTACTCGGCGCCAACGCCCCGACCAACTCCTGGGACTTGCTGTTCAAACCGGAGAACGCGGAAAAACTCAAAGCCTGCGGCATCAGTTTCCTCGATTCGCCGACCGAAATGCTCCCGGCCGCCCTGCACTATCTGGGCTATGCGGTGAACGACAAGGACAAGGCGCACATCGCCGAAGCCGAAGCGCTGTTCATGAAAATCCGCCCTTACGTGGCGTACTTCCACTCCTCGAAGTACATCTCCGATCTGGCCAACGGCAACATCTGCGTGGCGGTCGGTTACTCCGGCGACGTCCTGCAGGCCAAGGCCCGCGCGGTGGAATCGGGCAACAAGGTGGTGATCGACTACAGCATTCCCAAGGAAGGCGCCGGCAGTTTCTACGACATGGTCGCCATCCCCCGTGATGCGGCGAACGTCGACAATGCCTACCTGTTCATGGACTTCCTGATGCGCCCGGACATCATCGCCGAAGTCACCAACAGCATCGGCTACAGCAACGCCAACGCAGCGGCCACGCCACTGGTGGACGAAGCGATCCGCAACGAACCGGGCTCGTATCCGTCGCAAGCTGTGATGGCGACCTTGTATGCAGTGCCGGATCAGCCGATTGCCACACAGCGGATCATGACGCGCGGCTGGACGCGGGTGAAGCTCGGGAAATAAAAACAGCGATGATCAAAAGTGTGGGAGCGAGCCTGCTCGCGAAAGCGGTAGGACAGGCGACGAAAATGTTGGATGTGCCGACGCCGTCGCGAGCAGGCTCGCTCCCACAATGAAGCAATGCAGTGCTGAAAATTTTCCGTTCACGCAGCGCCTTACCACCGCTGCACCCTGCTCTGAACGGCCTCACCCGGCTCCCTCGGCTCGGGTGAATTTGCAGGCGCCTTCGGGCGCCTTTTTTTGTCCGTTCAGATCAGCGGCCAGCCCTGCACAACCCGATAGCGGCCCTTGTGCGATTCGAACAGAGCGAAGCGTTCAGCACGCAGAATGAACTCCGGCGGCGTGCGCGATTCCGGCTCCGGCGCGCGGTACTCACGGGCCAGCGTCAGGTGCGGGCGGAACTCGCGGGTGGCTTCTTCAAAACCGAACGGCAGCATCGCCTGCTCCAGCGCGTAGACCAGGCGCAGCAACGCCGGCGGCGCCTGCTCGGGTGCAAGGGACAACACACCGGCGCGATGCCAGACCTGCAAACGATCCAGCGCAACCCGCAACGCTCCGCCCGGAATACGCACACTGCTCGCCGCTTCACAGACACCATGAATCTGCGCCAGCGGCACCGCACCGAGAAACAGCAGAGTCAGATGAAAGTTATCCGCCGGCACCGGTTTGCCGCTGCGCAGGCCCAGCTCCGCGCGCCACTGGGCGATCGCCTTGCGCTGCGCCGGCGGGCAATCCAAGGCAAAGAACAGCCGCTTTGCAGGTTCATCCTTGCGCACCCCATCAATCATTGGCCTGCCCCCTTTATCGTCATGATCGAGCCGATTCTACACAGCCTGTTCTGACGACTCGCGACAGGAAGCTATAGTTCAAGGATTGCCATCAACCGGAGGCTGCCATGCGCGAGATCCTCAGCAAAGAACCCTGGTGGGCCCGGCCACCGCATCCCGGACAGGACGAAAGCGAACTGGAATGGGGCTGGCTGGTGCATTACAGCGAAGGCGAACCGCGCTTCGAATTCGTTCGCGAGAGGCCCAGCGACGAGCAGATCCGCAACCGCAAAAGTTGCCGGGTCACCCCCTCGGCCGAGTGAATAGACCCTGTGAGCACTAATCCTGTGGGAGCGAGCAGGCTCGCTCCCACAGGGTCATGCATTGATCAGTGGGGTTGGGTGTCGCCGGCGGCGGTGTCGATGCTGACAACCACTGACATCCCCGGCCGCAAGCGTTCTTCTTCCTGCTGATCGGGATCGATGGTGATGCGCACCGGCACTCGCTGGGCGATCTTGACGAAGTTGCCGGTGGCGTTGTCGGCCTGCAGCAAGGCAAATTCCGAGCCGGTGCCCGGAGAAATATGCTGCACGTGGCCGGTGAATTTGCGGTGGTTCAAGGCGTCGACGGTGAAGCGTACCGGTTGCCCGACCCGCACGTTGGCCATCTGGGTTTCCTTCATGTTGGCGATCACCCACTTCTGGTCCGGGACCAACGCCATCAGCTGCGCGCCGGAGTTGACGTAGGCCCCCAAGCGCACGCCGATCTGCCCGAGCTGGCCGTCGCGTGGGGCGACGATTCGCGTGTTCGACAGATCGATCCGCGCCAGTTGCACCGCTGCTTCGGCACTGGCCACGGCGGCCTCCAGCGAGCCGCGATTGACGATCACCGTTTGCAGATCCTGCCGGGCGATTTCCAGATTGGCCTTGGCCTGCGCCACAGAAGCCGTGCTTTGCGCGTTGGCAGCGAGGGTCACGTCGAATTCGCGCTTGGACACCGAGCCGTCGCGCACCAGTTCCTGGTTTCGGCGCAAATCGGCCTCGCTCTTGCGCAACTGCGCCTGGCTGTCGGCCAACACCGCCTGACGCAATTTGATCGTCGCTTCGGCGCTGTTGCGCTGCTGCACGACGTTGGCCAGTCCGGCCTTCTGCACCGCCAGTTGCGCCAGTGCCTGATCGAGACGTTGCTGATAGATGCGGTCGTCCAGACGCACCAGCAGGTCCCCGGCCTTGACGTACTGGAAGTCCTGCACCGGCACCTCGAACACATAGCCGCTGAGCTGCGGGCCGATGATCGTCACCTGCCCGCGAATCAGGGCGTTTTCGGTAGTTTCGACGGCGCTGCTGAACGGTGGCAGTTGCCAGGCATACAACACGATCAGCACGCCGACGATGGCGATCCCGGCAAAGCCCAGCGAAGAAATGATCCGCACCCGCAGCGAACGCGGCGCAGTGTTCGGCGACGATGGCGGCGCTTCCCCTTCAGGCGTGGCGGCGATGGCATTGGTGGTTGTGGTGGTCGGTTCGGTCATGAAGAAGTGGCACCGCTGGGTGATACGGAAGGTGTCGGCTCAATGGCTTTGGTGGTGCTCATCAGCCACAACGCGCGAATCGAAAGCCAGATCATGGTCAGGACGGCAATGACCGCGATCAGCATGAAGACATCGTTATAGGCCAGCACGTTCGCTTCGCGTGTCGCCGCATTGGCGAGGCTGCGCATGCCGGCCAGATTGCGCAGGCTCGGGTCGGCGAGCAAACCGCCGTAGGCCGAACCGCCGCTCTGCACCCGCGCAGCCACCAACGGATCGGACATCACCAGATGATCGACGATGTGGCTGGAATGGTACTTCTCCCGCACGATCTGAAAAGTGCCGAGCAACGCCGCGCCGAGCAGCCCGCCGAGGTTGTTGCAGATCCCGAACAGCACGGAAAAGCTCACCAGGTTGCGCGGATTGGTCAGCACGTTGCGCGTGCCGAAGACCATGGTCGGGCCGAGAAAAAACGTACTGCCGAACGCCAGCAGAAACTGGCTGAAATACATGTTGGCGGGACGGGTCAGGTTGTTCGAGAAGCTGTCCATCACCGAACCGGTGGCCATCAGCGCCAAGGAAATGATCAACGGCATCAGCAAGTGTTTGGGATCGATGGTCAACGCGCTGGTGGCAAGCCCGGCGACGCTGCCGATCAGCATCACCACGTACAGACTGTGCAACTGCTCATAGCCCATGTTGAGGTTCTGCATGAACCCCACCGCGCCGGTGGATTGCTCCGAGGTGACCATGCGAATCAGGGTCACCGCCAGCGCCAGGCGGATCATCGTTCCGCTGCCTAGCCAGCGGGTCATCAGCATCGGGTTGCTGCGGTTGTGCTCGATGGCCAGGCCCATGATGATCAGCGCGATCGAACAGGCCAGCGCCACGCCGATCCAGTCCGCCTCCAGCCACCAGTCGATCCGCCCGAGCGACAGCACCGCGCACAATAACGCCACACCGGTAGCGAGGATCGCGAAGGTGAGGAAATCGAGTTTTTCAAAGGTCTTGAAGCGGTCACCGGGCGGCAACTTCAGTAGCAACACGCAGCCGAGTGACAGCAGGGCCATGCCCAGTTCGAACAAGTACAAGCCGCGCCATTCGGCGATCTGCAGCAAGTCTTCGGAAAACAGCCGCGCCAGCGGTAACGCCAGTTGCGACGTGCCGAGGCCGAGTACCAACGCTTTGAGCCGCCATTTCGCCGGGAACGCCTGGACCATGTAATACAGGCCCAGCGAGCTCAGCGCCGCACCGACCATGCCGTGCGCCGCTCGCACCGCCACTGCCGAGTTGAGATCGTTGACGAACAAATGGCCGAAGGTCACCAGCGCGTACAGCACCAGAAATACTTCGGTGAATGCGCGCAAGCCGAACTGCTGGCGAAACTTCACCAGCAGCAGGTTCATCGACACGTTGGTCATCACATACGCTGCCGGCAGCCAGGCCATCTCCGCCGTGGTCGCGCCGAGCGAGCCTTGCAGGTAAGGCAGGTTGGCAACCACCAGCGAGTTGCCCAACCCACCAGTCACCGCCACCAGCACGCCAACCGCCGCATAAGCCAGGCGCTTGGGCGTGGAATGCAACGGGGTCGACGGGGAACCGGGCAGGCTGGGCTTTTCGTGGGGTTGCCAGTTGCGCGGGGCGTATTTATCCATGGATCGGCCTGGTGCTGGGGGTGAGGGAAGTTTGCCGCAATTTGACGGGCAATACACGACTCGACAGACACCAAGGAACCCTGTGGGAGCGAGCCTGCTCGCGAAAGCGCTGTGTCAGTCGACAACTTCATTGAATGAAAGTCCGCATTCGCGAGCAGGCTCGCTCCCACATGGGTTCGGCGTCGCATGGGAGGTCATCGTATAACTTCCAGTTGACAATCCCCGTAAATCTGGGAAATATCCGCATCGATGTTGTACGACGACGTATGACAAATAATAAAAACAACAAACGATCCAGGGAGCGTCACAGTGAGCCCACTCGCCCGCAATTCCGTCCGCCCTTCACGTTTTGCCCATTTCAAACCGCGTTCGACCCTCAGCCTGATCGGTTGCAGCAGCCTCGCTCTGGCCCTGCCGATGAGCGCCGATGCCGAAGGCTTTCTTGACGACAGCAAAGCCACGCTGAACCTGCGCAACGCCTACTTCAACCGCAACTTCGTCAACCCGGCCTATCCGCAGGGCAAGGCTGAAGAATGGACGCAGAACTTCATTCTCGATGCCAAATCCGGCTTCACCCAGGGCACCGTCGGCTTCGGCCTCGACATCCTTGGCATGTACTCGCAAAAGCTCGATGGTGGCAAAGGCACTGGCGGTACGCAGTTGTTGCCGATCCATGATGACGGGCGCCCCGCCGACAACTTCGGCCGCCTCGGCGTGGCGCTGAAAGCCAAAGTCTCGAAGACCGAATTGAAGGTCGGTGAATGGATGCCGGTGCTGCCGATCCTGCGCTCCGACGATGGCCGCTCCCTGCCGCAGACCTTTCGCGGCGGCCAGATCACGTCCACCGAGATCAACGGCCTGACCGTCTACGGCGGCCAGTTCCGTGGCAACAGCCCGCGCAACGATGCGAGCATGGAAGACATGTCGATGAACGGCCGCGGTGCATTCACCTCCGATCGCTTCAACTTCGGCGGCGGCGAATACAGCTTCAACGAAAAGCGCACCATGGTCGGCGTGTGGTACGCCGAGCTCACCGACATCTATCAGCAGCAGTATTTCAACCTCAGCCACAGCCAGCCGATGGGCGACTGGACGCTGGGCGCCAACCTCGGTTTCTTCACCGGCAAGGAAGACGGCAGCGCTCAGGCCGGCGACCTCGACAACAAGACCGCGTTCGCCCTGCTCTCGGCCAAGTACGGTGGCAACACCTTCTACGTCGGCCTGCAGAAACTCACCGGCGACGATGCCTGGATGCGCGTCAACGGCACCAGCGGCGGCACCCTGGCCAACGACAGTTACAACGCCAGTTATGACAACGCCAAAGAGCGCTCCTGGCAGGTGCGTCACGACTACAACTTCGTTGCCCTGGGCGTGCCTGGTCTGACCCTGATGAACCGCTACATCAGCGGCGATAACGTGCACACCGCCACCACCAATGACGGCAAGGAGTGGGGCCGCGAATCGGAGCTGGCCTACACCGTGCAGAGCGGCCCGCTGAAGAACCTCAACGTGAAATGGCGCAACGCGACCATTCGCCGGGACTTCAGCACCAACGAATTTGACGAGAACCGGATCTTTATCAGCTATCCGATTTCGTTGTTGTAACGGTTGGTGGTTTCACCTGTGGGAGCGAGCCTGCTCGCGAAAGCGCCGGACCAGTCGACTTGTTTTGACTGGCACATCGCATTCGCGAGCAGGCTCGCTCCCACATGGGGATTGCATTGCAAGTCAGGTATAGGGTGTTGAGAAAATGAATCGCCCCTTCCGTCATCTACACCAAAAGTCGCGTTGACAAGATCCGGAAACCCTACCGATACTTCAGCGCAGTCATACGACAACCTACAACAAACCTAATAACAATGTGTTCAGGGATTGCCATGACGTCTACCTCTACCCCCCGCGCTCCTTTCAACCGCCTGCTGCTGACCGGTGCCGCCGGCGGCCTGGGCAAAGTGCTGCGCGAACGCCTGCGCCCTTACGCCAATGTGCTGCGCCTGTCCGACATCGCCGCCCTCGCCCCGGCCGTCGATGACCACGAAGAAGTCGTGCTCTGCGACCTCGCCGACAAGCAAGCCGTGCATCAACTGGTCGAAGGGGTCGATGCGATCCTGCATTTCGGCGGCGTCTCGGTCGAGCGCCCGTTCGAAGAAATCCTCGGCGCCAACATCTGTGGCGTGTTCCACATTTACGAAGCGGCACGCAAGCACGGTGTGAAGCGGGTGATCTTCGCCAGTTCCAACCACGTCATCGGTTTCTACAAACAGGACCAACAGCTCGACGCCACTTCGGCGCGTCGTCCCGATGGTTACTACGGCTTGTCCAAGTCCTACGGCGAAGACATGGCCAGTTTCTACTTCGATCGCTACGGCATCGAAACCGTCAGCATCCGCATCGGCTCCTCGTTCCCCGAACCGCAGAACCGCCGGATGATGCACACCTGGCTGAGCTTCGACGATCTCACGCAACTGCTCGAACGCTCGCTGTACACGCCGAATGTCGGCCACACCGTGGTCTACGGCATGTCCGCCAACAAAGACGTCTGGTGGGACAACCGCTACGCCAGCCACCTCGGTTTCGAAGCCAAGGACACCTCGGAAGTGTTCCGCGACAAGGTCGAAGCGCAACCGATGCCAGCCGACGATGACCCGGCGCGGATCTATCAGGGCGGCGCTTTCGTCGCAGCAGGCCCGTTCGGCGACTGACCGTTCGACTTGATCCCCTCCAATAAAAACCATGGGAATGAGTATGCAAGCCGAATTGATCGTCGACGCCCGCAACGCGGTCGGTGAAAGCCCGGTCTGGGTGCCGCAGGAAAACGCTCTGTACTGGGTCGATATTCCCAACGGCGGGCTGCAACGCTGGAGCGCTGACAGCGGGCATGTTGCCTCGTGGAAGGCCCCGGAAATGCTCGCCTGCATCACCCGCCACCGCAGTGGCGGCTGGCTCGCCGGCATGGAAAGCGGATTCTTTCGCCTGCACCCGCACAGCGACGGCAGCCTCGACAGCGAATTGCTCGCGACTGTCGAGCACAGCCGTGCGGACATGCGCCTCAACGACGGTCGCTGTGATCGCCAAGGGCGTTTCTGGGCGGGCAGCATGGTGCTCAACATGGGCCTGAACGCGCCTGAAGGCCGGCTCTATCGCTACGGCGCCGGGCAGACGGGCGTGATCGAAGCGCAGCTGGATGGCTTCATCGTGCCCAACGGCCTCGCTTTCAGCCCTGACGGCAAAACTATGTACCTGTCGGATTCGCACCCCAATGTGCAACTGATCTGGGCCTTCGATTACGACACCGAGACCGGCACGCCATCGAATCGCCGAATCTTCGTCGACATGAATCATTTCCCCGGCCGCCCCGATGGCGCTGCCGTTGATGCCGAAGGCTGCTACTGGATCTGCGCCAACGACGCCGGCCTGATTCACCGCTTCGCCCCGGACGGCCGGCTGGATTTCTCGCTGGAAGTACCGGTGAAGAAACCGACCATGTGCGCTTTCGGCGGCAGCAACCTGGACACCTTGTTTGTCGCCTCGATTCGCCCCGGCGATGACCACGACCCGCAATCCCTGGCCGGCGGCGTGTTCGCCCTGAAGCCAGGCGTCAAAGGCCTCGCCGAACCGCAATTCAACGATTTGCTTTAGACCCTCTGCTGCACCGCTGCGCCTTGAACACAAAAATAACAAGACTGGAGACTCACCCCCCATGAACTTCAAACGCACCTTGCTCGCCGCTGCACTCCCGCTGATGTTCACCTTTGCCGGTGCCGCTCAGGCGGAAATGAAACTCAAATTTGCCGACATTCACCCCGCCGGTTACCCAACCGTGGTGGCTGAAAAATCCATGGGCGATACCCTGACCAAGGAAACCAACGGCGAGCTGACCTTCCAATACTTCCCGGGCGGTGTGCTGGGATCGGAAAAGGAAGTCATCGAGCAGATGCAGGTCGGCGCAGTGCAGTTGTCCCGCGTCAGCCTGGGGATCGTCGGCCCTGTGGTGCCGGATGTGAACGTGTTCAACATGCCGTTCATCTTCCGCGACCAGCAACACATGCGTAACGTCATCGACGGTCCGGTTGGCGATGAGATTCTCGACAAGATCACCAACTCCGAATTCGGCCTGGTGGCGCTGGCGTGGATGGACGGCGGCACGCGCAACATCTACACCAAGAAACCGGTGCGCAAGCTCGAAGACCTCAAGGGCATGAAGATCCGCGTACAAGGCAACCCGATGTTCATCGACATGATGAACGCCATGGGCGGTAACGGCATCGCCATGGACACCGGGGAAATCTTCAGCGCCCTGCAGACCGGCGTGATCGACGGCGCGGAAAACAACCCGCCGACCCTGCTCGAACACAACCACTTCCAGAACGCCAAGTTCTACAGCCTGACCGGTCACCTGATTCTGCCAGAGCCGATCGTGATGTCGAAAATCACCTGGGAAAAACTCACTCCGGATCAACAGAAGATGGTCAAAACCGCGGCCAAGGCTGCCCAGGCTGAAGAACGCGTGTTGTGGGACAAGAAGTCCGCTGCCAGCGAAGAAAAACTCAAGGCCGCCGGCGTCGAGTTCATCACCGTTGACAAGAAACCCTTCTACGACGCCACCGCACCGGTACGGGAAAAGTACGGCGCGAAGTACGCCGACCTGATCAAAAAGATCGAAGCCGTTCAGTAACGCCTCCCGCTCTGTACTCATGAAAAAGGCCCGGCGCGCCAGCGGTTCAGGCGCGCCCGGTTACGGTGGAACCCGATGAAGAATCTGCTGCTGCGTATCAACGACAAGATCTACATGACGTGCATCTGGGTCGCCGGCCTCTCCGTCCTGGCGATTTCCCTGATGATTCCCTGGGGCGTGTTCGCCCGCTACGTGCTCGGCACCGGTTCGAGCTGGCCTGAGCCAACGGCGATCCTGCTGATGATGGTGTTCACCTTCATCGGCGCCGCCGCCAGTTACCGTGCCGGTGCGCACATGGCCGTGGCCATGCTCACCGACCGCATGCCACCGCAGCTGAAATCCGCAGCGGCGATTTTTTCGCAACTGCTGATGGCGGCCATCTGCATCTTCATGACCATCTGGGGCACCAAGCTGTGCATGTCCACCTGGAATCAGTTCATGGCCGCCCTGCCCGATCTGCGCGTTGGCGTGACCTACTTGCCGATCCCCGTGGGCGGTTTGCTGACGCTGATTTTTGTCGTGGAAAAACTCTTGCTCGGTGACCAGAGCAAACGTCGGGTCGTGCAGTTCGACCTGGTTGAAGAAAGTGAAGGTGCCGCTTAATGGACGCTCTGATTCTGCTGGGCAGTTTTATCGTATTGATCCTGATCGGCATGCCGGTCGCCTACGCGTTGGGCGCCGCTGCGCTGATCGGCGCTTGGTGGATCGACATTCCCTTCCAGGCGGTGATGATCCAGGTCGCCTCGGGGGTGAACAAATTCTCGCTGCTGGCCATTCCGTTCTTCGTCCTCGCCGGCGCGATCATGGCCGAGGGCGGCATGTCCCGGCGGTTGGTGGCATGTGCCGGCGTGCTGGTAGGTTTCGTCCGTGGTGGTCTGTCGCTGGTCAACATCGTTGCCTCGACGTTCTTCGGCGCGATCTCCGGTTCGTCAGTGGCCGACACCGCGTCGGTGGGTTCGGTGCTGATTCCGGAGATGGAGCGCAAGGGTTATCCGCGCGACTTCTCTACCGCTGTGACCGTCAGCGGTTCGGTGCAAGCCCTGCTGACCCCGCCAAGTCATAACTCAGTGCTCTACTCGCTGGCCGCTGGCGGTACGGTGTCGATCGCTTCGCTGTTCATGGCCGGCATCGTCCCGGGCCTGCTGATGAGCGCCTGCCTGATGGTGCTGTGCCTGATCTTCGCGAAAAAGCGCAACTACCCCAAGGGCGAAGTGATCCCGATGCGCCAGGCGCTGAAGATCGTCGGCGAAGCCCTGTGGGGCATGATGGCGATGGTGATCATCCTCGGCGGCATTCTCTCGGGGATTTTCACCGCCACTGAATCGGCGGCCATCGCCGTGCTGTGGTCATTCTTCGTGACCATGTTCATCTACCGCGATTACAAATGGAGCGAGTTGCCCAAGCTGATGCACCGCACGGTGCGCACCATCTCCATCGTGATGATCCTGATCGGTTTCGCCGCCAGCTTCGGCTACATCATGACCCTGATGCAGATCCCGGCGAAAATCACCACGCTGTTCCTGACCCTGTCGGACAACCGCTACGTGATCCTCATGTGCATCAACGTCATGCTGCTGTTGCTTGGCACGGTGATGGACATGGCGCCGCTGATCCTGATCCTGACGCCGATCCTGATGCCAGTGATCATGGGCATCGGTGTCGATCCGGTGCAGTTCGGCATGATCATGCTGGTGAACCTGGGGATCGGATTGATAACACCGCCCGTGGGGGCCGTGCTCTTCGTCGGCTCGGCGGTGGGCAAGGTCAGTATCGAAAGCACCGTAAAAGCGCTGCTGCCGTTCTATGGCGTGCTGTTCCTGGTGCTGCTGCTGGTGACCTACGTTCCGGCGATTTCGCTGTGGCTGCCGCACCTGGTGTTGTAACCGTCTGAAAAGATCGCAGCTCCTACAGGAATCGCATTCCCCCTGTAGGAGCTGTCGAGTGCAACGAGGCTGCGATCTTCTGATCGTCAAGCCCGCAACAACATGTACCCCGCCACCACCAGACAGACACTGGCAAACCCCACCTGCAACGCCCGCGCCGGCACCTGCGCGCACAGCCTGCGACCGATGAGCATGCCAACGATGCTGGCGACAATGAACGCCGCACCCTGGCTGTCGATACGCACCCCGGCATGAAACGAGCCGATTACCCCGATCACTGAAATCAGACTGATCACCATCAACGACGTGGCGACGATGCCGCGCATTTGCACATCGGTCAGTTGCTTGAACGCCGGCACAATCAGGAACCCGCCACCGACGCCCAGTAAACCCGAAACCACGCCAGTAACCGCTCCCAGTGCAGCCAGGGTGGCGGTGCATTTGGCGGTCCAGTCGAAGCGCCCGGTCTGCTCGTTGAGCATGCAGTTTTTCTGCCCCCAACTGGCATGGCCGTGATCGCTCGGCCCCGCTTGCTGCCGCTCTTTTCTGAACATTCGCCAGGCGACCATCACCATCAGCAGGCTGAACAGCATCATCAGAATCTTTTCCGGCAACTGATGTGCGAAGTAGATCCCCAGCGGCGAAAACACCGCGCCCAGTGCCGCGATCAACAGCGCCGCGCGGTAACGCACCAGGCCATGGCGCAAACCATCGATCGCCCCGACCGCTGCCGCGCTGCCGACCGCAAACAAGGCCACCGGCGCCGCTTGCGTCATCGTCCAGCCGAGCCCGAGCACCAGCGCCGGCACCGCGAGAATCCCGCCACCCGCGCCGGTCAGGCCGAGGACCAACCCCATCACCACGCCAAACAGACTTGCCAGCAACATAGGGGTTTTCTCAGTCGACCCTGGACAGACGCGTCAGCCACTCGCGGCCCTTGAGCATGCCGTGCCAGTAGAACCACGGCAGCAGCGTCGCTTTCAGCCACCATGCCGAACGCCTTGGCACGGTCGGGTCCAGCGGGAAAGTCGGCAGCAGTTTGCCGCCATAGCCGAACTCGGCGAGGATCACCTTGCCCTTCTCCACCGTCAGCGGGCACGAGCCGTAGCCGTCGTACTTGAGCGGCAGCGGTTGATGCTTGCGCGCGGCCAGGAGGTTCTGCGCAACGACGACAACCTGCTTGCGCACCGCTGCGGCAGTTTTCGCATTGCTGGTGCCGCAGATATCGCCCAGTGCGAACACCTCGGGATAACGCGGATGCTGCAAGCTGTGTGGATCGACTTCGCACCAACCGCCGGCATCGGCCAGCGCACTCTGTGCGATGAAATCCGGCGCGACTTGTGGCGGCACGACGTGCAGCAGATCGAAGGTTTTCGCGATCCGGCTGACATTGCCGTCGGCGTCCTTGACTTCAAACCAGGCGGTTTTCGCCGGGCCGTCGACCTTGACCAGATTCGAGTTGAACGCCAGTTGCGCGCCGTACTGTTCGATGTACTTCATCAACGGCGGCACGAAGGTCGGCACGCCAAACAGCGCAGCGCCAGCGAGATTGAATTCGACATTGATGTCTTTCAGCACGGCGGATTTGCGCCAGTAATCGCAAGACAGATACAGGGCCTTCTGCGGCGCGCCGGCACATTTGATCGGCATCGCCGGTTGGGTGAACAGCGCCCGGCCATCGCGCAGTTTCCGCACTTGATCCCAGGTGTACTGGGCGTGCTGATAGCTGTAGTTGGAGGTGACGCCGTGCTGGCCGAGGCTTTCCTGCAAGCCTTCGATTTTCTCCCAGGCCAGGCGCAGGCCGGGGCAGACGACCAGGTTCTGATAGCTGACGGTGCGTCGGTCGTCGAGGGTGAGTTGGCGGCTTTGCGGGTCGATGGCGCTGACACTGGCCTGAATCCATGTCGCCTGACGCGGCATGACTTTGCTCATCGGCCTGACGGTGTCTTTCACATCAAACGCACCACCGCCGACCAGCGTCCACGCCGGTTGATAGTAGTGCTGTGAACTCGGTTCGATCACGGTGACTTTGAGCTGCGGGTCACGCTTGAGCAGGCTGGCGGCAAAACCGATGCCGGCCGTGCCGCCGCCGATGACCACGATGTCGGCACTGATGGATGGGCCCCAGTGTTGATCGTTCATTGCTTGTTCCTTTTGCTGCACGCAAGGATTTTTTGGTCCACCACAACAAACAATGTGGGAGCGAGCCTGCTCGCGAAAGCGGTGGCTCAGTCAACTATTCGTCGGCTGACATGCCGCCTTCGCGAGCAGGCTCGCTCCCACAGGAGATGTTTGTGAAGGCTGGCATTTATGGCTGTTCCCAGCTCTTGAGTACCGCTCCGCAATATAGCCCCGACAGGGTCTTCATCACCTGGATCACTTCGTGACTGGCCAGGCCGTAGAAAATGTATTTGCCTTCGCGGCGAGTCGCGACCAGGCCTTCATCGCGCAAGATGCCCAGTTGTTGGGACAGCGTCGGCTGGCGTACGCCGGTCATTTTTTCCAGCTCGCCGACGTTGCGTTCGCCCTGGGTCAGTTGACAGAGGATCAACAGACGATCCTCATTGGCCAGGGCTTTGAGCAAGGCGCAGGCTTTGGACGCCGAGGCGCGCAGTTGGGCGACTTCACATTCGGTCAGACTGGATTGCATTTGCACGAGGCCTTGAAGGTCACTTAAGCTGCGAACATTATGTTTTTACATAAAGTGTTGCAACCCGAAATTCCCCAGCACAGGTTTTCGCCATGCCCGCCCAGATTGAAGCGTTCCTCGACCCCGCCTCCTCGACCTACAGCTACGTGGTCTTTGAAGCCGACGGCGGCCAGTGCGCGATCGTCGACCCGGTGCTCGATTACGACGGCGCTGCCGGGCGCACCGGCACCGCGCAGGCGGACAAGATCATCGCTTTCGTGCGTGCGCACCGGCTGCAAGTGCAATGGCTGCTGGAAACCCACGCCCACGCCGATCACCTCTCCGCTGCGCCGTACCTGCGTCGGGAACTGGGCGGCAAAATCGCCATCGGTGAATCGATCAGCAAAGTGCAGAATGTGTTCAAGGCGCTATTCAACCTGGAGCCGGAATTTTGCGTCGATGGCTCGCAGTTCGATCACCTGTTCGCGCCGAACGAGTCGTTCATGATCGGCAATCTCAAAGCCACCGCCCTGCACGTCCCCGGCCATACGCCAGCGGACATGGCCTACCTGATCGACGGCGAACAGATCCTCGTCGGCGACACGCTGTTCATGCCCGACGTCGGCACCGCGCGCTGTGATTTCCCTGGAGGTAATGCGCAGCAATTGTTCAAGTCGATCCAGAAGCTGCTGGCGTTTCCGGCCAGCGTGAAGCTTTACGTCTGCCACGATTACCCGCCCGAGGGCCGCGCCTCACAGTGCCAGACCACTGTTGGCGAACAGCGCAAAAGCAATATTCATGTGCATGACGGGATCGATGAAGCGGCGTTCGTCGAGATGCGCACGACACGTGACGCTGGGTTAGGCATGCCGACGTTGCTGCTGCCGGCGATTCAGGTGAATGTACGGGCGGGGAACATGCCGGCGCCTGAGGACAATGGCGTGGTTTATCTGAAGATCCCGCTTAACAAGCTTTAACGTCAAAAGATCGTCCGATCGCGGCCCGAGCCTTCGGCAGCTCCTACATTTGGAATGCGGTGCAACTGTAGGAGCTGCCGCAGGCTGCGATCTTTTGATCTTCACGTGCCCAACGTCAAACCGTTCGCAGGTAGCGGCAACGCAGTCTTGTAGCGCACCTGCTTGAGCGCAAAGCTCGAGCGAATGTTCGCCACCCCCGGCACCTTGGTCAGAAAATCCATCATGAAGCGTTCCAGCGACTGAATGCTCGGCACCAGCACGCGGATCAGATAATCCGGATCACCCGCCATCAGATAGCACTCCATCACCTCAGGCCGATCAGAAATCGCTTCCTCGAAATGCTGCAACGCTTCCTCTACCTGCTTTTCCAGGCTGACGTGAATGAACACATTCACGTGCAGCCCCAGCAGATCGGCATCCAGCAGCGTCACCTGCTCGCGAATCAGGCCCAATTCTTCCATGGCCTTGACCCGGTTGAAGCACGGCGTCGGCGACAGGTTCACCGAGCGGGCGAGGTCGGCATTGGTGATCCGCGCGTTCTCCTGAAGGCTGTTGAGAATGCCGATGTCGGTACGGTCCAGTTTGCGCATGAGACAAAACCACCTGTTTTTTATGTTTATGCAGAATTTCTATCTGCAAATGGTCGCCAGCGCAACGAAACACAGAGAAATATTCTTCTTGGCCGCGCCTATGATTGTTGTAGGACAAGATTTCCTCATCCCGGAATGACTGCCAGCTCACTACAAGAAATTCACAAGATCGAGCGTAGAAGCCATGACCCAAGCGTATGAACCGCTGCGCCTGCACGTCCCTGAACCCTCGGGCCGTCCCGGCTGCAAAACCGACTTTTCCTACCTGCATCTGACCGATGCCGGTACGGTGCGCAAGCCTCCCATCGATGTAGAACCTGCCGACACCGCCGACCTCGCCCGTGGCCTGATTCGCGTGCTTGACGATCAGGGCAACGCCCTCGGCCCGTGGGCCGAAAACGTGCCGGTCGAAATCCTGCGCAAAGGCATGCGCGCGATGCTCAAGACGCGCATCTACGACAACCGCATGGTCGTCGCCCAGCGGCAGAAAAAGATGTCGTTCTACATGCAGAGCCTTGGCGAAGAAGCCATCGGCAGCGCCCAGGCATTGGCGCTGAACATCGATGACATGTGCTTCCCGACCTACCGCCAGCAAAGCATCCTGATGGCCCGCGATGTGCCGCTGGTCGACCTGATCTGCCAACTGCTGTCCAACGAGCGCGATCCGCTCAAGGGCCGCCAGTTGCCGATCATGTACTCGGTCAAGGACGCCGGTTTCTTCACCATCTCAGGCAACCTCGCCACCCAGTTCATTCAGGGCGTTGGCTGGGGCATGGCCTCGGCGATCAAGGGCGATACGAAAATCGCCTCGGCGTGGATCGGTGACGGCGCCACCGCCGAATCGGACTTCCACACCGCCCTCACCTTCGCTCACGTTTATCGGGCGCCGGTGATCCTCAACGTGGTCAACAACCAGTGGGCGATTTCCACCTTCCAGGCCATCGCCGGCGGTGAAGCCACGACTTTCGCCGGACGCGGCGTCGGTTGCGGCATCGCCTCGCTGCGTGTCGATGGCAACGATTTCTACGCGGTCTACGCCGCCTCTGCCTGGGCTGCCGAACGCGCCCGGCGCAACCTCGGCCCGACCATGATCGAATGGGTCACCTACCGCGCCGGCCCGCACTCGACCTCCGACGATCCATCGAAATACCGCCCTGCCGATGACTGGAGCCACTTCCCGCTCGGCGATCCGATCGCGCGTCTGAAACAGCATCTGATCAAAGTCGGTCACTGGTCGGAAGAAGAGCACGCTGCCGTCAGCGCCGAACTCGAAGCCGAAGTGATTGCCGCGCAGAAACAGGCCGAACAGTACGGCACCCTCGCCGGCGGGCAGATTCCAAGCGCCGCGACCATGTTCGAAGACGTCTACAAAGAGATGCCGGAGCACTTGAAGCGCCAGCGTCAGCAGTTGGGGATCTGACATGAACGATCACAACAACAATATTCAGTTGGAAACCGCCATGACCACGACCACCATGACCATGATCCAGGCCCTGCGCTCGGCCATGGATGTGATGCTTGAGCGTGATGACAATGTCGTCGTCTTCGGCCAGGACGTCGGTTACTTCGGCGGTGTGTTCCGCTGCACCGAAGGCCTGCAGACCAAGTACGGCACCTCGCGGGTGTTCGACGCACCGATTTCGGAAAGCGGCATCGTCGGCGTCGCCGTCGGCATGGGCGCCTACGGTTTGCGTCCGGTCGCCGAAATCCAGTTCGCCGACTACGTCTACCCCGCCTCCGACCAGATCATTTCCGAAGCAGCGCGTCTGCGTTATCGCTCGGCCGGCGAGTTCACCGCACCGATGACCCTGCGCATGCCTTGCGGCGGTGGCATCTACGGTGGTCAGACCCACAGCCAGAGCATCGAGGCGATGTTCACTCAGGTCTGCGGTCTGCGCACGGTGATGCCGTCCAACCCGTACGACGCCAAAGGCCTGCTGATCGCCTCCATCGAAAACGATGACCCGGTGATCTTCCTTGAGCCAAAACGCCTGTACAACGGCCCGTTCGATGGCCATCACGACCGCCCGGTAACCCCGTGGTCGAAACACCCGCAAGCCCAAGTGCCGGACGGTTACTACACCGTGCCGCTGGACGTTGCCGCGATTACTCGCCCGGGCAAGGACGTGACCGTGCTGACCTACGGCACCACCGTATACGTCTCGCAAGTCGCTGCCGAAGAATCCGGCGTCGATGCCGAAGTCATCGACCTGCGCAGCCTGTGGCCGCTGGACCTGGACACCATCGTCAAATCGGTGAAGAAAACCGGCCGCTGCGTGGTGGTTCACGAAGCCACCCGCACCTGCGGTTTCGGCGCCGAGCTGGTGTCGCTGGTGCAAGAGCATTGCTTCCATCACCTGGAAGCGCCGATCGAACGCGTCACCGGTTGGGACACTCCCTACCCGCACGCGCAGGAGTGGGCGTATTTCCCAGGGCCGTCCCGAGTGGGCGCAGCGTTGAAACGGGTCATGGAGGTCTGAATGGGCACGCACGTTATCAAGATGCCGGACATCGGCGAAGGCATCGCAGAAGTAGAGCTGTCGCAGTGGCACGTCAAAGTGGGCGATCTGGTGGTTGAAGATCAGGTGCTGGCGGACGTGATGACAGACAAGGCGATGGTCGATATTCCGTCGCCGGTGCATGGCAAGGTGATTGCCCTTGGTGGTCAGCCGGGTGAAGTGATGGCGGTCGGCAGTGTGCTGATCAGCATCGAAGTCGAAGGGGCTGGCAACCTTAAAGAGTCCGCCGCACCCGCGCCCGTCAAAGAAGCACCGGTTGCGCCGAAAGTTGAGGTCGCTGTCGAAAGCAAACCCGCCGCAACCGCCGCACCACGTCCGGCTGCCGTTTGCCAAGGCCCGATGGTTGCTCGCGAAGCGGATGAACGCCCGCTTGCCTCGCCGGCCGTGCGCAAACACGCGCTGGATCTGGGTATTCAATTGCGTCTGGTGCGCGGCACCGGCCCGGCCGGTCGCGTGTTGCATGAGGATCTTGAGGCTTATCTGGCGCAAGGTCAGTCGAACGCTTCGGCGCCGGCCGCTGCCGCTTACGCTCAACGCAACGACGAAGAACAGATTCAAGTGATCGGCATGCGCCGCAAGATCGCCCAGCGCATGCAGGATGCTACTCAGCGTGCCGCGCATTTCAGCTACGTCGAGGAAATCGATGTCACCGCGATTGAAGAACTGCGTGCGCACCTGAATGAAAAGCACGGTGCCAGCCGAGGCAAGTTGACCTTGTTGCCGTTCCTTGTTCGCGCGCTGGTCGTCGCTCTGCGCGACTTCCCGCAGATGAACGCCCGTTACGACGACGAAGCGCAAGTCATTACCCGCCTGGGCGCGGTGCACGTCGGCGTCGCCACGCAAAGCGATGTCGGCCTGATGGTGCCGGTGGTGCGGCACGCCGAAGCCCGCAGCCTGTGGGACAGCGCCGCGGAAATTTCGCGTTTGGCCAACGCCGCGCGCAATGGCAAGGCCAGCCGCGATGAGCTGTCCGGCTCGACCATCACCCTGACCAGCCTTGGTGCGCTGGGCGGCATTGTCAGCACGCCGGTGCTCAATCTGCCGGAAGTGGCCATTGTCGGCGTGAACAAAATCGTCGAACGGCCGATGGTCGTCAAAGGCCAAGTGGTGATCCGCAAGATGATGAACCTCTCCAGCTCCTTCGATCACCGCGTGGTCGACGGCATGGACGCGGCGCTTTTCATCCAGGCCATCCGTGGCTTGATCGAACAACCCGCCACCTTGTTTGTGGAGTAATGGAATGCAGACTTTGAACACCACTTTGCTGATCATCGGCGGCGGCCCCGGCGGTTACGTCACGGCGATCCGCGCCGGGCAACTGGGCATCCCGACCATCCTGGTCGAAGGCCAATCGTTGGGCGGCACCTGCCTGAATATCGGCTGCATTCCGTCGAAAGCGCTGATTCATGTGGCGGAGCAGTTTCATCAGACGCAGCATCACAGCCAGCATTCGGCGTTGGGCATCAGCGTTGCCGCGCCGACCCTGGATATCAGCAAAAGCGTCGAGTGGAAGGACGGCATCGTTGATCGCCTGACCACTGGCGTCGCCGCGCTGTTGAAGAAAAACAAGATTCAGGTCATCAATGGCTGGGCGAAAATCATCGACGGCAAAACCGTGGAAGTCGGCGATACGCGTATCCAGTGCGAACATCTGGTGCTGGCCACCGGTTCGACCAGCGTCAACCTGCCGATCCTGCCGATTGGCGGGCCGATCATCTCCTCCACCGAAGCGCTGGCGCCGACGGCTGTGCCGAAGCGTCTGGTGGTGGTCGGCGGTGGTTACATCGGCCTGGAGCTGGGCATTGCCTATCGCAAGCTCGGTGCCGAAGTCAGCGTGGTCGAGGCGCAGGACCGGATTCTGCCGGCCTATGACGCAGAACTGACGCAACCGGTGCATGAGGCGCTGAAGCAATTGGGCGTGAAGCTGTACCTCAAGCACAGCGTGCTGGGCTTCGACGGCACGTTGCGGGTGCGCGATCCCGAAGGCGAAACCCTCAATCTGGAAACCGATCAGGTACTGGTCGCGGTCGGACGCAAACCCAATACGCAGGGCTTCAACCTCGAAGCTTTGAATCTGGACATGAACGGTTCGGCGATCAAGATCGACAGCGGTTGCCAGACCAGCATGCGCAACGTCTACGCCATTGGCGACGTGAGCGGCGAACCGATGCTGGCCCACCGCGCCATGGCCCAGGGCGAAATGGTTGCCGAGCTGATCAGCGGCAAGCGCCGCGAATTCAACCCGACCGCCATCGCCGCCGTGTGCTTTACCGACCCGGAACTGGTGGTGGTCGGCAAAACTCCGGACGAGGCCAAGGCTGCCGGGCTGGACTGCATCGTTGCAAGCTTCCCGTTCGCCGCCAACGGCCGCGCAATGACCCTGGAATCGAAAAGCGGCTTCGTCCGCGTGGTCGCACGTCGCGACAATCATCTGATTGTCGGCTGGCAAGCGGTGGGAGTCGGGGTTTCCGAATTGTCGACGGCATTCGCGCAGAGCCTGGAGATGGGCGCGCGCCTGGAAGACATCGGCGGCACCATTCATGCCCACCCGACCTTGGGCGAAGCGGTGCAGGAAGCGGCGTTGCGGGCACTGGGGCATGCGCTGCATCTGTAGGCCCCTTCGCGAGCAGGCTCGCTCCCACACTTGCAATGCATTCCCCTGTGGGAGCGAGCCTGCTCGCGAATTCTTGAGGGCAACACTATTTATCTGAGTGTCATCAGATAGTCCGGGCTGCGAAACCGCTCAAGAATGAAGTATTGTTGTGCCCATCCAAAAAAACGTCAGAAGCCTTGAACCGTTTCGGCGGTTGTTCAGTGATAGAGGGTGTCATGGGTAACGAAAGCATCAATTGGGACAAGCTGGGTTTTGACTACATCAAGACCGACAAGCGCTATCTGTCGTACTTTCGCGATGGCGAGTGGGACAAAGGCACCCTGACCGAAGATAACGTCCTGCACATCAGCGAAGGCTCCACTGCCCTTCACTACGGTCAGCAGTGCTTCGAAGGCATGAAGGCCTATCGCTGCAAGGACGGCTCGATCAACCTGTTTCGCCCGGACCAGAACGCCCTGCGCATGCAACGCAGCTGCGCGCGTCTGCTGATGCCGACGGTCGACACCGAGCAGTTCATCGAAGCCTGCAAAGCCGTGGTTCGCGCCAACGAGCGTTTCATCCCGCCGTACGGCACCGGCGGCGCTTTGTACCTGCGCCCGTTCGTGATCGGCGTCGGTGACAACATCGGCGTACGCACTGCGCCCGAGTTCATCTTCTCGATCTTCTGCATCCCGGTCGGCGCCTACTTCAAGGGCGGCCTGACCCCGCACAACTTCCAGATCTCCAGCTACGACCGCGCGGCCCCGCAAGGCACCGGTGCGGCCAAGGTCGGTGGCAACTACGCCGCCAGCCTGATGCCGGGCTCGAAAGCCAAGAAAGCCAACTTCGCCGACGCGATCTACCTCGATCCGATGACCCACACCAAGATCGAGGAAGTCGGTTCGGCCAACTTCTTCGGGATCACCCACGACAACAAGTTCGTCACCCCGAACTCACCATCGGTCCTGCCAGGCATCACCCGCCTGTCGCTGATCGAACTGGCCAAATCGCGTCTGGGCCTGGAAGTGGTTGAAGGCGACGTGCTGATCGACAAACTGGCGGACTTCAAGGAAGCCGGTGCCTGCGGTACCGCTGCGGTGATCACGCCGATCGGTGGCATCAGCTACAACGATCACCTGCACGTGTTCCACAGCGAAACCGAAGTAGGCCCGGTGACCCAGCAGCTCTACAAAGAGCTGACTGGCGTGCAGACCGGCGACATCGAAGCGCCAGCGGGCTGGATCGTCAAGGTTTGAATTGACGACTGCTGATGCTCAAAAGCCCTCCACCGAGTGATTGGTGGGGGGCTTTTTTGATTGTGGTTGTTGGTTTTTTTTGTATAAGACTGGAGATCTTTTCCCCCTCACCCCAGCCCTCTCCCCCAGGGGGGCGAGGGGGAAAGGGAGCCGATCCGTGTGCTTTTCAAAACTGAGTTCGACTCGGTGATTCACGTCGATGTATTTTGCGAGAACACCTCGGTCGGCTCCCTCTCCCTCCGGGAGAGGGCTGGGGTGAGGGTTTGCTTTTGATTTTTGGAGGTAATGCGTTTACCCGTCCGATCAGCAATCCCGCTCGCCTGCCCATTCTGCTGCTTGCCCATCCGCGCCTGGGTGATCAATCCCGGTATTAATTCGCCCTCCGGCAGATTCTTCCAGAACCGCACCGGCAGATGTCCTTGCATGACCTTCGGGTTCAACCGCGCCGGGTTGAAGATGTGGCTGTAGTAGGTCAACCACAAATCGCCGTGGGGGTCGTCGACGTTCTGCGCCAGTTGCTGCCATTCAATCGGGCACTGCCGCTCGTGGATCAACTGCTCACCGTCGTAGTACACACCATCGCGCGGCGTGGCGATCAACCAGCGATGCTGGCCCATGCGCCCGATGAAATGCTCGCTGGCGCTGTGCAGGATGTCATGGGCCGGTTCGTGCCACGCGACATATTGCGGGCCGGGCAGATCCTTTGGCCGCTCGATGAAACGCACGAATGCATGCAGATGATGGGCCTCGCGGCTGACCTGCTTGATGCGCCGCTGCAACTCGCTGCCGAGTTTGTCGCCGGCCATCATCGCCGTGCGGTCGCCGTGACTGACGCGCCATAGGACTTCATACAACAGGCTCCAGCGCTGTTCGCCGCGATAGCGCGCCGCGTGCTCGAGGGTGTCGAGCAGCGCGCGCGGGATACGCGCCTGAAACGGCCCCTGCCCTTCGGGCACGTGATCATCGCTGGCAAACAGATCGCCAACGCCTTCCGCCGCCCAGCTCACCAGACTCGGATCGATCTCATGGCTGAGCAACCAGCGCGCCTGCTGGCGCCAGGTGTCGAACAGATCGTCACAATCGAGACTGATCATCCCCACAACCCCATCTGCTGCGGCATCGGCCGGTCGCGCAATTGCTGGTAGAGCATGTGGCTGGTGACTTCCGCCTGTTGCGGGTGGTAATCGCTGGTGATGATGAACGGCTTGGCCTTGGCCAGCACGCAGCGCATCCGCGCGACGTCTTCGTAACGGATGCGGCGCTGACGGCGCAACTCGACCAAGCGCTCGGTGGTGCGCAAGCCAATGCCGGGGATGCGCGCGATCAACGTTGCGTCGGCACGGTTGAGGTCCAGCGGGAACACTTCGCGATTCTCCAGTGCCCAGGCCAGCTTCGGGTCAATATCGAGCGCCAGATTGCCCGGGCCTTTGAGCAGTTCGTCAGCGCTGTAGCCGTAGCTGCGCAGGAGGAAGTCAGCCTGATACAAACGGTGCTCGCGCATCAGCGGTGGCGCGGCGAGCGGTACGCTTTTCGGGCTGTCGGGGATCGGACTGAATGCCGAGTAATAGACCCGGCGCAGGCGGAAATTGCCGTACAGGGACTGGGCGCTGTGAAGGATGGTGCTGTCATCGGTGTCATCGGCACCGACGATCAATTGCGTACTTTGCCCGGCCGGGGCGAACTTTGCCGAGCGCGGCTCGTTCAATACTGTTTGCACGCCGGTGTAGATGGTGTTCATCGCTTGCTTGATGGAAGTGATGTCCTTCTCCGGCGCCAGGGTCTGCAGGCTGGCATCGGTGGGCAGTTCGATGTTGACGCTGAGGCGGTCGGCATAACGCCCGGCTTCTTCGATCAAGGCCGGATCGGCTTCCGGAATGGTCTTTAGATGGATGTAGCCGCGAAATTCGTGCTCTTCGCGGAGCAACTTGGCGACGCGCACCAGTTGCTCCATGGTGTAGTCCGCCGAGCGGATGATCCCGGAGCTGAGAAACAGGCCGCTGACGCAGTTGCGCCGGTAGAAATCCATGGTCAGCGTCACGACTTCTTCCGGGGTGAAGCGCGCACGCGGCACATCACTGGAACGGCGGTTGACGCAGTACTGGCAATCGTAAAGGCAAAAATTGGTCAGCAGGATTTTCAGCAACGACACACAGCGCCCGTCCGGCGTGTAGCTGTGGCAAATGCCCATGCCGTCCGTCGAACCGAGCCCGCTCTTGCCCTCGGAGCTGCGCTTGGGCGCACCACTGCTGGCGCAGGAGGCGTCGTACTTGGCGGCGTCAGCGAGGATGCTCAGCTTGTCGATGATTTGCATGGCGCGGGCTCTTTACTGTGTGCATATACAGTATAGACTCGCCCGCCGCGAAACAAGTTGATGGATGACCCCTCGTCGGTTGATCACCTGAATTGCCATCACCCGCGCAACCAGTGGAAGCGAGCCTGCTCGCAAATAGGCCCTGCCAGTCACCGCAACACAGTGATCAAACCGCCCACTGCAATATCAACCAACTGTTCGCCCCGCTGATCAACACAAACAGCCCCCAGGCCAGCACCCGCGTGGGCCAGCGATTGACGAACGGTCCCATCAATTGCCGATCGTTGGTCATGCAAATCAGCGGGTACAAGGCAAACGGCAACTGCAGGCTGAGCACCACCTGGCTCAACACCAGCAACTTGCCGATCGCACCATCACCGAGCAGCCATACGCCGATGAACGCCGGAATCAGCGCCAGCCCGCGAGTGATCAAACGCCGCTGCCAGCACGGGATGCGCAGGTTCAGATAGCCTTCCATGATGACCTGCCCGGCGATGGTCCCGGTGAAGGTCGAACTCTGCCCCGACGCGAGCAGCGCCACGCCGAACAGCACACTGGCCAGCGCACCGCCCACCAGCGGATCGAGCAGATGATAAGCGTCCTGAATATCGACCACATCGGTGTGCCCGGACTGGTGAAACGCCGCCGCTGCGAGAATCAGGATCGCCGCGTTGACCAGCAGCGCCAGGGCCAGCGAACCGATGGTGTCGATGCGCGCCAGTTTCACCGCGTCCCGCTTGCTCGCCAGGTCCTTGCCGATCATCCGCGTTTGCACGATCGAGGTGTGTAGATAAAGGTTGTGCGGCATGACGGTGGCGCCGAGGATGCCGATGGCCAGATACAGCGGCGCCGCATCGCTGACCGCGGACAGCGAGGGTTTAAAGCCCAGCGCCACGTCTGGCCAGTACGGTTTGATCAACAACAATTCGACGAAGAAACACACACCGATGGTCGCGACCAGCACCAGCATGATCGCTTCGAGACGACGGAATCCCCGGTTCTGCAGGGCCAGTACCAGCAGCGTGTCGAAAGCCGTCAGAGCGATGCCGAAACTCAGCGAGCAACCGAGCAGCAAGTGAAACGCCAGGGCGCAGCCAAGCACTTCGGCGAGGTCGGTGGCGATGATCGAGATTTCCGCCAGTATCCATTGCAGGCGCGCGGTCCGCGTGCTGTAACGCTCGCGGGACAACTGCGCCAGATCGCGCCCAGTGGCGATGCCCAGCCGCGAACACAGGCACTGCACGACCATGCCGGCCAGGCTCGCCAGCAGCACCACGAACAACAGGCTGTAGCCAAAACGCGAACCAGCCTCGATCGCGGTGGCCCAGTTGCCCGGATCCATGTAGCCGATCGACACCAGCAAACCGGGGCCGGCGAAGCGCAGCACACGTTTGAAGAACGAGGCAGTCGGATCGACCGCAACACTGCCGGCCACTTCCGGCGGGCAAAACGGCGCGGTGGCGATTTTGGGCAAACTGAATTTCACGCACACATCCAGAAACAATAACGGGAGCCCGGCAGCTTAGTCGTTTCGCCTGATGCCTTGAAGCGCAAAGATCACTGAACCTATGGGTTCACCCCCAGCAACTGCTCGCGCAATTCGGGACTGCGTGTTCGCGGATCCAGCCAGATAGCAAAAAACGCCTTGGCAAACTGCGGATCCTCGATCTCATGCTGGAGCTTCTGCCCGACAAAAAACCGCGCGCCCTGCCCCGGCAGATACACGCCGGTAATCCGCGTGCCGGCCTGGACGTCGACAAAGGATTGCTGCATCTGCGCCTGCCAGCCGGCCAATTGCGCTGAAGTGACCCGAGGACCGGCAAGGCGTTTGATCTCATCGACGCTGGTGCTGACCAGATCGTCTCGCGAGATGTTGCGCCGGTAGATCAGCTCCAGGGCAAACGGCTGGCCGTCCGCCAGCGGCCGCGCGGCACTCCACAACCGCGCGCTGTAAACATCGAAGCCGAACACGCTGAAATCGCCACTGCCGATGATTTGCGCCCCTGGCACAGCGTCCTGCCAATTGGCCCACGTCGGCGTCAGCAACAGTGCCCACAAGCCGATGCCACAACAGCCACGTACGAGCTTGGGTGTTCTGTTCATCGCCGTATCGTCTCCGCTGCATTCTGATGATCAAAGCATAGCCGGATTCGCGCCTGAATTTTTGTATACAAAAATTGCGAACATAGGCAGCAATCTTTAATCGGCAGTGCTAACGTGGCTGATCCTGACCCGATGGAGACACCCGCGTGCTGATCCTCAAACTGCTGCTGATTCCCGGTTTTCTCCTGCTGATTTCCCTGGCGGGCAAACGTTGGGGGCCGAGCGTGGCCGGGTGGCTGTCGGGATTGCCGGTGGTGGTCGGGCCGATTCTGTTCTTTCTGGCGATCGAACAAGGGCCGCAATTTGCCGCGCAATCGGCGGTCGCGGCGCTGTCGGCAATGTTCGCGATGATCGCTTTCTGCATCACTTATGCGCAGGTGGCGCAGCGGGCGAACTGGCCGTGGGCGTTGACCATTTCACTGGCGGTTTGGGCCGCGCTGGCGACGGTGTTGTCGGTGATTCCGGCGTCCTTGCCGTTCTCGGTGATTGCGGCAGCGGTGGCACTGCTCGCTTCGCCTTATCTGTTCCCTGAGGTGCATCCAGTATTGAACAGGCCAGCACCGAAGTCGGACAAACTGATCTGGCGGATGATCGCCGGCGCGGCGCTGACGCTGGTGGTGACGATGCTCGCCAGCACCGTCGGCGAACGCTGGAGCGGCCTGCTCGCGGTGTTCCCGGTGCTGGGCAGCGTCATGGCGGTGTTCTCGCAACAAACCCGCGGCCCGGCGTTTACCGCTGCGTTATTGCGCGCAACGGCGACCGGCATGTATTCGTTTTCGGCGTTCTGCCTGGTGTCGGCCTTGACGCTGCCGACCATGGGCCTCAGCGGTTTTGTCGTAGGCGTGGCAGTGTCGGTGGCGATGCTCGGGGTGACCCGGCGTCTGCTGGCGCGGCCATTGGCCAAGGCGCAAGCGCAATAACCGCCCGGACGAATCGCGCTGGAACGCCCGGTACGCTCCGTGGGATGATCGCCCGCCTCGCGCGACCATTCACCGGAGATTCACATGTCATTGTTGAGCAAAAAAGCCGTCGTCCTGATGCTGGCGGCCGTTGCCGGTTTCGGTGCGATCAGCGCGCACGCCGCCAAGGAAAAAGTCAAAACCGAGAAGGTTACGCTGCTCGACGGCAAATTCGCCTTCGTCCTGCCCAAAGGCTTTGTCGCTGACCCGCTGCCCACCAGCCCGAGCGGGGCCAAGGGCACGATGTACACCAACCAGACCACCAAGACCGTGGTCATCGCCGCCGAAAACCAGATCCCGGCTGGGCAGAACGTCAAGGACAACGACGGTGAGTTTCTCGACGGCAGCGTGTCGAGTTTCATCGATGATCAGCGCAAGGCTCTGCCGGACTTCAACAAACTCAGCGAGAAAAGCCTGACCCAAAAAGGCACCGGCCTGGGTCTGCGTCAGGTTGACAGCACCGCCACCCAGGGTGGTGGCCAAACCCTGAATACCACGCTGCTGGCCGGCTCGGGAACGAAGATGGCGCTGGTGCAGGTGATTTCCCGCGCCAGCGACAAGAAGGGTCACGATGCTTTGGTCAAAGCCATCGTCAAGGATTGAGCCGCTGCAACCAGCCGTTCAAATCGCGCAATTCGGCCGCACTGATGCTGTGGCCAACGCCCGGATACGCGTGAAACTCGGGTTTGTAATCGAGCTTGTGCAATAGCGCGTTGGCCTCGGTGCCGTGACGGTAAGGCACCGGATCATCAGCGGTGCCGTGGCCGATAAATATGCTCAGCGGCAGTGGCGCTTGCCCGGGCTTGAGTTCGGCTTTGAGCACCGGCAACAAGCGCCCGCTCAACGCGGCAAACCCGCCCACGACCGCTGGCGCGCGCAGGCCCACTTCGTAACTCATCATCGCGCCCTGGCTGAAGCCGATCAGGTACACCTTGTCCGGCGCGGCGTGATATTTCTTCGCCGCCTGGGCGATAAAGTCGCGCAGCTTCTGGCCGCTGACCTTCAGATCATCGGTCTCGCCGTTGTAGGCGCCTTCACCCTTCTTGCGAAACCACTGGAAACGTCCTTCACCCAACGTCATCGGTGCGCGCACGGAAAGGTAGTTGTACTGCGCCGGCAGCTGAAATTTCATGCCGATCAGATCGGCCTCGTTACTGCCGTAACCGTGCAGGAAAATCACCAGCGGACGTGGTTCGGCGTCGGCGTGGACCTGTTCGAGGTATTTGAGCGGCAGATCGGATTGCAGGGTGGTTTGCGCGTGGACGGCGGTGGATGCGAGCAGGGTCAGCAGGGCGAACAATTTGAGCATTGCAGCGTTCCTTCACAGAGTGTCGGGTTCGCGGGGAGCCTAACATTCTCGGCTGAGGATCCAAATTTTGTGGAGTGGCTGATGGCCCTTTCGCGAGCAGGCTCGCTCCCACCGTTGAAATGCGTTCCCCCTGTGGGAGCGAGCCTGCTCGCGAAGAGGCCCGCACCTTCACCGCAACCTGTCAGTCGTTGGTCAGCTTGCCGGTACGAAATGGCACCCGCCCCGCCACTTTCGCCTGCCAGATCCCCGGCTCGGTATAGCGCCCGCGATCAATCGCAAACAGCACCCCGCTGGTGCCAGCGCGCACGGTGGTCACGCGATCCTGCAACGGGTCAACAACCTCGAACAGCGCATCGCCCTGCTCTACCCACTCGCCGGCTTTGCGCAAGAAACTGACCACGCCGTGATGCGGGGCGAACAGGTATTCGGTGCCTTCGAACGGCAGACCTTCACAACATTCGCTCGGCGCCGCCGGCCATTCGCCGCTGATGAAACCCTGCTCGGCGAGAAAACCCAGGATCGCTTCGCAATTGGCCTGAGCCTGATCGACGCGGGTGTCGCCCATGCTGCCCAGCTCCAGCGTGGTCGCCAGATTCGCCGCCGGAATCGCCGCGTTCGGGAAAGCTTTGGCCAGACGCAGCCACGGCGTCGAGCAGGATTCATCGAACGAGCTGCCGCCGGAGTCCTCGCAGAGCAACGCGACGCCCGCCTTCAGTCGCGCCGCCAATGATTGCCACTGCGGCCAGTGTTGCGGCAGCGCATAGAGGTGAATCGCAGCGTCGAAGTCGCAGTGCAAGTCGAGAGTGATATCGGCGTCGCAGGCGTGGCGCAGCAACAAGCGATGCAAGGCTTCCAGTTGCGAGGCCGGCGCCGGCAATTCTTCGAAGACCTGAGCCATGGCCTGGCGGATCAGCGCGACGTTGGCCTCGGCATCCGCGCCCAGACGCTCGCCAACCAGCGCTGCGACCGGGGCGCTGAGTTCGACGAATGCGCGGTTGAAATTCTTGCCGCTGCCCAATTCGAAGCGGCCCATGTGATTGCCTTGCAGATGCTGATCCAGGCCGATCGGATTCGCCACCGGCACCAGTTCGATAACGCCCTGCAAACGGCCCTGCCGTTCCAGTTCGTTCAAGCGCAGCTTGAGTTCCCACGCGGTGCGCATGCCCGGCAGTTCATCGGCGTGCAGGCTGGCCTGGATATACACCTTGCGGCTGCCGGCGCCGTAGCGGAACACGCTGAGGGAGCGCTCGCTGCCCAAGTGGCTCCAGGGCAGAACGTGGTCGATGCGTTGCATGAAAAACTCCTCAATAGCTGGGTTACGCCAATCCCTGTGGGAGCGAGCCTGCTCGCGAATGCGATGTGTCAGCCACTATAGATGCTGAATGTTAAACCGCATTCGCGAGCAAGCTCGCTCCCACAATGGATCTCTATCAGTACAACGAAAACATAAAAAAAGTGGCCACCGCGCAAACGGGGCCACTTTTTTTTACGGCGTATTAATGGCCGTATACGTCAAAGTCGAAGTACTTGTCCTGGACTTTCTTGTACTCGCCATTGGCGCGGATTTCGGTGATGGCTTTGTTGAACTGCTCAGCCAGTGCGGTATCGCCCTTGCGCACCGCGATGCCAGCGCCGCCGCCGAAGTACTTGGCGTCTTCGTAGGTCGGGCCGACGAATTCGAAGCCTTTGCCGGCGTCGGTTTTCAGGAAACCGTCGCTGAGGTTGACCGAGTCGGCCAGCATCGCGTCGATACGCCCGGAGACCATGTCGAGGTTGGCTTCCTGCTGCGAGCCGTAGCGCACCAGTTCGATCCCGGCCGGAACCAGCACTTCAGTCGCGTAACGGTCGTGAGTACTGGCGCGCAGCACGCCGACTTTCTTGCCCTTGAGTTCGGTCAGGGGGTCTTTCACGCCCGAGCCTTCCTTCATCACGAAACGTGCCGGGGTGTGGTAGTACTTGATAGTGAAATCGACGTTTTTCTTGCGATCGTCAGTGATGGTCATCGACGACAGGATCGCGTCGATCTTCTTCACTTTCAGCGCCGGGATCAGGCCATCGAACTCTTGCTCGACCCACGTGCATTTAACCTTCATCTGCGCGCACAGTGCGTCACCGATGTCCACGTCAAAACCAGTGAGTTTGCCGTCAGGGGTTTTCATCGAGAATGGCGGGTACCCGGCTTCGATACCGATGCGGATCGGCTTGGCGTCTTCGGCCACGGCGGTCAGGGACAACATCGACAGTGCCAGGGCACCGAACATCACTAGCTTTTTCATTTATTACTCCCGTGCGGAGGCTTTTATTGGCAGCTTTCGAGTCAGCGTTCGGTCATGGCGTTCTAACGGCAAAAACCGACGTGGCCGGCAGTCTATGGCGGCGCGCAGGGAGGCAATTGTTTTTAAGCGACAAATACTTACAGAACATCGGCGCACGCATTGACGAGGGTCAACGCGTGCGCCGTGGTGGTGCGAAGGCTGTAGGACGAGACTGCTTTCAGAGCAAAAAACGCTGATTGCCTCTGTAGGAACTGCCGAAGGCTGCGATCTTTTGATCCTGTTTTTTTGAGATCAAGATCAAAAGATCGCAGCCTTCGGCAGCTCCTACAGAAACGTCAGCATTCGCAGGCGACAGGTGTGTTGGCGACTGACGCCGCGCTCAGTTCGAAACCCTCATCCAGCCATCCGGTGACGCCGCCGATCATCTCCTTGACCGGATAACCCAATGCGGCGAGTTTCACCGCAGCCTTGTTCGCGCCGTTGCAATGCGGCCCGGCGCAATAGACCACGAACAAAGTGTATTTCGGGTAATCGGCCAAGCGCTCCGCCGTGAGCAAGCGGGTCGGGATATTGATCGCGCCGGGCACATGGCCGCGCTCGAACGCCAATGGGCCGCGCACATCCACCAGAACAAAATCGACCTCCCCGGCCTCGTGGCTACTGAACACGTCGGAACAATCGGTTTCGAAGGTCAGACGATTGCTGAAATGCATCAGGGCAATCGCCGAAGGGGCGGCGGGAATTTCGCTAACCAGGCTGGTCATGCTGTGTTGCTCCTTTGTCTGTGGGGGATGAACAGACTTTATCGAGACGGCGCTTGCCGCTACAGTGGCGCGCAAGACACCGACCGGGAGATTTCCGCCAAATGCCCACTCAGCCCAATCTGGTTGCCATTCTGGCCTACGACGGCCTCTGCACATTCGAGTTCGGCATTGCCGTGGAGATCTTCGGCCTGGCCCGGCCAGAGTTCGACTTCCCTTGGTACGAACACGCGATTGCCGCGGTCGATAAAGGCCCGATGCGCGCCATGGGCGGGATTCAGGTGCTGGCCGATGGTGGCCTGGAACTGCTCGCCGCAGCGCGCACCATCGTCATTCCCGGCTGGCGCGACCGCACCGCCCCGGTACCGCCAGCGCTGATCGACGCGTTGCGTCAGGCCCATGACCGAGGCGCGCGGTTGCTGTCGATCTGCTCGGGCGTGTTCGTCCTCGCCGCCAGCGGCCTGCTCGACGGCCACCGCGCCACCACGCACTGGCGCTACACCGTTGAACTGGCGCAACGCTTCCCGGCGATCGAGGTCGATCCGGACGTGCTCTACGTCGACGCCGGTCAGCTGATCACCTCCGCCGGCAGCGCCGCCGGCATCGACGCCTGCCTGCACCTGGTAACCCGCGACTTCGGCACGCAGGTCGCCAACGCCGTCGCGCGGCGCCTGGTCATGTCGCCCCAACGCACCGGCGGCCAGGCCCAATTCATCCCCACCCCGGTCAGCCCGACACCCCGCAGCGACCTGTCGCGCGTCATGCAATGGGCCCGCGAACGCCTGCACGAACCACTGGAAGTCCGCGATCTGGCCAGTGAAGCGGCGATGAGCGAGCGCACGTTTTTGCGGCGCTTCACCGAAGCCAGCGGGCAAACGCCCAAGGCGTGGCTGCAACATGAACGCCTGGCGCGAGCGCGGGAGCTGCTCGAGAGCACCCATCAACACACCGAGCAGATCGCCCAGCGCTGCGGCTATCGCTCGGTGGAGAGTTTTCGTGTGGCGTTCCGCAGCGTGGTGGGCGTACCGCCGTCGGTTTATCGGGAGCGGTTTGGGCGGTAGGGTAAGGCGATTTGTTGACCTGTCTGGTCATGGATTTGATCTTTTTGCAGTTGTAACAACTGCAACACTTTCAGACGCGTCCTACATCCATTACCCCTTCGTTGCTTTAGCGTCCGCTTCGTTTTTAAACAGCGGACAAGGACGCTCATGGCTCGCAAGAAAGACATCCCCCGGGTTCAAAACCCGCCAGAGGGAGATGGACACCACATCACCAGCCGCTACATGACAGCCAGCGAACTTGCTGAGCGCGAGGCCGCACAAGGCGCTTATGAAGACATGCTGGCGCGGCAGCAGTTTCACGAAGATCGACTTGGCAATCAGGCCATACGACAACAGCACTATTTAAGCGGCTGTGTGTTTGCGAAAAGTTGCAAGCTGCCGAACGGAGTCATCAATAATGCCAATCCATCCGGATTTATACCGGTTGGGAAAATTTCGGATTATGGAACGCTGTCCTTGCTAGCGGGGCGGGAACGTGACTCGACTGGGAATATCCCACTCAAAGCTATCGGAGCCACCAATCTGCAGGCATCGATCGGAGCTTTTGCTCTCGGCAGTTCTGGCAGTCTGAGTGCCAGCACTGCGGCCGCAAGTAGCACAAGCCTGGCCACCGGCGGTGTCGTCGCAGGCGGGTTGCTCGGATTGGTTGCGCTGCTGTGGCCTTCGAGTCTCGCCGATAGTGCTCTCTACTCAGAAGAGCAACTACAGTCCCTCGATACAGCTCGGACTCGGGTTCGATTGCATGTAGAACAGCAGCCCGACGGCACGGTGAAAGGATACGGATACAACACTCAAACGCGCAGCGATTGGGAAATGATTCCTGTCGTCCAGTTCGTCAAGCAAGGCGCCTCGTACGTCGCAGATTTTGGCAATGGGTCGACCCTACTCTGGACTCCCTCAGTAGACTCGTCACGCGGATCGGCAATTCCGCCGCTGGAAAGTGCGCCGCAGGTTCCCCATATCTGGGTATACCCGCCGACCGAGCAGGCGGACAAAATCATTGTCAATCCGGTTTACCCGCCTGAATACCAAGACTTTATTCTGGTCTTTCCGGCTGACTCCGGAGTACAGCCTCTATACGTTGTGCTTTCAAGACCTGCTCTTGGCGGTGATATCAAATATCACCGGCCTCCCGTTTCTCTCCCAGCATACCCGGATACCTATCCCGTCAAATCCAAAAGCAGTGTTCAAGGTGGTGGCGGCAAGCGCAGCAGATGGAAAGACAAGAAAGGTCGAATCTATGAATGGGATAGCAAAACAGGCGCTATAGAACTCTATAACAAGCAAGGCAAACATTTAGGTGAGTTCAATCATGAAACGGGCGAGCAAATCGATCCTGCCGATCCCGAGCGATGGACTCCAAAGTGAAGAGGAATCAAGATATGTTTTTATGGATTAGTGGCTTTTTACCAGACGAAAGCGAGGACGATGCGCTCAAATTCGAGCTGACGGTAGACTCGAAATCTGAGCATCCGATATTGGCCGTAATGGGCTGGCCAGAACTAAGCCTAAGCCCTGACGGAGAATGGCTAATGACTGCGGAGCAAACTCAACGAATCAGCGAAATACTCGGAGAGCAATTGCCGAAGGAGCTGGATTTATTCATCGGCGTCAGGGGCTAGCGTCGACGGTGAGCATCATCTACCAGGATCCATCCATTTCCCGCGACGCGGCGATGACACGCATTGCAAGTGGCGTCGCCGAAAATGTGGTAACGGGCCTAGTGTCGATTGGTATGAGCGAAGAAGATCCAGTGTGGGCTCAGGCGATCTGCCTCCAATACCTCTCCAGCAAAACCGAGGCGATTGCTGCATCTGCCATCACCGCCCTGGGCCATATCGCTCGTCGGCATGGAAGACTGGATACCGAAACCGTTTTGCCTGCCCTTGAGAACGTAAGGCGTCGGATGCCCTCATTGCAGGGCATCATTCAGGACACGATTGACGATATAGAGATGTTCACCTGAGCATCCGGAGTTGCAAGCGTTTGGATGAGGGTGGCTTCATCCAGACGCACGTTCCTCAGACCTCAATCCTCCCGCGTCAAAACCTCCAACAACTCAATTTCAAACACCAGATTCGAATTCGGCGGAATCTTACCCATGGTCCGCTCGCCGTATCCCAGATGCGCCGGTACCAGCAATTTACGTTTGCCGCCGACCTGCATGCCCAGCAGCCCCTGATCCCAGCCTTTGATCACGCGGCCAGTGCCGATCACGCACTGAAACGGTTTGCCTCGGCTCCAGGACGAGTCGAATTCGGTGCCGTCTTCCAGCCAGCCGGTGTATCGGGTGGTGATCAGCGCGCCTTTGACCGCGGCTTTGCCGTCGCCCGGTTGCAGGTCGATGATTTGCAGTTCGTCTGTCATGTCGTTGGCTCTGTTGAGATTTTTCGCAGGCGGCGTTTTTCGCAGAATCCGGCGTCGATGGCAATCCATGGAACCGAAAACACGCCTTGCCGCTCACATGTGTATCGACATCGTATGACGACAAGGATGCTTAGATGACCGACTCTCGATTGCTGCGCAGTTTCATCCCGCCCTACATTCTCAACCGCATCATTGCTCACGGTTCCGAGCCGCAGCGCAACGCCGCGATGCAGACGCTCAACCACGTGCGCAGCCTGCTGCCCAACCCCGGTCGCCCTTCGCAACCGCCGGCGCGGGCGATTCTGCCGGAGGCGAGCAAGCCTGGCCTGGCGCGGCGCAGCGTGCATGATGCGCAGAACAAAATGCTCTTGCCGGGCATGCCGGTGCGCCTCGAGGGCCAGCCGGCATCGGGGGACCCGGCGGTCGACGAGGCTTACGATGCGCTGGGCGCCAGCTATGATTTCTTTTGGAAGGTGCTCGGTCGCGACTCGATCGACAATCAGGGATTCGCGCTGATCGGCAGCGTGCATTATGGCCAAGGCTACGAGAACGCATTCTGGAACGGCGCGCAGATGGTTTTCGGTGACGGCGATGGCGAAATCTTCCAGCGCTTCACTCGCTCGCTCGACGTCATCGGCCATGAACTGGCCCACGGCGTCACCGAAAGCGAAGCCGGGCTGATTTATGCCAACCAGTCCGGCGCGTTGAACGAGTCGCTCTCGGACGTATTCGGCGTGTTGACCAAGCAATACACCCTCGGCGAAACCGCCGAGCAGGCAGACTGGTTGATCGGCGCCGACCTGCTGATGCCACAGATCCAAGGCAAGGGCCTGCGCTCGATGTCGCACCCCGGCACGGCATACGACGACCCGATGCTGGGCAAGGATCCGCAACCGGATCACATGCGCAAGTTCGTCATCACCAGCGAAGACAATGGCGGCGTACACATCAACTCCGGCATTCCCAACCGCGCGTTTTACCTGGCAGCCCGAGCGTTTGGCGGTTTCGCCTGGGAAAAAGCCGGACGCATCTGGTACGACACACTGTGTGATGACCGTTTGAAACAGGACGCAACGTTCGACGCGTTCGCGAAACTGACGATCGACCACGCTGACCGGCGCTTCGGCACCGAAGCAGCCGACACAGTGCAGCAAGCCTGGGCACAGGTTGGTATCGAATAATCCGAGGAGACTGTATGAAAACGCTACCCGAGCTGGATAAAGATTCCGTTTTACGCGTATCTCGCCAGGGTGGCGTTGCAGCGATTCACAGCCTGAGCCGCCCACGGGAAATCGAATTTGCCCAGTGCGATATCAGTCAGCGTTCAAGGATCTGCTCGGTGCTCGAAGGTTGCCTGCCACTGGACAGCAGCGAATCGGGCCGTGGGGATCAGCGCTTCTACCAGATTGAAGTGCGCTATCAGTCCGGGGAAATGGTGTTGAAGGTGCCGGAGGACCGGGCGCCGGGGGAATTAGTGAGTCTGTGGGACAAGGGAGAGCTTGTGTAAACGCTCTCCCCCGCGATCAAGCTATTTCTCGACCGGCTGCATCTCGACAATCGTGCCGTTGGTGATCATCACCATCACGTACTGGTCATTGATCTGCACCCACTGCGCCTGGTCGATCGGCGCTTTCAGACCTTTGGCTTTCCAGTTCTTCAAAGCCTTGTCGTCGCGCTGGTACATTTCTGGCGCGCGGTCGTTGACCTTCAACTGGCGGTCGCTGGTCGGCGATTGCACGGCGGGTTCGCTGGAGGTTTGCGCCGCTTGAACAATGGGTGTGATTCCGGCAATGCCCGCAACAAGGGCCAGGCTGGCGATTAGGGTTTTGCTGTTCATCGGTGAACCTCTTTCGGATAGGTAGTACCTGAACTCCGACTGCGCGGCGCGGGAAACATTCCTTGTTTTTGTGCCGGAGGTGGCCGTAAGAGGCCTTGTCCATCAGACCGCCATCGCTGGCAACTCGAATCGTCGCACCGCAGCTCCCACAGGGTTGGTGTTACACCACAGTTTTTGACCTGAGCTCCATTCCCACAAGTCTTGGCGGACGCTGATTCTCTGATCACCACCGATCCCCTGTGGGAGCGAGCCTGCTCGCGAATACGTCGGCACATCCGCCATCGTTGCCATCTGACGGAAAGCCTTCGCGAGCCGGCCCGCTCCTACAATGCGCCAAACACCGAAACCATTGATCCGCCCCACGCATCAATCCATGCCAACAATGCAATTAACAGATTGTTACATCTGCGCCACCATCCACCTCAATAAAAACCGTGCGCCGCTTCTCCGTAGCGCACGTCATAAAAGCGGTGGAGTACTTTTCTATGACAGCCTCAATCCCAACCAACGGCTCGCGGGCCGGTGCCATCTTCCGGGTGACCTCGGGCAACTTCCTCGAACAGTTCGACTTCTTTCTGTTCGGCTTCTACGCCACGCAGATCGCGGCGGTGTTCTTCCCGGCGAGCAGCGAGTTCGCCTCGCTGATGATGACTTTCGCAGTATTCGGCGCCGGTTTCCTGATGCGGCCGCTGGGCGCCATCGTGCTCGGCGCGTACATCGATGACGTCGGCCGGCGCAAAGGTCTGATCGTCACCCTGTCGATCATGGCCAGCGGCACGATATTGATCGTGCTGGTGCCCGGCTACGAAACCATTGGCCTGTTCGCCCCGGCGCTGGTGTTGATCGGGCGGCTGCTGCAAGGCTTCTCCGCCGGCGCGGAACTCGGTGGTGTCTCGGTGTATCTGTCCGAGATCGCTACGCCGGGCCGCAAAGGGTTTTTCACCGCTTGGCAGTCGGCCAGCCAGCAAGTGGCGATCATCGTCGCGGCCGCGCTGGGCTACGGTCTGAACCAGTGGATGGAGCCGCAAGCCGTGGCAGCCTGGGGCTGGCGCATTCCGTTTTTCGTCGGCTGCATGATCGTCCCGTTCATCTTCTTCCTGCGCCGTAACCTGGCGGAAACCGAAGAGTTCGCCGCACGCAAACACCGTCCAAGCATGCGCGAAGTGTTCCGCACCCTCGGCCAGAACTGGGGCGTGGTACTCGGCGGAATGTTGATGGTCGCGCTGACCACCACCGCGTTCTACCTGATCACCGTGTACGCGCCAACTTTCGGCAAAACCGTGCTGCACCTGAGCACTTCCGACGCGTTGCTGGTAACGCTGCTGGTGGGCGTGTCGAACTTCTTCTGGCTACCGATTGGCGGCGCGTTGTCCGACCGTATCGGCCGTCGTCCGGTGCTGATCGGCATGGCCTTGCTGGCACTGGCCACGACTTATCCGGCGCTGTCGTTCCTGGTGCAGGCGCCGAGCTTCACCAACATGCTGCTGTCGCTGCTGTGGTTGTCCTTCATTTACGGCTTGTACAACGGCGCGATGATTCCGGCGCTGACCGAAATCATGCCGGTTGAAGTGCGCGTCGCCGGTTTCTCCCTGGCCTATAGCCTGGCCACCGCGATCTTCGGCGGTTTCACCCCGGCGATGTCGACTTTCCTGATCCAGTACACCGGCGACAAAGCCGCGCCAGGTTACTGGATGAGCATCGGTGCGCTGTGCGCGCTGTGCGCCACGCTTTACCTGTACCGTCGTGCCGGTGGTCGTCTGCAACCTGTCGCGGCCTGAGGAATACTCGCCATGAAAAAACTTTTTACTGTCACCGCCCTGCTCGCCGGTCTCGCGTTTAACTTCGCGGCCCAAGCCGAAGAACTCAGCGTGATGACCTCCGGTGGTTTCACTGCCGCCTACAAGATCCTCGGGCCGAAATTCGCCGCCGCAACGGGCAACACGCTGACCACCAGCCTCGGCCCGTCGATGGGCAAGGCGCCGGAAGCGATTCCCAACCGTCTGGCGCGCGGCGAGCACGCCGACGTGGTGATCATGGTCGGTTACGCTCTTGATGAGCTGATCAAACAAGGCAAGGTCGACCCAGCCTCCCGCGTTGAACTGGCGGATTCGCGGATCGGCATGGTGGTGCGTGAAGGCGCGGCGAAACCGGACATCAGCAGCGTCGACGGTCTGAAGAAAACCTTGCTCGACGCACAGTCGGTGGCGTACTCCGACAGCGCCAGCGGCGTGTACATCGAACAGCAGCTGTTCAAGAAACTCGGCATCGAAGATCAGTTGAAACCGAAAGCCAAGATGATCGCCAGGATCCCGGTCGGCTCGGTGGTTGCCACTGGCGACTATCAGTTGGGCTTCCAGCAGGTCAGCGAATTGCTGCCGGTGCCGGGCGTGAGCTTCGTCGCGAAGATTCCGGAATCGGTGCAGTCGGTGACGCGTTTTGCCGCTGGCATTCCGGTCAAGGCCGAGCATCCGCAAGAAGCCAAGGCCCTGCTCGCCTACCTCGCTGCACCGGCCGCCCAGGCTGACGTGCAGGCCACCGGGCTGGATTCGGTCAAGCGTTGATCGTTGGCGGCTGGACGCGCATTTCCACGACCAGCCGCTCCAGTTCCAAAGCCGCCGGGGTCAACGTGCGATCCCGGCGTTTGATGATGCCGACACTGCGCATCACCTGCGGCTCAATCAGCGGCACCCGCGTCAGGATCGGATGATCCGGCCCGGGCATCGCCATCAACGGCACCGCCGCCACGCCCAGCCCCGCCTCCACCAAGCCGATCATCGTCGTCACATGCCGCGTCTCGCAGATGCTCTGCCGCTGCGGCACCACCCCGCCCAAGGCCTGATCGAGCAGAAAGCGATTGCCCGAAGTCTTGTCCAGCGCAATGTAATCCTGCTGATAGAACTCGTCCCAACTGACGCTGCTGCGCCCGGCCAGTGGATGATCGCGACGACAGGCGACAACGTAGCACTCCTGCACAAGCGGTTCGAACTCGACTTTGGCATCCTGCGTGCCGAGAAAACTCAAGCCGAAATCCGCCTCGCCATTGACCACCGCACTCAACACATCGTGAGCGCTGGAATCAAGGACTTTGACCTTGATCCGTGGAAACTGCTGGTGATAACGCGCGACCACGCGGGGCATGAAGTAGTACGCCGCCGACGGCACGCAGGCGACGGTGACATGGCCCAAGCGCGTCGAGGCGACTTCGCTGATGCCAAGCAAGGCAATGTCGAGATCATCCAGCAAGCGCTCGACGCTGGGCATGAAGCCGCGCCCGGCCTGGGTCAGGCTGACCTTGCGCGTGGTGCGCTCGAACAATTTGACCCCGAGGGCGTCTTCGAGCTTTTCGATGCGCCGACTCAGCGCCGGTTGTGACAGGCGCACGGTGTCGGCAGCCTTGCGAAAACTGCCCTGCTCGACCACCGCACGAAAGGCTTGCAGGTCGTTGAGGTCGAAGTTGATGGCCATGGCGTTTCCGGAAATTGATGCGCAGGGGTTATAAATGTAACCAGTTGATGCAAATTATTACAGACCTGATGAAAGCTGCCCTTGTGGGAGCGAGCCTGCTCGCGAATGCGGGGCATTAGTCAATGCATAGGTGATGACCCACCGCATTCGCGAGCAGGCTCGCTCCCACATTGGATCTCGAATGGTCTGGAGACCGCGTAACCCTTATCCTTGTCACCCTCGCCGTACCCGTAGTCAGGAGTCGTTCCAATGCCCCATGAAGGCAATCTTTTGCAAGCCGCTGTCGTGTTTCTGTTCGCGGCCGTGCTCACCGTGCCTTTGGCCAAACGTCTGCAACTGGGCGCGGTGCTCGGTTATCTGTTTGCCGGGGTGATCATCGGCCCGTCGGTGCTCGGCCTGATCGGCAATCCGCAAAGCGTTGCGCATATCTCCGAGCTGGGCGTGGTGTTGCTGCTGTTCATCATCGGCCTGGAGCTGTCGCCGCGCCGCTTGTGGGTGATGCGCAAATCGGTGTTCGGCGTCGGTCTGGCGCAGGTGCTGTTGACCGCATCGGTGATCGGCGTGCTGGCGCTGTCGGTGTTCGGCCAGCCGCTGAACAGCGCCATTGTGCTGGGCCTCGGTCTGGCGCTCTCCTCCACGGCGTTCGGCCTGCAAAGCCTCGCCGAACGCAAGGAACTGACCAGCCCCCATGGACGCCTGGCATTTGCGATTCTGCTGTTCCAGGACATCGCCGCGATTCCATTGATCGCCCTGGTGCCGATGCTCGCCGGCGTCGATCACCACACCAGCACCGCCGACGATATTCGTCACAGCTTGCAGGTGCTTGGCGGCATTGCCGTGGTGGTGATCGGCGGGCGGTATCTGCTGCGTCCGGTGTTCCGCGTGGTGGCGAAAACCGGGCTGCCGGAAGTGTCCACCGCCACCGCGTTGCTGGTGGTGATCGGCACGGCGTGGCTGATGGATCTGGTCGGTGTGTCGATGGCGTTGGGCGCTTTTCTCGCCGGTCTGCTGCTGGCGGACTCGGAATATCGCCACGAGCTGGAAGCGCAGATCGAACCGTTCAAGGGCCTGCTGCTCGGGCTGTTTTTCATCAGCGTCGGCATGGGCGCCAACCTCAGCCTGTTGTTGAGCGCGCCGATCACCGTGTTGGGACTGACCCTGCTGCTGATCGGTCTGAAATTGCCGCTGCTGTTCGTCGTCGGACGTCTGGCAGGAGGATTGAACAAAATCAGCGCAATTCGCCTCGGCATCGTCCTCGCTGCCGGCGGTGAGTTTGCGTTTGTGGTGTTCAAGATCGGCCGCGATCAAGGCCTGTTCGAGCCGCGTCTGTACGACCTGCTGGTGCTGACCATCACCCTGTCAATGGCGCTGACGCCGTTGTTGCTGTTGATCTGCGCACGGCTGGTCAGTCCGAAAGTACAGCCGGTGGAAGTGCCGGAGAAATTCCGCGAAATCGACACCGAAGCGCCACGCGTAGTGATTGCCGGCATGGGCAGGATGGGCCAGATCGTGGCGCGGATTCTGCGCGCGCAGAACATCAAGTTCGTTGCGCTGGACACCTCGGTGGAAACCATCGAACTGTCGCGCAGCTTCGGCGGTGTGCCAGTGTTCTACGGCGACCCGATGCGCCCGGAAATCCTTCACGCGGCGAAGGTTGGCGAAGCGGAATATTTTGTCATTGCCACGGACGATCCGGAGACCAACATCAAGACTGCCGAAGTGGTGCACAAGCTCTATCCGCACATGAAAATCATCGCCCGCGCGCGTAACCGTCAGCACGTGCATCGCCTGGTGGATGTCGGCGCGGAAGCGATTCGTGAGACCTATTATTCGAGCCTGGAAATGAGCCGGCGCACGCTGGTCGGCCTCGGTCTGACCCAAGCCCAGGCCGATGCGCGGATCAAGCGTTTCAAGCATCACGACGAACAGGTGCTGGAGGCGCAACACGCCGTTTACGACGACGCCGCCAAAGTCCTGCAGACCGCCCAGGAAGCCCGGGCGGAACTGGCCAAACTGTTTGAATCGGATCAACTCGAAGAAGAAGCGCGCAAGTCCTGATCGTGCCTTGCGCAGATCCAACTGTGGGAGCGAGCCTGCTCGCGAAAGCGTCGTGTCAGTCACCCAATACTTCACTGACAGATTGCATTCGCGAGCAGGCTCGCTCCCACAGGGGATTGGGTCAGGCCCGTTCCAGCGCGGGGGCGGGCTCGACCGGCGCGACTGCAAACCGATCCGCCAGAAACGGCGTGATATCCAGCGGCAGCGGCTCGTCATTCACCAGTTTATCCAGCAACACACCGGTAATCGCCGAGGTCAGAATGCCGGTGCGGAAGTGCCCGCAAGCATTCAGATAACCCTCGACCTCACGCATCGGCCCGAGGATCGGCAACTCATCCGGAGAGCCCGGACGCAGCCCCGCCCATGTGCGCTTCAGATTGACGTCCACAAGCTCCGGCAGACAGCGCACCGCGCCCTGCACCAGCCCGGCGATTTCCGGGTAGGTGGTGGTGACGTCGAAGCCTTTGTCTTCGGTGGTGCTGCCGATAAGGATTTCGCCGTTGTCCTTTTGCGCCACGTAGCAATCGCTGGTGGTCAGGCAGCCGTTAAGGATTTTCGGCATGCGTTCGGTCAGCAGGATCTGCCCTTTCACCGGTTTCACCGGAATACGAATTCCCGTCGCCCACTCGCTCAAATCCGCCGCCCAGGCACCGGCGGCGTTGATCAGCGTCTTGCAGTGAAACACGCCCGCTTCTGCCGTCTGCACGCCGGTCACACGAGTGCCGTGATGCAACACGCCGGTGACGTTGGTGTTGACGAAGATGTCGACGCCGTTCTGCCGCGCGCCTTCCATGTAGGCATCGGCGAGGCGGAACGGACTGACCTGATGATCGCAGAGAAACTCCAGCGCCCCGCGCGCCTCATGGCTGACACTCGGTTCGGCCGCGCGCAACGCCGCTTGATCGAGCCAGCGCACCTGATCGGCCAGATGCGGAATGCAGCCGACGATGTGCTCGGCGTAGAGCCGATCTTCGTCGTCATAGATCACGAATTTCAATCCGGTCTTTTCGAACTTGCAATCCATGCCGTGGTTGTCTTTCAGCTCGCGATGCAGCGCCGGGTACAGCGCGTTGGACTGCAAGGCAAAATCAAAAAACGACGCCGGCAATATATGCGGCGTACTGGCGTCCACCGCTACCGCAGCGCCCTGGGTTGCGCGCTTGCGGTTGGCCGACATCATGCGAAAGAAAATTACCCCGCAACCGAGGCCGACCGACTCGCCGATCGCCCATAAACCTCCCGCCGAAGCACGGGTCGCATTGCCGGGGCGCTTGGCGTCGATCAATGCCACCTTGAGATCTTTGCGTTTGGACAATTGGTAGGCGCAGGAGGCGCCGATCACGCCGCCACCGGCAATGACCACGTCGTAGAACTTACTCATGGCAAGCGCCCTCCGTGCCGAGAGACTGGAACGCGGAAAACGGCACCGGATCGATTGGAAAGCGCGGGCGCAGCCAACCGACATCCTGACGTCCGGTGGCCTGGCGCAAGCGATCGCTGCAATAGCCGACGCACATCCGCCCCTGACAATCGCCCATGCTCACGCGGGTGCGCATTTTCAGGCTGGCGATGTCTTGCACACCCTGCTCCAGCGCCAGATCGATGTCGGCGCGGGTCGCATGTTCGCAGCGGCAGATCACCGTGTCGGCTGCGGGCAAAGCAGTCTGACCTACGCCGCGCTCGGTGTAGCGATCCACCGCCGCACGAAAGCGCACGATGGCTCTGAGCTTGCTCGCGTAGCGGTCACGGCGCACCCGAGCCAGCTCGGCGTCGAGCACACCGCGTTGCAGCAGGATCGAAGTGGCGGCGATCTTGCCCGCCAGCATCGCCGCTTCACCGCCGCGGATCCCGCCCATGTCGCCGGCCAGATGCACATGCGCCACGCTGCTTTGCTGCCAGACATTGGCGTGGGCACGCAGGTAGCCATCGGCGCTGAAGCCGTGATCAAGGCACATCTGCTGGCTCAATTGCGTGCGCGGAATAAAACCGTAACCGACCGCCAGCGTCTGCGCTTCGAAACGCTCCACCCGCGACAGATCCGCCTCCCACGTCGACGAATACGGCGCGACGCTGACGCTTTTCAATTCGCCCTCGCCGTGGGCTTCGACCACGCCCCAGCCATAGTTCATCGCAATGCCGTGCAGCTTCAGATAAGCGAGCATGCTCAAGCCGTCGAGGAACAGCTGCGGCTTGTTCAGCAGCGCCAGACTCTCGCGGGCGATCTTGCCGAATGCGCAAGCCTCATAGACGCCGGCGACGCGCACGCCAGACGCATGTAACTGGGTCGCGACAAGCGGCAGCAACGGCCCAGTGCCGGCGATGATCACCGGCCCTTGCGGCTTGACCACGCCACTCTTGATCTGCAACTGCAGGCCGCCGAGCAGGATCACTCCCGGCAACGTCCAGCCGGGAAACGGTACGCTGCGTTCATGGCAACCGGCGGCCAGCAGCAGTTGCGGATAAGCGATCTCATGCAGCTGTTCATCGCCATCGAGCACCACCAGAGCGCGAGTGCCTTCAGCGCCGACCACGCGATGGTTGAGACGTACGTCGATCAGCCCTGACTGCTGCTGAAATTCACCGTGCAGTTTGTCCAGTGCTTCGGAATAACGCGGCCCGAGATAATCCAGTTGCACACCATCACGCAGCGGCCCGCGATAGACCACGCCGCCGAGGCGCGAAGCCTCTTCGAGCAAGGTGCAGCGCACGCCGTGGCGCGCCAGTTCGATGGCCGCCGCCATCCCCGCCGGCCCGCCGCCAACGATCAACGGTTGCAGGCTCATACAACCTCCTGCGCGACGACGCGGTTGACTCGGGTTTCGATCTGCATACCGTCGCGGACCACGGTCTGGCAGGCGCGGCGTTTGTGCCGACCGTTGATTTTCACCAGGCAGCACTGGCACACGCCCATGCCGCAATAGGCGCCGCTGATCTGATCGTGATCGTTGCGTGCAACCTGGCGCACGCCGAGGGACTGGATGACGCTGAGAACGGTTTCGCCGATGGCGGCGCTGACCGCTTGGCCATTGATGTGCACGGTCATGTCCGCCTGCACCAAGGGCTGGATATCGAAGGTTCTTTCTAGGCAGTTCATTTACGGTGTTCGTCCGTGAAGATTCAGTTGAGGTTGTGTCAGCTCCTTGCTGCACTACGCCTCGTCGACGCTTTTATTGCTGTGTTTTCAACGTCGACGCGGATACTTCGTCAGCGCAACAAGGTGCGCGACAAGCACTGTAGCTCATACCTCAGCAAAGGCCTGGATCATTTACGGTAGGCGATATCGCCAGGGGAAATATTGATCCAGGCCAGTGAAAATGGCGGGATGGAAACGGTTAGTTGGAGAAGACGTACTGGCCTTTGATCTTCTTTGCGCCGATCAACGCAAGGTCCGGGGCCAGCAGGTTTTTCAGCCAAGCGACGTAGAAGATCATCGCCAGCGTGATCGCCACGCCGACCACCGTACCGATCGGGTCATCCGCATATTCCTTGAACATGCGCGGCATCTGGCTGATCGAGAGCATCACGTACACCGTATAGGCATGGGCCGCGTTGCGATAGAAACCCCAGGCAAAAAGCAAAGGCACGCCACCGGCGAACAAACCAAGTCCGATGGCGAAACCGCTGCTGATGGTCAGCCCGAGGAGATAGCCGCCCACCAGACCGATCAGCGCCTGAACGTAAGTCAGTCCAAGAAGGATTTTGATCTTGCCGGCGTGTCGTTCGATCAGATCCGGATCGGGGCGTGAGCCGATCAGATAGGCCAGCGCCTTGTCTTTCAGCGCACCACCGGAGAATGCCTTGAAAGTCTCGGTTTTCGAGCGACCGGCATCGAGCATTTCGCTGACCTGTCGTTTGGTTTCCTTCTTGTCCAACGTATTCTTCCTTAATTGAAAAATCGGGGGAGTGAAGCTAGGGCACTTCGCGAACCGATTGTCGCTTTGTTGAGTTGCCGAAAGCAAAAGGCTCAGGCATGCCGGCCCTTGCGCAGTGGATAAACGCAATTTGTCGATCATGTTTAAATCACACGTGCTGTTACGGCATCGGACTTACAACGCCTTGCGTCGCTGCCTACGGGTGCATCAGAATCCGCCGGCTTACACGGCTATCGGTAGGGCTATATCGTTTCCCTGTCACTGCAAAACAGTGATCGGGTTTGGTAGCCCGTTTCTTGATAGTTGTATGGCGTCCCTTTAAGCGGCCCCTCCTTTGAGGGTCAGCTCTTCATGGTGACCATGCGTGGGGCTCATTCGTGAGCGCCGGGGTTAACTATCTTGACCGGTCTACCAACCTGCGCGTGGCCGCCACCCTTCGTTTGGTAGCGATAGTGACGGCTCTTCATTCATTCAAGATAGAGAGTCATCCATGTTCAAAGTAACGCCAAACCCGCCAGAAGCCGATTCGATCCCGTACGACCCTGCTCTGGAGCCTCAGCGCATAAAAGACGCGGCCGCTCGTGCCATCAACTTTTATCTCGATCCGCAAACCCTGAAGACCACGATTCCCAATCGCCAACCGGGCCGGATCTTTCTCGTCGACCCAACGGTGGACGAGGAAACCTTGCTCCTCGAAGCCTGTGAATCGCTGGCTGCGGCGAACGACATGGCCCGCGAAATGAGCAACGTCATCGAGCCTGCACAGCGCCGTTCGCTGCTGATGTTGCAGCAAGTGATCATGCTGAGTGAGCTGGTCGTCAATCGCGTGCTCGACAGCCGACGCGTGTCGAACTAGCCGCAACCGGGGTATGAGGGGGCGTGCTCCCTCACTGCCAGCGTGCACGTCACCCCGTGGCGCTCTCTCTCACACCAAGCGGCTCTCATCGGAGTTTCAGCTGATGTCACACACACCTTCCAATCCGCCGGCCAGGATCAACGCCACGCCGTACAGCCCCAATACTCTGTTCATGGTCAACCTGCAATCCGACACCGAATCCCTGCTGGTCAACGCGTGCGAATCCCTGGCGTCCGCCACGGTGATGCTCGGTGACTTTGCCGGGATGCTCGAAGGCTCACGGCGCAATACCCTGTTGGGCATTGCGCAAGTGGTCATGTTGGGAGAACTGGCCGTGAACAAAGCGCTGGATAATGTCGTGCCGACCGAGTGATTCGCCAAGCTTGCGTTTGAAGTTCCCAAACGCAAAAAAGCCGCTTTCACCCGAAGATGAAAGCGGCAGAGGCATCCTGCCTCAGAGGGATCAGTGCACGAACAGGGCGATCAGGATGATGATCGGGATCGGTACGCCGAGGAAGAACAGCAGTAATGAGCGCATGGTGACTCTCCTTTTTAACGGACCGGAGTGGTAGTGGTGTAGGTGTCGACTTCAACGTACTCGACCGCATCGCGACGACGACCGCCGAAAGTGGCTGCCAAGCTGGCGAAGAACGCACCGGCCAGCAGCGCGACGAACATCCACAACGAGGTGTAGGCAGCGACTTTGGCGGCGGTATCGGCCGCTTGCTGAGCTTTCAGTTTGGCGTCAGCGATGGCTTTCTGGGTGTTGGCGTAAATTTCGTCGACACGACGTTCAGCATCGGCCTGGCTCAGGTTGGTACGTTGCGACACCAGTTGTGCGAGGTAGGTGCGGTCTTCGGCGCTGAGCTGACCGTTGGCCAGGCTCTGGGCGAAGATGCGGGTCACGGTGCCGCGTGCGGCGTCGTCGCTGACGGCAGCAGGACGATCATCGCGGAACAGGCTGTCGACGAAGTAACCGTACTGATCGCTGTCAGTATTGGCTGCGGCAGAACCGGCGGCCTGGCTCATGGCACCGGCAGCACCGCCGACGACGTTAGCCCCAGCCTGCACACCGCCGCTGACGACGCTGCTGACCGAACCGACCACCAGCACAGCGGTGACCAGCGTGGCGACGCACCAGGCGAGGAAGCCGTGGGCGGTGTCACGGAAGTAGACTTCGTCACCGTGCATGTTGGCCCATTTCACCCGCAGACGACCGGCAATGTAGCCGCCCATGCCGGAAGCAATGATCTGCGTCACAGCCAGCCAGACAATCGTCGAAATACCCAGGCCCTTGGCGCTGACGCCCTCTCCGGCCCACGGTGAAACAGCCGAAAAGCCCAGACCGAAACCGAGCAGCACCAGAATCATCGACAGCGCAGCGGCCGCCGCAGCACCGGCGAAAATCGCGCCCCAGGACACGCCTGAGACGCTGCTCGACTTTTCCACGGCAGGATAATAGCCATCAGGGGATCTATTCATTGTTGTACTGCTCCAGGCATGAAAAATGGTGTTACAACTCGTCAGGTGAGGAATTGCAGTGACCGTGCCAGTTACAGAAACTAAATAAACTCTTTATTTTCAACAGGTTATAAAGTTTGAACTTCGCTGATCCGTGCAATTTGCAATAAATGGTCAGCGCCTGCGGGTTTTCTGCATTGATGGCTGACTGGCAAATCCGATCAGTTCCGATTCACCGTCGCGACGAAGATGAAAGTTAATTTAAAGCGTCACGGTAAATTCTTGGCAAAATGCTGCCATTCCGTTTGAACCGATCAGCAGGCCTGCCTATGACTCGTATCTTGACCATCGAAGACGACGCCGTGACCGCGCGGGAAATCGTTGCCGAACTCAGCAGCCACGGGCTGGACGTCGACTGGGTCGACAATGGCCGCGAAGGTCTGGACCGTGCCGTCAGCGGTAACTACGACCTGATCACCCTCGATCGCATGTTGCCCGAGCTGGATGGTCTGGCCATCGTCACCACCCTGCGCACCATGGGCGTGGCGACACCGATTCTGATGATCAGCGCCCTCTCCGATGTCGATGAGCGCGTGCGCGGTTTGCGCGCCGGTGGCGATGACTACCTGACCAAACCGTTCGCCACCGATGAAATGGCCGCGCGGGTTGAGGTTTTGCTGCGCCGGCAGAACAGCGTCGCCACCCAGGCCACGACGTTAAACGTCGCTGACCTCGAACTCGACCTGATCAGCCATGAAGCCCGCCGCGCCGGGCAGGTGCTGACGCTGTTGCCCACCGAATACAAACTGCTCGAGTTCCTGATGCGCAACAGCGGCCAGATTCTCTCGCGGATGATGATTTTCGAAGAGGTCTGGGGTTATCACTTCGACCCGGGCACCAACCTGATCGACGTGCACATCGGCCGTCTGCGCAAGAAGATCGACGCAGCCGGCAACGTTCCGCTGATCCGCACGGTACGGGGCTCCGGCTATGTCATTGCCGAACCCGTCTGACGGCTGGCGCTCGTCCAGCAGCCGCTTGCTGGCGCTGTACAGCTCGCTGTTCGTGGCGTGGAGCGCGATCCTCATGGGGGTCATGTACTACGAGGTATCCGGCTACCTCGACAAACTGGCCAAACATTCGTTGATGCAACGCCAGCACCTGTTTTCGCACTTTCGCGGCGAGCAACTCGAAGACGCCCTCGCCGCCAGCATGACCTTCGATATTCGTGGTATCGACGCCTATGGCCTGTTCAGCGCTGACGGCGTTTACCTGGGCGGCGCACTTCAGCAAATTCCCGAAGGACTACCGCTCGACGGCAAGATCCATATGCTCGCCGAGTGCGCCGATTCCGATGACCCGACCCTGCCGAGCGACAGCTGCGATGCCGTGGCCACCCAGACTCGCGACGGTCGCTGGCTGGTGCTGCTGCGTGACAACGGCTCGCTGTTCGCGGTGACGCGGATTATTTTGCACGCGTTGTTCTGGGGCGTGTCGCTGACGATCATTCCCGGGGTCGCCGGTTGGCACCTGCTGCGGCGTCGACCGTTGCAGCGCATCCGCGCGATCCAGAACAGCGCCCAGGCCATCGTCGCCGGTGACCTGACGCACCGCTTGCCGCTGTCCAATCGCCGCGACGAACTGGACATGCTCGCCGCCATCGTCAACGCCATGCTCGAGCGCATCGAGCGCTTGATGAACGAGGTCAAAGGCGTCTGCGACAACATCGCCCACGACTTGCGCACTCCCCTGACCCGCTTGCGCGCGCAGTTGTATCGCATGCAGCAACAGGCCGGCGAAGGTTCGCAGGAAGCGGCGCAACTGGATCTGGTACTGGCTGAGGCGGACACGCTGATGGCGCGCTTTCGCGGCTTGCTGCGGATTTCCGAACTGGAAGATCGCCAGCGCCGCTCAGGTTTCGTCGAACTTGATCCGGTGCGTTTGCTGGAGGAATTGCACGAGTTCTATCTGCCGCTGGCCGAGGAAGGCGATCTGCGCTTTCAGTTGAACATGCCGGAGACACTGCCGCCGCTCAATGGCGACCGCGCGCTGCTGTTCGAAGCGCTGGCGAATCTGCTGAGCAACTCGATCAAATTCACCCCGCCCGGCGGCACGGTGATGTTGCGTGGGGTCAATGCGAATGGGCAGACGCGGATCGAGGTTCACGACTCAGGACCGGGGATTCCCGAGGCGGAACGTGAGGCGGTGTTCCAGCGTTTCTATCGCACCGAGGGCGGCCAGCCACAAAGTGGTTTTGGACTGGGGCTGTCGATCGTCGCGGCGATTGTCAGCCTGCACGGCTTCAGTCTTGAAGTCGGCAGCAGTGATCTGGGCGGGGCGAAACTGGTGCTGGATTGTCGGCAGAGTTTGATCAGCCAGGCCTGAGAGAATGCAATCCACCCTGTGGGAGCGAGCCTGCTCGCGAATGCGGTGGTTCAGTCACAGCAATGTTGACTGACCTGACGCCTTCGCGAGCAGGCTCGCTCCCACAGGAAGTCCCATGCTTCATAGGCGCTGTGTGAATCAATCAGGTCGGGTAGTTCGCCCGCAAGGCTTCGAGCCCGCCCTGGTAGATGCCATTGAACAACGCCACCACTTCTTCATCGCTCACGCCGAGCGCATTGAAGCGCCCCGACCACGTCACACGCGAGCCCTGCCCCTGGGCTTCAACCTTGATCGTCGCCAGATAATCGCTGGCCGGAAACGGTGCCTGTTCAATCGAATAGCTGTAGGTTTTTGCGGCGTTATCGAATGTCTGCAGACGTTCGACGACCACACCCCCGTCAGCAGTTTTCAGCGTGCGCACCCGCCCGCCTTCGCTCAGTTCACTGTTGGTAATCAATGGCAGCCAGTCCGGCAGCGTGTTGAAGCCGCCGATCAATTGCCAGACCTGATCGGCCGAGGCCGGGATGTCGATGGTTGCGGATGCTGTTGGCATAAAACCTCTCTTTCGGAAAATTCAGATAGTCAGGCTGTCGACCACACCGCCATCAACGCGCAACGCCGCGCCTGTGGTGGCCGAGGACAGCGGTGAAGCAATGTAAGTGACCAGATGCGCCACCTCCGCAACATCCGCTACGCGCTGGATGATCGAGGTCGGACGGGCCTTGCGCACAAAGGCGTCGGCTTCGTCGCGCAGGTCGCGCCCGGATTCGGCGGCCGCGTCTTTGAGCATTTCCTGCAGGCCATCGGTGAAAGTCGGCCCCGGCAGGATCGCATTGACCGTGACCCCGGTGCCAGCCAGACGCTTGGCCAGACCGTGAGACACCGCGAGGTTGGCGCTTTTGGTTACGCCGTAATTGAGCATGTCCGCCGGCGTCGCCACCCCGGATTCCGATGACAGAAAGATCACCCTGCCCCAACCCTGCTCAACCATCGCCGGCACGTAATGCCGCGCCAGGCGCACGCCGGAAATCACGTTGACTTCATAGAAGCGCGTCCACTCGCTGTCGGGAGTATCGAAGAAATCGACGTCGTTGAAGATGCCGAGGTTGTTGACCAGAATGTCCGCGCGCGGCTCGGCGGCGAAAAGCTTTTCCGCGCCCTCGGCCGTGCCCAGATCGGCGGTAAGACCCCGCAACTGCGCGCTGGGCACCGCTTGGCGAATGCTCGCCAGCGCCTGCTCGACCTTGGCTGTGTCGCGACCGATGACCACAACCGTCGCCCCGGCTTCAGCCAGCGACTGGCTGATGCCCAGGCCGATGCCGCCGGTACTGCCGCTGACAATGGCCAGTTTTCCACTCAGATCGATCTTCATGCGTTTACCTCATTAGCAAGGAGTTCCACCGCGCTCGACTTTGGCGACGATTTCACAAGCATGGATCAGCGTAGTTGCGATATTGCCGGCATGGTTGAGCTGCCGACCGGTGACGGGGATGTTGTTTGATCGACGATCCCCTGTGTCTGGCAGACCGTAGCCCCTCACCCTAGCCCTCTCCCGGGGGAGAGGGAACCGATCGAGTTGTGCTGAGTTTGCCCTCGACCTGAAAGACCATAGCGATTATGGATTCAGAGAAGACCTTTCACGTCGGCGTATTACCTGAATATCCCCCGGTCAGTCCCCTCTCCCTCCGGGAGAGGGCTAGGGTGAGGGGAATTTCGGAACAGATCAGATTTCCGTCAGACGAAGCAGACCATCGGCGCCGACCCTGACGCCGATCGCATCGTAACTGGCCAACGTCGCATGCGCCGTTTCGACCGGATGCTGATGCGTAGTGGTGATGATCATCAGCGCAGCGCCCGCCGCTTCCGCAGCCTGAATACCCACCGTGGCGTCTTCGAAAATCAGGCAATCCGCCGGTTCGACACCGAGCTTTTTCGCCGCCAGCAGATACCCCGCAGGATCAGGCTTGCCAGCCTTCACATCTTCCGCCGTGATCATCACCGCCGGCTCGGGAATCCCCGCCGCCGCCATCCGCCGCAGGGCCAGATCGCGAGGTGCCGACGTCACCATCGCCCAACGATTTTTCGGCAGAGCGTTGAGAAAGGCTGCCGCCGCAGGAATCTCGACAATGCCTTCAACGTCATTGATTTCCGCTGCGGTGATGAACGCCGCCTGTTCCTCGGCATCCAGCCCCGGCAGATTCAGCCGGGTGATGGTGTCGATCGCCCGCGCGCCATGGATGGTCGGCAAAAACGTCTCGACATCAACGCCATGGCGCACCGCCCACGCTGACCAGATGCGCTCGGCGGCAGCGATGGAGTTAAGGACGGTGCCGTCCATGTCGAACAGGAACGCGCCGAACGCGCGATCAAAAACCGATGCTTGTGCAGACAAAAGAACAAATCCTCTGACAGTTGGCCGGGCAGCCTGGCCCGGCAATGTAGCACTTGTCAGTGCAACTGCGGGGCCTTGGATTTGAACGCATTTTCCACACAGTCGAGCAACTGTCCGATCGCCCACGGCTTCTTGATGAACGCTACCGAATGCTTGACCCCGGAGGTCTCGGGCGTTTCATAGCCGGACATGACCATCACCGGTTTTTCCGGCCAGCGATCGCCGAACAGATTGGCCAGGTCCGCGCCGTTAAGCGTGCCGGGCATGGTGATGTCGGTCAGCAGCAGCGCAACATCGGCTGCATGTTTTTCCAGATACAGTGAGGCGGCGTCGGCGCTGGTTTGCGGTTCGACCTTGAACCCTTCCTCCTGGAGAATTTCGCAGAGAAACTCCAGAATCAACGGATCGTCCTCGACAACCAGAATCAACCCGCCAGGAAGGTGCGCGCTCGACGTAGGTGTAGGGCACATGAACAGCACTCCCCCGAATTACATTTTTGATAAGCGGTTTGAATCCGCTGCTTATCAGGTATGAGCAGCGCGCCTTGTAGAAATTCACTTTTGATACAGCAGATTTCGCCAAGGTGTTGTTTTTCGAAGCGCAGCGCCCGTCGAAAACCTTCATTTGTGGTTAAAATGCCGGCCCTTTGAACGGCCGAACCGTAATCCATGAACCCTCAAGCCCTCGCCACCCTCCACGCTCATTTGCTGCCCGCACTGGCGGCGGCACCCAGCGAAACCCGTCGGTTGTTTCACGGGCGCGGACGCTGCTGGCCGGGGCTGGAGCAGTTGACCGTGGACTGGTTGCAGGGCGTGGTGCTGGTGTCGCTGTTCAAGGAACCGGCGCCTGAGCAGCTGCAGGATCTGCGGGATTTACTGCTGCAACTCGCCGCATCGGCCGAATGGCAGCAGTCCGGCGCGCACACTTTGCTGATCCAGCATCGTTATCTGCCGCAGAGCACGGCCGAATGGCTGATCGGGGAGGAAATCGAAGAAATGACCATTGTCGAGGGTGGCTTGCAGTACCGCGTCGACCTGGGACGCAAGCAGAACACCGGGCTGTTTCTCGACATGCGCTACGGCCGCAACTGGGTGCGCGAACAGGCGGCGGGCAAGCGGGTGTTGAACCTGTTCGCTTACACCTGCGGCTTTTCCGTAGCGGCAATCGAGGGTGACGCCAGGCATGTGGTCAACCTCGATATGTCCCGCGCCGCGCTGAGCCGAGGTCGCGACAATCACCGCCTGAACGGCCACGACCTGAGCAAGGTCAGCTTTCTCGGCCACGACCTGTTCAAGTCCTGGGGCAAGGTGATCAACAGCGGCCCGTACGATCTGGTGATCATCGACCCGCCATCGTTTCAGAAAGGCAGCTTTTTGCTGACCAAGGACTATCAACGAGTGTTGCGCCGCTTGCCGGAACTGCTAACCGCGCAAGGCACGGTGCTGGCGTGCATGAACGACCCGTCGTTCGGCTCCGACTTTCTCATTGATGGCGTGACCCAGGAAGCGCCAAGCCTGCGCTTCGATCATCGACTGGACAACCCGCCAGAGTTTCCCGATATCGATCCAGAGAGCGGCCTGAAAGCCCTGGTCTTCCAGCGCATCAGCTGAAACACCAGAACCCCCTCTGTGGGAGCGAGCCTGCTCGCGATAGCGCTGTGTCAGTCACCAAATTTATTTCTGACAGACTGCTATCGCGAGCAGGCTCGCTCCCACACAAGTTCTGCGTTGATCAAAAAGCCGTCGGCCGCAGCACCAGTGCAAACAACTCACCGTGCCCGGTGACGTTGAGCTTGTGATAGAGATTGCGCCGATGCACCTTCACGGTCTCCGGCGAAATCCCCATCTGCTGGGCCATCGCCTTGCTGGAAAAGCCCTGCAGGATCAGGCGCGCCGTGTCGATCTCGCGCGCGGTCAGCCGGGCATCGAAACGGTCCAGCAGCGTCGCCAGATCACCCACCACCGCTTCAGCCACCAGCCCTTGCGGCGGCAGCAACTGCATGTGGCGATGCATCGCCGCCAATACCCAGTCACGAACGCACAACAGTCGGCCCTGCTCGGCCATGCCAAACGCGGTCGAGCGGCCCAGGGACAAGCCGAGTACCGCGCCTTCGACGTTGATCAGAAACTGCAGTTCATCCTCGCCCACCACGGCACGAAAGTAGCTCTGGTAGTACTCGCTGTGCAGAAACTGGTCCGGCGCAACGGACGCCAGGCTGTGCAGGCCGTCGCTGATCCCGCTGACGGCGGCTTGATAGAACGGATCTAGCAGGTACATGCCGGCGGTATAGCCGGCCAGCTCTTGCTGATCGTCGGCATAGCCCTTGCTGTCGAAGTCGATCAACAAATGCGGCGGCTGGCCGGCCTGCATCAGCGCGACGAGGGCATTGTCCAGCGGCACCAGCAGGCGCAGGGTGTCGACCAGCGCGCGCCAGAAACCGTCCTGCCCGAGGTGGGAAAATACCCGTGCCAGACTCTGATGCACCGGCAATTCCTGCAACAACGCGTCCACGCTCTACCCCTTTCGAGTAACCCATGATGGGAATGGGGCTGGTGTGACCGGCCCGTTAGCCTGACCACTCCAGTTCATCACCGGCCTGCGACAGGCCAGGAGTGCCGCATCATGCGTCGTCACCGTGGATCTATCAACCCGGGCCTGCTGGCCTGTTTTTGTCTCTCCTCGGCCGCCATGGCAGCCGACGTGCCGAGCGTGCATGTCTACAACTGGTACGACTACATCGGGCCGAACACGCTGCACGACTTCCAGCGCGACAGCGGCATCCGGCCGGTGTACGACACCTTCGACAGCGCCGAAGTGCTCGAAGGCAAACTGATGACCAGCCGCAGCGGCTACGACGTTGTCGTGGCGAGCAACTTCAGCCTGCCGACCCTGATCAAGGCCGGCGCCCTCGCCCCATTGCCTCGCGATCAACTGCCAGGCTGGCAGAATCTCGACCCCGATCTGTTGAAGAAACTCGCGGTCAACGATCCGGGCAATCAATACGCCGTGCCTTACCTGTGGGGCACCAACGGCATCGGCTACAACGTCGACAAAGTTCGCGCCGCGCTGGGTGACAAAGCGCCGGTGGATTCCTGGGAGTTGCTGTTCAACGAAGCCAATCTGGCCAAACTGGCCGAGTGCGGCGTGGCGATGCTCGATTCGCCGTCGGAAATGCTGCCGGTCGCCCTGCATTACCTGGGCTTGCCGCCGAACAGCACCAACCCCGAAGACTACAAAAAAGCCGAAGCACTGCTGCTCAAGCTGCGTCCGCACATCGCCTACTTCAACTCCTCGAAATTCATCAGCGATCTGTCCAACGGCAACATTTGCGTGGCGGTTGGCTGGTCCGGGGCGATGCTCGAAGCCAAGACCAACGCCGAGCAGGCCAACAACGGCGTGAAAATCGCCTACAGCCTGCCAAAGGAAGGCGCGCCAGTCTGGTTCGATACCTTGGTGCTGCTCAAGGACGCCCCCAATCGCGCACAAGGCCTGGCGTTTATCGATTACCTGCTGCGACCGGAGGTGATCGCGCCGGTCAGTGATCACCTGTCGTACCCGAACGGCAATCGCGCCGCGACAGCGCTGGTGGCACAAGCAACTCGCGACAACCCGGCGGTCTACCCGTCCCCTGCCGCCATGGCCACCCTCTACACCCTCGAACCCTTGCCCAAAGCCGTCGAACGCGTGCGTACGCGGGTGTGGAGCAAGGTCAAGAACGGCCAGTAACCCGCGCAAGAAATCTGCCTGCCTCATCCGAGCGGTAAGCCGCCCGACCTTTTTGAATGAAGAGACTGAATCTTATGAATCCGCGTGCCCGTGATATCGATATCCTCATTGGCCAGATGCAACCCGGCCCGCTCAACGCCATTACCGATGTGCCGGGTGTGCGCGTCGGTCACAGCAATGTACGTGGTCGCAGCAGCAGCGGCCGTGACATCTGCACCGGCGTCACGCTGATCGAGCCGCGCCCCGGCTCGACCAGCCAGCAACCGTGCTTTGCCGGCGTGCATGTACTCAATGGCAACGGTGATGCGACCGGCCTGGAATGGATTCGCGAGGCCGGTCTGCTGACCAGTCCGATTGCCTTTACCAACACCCACAGCCTCGGTGTGGTGCGGGATGCGCTGATTGTGCTGGACCGAGAGCAGCAGCCGGATGACGGGCGGCTTTACTGGAATATGCCGGTGGTGCTGGAGACCTTCGATGGACTTCTCAATGACATCAACGGCTTTCACGTCAAGCCCGAGCATGTCGCCGAGGCACTGAACGGCGCCGTGGACGGCCCGGTGCGCGAAGGTGCGGTGGGTGGTGGCAGCGGCATGATCTGCCACGAATTCAAAGGTGGCATCGGCACCGCATCGCGCCGTTTGAGTGCTGCCCAGGGAGGCTGGACCGTTGGCGCGATCGTGCAGGCCAACCACGGCATTCGCAGTGAATTACGCGTCGATGGTTACCCGGTCGGGCGCTATATGGAACAGAAGGATTCACCGTTCCTGCGGGCAGCGCTGCCGCACCCGGGCATGGGCTCGATCGTCGTCTGCCTGGCGACTGATGCGCCGCTGCTGCCCCATCAATGCACGCGTCTGGCACAACGTGCCAGCCTGGGCCTGGCGCGTACCGGCGGCGGTAACGAAGACCACAGCGGCGACATCTTCATTGCCTTCGCCACTGGCAATGATCACGTCCCGCCTGCGGCTTACGAGGCTAAACGCGCAGCCACCTGCGACGGTTTGCGCATGGTCAACAACGACCACATCAGCGAGCTGTTCCTGGCCGCGACCGAAGCCGTTGAAGAAGCGATCATCAATGCCCTGCTCGCCAGCGACAGCAGCGAGGGCAACGGCCATTCGGTGCCGGGCCTGGATGCGCAAACGCTTTTGGCGGCACTGGCAAAATCGGGTTGGCCAGGGTCGCGCCCGGCGTGAACCGGCATTGTGCAAGGACGACTGGCGGTACTTGAGTCGTCCGTTGCACGCTCCTAGGATGAAGCTACGCGGTGACTGGATTGATCCGGCGCTGCGTAGGCGTGGGTGTTCTGAACCCCAATCAAGCCCACGCCTTGCTTCACACGCCTCTTGAGCCTCACGGGCTCTACTTCCTCCCCATCAAGAGCTTTGAGGCTCTTTTTTTGTCTGCGTATTTCAGTTCTCGGCGAGACCTTCGGCGCGAATCGAACGCCATGCCGCTTGCGCGAGCACTTCGCGATAGGCACTCGGGCTGCCTTTCACTCGCCCTGCCAGCCAGGCTCGGCAGTAGCTGTCCGCTTGGCCAATGATCAGCGATGGCAGCAGCTCGGCAGGCAAATCCTGAAGTTCGGCGGCGCGACCCGATTGCGTCAGCCATTGGCGCAGACGCAGGTTGCGCGTCTTGTTGCGCTCGGCCAGCTCGTCCTTGAACGGGCCTTTGGTCACGGCGAACCGCGCGTGGTACTGGAAACGCGCCCACTGCGGTTGTTGCTCGACCCAGTCGACATAGCTGAAGACCAGCGCCTGCACGCCTTTTTGAGTGGTATCGGCCGCGTCCAGATACGCATCACGCAAACGCGCCTGATCCTCCAGCGCGGTGAAAAACAGCGCCGCGACCAGCCCTTCCTTGTTGCCGAAATGGTGATAGATCGCGCCGACGCTGGTGTCGCATTCGGCGCGGATCATTTCGATGGTGGTGGCCTCGATCCCCTGTTCGTTGAACAGGCTCAGGGCCTTGTGAAAGATATCGCGTTTGAGTTCGGCGCGGCGGCCGGGGTAGCTGCGTTCCAATAGATCGGCGGTGTCCATGCTGCTCGGGTCCAAAAACGGTGGTTGATAAAGGGCGTCACGTGCCCGTGAACAAATCGCGCCTAGGTTGACAGATTTGCCGTGAACAGAATACCGTTCCGTTACAGAACATTATTCTGTAACGGAACATCATTCTGCAAACTACCCAGCGAGGCTTCCCATGAGTCAATCTCTCAGCATGTTCAACAGCGTCGGCCCGGATGCATTCAGCAAAATGGCCTGCCAGTTCGCCCCGTACTTCAGCAGCATCAATCCGCTGATTTCCGAGTTGCGCCCGAATGCCGCCACCGTGCACGTGCCGTTTCGCAAGGAAATCACCAACCACCTCGGCACGGTGCACGCGATCGCCATGTGCAACGCGGCAGAACTGGCCGGCGGAATGATGACCGACGTGTCGATCCCGGCCGGCGCGCGCTGGATTCCCAAAGGCATGGCCGTGGAATATCTGGCCAAGGCGAAAACCGACGTCACCGCTGTGGCCAGCGCTGAAGGTGTGGATTGGCAAAGCGATGGCGACAAGGTAGTCAACGTCGACATTCACGATACCGAGGGTAAAAAAGTCTTCACCGCGCGTATCACCATGAACGTCAAGCTCGGTTAGCAGGTACAAAAAAGCCCTTGCCGCGGGATACGCAGCAAGGGCTTTTGATTGGCCGACGATCAGTGCAGGGTCAGGCGCTGACGGACAAATTCTTCTACGTGGCGGCTGGCCTGGTCCAGATGGCGGTCGCGTTGTTTTTCCGCATCGAGCATCGCGCGCTTGCCGTTCTTCTGCAGCAGATAGGTGTGAATCTGCTGCACTTCCAGCGAGCGATAGATCGGCGTGGTGTCGATGAACCCGCGCAGGCCGTTGCTGCGGTAATGCCGCGTACTCATCAGCACCTGGGTTTCGCGCTGGCCGATCACTTCAAAACCCAGTGCCTCGAAATACGGTACCTTGCCAATGCTGCAGGCCAGTTCCGCATGCGGGTAGCGCCCGACCATGTCCGCGAGCATCGCCCGCGCCACACCCTGACGCCGATGACCTTCACGCACCGCCATGTACGCGACGCTGCACGCCTCCCAATCGCCCTGCACCGGTAGACAGATGAGAAATCCGATGACTTGCTCCGGGTCTTCTTCGTTTGTGGCCACCAGCAATTCCACCTCGGTGCCCTTCTGCCCGTTCAACGCCTCGAGATACAGATGCACCTCATAACCGACCGCGTACTGATAAACGTTGTACAGCAGATTGCTCGGGCCGAGGCCGACCGCACTGATGTCGGTCAGGTAATCGACGACCATTTGCAGGATCTGGCTGTTGACGCTTTCCGGGCATGGGGAGGTGTAGTGGGTGATGCGTGGCATGGGCAAACTCCGGCGATAAAAAACGTTGCCGATGATCAGAGCCGTCGACGAACCGCGACATCATACCGTGCCGGATCTATTGAACCGTCACTGTTGTGGCGCCACCACCCTGAATTTGATGTTGATGTCCCTCGACACCACGCTGTCAGCCCACTCTCCTGCGCCGAGGCCGAACTCCTCACGGTTGAGCACCAGCTCACCGTCGAAGATGCCGATGGCGTTGTCCGGTTTCAATTCCACCGGCACCTCGACCTCGCGAGTGATGCCCTTGAGCGTGAGCTGACCGGCGACCTGGTAACGATGCTCGGCCACCTGGGTGAAACGCCGGGACTCGAATACCGCGAGCGGGAATTTTTCAGTATCGAACCAAGCGGGTTTCACCAGCTCGGTATTGGCGTCTTCGCTGCCGGCGTCAATGCTGCTCAGGTCGATATGCAAGGTGGTGCGGGCGCTGGCAAGGTTTTCGGTATCTAAATCCAGAGCCGCCTCGAACTTGCCGAAAGTGCCATACATTCGCGAGCCCATCTGCTGGTAGGTGAAGCTGATCTGGCTGGCGCTGGTGTTGACCCGGTTATATTCAGCCGCCTGCGCACCGGCCATGACGCACGATGTAAACGCGGCAACCAGCAGCAATCGCAACGTCATGGAATTCTCCGGGCGGCGTGTGTCGTCGAGGGCCTTGGTTGACTTAAGCAAACAGCAGAGCGTTATGCCAGTTCACGCTCACGCACAGGGGATTCAATCATCTCGGCGCTGCGCGATTGAACCGAACGCTGCTTGGTCCCCCTGCGCAAATGGTGACGCAATTTCAGCGCTGGGCGCTCGACGCAGTAATACGTCACACCACTGCAGGCAAATGACAACGCCAGCACTGCTCCGACAACGTTGGCGTCATACGCGACGGGCCAAAAACCTCGCAATAGATACATCACCACAAAGTGGTTGAGAAACACGCCATAACTGATGTTGCCCAGGAACTCGTCCATCCGATGGAACTTGAGTCTGGTCAACAGGTAGACCAAAGGAATGCCCACGGCGATACCGAGAGTGACTTCGGCATTGAAGGGACGACGCTCGATCCATCCGAGCATGATCGCCACAAACAGCAGTCCCGCCGCAACGGCTGTGCCGGTGACAACGACCATTGCTCTGAGATTGCGTTGGTACAGATAGCAGCCGCACAGGAAGATGAACAACACTCCCGGCAGCAAACGATATCCATAGATATCGGTATTGATAAAGCCAAGGCACGCCAGCAGAAAAATCCCGACCGATACCGCAAAGGCAACACCCTGCGCTTTGAAAATCAGCAGAAACGGGATCAGTAGATAAAAACTCATTTCCAGCCCCAGCGACCAGCCCGGTGGCAGGATCTCGGTCCCGCCGACGCCGAACATGTAATAACCGAGCGGTAACATCAGCAGGCTGGTGGACAAGGTTTTCAATGTCAGCTCGGCCGCTTGGGGTGTACCGGGCAACAGGAGATAAACAACCAAACACGAGGCGACGAAGTAGACCAGAAATTGCGGATACAGCCTTAGCGCCCTATCGACATAGAACAAACCGATCTTCCTCGGCTCGGGGTAGTTTCGCTCGATCAGCGAGGTCATCACGAATCCGCTGATGATCAGGAACGAAATGACGGCGATCACGCCAGGGTTGAGCCCAGCGAAGGTTTTGCCCATATGAGATATAGCAACCAGTACGGCCAACAGCAGTCGATAAGCTCCCACTTCAACCCTCGTAATGTCCTTATTGTTGTGGGCGCATACGCTACGATGCTTTTGTGCGGCAGAACAGTTAAATGTTCATCCGCAGTGCTCAGACCAACCGCTCGATCTTCTGATGCTTCCAGACCAGCTTGTAGTAGAGGGTCTGCAAAATCAGCATTCCCAGGTAGGCAACCGGAAACGCCATCCACACACCCTGCAAACCGAACTGCCCGTCGAGCCAGTAAGCCGCTGGCAACTGGACGCCGACCACACAAATAATCGAGATGACCACCGGCACCAGTACCGTGCCGCTGGCGCGCATGATCCCGCCGATGATGGCCTGGAAGCCGAATACCAACAGGCTCCAGAGCATGATGTGCAGCAGATGCTCGGCCATCGCCCGGGTCGAGTCCTCGGTCAGGAACAGGCCCAGCAACCAGTGCGACAACAGATAACCCAGCACAATCAGGCCACCGGTCAGGCACACATTGATCAACAGCCCGGTGCGCAGGATCGGCCCCATGCGTTGCAGATGCCCGGCGCCGATGGCCTGGGCGCCGAGAATCGACGCGGTGATCGCAATCGACAGCGCAGGGAATTGCACATAGTTGACGATCTGGGTGACTGCGCCATAGGCCGCCGTCGCTTGCGAGCCGTGCTGGTTGACCAGTGCCAGAATCACCAGCTCCGATAACGACAGCACGATCATCTGCACGCCGGTTGGCAGGCCGATGCGCAGGACCTTGCCGAGAATGACCCGGTCCAGTCGCAGCGCGGCAAAGAACTCTCGATCCGGCGCCAGCGGATGGCCCTTGCGAATCAGCCGCCAGGCCAGCCACGCCATCGCCGACAGATTCCCCGCCAGCCCGGCATACGCCGCGCTCTGAATGCCCAATGGCGGCAAACCCAGCCAGCCGCGAATCAACGCCGGCGTCAGCGCCAGCCCCACGGCGGTGGACACGATCAGCGCGAGCAGTGGCGACAGCGTATCGCTGACACCACGCAGCAATTGGGTGAACAGCACGAATACCAGTAGCGATGGCAGAATCCACAACATGACGTGGGCATAGTCCACCGCATCGTCGAGCACATCCATCGGCGTGCCCAGCCCGGTCAGTGCCTGGCGCGCGAACAATGTGCCGAGCACTGCGGCAACCAGACCGATCAACACCCCCAGCAGCAACGTCGCCCCGGCGATCGCCTTGACCATATGCGTTTCGCGCGCGCCCCACGCCTGGCCAATCAACACGCCCGCGCCAGCACCAAGGCCGATGACCAGGGCGATGAAAAAGAATACGACGGGGAACATGCCGGACACTGCCGCCAGCGCTTGAGTGCCGAGCATCTGGCCGATGTAGATGCTGTTGACCGTCCCGGACATCGATTGCAGGAAGTTCGACAGCACCATCGGCGCGAGAAACAGCAGATAGGTTTGCCAGAGCGGTTTGGCGAAGGTGGCGCTTTGCATTGAATGGAGGTCCATCTCGACGGCGGCAGGCCTGATTGACGATAGCTTCGGTGAGTTGCGTGCAGCGTGCAATCAACATTTCCAGACGGTGTTGATTGTCTGTTTTGCATTTGTGTAAATGCCGTGCATCGCTTTGTGTCAGTGTTGCGGCTGTGGTAAATCAGCGACTCTGTCGACACGTACTATTGAGGCTCGGTTCATGCGTAACGTTGCAAATTTTCTGCTTGGCTCCCTCCTCGCTCTGTCGGCCGCCTACGCTCAGGCGGCCGAACCCGCAGCGGCGCCTGCTTCATTGAAACCGCTACTGGCCACTTTGAATGAACGCCTGAGCATCGGTGATCTGGTTGCGTTGACCAAATGGGACAGCGGCAAGCCTATTCAGGACAGCCCGCGCGAGGCGCAGGTCATCGCCAATGCCCGAACTCTGGCCACCGAACACAAACTCGATCCGGACGACGTCGCGCAACTGATCGCCGCACAGATGGAAGCGAACAAACTGGTGCAATACGGTCTGCTCGCGCAATGGCAAGCGGCAGGTGCTGCACCGGACACACCGCGTCCGGATCTGGGCAAACAGATCCGCCCGCGCCTGGATGAACTGCAAAAGCGCTTGTTGCAGCAGTACGCCGCCTTCGCGCCCTATCGCCAGGATCCGAATTGCCCAGCATGGCTGGCCGATGTCCGCAACGGTCTGGCCGCCGATTTGCTGCACGACCTGGCGCTGATTCGTGCCAGCGGCGAGTTGTGCATCCGGGCAAAAGCGCTCTGAATCAACGCTCCTGGCAAACATCATCGGCGTCGATGTTCACCATCACGTCAATGAAGTTCTCATAAAAACTGCGCGGCGTAACATCGGCTCCAGACAAACAAACAACTTTCTGGAGCACACGATCATGAAACGCCAAACCCTTCTCGGCATCGCTTTCTCGGTTTTCGCAGTTAACGCTTTTGCAGTAACGCCTGCTCACACCCTGGTCGCTGAAGGCGGCTCGGACAAGCTGATCGAAAGCCGTCTGGCTGAAGGTGGCTCTGATCGTCTGATCGAACGCCGTCTTGCCGAAGGTGGTTCGGATCGTCTGCTCGAACGCCGTGTTGCCGAAGGTGGTTCGGACCGTCTGCTCGAACGCCGTGTTGCCGAAGGTGGTTCGGATCGTCTGCTCGAACGTCGCGTTGCTGAAGGTGGTTCCGATCGTCTGATCGAACGCCGTGTTGCTGAAGGTGGCTCTGACCGTCTGATCGAACGCCGCGTTGCTGAAGGCGGTTCAGATCGACTGATCGAACGCCGTCTTGCCGAAGGTGGTTCGGATCGTCTGCTCGAACGTCGCGTCGCATGAATCAATCGCTGGTACGCAGCACCCATGAAAAAGCCCGGCCTGATCAGCCGGGCTTTTTTGCATTCAGCCGTCGCTTACTGCGCGGTTTTCAGCTTGACCACATCACCGGAGATAGTGGTGGTGTAGCCGGTCAGGACCCAGGCCCAGAACCAGTTTTCCTGAACTTGCGTGTTGATCATCGCATCGCCGCCCTTGGCTTTGATGGCCGCATCTTGCGCGCGGACGAAGCGGCTGTTCTGGCGGATCGGGATAACACCAAACAGCAGCAGGCCGGTAGCCGAGGCTTCGCTGTGGCCGACCACGGTGTACTGGTTGCTATCGTAATGTGCGGTTTTCATCGGGGCGCCGGTGCAACCTGCCAGAACCACACCGAACAGTGCGGCGGCGACTACTTTGCTGAGGTATTTCACAGTAAAACTCCATGGGGAAACGCCCGGGATCCGTCTCTCGGGCGGCGCGCATTCTAAACAAAATGATAGCTCATTGGCATCAATCTTCTTTGTATTTACTTGAACCCGTTCGCTGGCCCGCCGTCGGCGATGTCGCATACCATGGCGCCACTTCAATAAAGACAGACACCCGCCTCCATGTTCAAAGCCAGTCTGCGTAGCCATCTCACCCTGTGGTTCGGCGGTTTGTCCCTGCTGACGTTATTGAGCGTCGGCTTTTATGTCGGTCACATCGCCACCGAACAAATGAAACAGGCCAGCGGCAACGCGTTGCTGAACACGGCGCGCGCGGCGGCGACGCTATTGGGCGAACAACTGCGCGAACGGCAACTGGAGGTTTACCTGCTCAGTCGCGCGCCGCATCTGGAGCGTGGTGATCTGGACAATCCAGCCATCCTCAAGTCGATGCAGTTGCGCACCCAGGCGCGCGCCGAATATGCGTGGATGGGCGTCACCGACGCCGAGGGCAACGTGCGCCAGGCCGTCAATGATCTGCTGGTCGGTCAATCGGTGCAGAAACGCCCGTGGTTCCAGATCGGCTTGCGCCGGCAATACACCGGCGATCCCCACGAAGCAGTGTTGCTGGCCAAGTTGTTGCCGGGTCTGCCCAATGGCGAGCCGCTGCGCTTCATCGATTTCGCCGCGCCAGTCCACAATGCTGAAGGGCAGGTGATTGGCGTGCTGGGCGCACATGCGCACTGGAGCTGGGTGACGCGCATCGTCGAGTCGGCGGCGTTTTCCCACAAGAACTCGGCGCCGGATATCCAGGCGCTGATCGTCGACCACGACGGCAAGGTGCTCTACCCCGAAGCGCTGATGGGTCAAGAACTGGCAATGACCGATTCGATATTGCCTGGCTGGACGGCGGCCAACGGTTACCTGACCAGCATGGTCACCGTGCCGACGCCATCGGGAACGGCGCTGTCGTGGTCGATCGCCATTCGCCAGCCATTGGAGACTGCGCTGCAACCGGCGCGGATGCTGCAATACGAATTGCTGATCCTCGGCGTATTCGCCGCCATCGTTTTCGGTCTGGTGGCTTATTATCTGGCGCTGTACCTGAGCCGGCCGATCGAACAACTGGCACGCTCGGCCAAACAGGTGCAAAACAACCAGGCCGGCGCACAGTTCCAGCTCCAGCACCCGGTGCTGGAAATCGCCCAGCTCGGCCAGTCCATCGACGCGATGACGCAGTCACTGCTCGGCAAGGAGCGCGAACTGCAAGAAGCCAACGCCTCGCTGGAAGCCACCGTGGCGCAACGCACCGCCGCACTCACCGAGGCCAACGCCGAGCTGCTGAGCCTGGCCACTCACGACGGCCTGACCGGCGTTTACAACCGTCGCCGTTTTGACGAAAAAATCACTGAGTATTCGCTGCTGTCCCGACGCACCGGACGCCCGTTTGCCCTGCTGCTGATCGATGCCGACCACTTCAAACGTATCAATGACAGCCACGGCCACGCGGTCGGTGATGAGGTCCTGCAACAACTGGCGACCTTGATCCAGAACAGCGTACGCAGCACCGATTTCGTCGCCCGCTACGGCGGCGAAGAGTTCGCCGTACTGCTGCCGGAAGTCGCACAACCCGACACTCCGGAAGTCGTCGCCGAAAAGATTCGCACGGCGGTCGCCGAAGCGCAGTTTCCCGGCGTCGGCAACGTCACGGTGAGTATCGGTCTCGGCCTGGCAGATCCGGCAGACAACAACCACACGGCACTCATCAAACGTGCCGATCAGCAGCTGTATCAGGCGAAGGCTGCGGGGCGCAATCAGGTGGCGTTCCATGCCCACTGACACCGGCGTATATCAACCAGAGACAGGCCGGCTCACCGACCCCATCGCTGGCAAGCCAGCTCCCACAGGGATGGGGTAATAGCGGAAATTTGGGCCGGCTGGAGAACCGCTTTCGCGAGCAGGCTCGCTCCCACAGAAAAGCAAAGCAGCGCAGCTGCCCGCGGCGAAGCCGCCCCACTCAACAATGAGCGTTAGCTCGAGTGCTTTTGATCTTGATCCACGGGCGACGTCGGAAGGCTGAGCGGAGGGATTGATCCGGGCGTGGGAGCGCAGCGACCGTCTGGCGCAGCCAGACACAGCGGAAGGAGGTGCAGTGAAGCAAACCGTAGCCGCTGCGCCCGGATCGATCCCGCAGCGAAGGAACCCCGAGCTTACGAGGGGCCGAACGCAGGAGCAAGCCTTTTGGGTTACCTTTTTGGCGTTTGAAAAAGGTGACCCGCCGTAAGGGCGGAACCCTAAGCAGCCGTTACCGCAGCAATGGATATGTACTCAATCAGCCAGGAAACCATCGCCCGACTAGGGCTCAGCACTGAACATCTGCAGATAAGCCAACAAATTATTCAACTTCTCCTCATCACTCAGCCCCCAGAAAATCATCCGCGTCCCCGGCACCACCCCTTTCGGATCCTCCAGATAAGCCTTCAACGTCGCCCGATCCCAGATAATCCCCGAGTTCTTCATCGCATCGGAATAAACATAATTGGCCGAAGTCCCGGCAGCCCGGCCAATGATGCCGTTCAACTGCGGACCAAACCCCGAACGAGCCGACTCGCCAACCTGATGGCAACCGCCGCACAGACGCGGAAAGATTTTCGCCCCGGCCTCAGGGTCGCCCTCAGCCTGTGCACTGGCGCTGAAGATCAAGGCGAGAAACAGTATCGTGGTGAATTTCATTGAACAGTCCAAACCTGACTTTGCATGGCGTGGGCGCAGTTTACAGATAAGCGCCGATGATCGTTCTGACGGTGATCAACGCCTGACGCAACACGTGCATGTCCACCGACCCGAGAGCCAAACGAATCGCATGGGGCGTATGGGCCGACAGCGAAAACGGCTCAGCGCTGGTGACCGAAATCTGCTGCTGCATCAACTCCACCACGATCTGATCGGCACGCACGTCTTCCGGCAACGGCAGCCACAAAAAATACGAAGCCGGATGAGCAATGTAGCGCAGCCCTTTCAGCACCTCGGCGGCCAAGGCCTGTCGAGCCATGGCATCGCTGCGCTTCTGCTCTTCAAGCACGGTGACGGTGCCGTCATCGAGCCAACCACAGGCAATGGCGGTCATCACCCCGGGGGTGTTCCACGTCGTCGCGCGAATGATTCGCTCCAGTGCGGGCACTTGAAGCAGCGGCGCGGCAATGAAGCCGACCCGCAATCCGGTGGCGATGTTTTTCGACAGGCCCGATACGTAAAACGTCCGTTCCGGTGCCAGTTCAATCAACGGGCATGGCGGGTTCTCGACCAGAAACGCGTAGGCCGCATCTTCGATAAGTGTCAGATCATAGCGGCGGGCAATCGCCACCAATCGTTCGCGCTGTTCCAGTGGCATGACCCAGCCCAGCGGATTGTGCAGCGTCGGCATGCTGTATACGGCGCGCACCGCACGCTGGCAACAGAGTCTGTCCAGTGCCGGCAAATCCGGGCCGTGCTCCGTCATCGGGATCGCCAGCACTTCCAGATGCAGCGCGTCGGCCAGCACCTTGAATCCCGAATAGGTCAGCGCATCGGCGGCAATCACATCGCCGGGTTTGAGCAGAGCCATCAGCGTCACCGCCAAACCTTGCTGAGCGCCGTTGACGATCAGCACTTGGTCGGCTTCAACCGCCACGCCGCGTGTCGACAAATGTCGCGCCACCGAGGCGCGTTCGTGGGCACGCCCGGCGTGGGGTTGATAACGCAACAGCGCTTCCAGATCACCGGACAACGCCAGTTGGCGCAACGCCGTGCGCAACAGTTCAGCCTGACCTGGCAAGGAGGGATAGTTGAAATTCAGGTCGATCATGCCGACCGCGACATCTTTCTGATCAATGCCCTGCCCCGGCGCCAGCGACGTTTCCCGGACAAACGTGCCGCGCCCGGCTTCACCACTGACCAGGCCCATCGCTTCAAGCTCGGCATAAACCCGTGAAGCGGTAACCAGTGCCAGTCCTTCCTGGCTCGCCAGCTGCCGATGCGTTGGCAGTCGCGTGCCCGGCGCCAATCGTCCGCCACGAATGTCTGCCGCATAGCGGTCAACCAGGGTCTTGTAACGGGAACGCGGCATGTCGGCTGTATCCATGACAATTTTTTGATTGTGCTGATTCTCGGCCCTAGGATCGCAGCGACACAAGCCACTTCTTGAGTGCCACCGACATGGACACAACATCGACTGCAAACAACCCCTCGCTGGAAAGAACCAGTGGCTGGATCAACGGCTTGATCGGCGTGCTGATCTTCAGCGGTTCGCTGCCGGCCACACGTTTGGCGGTGCTGGAATTCGATCCGGTGTTTCTGACCGTGGTGCGAGCAGCGATCGCCGGCGCACTGGCGGTCGGACTTCTGCTGTTGTTCAAGCAACAGCGACCGTCGCGCCATCAGTGGCTGTCGCTGTTGATCGTGGCGCTGGGCGTGGTGTTGGGTTTTCCGCTGCTGACTGCGTTGGCATTGCAGCACGTAACGTCAGCGCATTCGATTGTGTTTGTAGGATTGCTGCCGCTGGCCACGGCGATATTTGCCGTGTTGCGTGGCGGTGAGCGGCCACGGCCGGTGTTCTGGATCTTCTCGATCCTGGGCAGTGCGCTGGTGGTGGGCTTTGCCCTGTCCCAAGGCTTGAGTGCCTCGCCCACCGGGGATCTGCTGATGCTCGCGGCGATCCTGGCTTGCGGCCTCGGTTACGCCGAAGGCGCGAAACTGTCGCGCAGCCTCGGCGGCTGGCAGGTGATCTGCTGGGCGCTGGTGTTGTCGTTACCGCTGATGACAGTGCTGAGCCTGTGGCTGGCGCCCGCCTCGTTCGCCGACATCAGCTTGCCTGCGTGGATGTGCCTGGGCTACGTGTCGCTGTTCAGCATGCTGATCGGCTTCGTGTTCTGGTATCGCGGTCTGGCACAAGGTGGAATCGCAGCCGTCGGGCAGTTGCAGTTGCTGCAGCCGTTTTTTGGTCTGGCACTGGCGGCGACGTTGCTGCATGAGCAGGTCAGTGTCGGCATGCTCGGCGTCACGCTGGGGGTGATTCTTTGCGTGGCCGGAGCGAAGAAATTCGCCAGGTAATGTTCAGTGTTCGGCTTTCCATTGCCGAGGACTGAGCCCGGTCTTGCGCCGAAACGCCCGGGCCAGCGCCGACGGACTTTCGTATCCAACCTCCTCGGCAATCAATGCAATCGGGCGGCCTTCGCGCAGGCGTTTCTGCGCAAGACTGACGCGCCAGCTCAACAGGTAATCGGCCGGCGTCTGCCCGACCACGCGGCGAAACTGCTCGGCAAAACCGGCGCGGGACTGGTTCGCCGCTGCAGCGAGATCAGCGACACTCCAAGGCTTGTGCGGCTGCTCGTGGATCAGGTTCAAGGCGCGAGACACGCGCGGATCCGCCAGCCCGGCCATCATGCCCGGTTGCTGATCACGACTGCCGATGAGATGGCGCAGCAGCAGAATCACCAGCAATTCAAACAGGCGATCCATCACCGCCACGCGCCCGCAATGCCCTTCAAAAGCTTCGTTGAACAGCCAGTCAAGGGTGCTGCGCAATTCCGGGATATCGGTGAGTTTCAATACCAGATAGTCCGGTAACGCGGCGGCCAGGGCATTGCCTGAGCCACCGTCGAAGCTCAGCGAGGCGCACACCACCTGGCTGGCCATGGCCTCGTCGGCAAACATCCGGTGAGTGAAAGGCCGGGGAAAGAAAATCAGCGACGGTTCTTCCAGGCGAATTTCCCGCTCGTTGCCCGGTTTGAGCAGCAACGCCCCGGCTTGCAGAACATGCACATGGCCGACCGGTTCGCCTTTGTGAACGCTCACGCCGCAAAACGCGCCGCTATGGAAGGTGCCGGCGTTCACACCGAAATGACTGAGTAATGTGGAAAGGCGATCCATGGCTGACTCCGGATGGCATATCTGGACGATCTGTCGCATATCCTCGACGATTTGCCGCCAAAGCGCTATTGGCAGTGCCTAATATCTCTCCATCGCCGCTGCACTTCGCTGCGGAATTTCGGAGAATCACCATGAGCCGCATCCCTGCAATCAGCCTCGACACCGCCACCGATGCCACCCGTCTTGCACTGGAAGGTGTGAAGAAAAAAATCGGCTTCCTGCCCAACGTCTTCACCACCCTCGCCCAAGCGCCGGTTGCATTCGACACTTACCTGCAAGCCTCGGCCATCCTCGGCAAGACTTCATTGAGCGGCAAAGAGAAGGAAGCCATCTACCTCGCCACTTCGCAGGTCAACGGTTGCGACTATTGCCTGTCCGCACACACCGTGTTCGCCGGCAAAGCCGGGCTGTCGGCGCAGGACATCATCGCGGCACGTCATGGCGAACTGAATGCCTACGCCGCCCTCGCCCGCCAACTGACCGAAACCCGTGGCCACTTGAGCGATGAACAGTTGGCCGCCGCTCGCGCTGCCGGTATCGATGACCGCAAGATCATCGAAGTGATTGCCCTGGTCGCCGTGCAGACATTGACCAACTACCTGAACAACACGGCGCTGACCGACATTGACTTCCCGGCCGTCGAGGCCTGAGCAGTCGCTCACGATCCGAGGATAAAACCGGTGGCGAAAAGACGCTCTTTTCGCCACCGCTGTTTTTTGCTGCCATGATGTAGGTCAGAATAATTCGCAGCGCAAACAGTGTCTGGTGCGCTGAAACCAAACAGCCTGTGCGCAGGTCTTTGTTCTCAGACAAATGCCCGGAAAGACACGAACCCCATGACAGACTGGTTGCAAGACAACGGCGAGATGGCCGGGCAGATCCGCCGTCACGACTGGGCAAATTCGCCCCTCGGCCCGTTGGAAAACTGGCCCGATGTACTCAAGACCACTGTCTCGCTCAGTCTCGCCTCGCATTTCCCTCAGGCGATCGTCTGGGGCCCGCAACTCATCACACTCTATAACGACGCCTTCGTACCGATTCTCGGCGACAAGCCGCACGCGTTGGGACGCCCTTTCAGCGACATCTGGAAGGAAGCCTGGCACGAGATCAGCCCGATTGCTGAGGCCGCGTACGCCGGCCAGGCCACTTACATCGAAAACTTCGCTCTGCAGATCGAACGCGGCAAAGGCCCGGAGCAGGCGTTCTTCACTTTTTGCTACAGCCCGATTCGCGACTCCCACGGCAATGTCGTCGGCATGATCGACACCGTCACCGAGACCACCCAGACCGTTTATCTCAACCGACGCCTGGCCGTCCTCGATGCCATCGGCGAAGCGGTGACCAATGCCACGGATGCGCAAGCAATCCTGGCGGCAAGCACGCGGCTGATGGTCGAGCAACTGCGTCTGTCCAATTGCGCCTACGCCGACATGGATGCCGACGAAGATGGTTTCACCATTCGCGGCGACTATGCAGCGCCGGGTTCGCCGAGCATCGTCGGCCACTACCGTTTGCGCGATTTCGGCGAGAAAGCAGTACGTCTTCTGCGCGCGGGTCAACCTTTGGTGATCCACGACAACCGCAGCGAATTGCCGCCGGAAGAATCAGCGACCTTTCAGAGCATAGGCATCACCGCCACCATTTGCGTGCCGCTGATCAAGCAAGGCCGTCTTACCGCGTTAATGGCCATTCACGACAAAGTGCCGCGTGTCTGGTCGAGCTTCGAACAGGCGCTGCTCAGCGAAGTCACCGAACGTTGCTGGGCGCACATCGAACGGGTGCGCGCCGATGCCAACGTGCGCGAGGGCTTGCTTGCATTGGCCGAACTCAATGCCACGCTGGAGCAACGGGTCGAAGAGCGCAGCCTGCGTCTGGCCCAGGCCGAGTCGGCGCTGCGCCAGTCGCAGAAGCTCGAAGCCATCGGCCAATTGACCGGCGGCGTGGCCCACGATTTCAACAATTTGCTGACGATCATTCGCTCGTCGGTGGATTTTCTGCGCCAGCCCAACCTCCCGGAAGAACGCCGCCAGCGCTACATGCGCGCGGTTTCCGATACGGTCGAGCGCGCCTCCAAGCTGACCAGCCAGTTGCTCGCCTTCGCCCGCCGTCAGCCGCTCAATCCGCAGGTAGTCGACGCCGGCGAACGTTTGGCAAACATCGGCGAGATGCTCGAATCGGTCACCGGCGCGCAGATTCACGTGTGCGTCGAGCGCCCGGTTCACCCCTGCTACATCCGCGTCGATCTCAGTCAGTTTGAAACCGCGTTGATCAACATCGCCCTGAACGCCCGCGACGCCATGAATGGTCAGGGTGAGCTGAAATTGCGCCTGGAGTGCCACAAAGCGCTGCCGCCGATTCGCGGCCACGCTGGGTCCAGCAGCCATTTCGTGTCGATTGCCCTGGCCGACACCGGTGCCGGCATCGACGCACACACCCTCGAACACATCTTCGAGCCGTTCTTTACCACCAAGGCTGTCGGCAAAGGCACGGGGCTGGGGCTGTCGCAGGTGTTCGGCTTCGCCAAGCAATCGGGCGGCAACGTCGATGTTTCCAGCGTCCTCGGCCAAGGCACCGAGTTCACCTTGTATTTGCCGCAAGTGCCGGCGGACGAGGCTGAACTCGACGATACCGAGGACGATGGCGAGGTGCAGCCGGCCTGCGAAAGACGTCGGGTGCTGGTGGTCGAGGACAATCTGGAGGTTGGCCGTTTCGCCAACCAGATTCTGCAGGATCTGGGTTATGAAACCGCGTGGGCGACCAACGCCGAAGAAGCCCTGCAACTGGCCGGCGGCGATGCCATGGCGTTCGATGCGGTGTTTTCCGACGTGGTAATGCCGGGCATCACCGGCGTCGCATTGGCCAAGGAGTTGCGCCAGCGCCGTCCCGATCTGCCGGTGATTCTGACCTCTGGCTATAGCGAAGAACTGGCCCGCAGCGGTTACGAAGGTTTCGAATTTCTCGCCAAGCCCTACTCCGCCGAACAGGTCTCGCGAATTCTCGGCAAGACCTGGCTCAAGGATGCAACGCCAGCGATTTCAGTCGTGATCGACGCCGGCGCGCTTGAGTAATTTTTTGCAGCGCTCCGACAGATGAAACACCTGGAGATGCTTGCCAGCCTTGGCGTAGCGCTCACGCAGGGTTTTCAACGCGGCAATCGCCGAGTAATCGACAAAGCTCAGGTGTCGGCAGTCGAGAGTGACTTTGGCCGGATCGTTGGCCGGGTCGAACTGATTGAGAAACGGCGTGGTCGAGGCAAAGAACAGCGTGCCGTGCAGGCGATAGAGCTTGCTGCCGTCGGCCTCCAGATGTTCATCGGCATACAGTTCGCGCGCCTGCTGCCAGGCGAAGTTGAGCGCAGCGATGATGATCCCGCACAGCACGGCCGTGGCCAGATCGGTGAACACGGTGATGGTGGTCACCGCGATGATCACCAGCACATCGTGCAGCGGCACCTTGTTGATCACCCGCAACGACGCCCAGGCGAAAGTCTGCTGCGACACCACGAACATCACCCCGACCAGCGCGGCCAGCGGAATACGCTCGATCAGCGGTGACAGAAACAGAATGAACAACAGAATCAGCACACCGGCAACCACGCCGGACAAGCGCCCGCGCCCGCCGGAGCTGAGGTTGATCACGGTCTGCCCGATCATCGCGCAACCGCCCATGCCACCGAACGCGCCGGACACCATGTTCGCCGCGCCGAGCGCCACGCACTCACGATCCGGGTAGCCACGGGTTTCGGTGATTTCGTCGGTCAGGTTCAGCGTCAGCAGGGTTTCCAGCAGGCCGACCATCGCCATCAGGATCGCGTACGGGGCGATGATGCGCAGGGTTTCCAGGCTCCACGCAATGTCCGGCATGGCGAAAGTCGGCAGACCGCCGGCGATGTGCGCCATGTCGCCGAGGGTGCGGCTCGGCAAACCGAACAGGTAAACCAGCAGGCCGACGCCAAGGATCGCCACCAGGGCCGGCGGCACCGCTTTGGTCAGGCGCGGCAGGATGTAAACGATGGCCATGGTCAGCAGCACCAGCCCGGTCATCAGGTACAGCGGCGTACCGCTGAGCCAGTGCTCGCCGCTTTTGAAATGCTCCAGTTGCGCCAGGGCGATGATGATCGCCAAGCCGTTGACGAAACCGAGCATCACCGGATGCGGCACCATGCGCACCAGTTTGCCCAAGCGCAACAGCCCGAACGCCATCATGATCAGACCACCGAGCAGCACCGTTGCCAGCAGATATTGCACGCCGTGTTGCACCACCAGCGCGACGATCACCACCGCCATCGAACCCGCCGCACCGGAAACCATGCCCGGTCGGCCGCCAAACAACGCTGTCAGCGTGCAAATGATGAACGCGCCGTACAGGCCCATCAGCGGATTGAGATGCGCGACCAGCGCGAAAGCAATGCATTCGGGCAACAGGGCGAACGAGGTGGTGAGTCCGGCGAGGACATCGGCGCGCAGACGAATCGGTTTCATGGCTTACCTGACAGAGCGGCCGTCGAGCACGGCCGCTGTTTTCGCGAAAAAAGAGGGAGGCGAATGTTACGGAATTGTTCGGCCTCGGGCCAGTGAAACACTGACATCGGTTGGCGCGGGCTGGAAATGGAAAACCTGATTGCTCAATGATGGCACTCTGCCCATAATTCGCACCCCCTTATGTTCTGTGCAAGGTATTGCCGTGAAGAAGTCTCTGCTGTTGATCCCGATGCTGGCGCTGCTGCTGCAAGGTTGTGGTATGACCATGACCCGCTACGAGCCGAGTTATGAAAACGTTCAGAAGCTCAAGCAGACCCCGCCTCTGAATGCGATCAGCAATCCGCAGGTCACCGCCGAATCAGGCGAAGGTTCTCTGGTAGTTCGCGCCAACCCTGTCCGCTCGCCGTCCGGCAGCATCCCGGCGCACATTCAGGACGCGATCACCGAAGAACTGCGCAAGGCCGGTCTGCTCGACCCGCAGGCTCAGCGTCAGTTAAAGGTTCTTGTGGTGAAAAACAACCTGTCCGCCGGGATGGGCACAGGCGACGGCCAGCTCGCTGCACGCTTCACTCTGCTCAACGGCAGTGATGTGGTGTACGACGCGACCAAAGATGTCAGCAGCCAGTGGAGCAGCAGCTTCTTCGGTTTCATCGCGATCCCGAACGCGGTCAACGCCTACAACCCGATGCTGCGTGATTTGCTCAAAGAGCTGTACAGCGATCCGAAATTTATCCAGGCGCTGAAGTAACCGACAAAAAAAGAGCCGCGATTGCGGCTCTTTTTTGGCTTCATGCCCGGGGAATACCGGCGTCCAGTGCCGAGTACTTCAGGTTGTTGTTATCAACCATCTGCTTGAGCAGCGCATTGACCTGACGGGTGAAGGTGTCGTTCACCGCGTCCTTCGGCGTGTTGGCCATCAGCGGAATGAACCAGATGCCGATCCAGGTGCCCACGGCGTCGTGGTTGCTCGCCGTCGTCACGGCCTGACCCTGCCCATCCTGCGCTTCCAGGCTCAGGGTGTACTGATCGCTGCCGTAGGCCGGGATGATCATCATGCTCAAACCACTGATGAAGGCCAGCACCATGGAACCGGCGTTCGGTGGATGGTTGTACATTTTCAGACGCAGGCTGTAGTCACCCGGCTGTTTCTCGAATTCGTCCAGCGTGACCCGACCAAACAGGCCGGAATCGGCAAGAATCTTCTGCAGCTGTGGCTTGAGTTGATCGCGCGCTTGCGGCACTTCCACTGCCGAGGCACTTTTCGGTTCGCCCTGGTAAAAGTCGAAATCGACGTAGACGTTTGGCTTGTTGGCGTAGTTGGCCATCGACGGCAGTGTCACCGGGGCCACTTCGTCTTTGGTGAAACTGGCACAACCGCCCAGCGCAAGAACCAGCCCCAGCGCCAGCATTTTCCCGAATTGCATGATGTCCGTCCCTTAGATGATTACCAGATGATGGCAATACGCCTCCACCGCAGAAGCGGGCGGATTCTAGAGACAGCAATCGATTATGAAAAGGCTGAAGGGAAAAAATAGTTCGCATCGAAGCTTCGAGCATGGTCAGGGCATGAATTCCAGTTCCGACGTTCCATTGTTTTTGAAGCGCTCATACCAGGCTTGCAGAACATCAGGGAGCTTCTGCTTCCACTGCTGCGCATTGGTGTAGTAACGAAGATGTTCCTTGCCGCGGTCATCGTAGCTTTTGAAGATCAGCCAGACCTGCGCGTCGTCGGCACTCATCAGGATGCCGATGCCACCCAGACCACGCATCCATATTTCTACCACCTGAGCATCAGGCACATCTTTTGAGGCCTCGCCGACCTGCAATGAACCGGAGGTTTCCACGAGTTTCTGGTAGTCAGTCTTGAGCAGCGAACGCAGTGCCTGATCTTCTGCGGGCGTGCGAGCCAGACCGAGGCTGAGCAGATCGTAATCCAGCTTCAGCGGTTGTTCGGAAGCAACGTACCGACCGGCGTAATACACGCCCATGCCAGCGCCGCAATCGTAATCGGCACCGGTTTGCGTGACGTTCAGTACGCCATTGACTGGCGTGAAGGTGAGTTTGCAGGCGTCCTGAGCGTAAACGGCAGTTGCGTCTTTAAGTTGGGCAACGCCAGTCAGATCGCCAGAATTGGCGCCCTCGCCTGCTGATATATCGATGTCGATATGCGTGGCATCACGACGCTGGGTAACGACGGCCGCCGATGTCGAAGTGCCGCGCGGAATCAGTTGCCAGGTGGCGTCCCAGCTGAACGGCTGAACCGCGTGTTCGAGCTCGGTGAGGCGCATCAGGTATTCGCGCCGCAGACATGCGCTCAGGGCACCGCAGGCGTTGCGGTTTTTCAGCCATTGGCGTTGGTCGGTTTTCAGAGCCTTGGGATCGGCAACTTTGCCCAGCGTTGTCCGCCATTGCTCGGCGAGCTTGTCGTCAAGGGTTGAGAGGTAGGGATCGCTGCAGATGGCTTTTTCGGTTTTGCTGGCGGCGCTGGTGCAATCGAAACTGCTGGCGTGAGCGGTGCAGGCAAGGACGAGAGAGGTCAGCGCCACGGCGTGACGCAGGGAGATAGCGAACATCGAGAGATTCCATTCTTCGGGCGGCGGGGAGTATGCCAGTGCTGCTGCCGTAAATCGCCGTTGTCGTAGAGCCTGCTCACCCCCTGCGAGCCTGCTCGCGAAGGCGGTATATCAGTCGGTTTGATGTTGGCTGTAACAGCGCTTTCGCGAGCAGTCTCGCTCCCACAGGGGTTTTGTGTGAGTTCAGAAGGTGATTTGGGTTGCCGGTTTGACGTCGATTCGTGCCACGGAACTGGTCAGGGCGGCGAAGTCCTTGTTGTGTTCGGCAATGATGTCCTCGGCGCTCATGTTGCCGTTATCCACCGTCGAATGCGCATCCTGCGCGATGACGATGTCGTAGCCCAGTGAATGCGCGCTGCGCACTGTGGCGTTGACGCAGTAATCGGTTTGCAGGCCGCAGATGATCAGGCGTTCGAAGTCCTCGCTGGGCAGCAGCTTGCCGAGATCGGTCTGGTAGAAAGAGTCCCCGGTAGTTTTGCCTACAAGCAGGTCTTTCGTCGAAGTCAGCAGACCGTTAGCCAGTTGCCAACCGTCCGCCCCATGCACGAATGGACCGTCCTTTTCTTCATGCTGAATCAACACCACTGGAACGCCAGCGTCGCGGGCGCGCTGGCTCAGATCGTTGATCGTGGCGATCACGCGGTCGATTTCAAAGCACTGATATTCACCAGCACACAGCGCCTGCTGGACGTCGATGATCAGTAATGCGGTGGTCATGTCGAGCCTTCCTTGATCAGTCCTTGAGATGGGGCGGACTTGCGCCCGCCCCTCTTTTACTCCGCTCAGTAACCCAAAGACAAGCCGGTATTACGCCGTGGATCATTGGCGCCGTAGAAGCGATTCTTGCCAACCGGTTTGCCGTCCAGTGAAGGCGCGCCGACCAGAATCGCGGCGATGTGGTTGGCATCCTGCGGGCCGGCAAACTTGTGACCCCAGCTTTCCAGGATTTTTTTCGTATCCGGGCTGGCGGCGAAGTCTTCGAGGTTGGTTTCCTCCGGCATCCACTGCTGGTGGAAGCGTGGCGCGTCAACCGCTTCCTGCAGGCCCATGCCGTAATCGATGACGTTGAGCATGGTCAGCAAGGTCGCGGTGATGATCCGGCTACCACCCGGCGTGCCGACCACCATCACCACTTTGCCATCCTTGGTGACGATGGTCGGACTCATCGACGACAGCGGCGCCTTGCCCGGTGCGATGGCATTGGCCTCCCCCTGGACCAGCCCGTACATGTTCGGCACGCCGACCTTGGAAGTGAAGTCGTCCATCTCGTCGTTGAGGATCACCCCGGTCTTGCTCGCCATCACGCCGGCGCCGAACCAGTCATTAAGGGTGTAAGTGACCGAAACGGCATTGCCCCACTTGTCGACGATCGAATAGTGCGTGGTGTTGCTGCCTTCATGCGGCGCTACACCGGGTTTGAGCTCAGCCGACACGCCGGCCTTTTGCGGCTGGATGGCGTTGCGCAGTTTGGTCGCATAGTTCTTGTCCAGCAGATGCTCGATGGGATTTTTCACGAAATCCGGATCGCCAAGGTAGCTGTTGCGATCGACGTACGCGTGGCGCATCGCTTCGATCTGGTAGTGCATGCCCTGAGCCGAATGGAAGCCCAGGTCCTTCATCGGATAGCCTTCGAGGATATTCATGATCTGGCAGATCACCACCCCGCCGGAGCTTGGCGGTGGCGCCGAGACCACGTGATAGCCGCGATAATCGCACTCAACCGGGGCCAGTTCGCGGGTTTTGTATTTGTCCAGGTCAGCCTGGGTGATGATGCCTTTGTTGGCCTGACTGGAGGTGACGATGGCATCGGCGACCCAGCCTTTGTAGAAGCCGTCGGCGCCCTTGTCGGAAATCGTCCGCAGGGTTTTCGCCAGATCCTTTTGCACCAGTTTCTGCCCGACCTGCATCGGCTCGCCGTTGCTGAGGAAGATCGAGCCGGAATCGCGCATGTCCTTCTTGAACACATCCGTCGCGTACTCAAGCAACTCGACATCGCCCTGTTGCAGTTCGAAACCGTCTTCGGCCAGTTTGATCGCCGGGGCAATCATCTCCTTGCGCTGTTTGGTGCCGTATTTGCTCAGCGCCAGCTCCATGCCGGACACGGTGCCCGGCACCCCGACGGCCAGATGGCCGCGCGTGCTCAGTTCCGGAATGACGTTACCGTCCTTGTCCAGATACATGTTGGCGGTCGCTGCCAGCGGCGCTTTTTCGCGGAAATCAAGAAAGGTCTTGCGCCCGTCCGCCAGTTGAATGGTCATGAACCCGCCGCCGCCAAGGTTGCCCGCAGCCGGATAGACCACCGCCAGCGCATAGCCCACGGCCACTGCCGCATCCACGGCATTGCCGCCGTTTTTCAAAACGTCGACGCCGACATGGGTCGCCAGATGTTGCGCGGTGACCACCATGCCGTTTTCCGCCGCCACCGGAGCCACTGATGCCGCGTGAGCCATGAGACAGCTGAGCGCCAGAGAGGTCGCAATGAGCGATCTGGCCAAAGGTTCGTACTTCATGAGTCGATCTCTTTTTGTTTTTGGGGACTGCGCAAAACGCAGGGCAACGCTTCAGGAGCAACAAGCAGTATGGCCGGCTTTACGTATTGCGCCTCCCCGTTCAGCCAGTATGCCGAGCCATCGCAGACGTTGGCAGCTCCTGCCCGAATCAAGCGAAGAGGTTATTCATCGCTGCGTACTGCAACAGCATGATGGTCTTGGCATCGCAGATCTCGCCGCGTTGAAACGCTGCCAGTGCCTCATCGAAGCCCCACTCGAGCACTTCCAGTTCTTCGGTTTCCTCTTCCAGGCCACCACCGTCGCTGACTTTGGACGCGGCGTCGTATTCGGCGATAAAGAAGTGCAGCTTCTCCGTCACCGAACCGGGACTCATGTACGCCTCGAACACCTTTCTCACGTCATGCACGCGATAACCGGTTTCCTCCTCGGCTTCGTCACGAATGCGTTGCTCTGGGGCGGCACCTTCCAGCAACCCCGCCGCCACCTCGATGAGCAAACCATCGTGACCATTGACGAACACCGGCAAACGGAACTGGCGGGTCAGCACCACCGTGCGCTTTTCGCGGTTGAACAGCAGAATCGCCGCGCCGTTGCCCCGGTCGTAGACCTCGCGGGTCTGGCGCTGCCACTCGCCGTTGTTGCGGTGGTAATCGAAGGTGATTTTCTTCAGCAGATACCAGTCGTGGGACAACACCTGAGTGTCGACGATGTTGACCCGTTCGGCTGTGTTGGACATCGCGTCTGATCCTGTCTTCATGGGGGGACTGCCATGGTCGATCAATTGCGCCGACAAAAAAAGCCCGGCAGCGCTACCGGGCTCGTTCAGCCTGGGTTGTTACTGGAAGTCGACGTCGAAGGCCTGGTAGAAGGCGTTGCCGGTATTGGCGACGATCCACATCAGCACAATGACGTGATGACCCTGCTTGTTCGCAGGCAGCTTCACTTGATGATCGACCTTGGCCTTCAATTCATCAGCATGGCTGTAATACGGCACATGCGGGTAGAAGTCTTCGAAGAACGGCTGGGTTTCCAGCTGCCCACGGCTGATGCGTTGCTGGGGATCCCAGCCGTCTTTGGTGATCAGCCAGCGATAACCTCGGGTGGTGTGCGGTGCGGTGTAGGCCCAGGTGACGTTGAGAATCTGCCCCGGATCGACATTGAGCAGCGGCCAGCTGAAGGAACGACCGAGCTTCTTGCTCATCTCGTCGGCGGTGTAATTGACGCAATCGCGGGCATCGGTCTTGCCGCCGCTGAGAATGTAGCCATCGGCCGGCGGCGCGACGCTGTCCGAGTCGGTCTCGAAGGGTTGGGGGAACGGTCCGGCGTCCAGGGCCGGAAAGTTCTTGCCGCCCTCCATTTCATTGACTTGCCAAGCGCCGAGCAGGCCGAGGTCGATGGCCACTGCGCCGCGACTCGCTGGCGAGATGACACGACCGTGTTTGAGTTGGGTTTGTGGGATTGCCTGATTCATCTTGCTCACTCCGTTGATTTGAGAACTCTCCTTCCCGAGGAGAGGCCTTCAAGCTAACGGAGGTGAATTTTTTGTCCATCGGCGCTTTTGTCACAGTCCCAGTGTGCAAGACGTAAAAAGCCCCGGAAACACTGGATGCATAACCAGTGCTCGACGACGCATCGCACTCAACGTGTAGCTGAACACCTACACGCCGAGTCGCCTTTGGTCATTCAGACAGTTGCGCCTGATACTCCTTTTCGTACTGCCCGGCGAGTTGGCTTTTCTGTTTATCGTCGAGCAGCTTGCCGGCCATCTGGAAGAATTTGTGCTCTTCTTCCTCGAGGTGGTGATGAACCTTGTCGGAAAGCTTTTTGGCCGTGGCCAGCCAGGCCGGACTGGACATTTCGGTCTCGTCGAGCTCTTCCATCATCTCGTCCATTTCGTGGTGTTCGGCGATGGCGTGGCGGCTCAGGTCCACGCCTTCATCGATTTCCATCAACGGAATATAGAAATGCCGCTCTTCAGCGGTTTCATGGGCTTGCAGTTCTGCTTTGAGCTGCTTGTAGGCCTCGACCCGCTCAGGGCTGTCGCCGCTGGTCGCGATCAAAGCCTTGGCGTAAGTGCGCTGGCGCTCGTGGCTTTCGCGCAGGGCTTCAAAAATATTCACGGGATTTCCTCATCAATCGCGCTCAGGGAAAGACGCGATAAAAGCCTAGACCGCAACGCTGGTTTGACGGTTCCGCTTGTTCGATCGAAGGGCTTGGAGGCGTTTGCCCGGACGGGTTAGGCTGGGCGTTCAATTACACAAGGAAGTCATGCATGAATTTGCGTATCGAGTTGACGCAGAGCCCTACCGAGGAACAGCGTCAGGCCATTCTGCAGCCGCTGATCGAATACAACGATGCTCAAACCGGCGGTTCGAAATCCGAGCCGTTCGCCTTGATGGTCAAAGACGAAAATGGCGAAATACTGGGCGGTTTGTACGGGCGAATGATTTTTCGCTGGATGTTCATCGAGCTGCTGTCCGTGCCGGAACAGGGTCGCGGACAGGGTATCGGCTCGAAATTGATGGCTCAGGCGGAAGCCTTGGCCAGGGAAAAGAATTGCTACGGCCTCTGGCTCGACACGTTCGATTTTCAGGCGCCGGAGTTCTACAGGAAGCTGGGGTTCAGCCAGTTTGGGGAAATCGTTGACTACCCACCGGGGCACAAGCGGCACTACTTTCAGAAGCGCCTGATCGATTGAGTCATGCCGTATTCGCGAGCAGGCTCGCTCCCACAGTGCAATGCATTACAACTTGTGGGAGCGAGCCTGCTCGCGAAAGCGTCAACCGCTTCACCCCATAATCACAGGCAGGTCGCCATCGCCGCCATCCGCCGCATCGCGACAAAATCACTCTTCTGCGCGTAATAGTTCAAGGTCGTACCTGACGCTTCGGTGATCACATCGACAAACGACTCTGCCGAACGCGTATAAACCGTAGTGCCGCCGGACTCGCGCGGTTCCAGATAGGCCGCCGCGTCGACGCCAAACACCGCTTCGTCCTGCCAGGCGAATTGCACGCACCGGGCGACGTCTTTCTCCGGCTTGTCCGAGGTCAGGACCTTGTCCGGGCTCTTGCTGCGAGCATCGTTCATCACCGAACCGGCGCACCCGGCCAACAGGGCCGCCGCCAGCACTACCATCAGCATTCGCATTGCATTTGCTCATCGAGAAAAAAGCGGACTGTAGCACTGCGACGCGGCAAATCGTTCTGCTTTACTGTTTTTATGCGCGACATGCGCAAGCAGGTGCGGCACCCTATGGTCATCAGTCACACAAGGAAATTACATGGCGCCTAGCGACCAGCGACATGAACAGGCTTTGAAACTGTTTCTCGATGCGCGACCCGAACTACGTGAAACCCTCGACCATCTCAACCCGCTGCTGGCTCAAGCCAAGGGCGAAACCCAGGCGCAGTATCGCGAAGAACGCTTGCATGAGGCGTTTGAGGAAGAAGCGGAGAGACAGAGGTTGTTCGCCTGGGAGCTGACGTTGCAGCTGACCGCTGCTTCGCCCGAGGAATATCAGGCGCAACGGCTGGAAGTGCATCGGGAAGTGGCGGAAATGGCGGGGATGGGCTGGATCGAGTATTGCGATCTTTACGGCATCACCCCGTAATCCAGCCGCCGCAAATCTTCCGTGGGAGCGAGCCTGCTCGCGAAGGCGGTGTGACTGCCGAAACTGATCTCGAACGAGACGACGCTTTCGCGAGCAGGCTCGCTCCCACAGTGAACCGCGTATTACCAGATTTCGCGGCACGCGCAATAAAGCTTTATCATGGCCGCAGTTTCGCTGATCGAGTCCATCATGAAGTTCGCCATCGCGCTGTTTTCCGCCGCCCATGCGCCCTCCTCGCGCCGTGCCTTGCTGTTTGCCCAGGCCGCGCTGGCCGGCGGCCATGAGATTGTTCGGCTGTTCTTCTATCAGGACGGCGTGTTCAACGCCTCCGATGCGGTGGTGACCCCGCAGGATGAACTGGACGTGCCCAAGCAATGGCGTGCCTTTATCAACGAAAAGCAACTTGATGGCGTGGTCTGCATCGCCGCCGCTTTGCGCCGTGGTGTGTTGAACGAAGAAGAAGCCAAGCGTTACCAGCGTGAAGCGATTTCGCTCAGCGCGCCGTGGGAATTGTCTGGTCTGGGTCAATTGCACGACGCCGTGCAGGACGCTGATCGGCTCATCTGTTTCGGAGGCGCTTGAACATGGCCAAATCGCTGTTGATCATCAGCCGCCAATCGCCGTGGTCCGGCCCCGGTGCGCGGGAAGCGCTGGATATCGTGCTCGCCGGTGGCGCCTTCGATCTGCCGATCGGTTTGCTGTTTCTCGATGACGGCGTGCTGCAATTGGCCGCCGGGCAGAACGCCAAGGCCGTGCAGCAGAAAGACCTCAGCGCCAATCTGCAGGCGCTACCGATGTTTGGTATCGAAGAGCTGTTCTATTGCGTCGAAAGCGCCAATGCTCGCGGTCTTGGCAACCTGTCGCTGGACGAAGCGCAGCCACTGGCCGCTGATCAAATCACCGCCCTTATTGACCGCTACGATCAGGTGATTACCCTCTGATGTCGACTTTGCATGTGTTGTCTCATTCCCCGTTCGGCGACGATCGCCTGAGCAGTTGCCTGCGCCTGCTCGGCAGCGCCGATGCCGTGTTGTTGTCCGGCGATGCGGTGTATGCGCTGCAACCGGACACTGCGCCGTTCTCTGCTCTGCAAGAGCGACCAATCAAACTTTTTGTATTGGTTGAGGACGCACAGGCGCGTGCGATCGAGATTCCAGACTGGGCCGAGGCCATCGACTACCCGGCCTTCGTCGAACTGTCGATCCATCACGCCAAGGTCAACAGCTGGCTATGAATTCAATGACCGTAGGCGCCCGCGCCATCGAACTGGACAAGGACGGCTTTCTCGTTGACCTCAGCGACTGGTCGGCCGAAGTCGCCAGCGCCCTCGCCGCCGCCGAAGACATCGAGTTGACGCCTGAACACTGGGAAGTCCTCGAGCTTCTGCGTAGCTTCTACGCCGAATTCCAGCTATCGCCGGCCACGCGTCCGCTGATCAAGTACACCGCGTTGAAACTCGGCGCCGACAAAGGCAACAGCCTGCACCTGAACCGACTGTTCAAAGGCACCCCTGCCAAACTCGCCGCGAAACTGGCGGGCCTGCCCAAACCGACGAATTGCCTATGAACGACTTTCCAGCATTGACCCTCGAAACGCCTGCCGAGCACCCGTTCGCGCAATTCGTGCGCATTCTCGGCAAGGGCAAGCGCGGCGCCCGCGACCTGACGCGCGAAGAAGCCCGCGAGGCCATGGGCATGGTGCTCGATGACCAAGTCGAAGATACGCAACTGGGTGCCTTCCTGATGTTGCTGCGGCACAAGGAAGAGAGCGCCGAGGAAATGGCCGGTTTCACCGAAGCCCTGCGCGCACGCTTGCAAGCGCCTGGATTAAATGTCGACCTGGACTGGCCGACCTACGCCGGCAAAAAACGCCATTTGCCTTGGTATCTGCTGGCGGCCAAGTGCCTGGCGCAAAACGGCGTGCGGATCTTCATGCATGGCGGCGGCGCGCACACGGCCGGGCGTCTGTACAGCGAACAACTGCTGGGCGAACTGAACATTCCCCTGTGCCGTGATTGGCAGCAGGTCGGCACGGCACTGGACAACGGCGGCCTGGCCTTTATGCCGCTGGTGGACTGGGCGCCGCAGTTGCAAAAGATGATCGACCTGCGCAATACCTTGGGCCTGCGGTCGCCGATCCACTCGCTGGCGCGGATTCTCAATCCGTTGGGCGCACGCTGCGGCCTGCAAAGCATTTTCCACCCGGGCTACCAAGCGGTGCATCGCGATGCCAGCGGCTTGCTCGGCGACACGGCAATTGTGGTCAAGGGCGATGGCGGTGAAATCGAGATCAACCCCGACGCCACCAGCCACCTTTATGGCACCAGCAGCGGTCAGAGCTGGGATGAAGAATGGCCGCAGCTGTCAGCGCAGCGCCATGTCAAACCCGCCTCGCTGGACACCGAACACTTGAAAGCCGTGTGGCGTGGCGATGTGGTCGACAGTTACCCGCAAATGGCCTTGATTGCGACCATGGCCCTTGCCCTGCGCGGTCTCGGTCAGAATCGCGAACAGGCCTTCGCAACCGCCGAGCAGTATTGGGCGGCGCGCAACACATCGATCTAACCGATCATTAGCGCCCGATCTTTGCGCTTTTTGTTCGAACTCATCGGAATAGACTCGACTCCAACAAATATTGGTTTTGGGAGTCTTGATCATGGGTTTACTCGTCGACGGCCACTGGCAGGACAAGTGGTACGAAAGCAGCAAGGACGGCGCGTTCCAGCGCGAACAAGCGCAACGCCGCAACTGGGTGACCGCCGACGGTCAGCCAGGCCCCAGCGGTGAAGGCGGTTTCACTGCTGAAGCCGGGCGCTATCACCTCTATGTTTCCCTCGCCTGCCCTTGGGCGCATCGCACGCTGATCCTGCGCAAACTCAAAGGGCTGGAAAGTCTCATCGACGTGTCGGTGGTCAGCTGGCTAATGCTGGAAAACGGCTGGACTTTCGACAAAGCGCTCGGCTCGACCGGCGACAAACTCGATGGCTTCGACTTCATGCACCAGCGCTACACCGCTGACACGCCTGACTACACCGGGCGCGTGACGGTGCCAGTGCTGTGGGACAAGAAACTCAAGCGCATCGTCAGCAATGAATCAGCGGAAATCATCCGCATGTTCAACAGCGCCTTCGACGGGATCACAGGTAACGATCTGGACTTTTACCCGGAGCCGCTACGCAATGAGATCGATGCGCTGAACGAGCGGATCTATCCGGCGGTGAACAACGGCGTCTATCGTGCCGGGTTCGCCACGTCGCAGCAGGCCTACGAACAGGCATTCGATGAAGTATTTGCCGAGCTGGATCATCTGGAGCAACTGCTGGGTGCCAATCGCTACCTGAGCGGGGAATACCTGACCGAGGCCGATGTGCGCCTGTTCACCACGATGATTCGTTTCGACGCGGTGTATCACGGCCACTTCAAGTGCAACCTGCGGCGGATTGCCGACTACCCGAACCTGTCGAACTGGCTGCGCGAGATGTATCAGTGGCCGGGGATTGCCGAGACGGTGGATTTCCAGCACATCAAGCATCACTACTACGGCAGCCACAAAACCATCAACCCGACCGGCGTGGTGCCGAAGGGGCCGCAGCAGGATTTCAGCGTGGCGCATGATCGCGAGCGGTTGATCGGGAAAGGGGTTTGGCGCCGGGGTTGATTAGCTCGGTATTGGTTCGAGACCCCGTTCGCGAGCAGGTTCGCTCCCACACCGGATTTGTGCATGACACAGATCCAATGTGGGAGCGAGCCTGCTCGCGAAGGGAACGACGCGGTGTTTAGACCTGCGCCTGAGCCCCTTCAAACCACGCAAGTTTCTCGCGCAGCTGCACCACTTCGCCGACGATCACCAGGGTCGGCGCATGCACTTCATGCTCTGCCACCATTTGCGGCAGATCCGCCAGCGTGCCGGTGAAAACCCGCTGATTGACCGTGGTGCCCTGCTGGATCAATGCCGCCGGGGTATCCGCCGCGCGACCGTGCTTGATCAACTGCTCACAGATGATCGGCAAACCCACCAGGCCCATGTAGAACACCAGCGTCTGCGCCGGGGCGACCAGATCGGCCCATGGCAGATCGGTGGAACCATCCTTCAAGTGGCCAGTGACAAACCGCACGGACTGCGCATGATCTCGATGGGTCAGCGGAATCCCCGCATAAGCAGCGCAACCGCTGGCCGCCGTAATGCCCGGGACCACCTGGAATGGAATACCGTGGGCCGCGAGTTCTTCGATCTCTTCGCCACCGCGCCCAAAGATAAACGGATCGCCGCCCTTCAACCGCACCACACGCTTGCCGGCCTTGGCCAGATCGACCAGTTGCTGGTTGATCTGATCCTGCGGCACGGCGTGTTCGGAGCGACGCTTGCCGACATACACCCGCTCGGCATCGCGACGGCACAACTCAAGAATTGCCGGCGCCACCAGGCGGTCATAGAGCACCACATCGGCTTGCTGCATCAGACGCAGCGCGCGGAAGGTCAACAGATCCGGATCACCCGGACCGGCACCGACCAGATAAACCTCGCCTGTGGTGACCATGGGCTCGCCATCGACCTTAGCCTGCAGCAGGCGCTCGGCTTCAGCGCCCTGCCCGGCCAGTTGACGATCGGCAATCGGGCCTTGGAAAACGTCTTCCCAGAAGCCACGACGCTGCTGAACATCCGGAAACAGGTTTTTCACCTGATGACGGAAACGCGCAGCCAGCCCTGCCAATTGACCGTAAGTGGAAGGAATCCAGGTTTCGATTTTCGCGCGGATCAGGCGCGCCAGTACCGGCGCATCACCGCCGCTGGAGACGGCAATGATTAGCGGCGAGCGATCGACGATCGCCGGGAAGATCACGCTGCACAAGGCCGGCGCATCGACCACGTTGACCGGCACGCAACGCCGATGGGCGTCGGTGGAGACTTGCGCGTTGAGCGTTTCGTCGTCGGTAGCGGCAATGATCAGCCCGCAACCGTCCAGATCCGTTTCGGCGTAACCGCGCAACACGCATTCACCGCCGCTGGCAGCGACCAGTTCAGCCAGTTGCGTTTCGATTTCAGGTGCGACCACCCGCAGCAGCGCACCGGCATCGGCCAGCAGGCGGGATTTGCGCAAGGCAATTTCCCCCCCACCGACAACCAACACACGACTGCCGCGAAGGTTGTGAAACAGCGGCAGATATTTCATTTAGCCGATGACCTCAAGGCCACCCATGTACGGTTTGAGCACGTCCGGCACGCGGATCGAACCGTCGGCCTGCTGGTAGTTTTCCAGCACGGCAACCAGAGTACGACCGACCGCCAGGCCGGAACCGTTCAAGGTGTGCACCAGCTCGGGCTTGCCGGTTTCCGGGTTGCGGAAACGAGCCTGCATGCGCCGCGCCTGGAAGTCGCCGCAGTTGGAGCACGAGGAGATTTCGCGGTATTTGTCCTGGCTCGGAATCCACACTTCCAGATCGTAGGTCTTGACCGCGCTGAAGCCCATGTCGCCGGTGCACAGCGCCAGGGTGCGGTAAGGCAGACCGAGCAGTTGCAGGACTTTTTCGGCGTTGGCGGTCAGGCCTTCCAGCGCTTCCATCGATTGCGATGGCTCGACGATCTGGACCATTTCGACTTTGTCGAACTGGTGCTGGCGGATCATGCCACGCGTGTCGCGACCCGACGCACCGGCTTCGCTGCGGAAGCACGGGGTGTGGGCAACGAACTTGATCGGCAGCAACTTGGAATCGACGATTTCACCGGCAACGATGTTGGTCAGCGACACTTCGGCAGTCGGGATCAGGTACAGATCCGCTTCGCCTTCGCGGGCGATCTTGAACAGGTCTTCTTCGAACTTCGGCAGCTGGCCGGTGCCTTGCAGCGCCGGAGCCTGAACCAGATAAGGCGTGTAAGCCTCTTCATAGCCGTGCTCGTTGACGTGCAGGTTGATCATGAACTGCGCCAGTGCACGATGCAGACGGGCGATCGGGCCGCGCAGCAAGGCGAAACGCGCGCCGGACAGCTTGGCGGCGGTTTCGAAGTCCAGCCAGCCGAACTTCTCGCCGAGGGCGACGTGATCTTTCACTTCGAAATCGAATTGGGTCGGGGTGCCCCAGCGGCGCACTTCGACGTTGTCGTCTTCGTCCTTGCCGACCGGAACCGATTCGTGCGGCAGGTTGGGGATACCGAGCAGGATCGAATCCAGTTCGGTCTGGATCGCGTCCAGCTCGACCTTGCCGGCGCTCAGCTCGCCCGCCATGCGCTCGACGTCCGCCATCAGCGGCGCGATGTCTTCGCCACGCTGCTTGGCCTGCCCGATGGATTTGGAACGCGCGTTACGCTCAGCCTGCAGTGCTTCGGTGCGGGTCTGGACGGTCTTGCGCTGTTCTTCCAGCGCTTCGATGCGCGCGGTGTCCAGGGCAAAGCCACGGGAAGCCAGGCGGTCCGCTACGTCCTGAAGGTTGCTACGTAACAGTTTGGAATCGAGCATGTCGGTTTCTCGTTATCAAAGTTTGGTCAGGGACAGGCCGGCCCACGTCGCGAGCAGCCCGCCGAATACGCTGAGTGCGGCGTAGCCCAGGGCCAGCAACACTTGCCCGCTTTCCAGCAGGCGCACCGTATCCAGTGAAAAGGATGAAAAAGTCGTCAGCCCCCCGAGGAAGCCGACCATCAACCCGGCGCGCACCTCGATCGGCACCTCCGGGCGTATCAGAAACAGGCCGTACAACACGCCAATCAGCAGGCAGCCCACGATATTAACGGCCAGCGTCGCGGTATAGAAGTGCCGCGGCCAATTGGCGCTGACCCAATTACCGGTGGCGAAGCGCAACAATGTCCCGGCAACACCGCCGACCGACACTGCAAGGATCAATGGGACCACTATTTTCTCCGCTGCCGAGGGCTCAGACGATCGAGCTGAGCGAGATGATTGAGCTTCTCGCCGATCTTCAACTCCAGGCCACGGGGCACTGGCTGATAGAACGGAATCGGCTCGAGTTCTTGCGGAAAATAGTCTTCGCCGGCGGCATAGGCGTCCGGCTCGTCGTGGGCGTAGCGGTATTCGTCGCCATAACCCAATTGCTTCATCAGCTTGGTCGGTGCATTGCGCAAATGCAGCGGCACTTCCAGCGAGCCGTTTTCAGCAGCTGCGCGCAGTGCAGTTTTGAAGCCCATGTACACCGCATTGCTTTTCGGTGCACAGGCCAGATAAGTAATGGCCTGGGCGACTGCCAATTCGCCCTCAGGGCTGCCGAGACGCTCCTGCACTTCCCACGCCGCCAGGCACAGGCTCAGCGCACGCGGGTCGGCGTTGCCGATGTCTTCGCTGGCCATGCGCACCACGCGCCGCGCCAGGTACAGCGGATCGCAACCGCCGTCGATCATCCGCGCAAACCAGTACAGCGCGCCGTCGGGATTGGAGCCGCGTACCGATTTGTGCAGCGCCGATATCTGGTCGTAGAACGCTTCCCCGCCCTTGTCGAAGCGTCGGCGTGTATCGCCGAGCAGGCTTTGCAGCAAATCAGTGCCGATTTCGCTGTTGTCTTCGGCCAGATCAGAGGCGTTTTCCAGCAGATTGAGCAGGCGCCGGCCATCACCATCAGCGGCGGACAGCAGCATCTGAAAACCTTCATCGCTCAGTGTCAGGTTGCGCTTGCCCAGCCCGCGCTCTTCGGTCAAAGCCCGATGCACCAGTTTGCGCAGCGCCGCTTCGTCGAGGCTTTTCAGGACGTAGACGCGTGCCCGCGACAACAAGGCGTTGTTGAGTTCGAACGAAGGGTTTTCGGTGGTGGCGCCGATGAAGATCAGCGTGCCGTCTTCCACGTACGGCAGAAACGCGTCCTGCTGCGACTTGTTGAAGCGGTGCACTTCATCGACAAACAGGATCGTGCGCTTGCCGTACTGGCCGGCCTGCTGCTTGGCGATCTCAACGGCCTGACGGATTTCCTTGACCCCGGCGAGCACCGCCGAAACCGTTTCGAAGTGCGCATCAGAGACTTCCGCGAGCAGCCGCGCCAGGGTGGTCTTGCCCACGCCCGGCGGCCCCCAGAAGATCATCGAATGCAACGCGCCCTGCTCCAGCGCCTCACGCAGAGGCTTGCCGCGAGCGAGCACGTGTTCCTGACCGACGTACTCATCCAGATTGGCCGCACGCAGACGCGCGGCCAAGGGTTGGGCAATCGGTGCACTGCGAAACAGATCCATCACGTAGCGTTGAAACCTCTGATTTTCTGAAATCTGCTGAAGAACCTGTGGCGAGGGAATTTATCCCCGTTGGGCTGCGAAGCCGCCCCAAAAGCGACGACTGCTGCGCAGCCGGACGGGGACAAATCCCCTCGCCACAATAGCCTCTCAATAGCAGGCCCTCACCACAAAGGCCCTGACACAAAGGGCCTGTGTTTATTCCTGGATAACGTCGGCACCCTTGGGAATGTCGAATTTGAATTTGGACGCTGGCACCGCTTCGTTGGCCTTGACCCCGGTAAACAGGATATTGGTGCGCTGGCCGACGCTGTCGATCAGTTGCATGTCATTGAGCAGACCGTTACGGAACGACAGGCGCAGGTTATCGAACAGCGTGTCCTTGGTCTTCGGCTTGAGGGTGAAGTCGATCACACCGCCAGCCTCTTTCGCGCTGATGTCGAAGCTCTGGCTGATTTTCGAGACATCACCCGACAGCAGCAGCGCCGGCGTCTGGGTCAGCCGCTCGTCGAGCTTCTTGATGGTTGCCTGCTCCAGATCCGGGTCCCACAGGGTGACTTTCTTGCCATCGGAGACCATGGTCTGCTCGGCCGGCGCGTTGGTGTGCCAGTAGAACAGGCCCGGACGCTGCAGGGTCATGTTGCCGGTGGTTTCCTGCAATTGGGTACCGCTGCCGTCGAGGGTCAACTGCGAGAAGTTGGCCGACAGGGTTTTCGATGTTTCCAGCAACTGGGTCAGACGCGCCACGTCCTTTTCATCAGCGTGGGCCGTGAGTGTGGTCAGCGCCAGTACTGGCAACAGCATGCGGATAAGGCGCATGAGAGTCCTCTTGAATACTCGTGGGAGAGCGGGTGGCGCGTCATTGCGCCACCCGAGTCGTTGCGTTTCAGTCGCGTACCGGGCCTGGGGCCAGGACTTCACGCGAACCGTTGGTGTTCATTGAGGTAACGACGCCGGCCATTTCCATCGCTTCGATCATCCGCGCGGCGCGGTTGTAGCCGATCTTCAGCTTGCGCTGCACAGCGGAAATCGACGCACGACGGCTTTCGAGGACGAACTGCACCGCTTCGTCATACAGCGCGTCGGCTTCCGGATCATCACCGTCGCCACCACCGCTGCTGCCTTCGAAGCCGCTACCCGCCTCTTCGACACCGTTGAGGATGTCGTCGTTGTATTCCGGCGCACCGCGCAGCTTCCACGCTTCGACCACACGATGAACTTCATCGTCGGAGACGAACGCGCCGTGCACCCGGATCGGCAGACTGGTGCCCGGCGGCATGTAGAGCATGTCACCGTGACCGAGCAGTTGTTCGGCGCCACCCTGGTCGATGATGGTCCGCGAGTCGATCTTGCTCGATACCTGGAACGCCATACGGGTCGGGATGTTGGCCTTGATCAGGCCGGTGATCACGTCCACCGAAGGGCGCTGGGTTGCGAGGATCAAGTGAATACCCGCCGCACGCGCCTTCTGCGCAATACGCGCGATCAGTTCTTCGACCTTCTTGCCGACGATCATCATCATGTCGGCGAATTCGTCCACCACTACGACGATGGTCGGCAGTTTCTGCAGCAGCGGCGCTTCGTCGTGAATGCTTTCGCGCTTGTACAGCGGATCGCTCAACGGCTCGCCGGCATCCTGGGCTTCCTTGACCTTGGCGTTGAAGCCGGAGAGGTTACGCACGCCCATTTTCGCCATCAGCTTGTAGCGACGCTCCATCTCGGCAACGCTCCAGCGCAAGGCGTTGGCGGCGTCCTTCATGTCGGTCACCACCGGGCAGAGCAGGTGCGGAATGCCTTCGTAGATCGACAGCTCAAGCATTTTCGGGTCGATCATGATCAGCTTGGCATCGTCGGGGCCGGACTTGAACAGGATCGACAGGATCATCGCGTTCACACCCACGGACTTACCGGAACCGGTGGTACCGGCCACCAGGAGGTGCGGCATCTTCGCTAGGTCGGTGATGACCGGCTTGCCGCCGATGTCATGACCGAGCGCCAGGGTGACCGGCGATTTGAAGTTGTCGTACTCGGGGGTCGACAGCACCTCGGAGAAACGCACGATCTGGCGGTCTTCGTTGGGAATCTCGATACCGACGGTGGTCTTGCCCGGAATAACCTCGACGACCCGCACACTGGTCACCGCCAGCGAACGCGCCAGGTCTTTCGCCAGGTTGGCGATACGGCTGACTTTTACCCCGGCGGCAGGCTGGATTTCGTAACGGGTAATCACCGGGCCCGGGTGGATCGAGTCAACGGTGACTTCGACGCCGAATTCCTTGAGCTTGATTTCCAGCAAGTGGCCCACCGCTGCCAAGGACTCAGGAGAATAGTTGAGCTGTTTCTTTTCCGCTGGATCAAGAATGGAGATCGGCGGCAAGGTGCCTTCGACCGCGCTGTCGACGAACAACGGCGCCTGCTTCTCTTTCTGCACGCGCTTGCTCGGCTCCGGCGCCTTGGCTGGTGCCGGCGCGATCACCGGCGGCACCTGCTTCTCGCGGTCGGACATGTGCTTGCTCAACGCTTGCTCGCGCTCGATCAGGCGTTCCTTGACCTTGGCCTGTTCACGCTTGTCGGTGACGGTCGGTGCGACTACATCGTGGACGCGGTCATCGACCTCACGCAGTTGCGCGACCAGTTGCTTGCGCTCGGTGCGCGCCGACCACCAGCGGTTGAGCGCGCCCTGGAACAGCTCGAACAGATCGAGGGTGATCTTGCCGGTGACGTCCATCACCTTGAACCACGACAGGTCGGTGAATACGGTCAGGCCGAACAGGAACAGCGCGATGAACAGCAGCGTGCTGCCTTGAATGTTCAGCGCATTCTTCGCCAGATCGCCAAGGCTTTCGCCCAGGGCACCGCCAGCACCGGCGGGCAGACCGGTCGCGGCGTGGAAGTGAATGTGCGCCAGCGCAGCGCCGGAGAGCACGAGGAATACCAGACCGATCAGGCGCCAGGAAAACAGCCAGCCGCTCCACTGCCACGGCTCATGGCGTTGACGAAATATCTGGTACGCCTTGACCGCCAGCAGCAACGGGAAGATATAGGCGAAGTAACCGAGCACCATGAACAGGATATCGGCGCTGTACGAGCCGGCCGGGCCGCCGAAGTTCTGCACATCGTCGATCTTGCTGTTATGGCTCCAGCCCGGATCGTCCTTGCCGTAAGTCAGCAAAGCCATCATCAGGAACAGGCACAAGGCCCCGATGGCGATCAATGCACCTTCCTTGAGCCGGTAGTGCAGTTGCTGGCGCCAGAGCGGAACGACTGTTTTGGGTGCTTCGGTGGTCTTCTTCAAAACGCTTCTTTTCCTGCGCCCGAGGCGCGTCCATCTATTGAATGACGATAAAAACTGCCCAATCCAGGCAGGTAAAAAGGTGAAAAGCCCAACTGAGACTACTTTTAACACTGTGCCACTGGTTTTATAAACACAGCCATAAACACCGTGCGCAGCGTAATGCGGGTCACAGCCCGGCATTGTACGGGTTTGTGCGCCCGACGCCATGCTTGAGCCCCTGGCCTTGAGCATAGCCAAACGCACACGCACTGCGTTGCAATTGGAGCATGCATTGTCTTTTGTGACAAAGGCTTATGAGCTGTATTTGATGAACGTAGCGAGGCTGGCCAGATCAGGCGCACGGAAATGCTCGACAGGCATCGCCACGGTGACGCTTACGACCACGGGCGACACATCAAGTTGCAGCTCGATGCTCACCGCACCAGACATCTGTACAGGACATCTGCGCCGTTTCGCGGCAAACTCTTCAACAGGGCCTGCACGCCCATGACCGCCCTCCCCTTCTGCAAGCCTGGATGCCATGCTGACTTGGTTACAACGTAATTCCCTGACCTTTCCGCCACTGGAAAAAGCCATGCGCGAGCCGAACGGATTGCTCGCCGCTGGTGGCGACCTGTCCGCCGACCGCCTGATCCAGGCCTATCGCCATGGCTGCTTTCCCTGGTTCTCCGAAGGCCAACCCATTCTCTGGTGGTCGCCAGACCCTCGCACCGTGCTGTTTCCCGACGAACTGCACGTCTCGCGCAGCCTCGGCAAGCTGCTGCGCAAGCAACGCTATCAAGTGACCTTCGATCAGGATTTCGACGCCGTCATCCGCGCCTGCGCTGCCCCGCGTGACTACGCCGACGGCACCTGGATCACCGAGGCCATGCAGGATGCTTACGTAGAATTGCATCGGCGCGGTTTCGCTCATTCGGTTGAGGTCTGGGACGAGGGACAGCTGGTCGGCGGCCTGTACGGCCTGGCGATGGGCCAACTGTTTTTTGGCGAGTCGATGTTCAGCCGTGCCGACAACGCGTCCAAATATGGCTTTGCCACGCTGGTGAAGCATTTGAAAGCCGCCGGGTTTGTGCTGATCGACTGCCAGATGCCGACCGATCACCTGCACAGCCTCGGTGCGCGATCCATTCCGCGGGGCGAATTCGCCGACTATCTGCAGCGCCATCTCGACCAACCGAATTCGGCGATCTGGGTTTGCTGAGCGACTTTTGCGCAGGTGGCTTACACTTAATCCACCAGCTTATCCCGAGGGTTGATTCATGACCGAGTTGGCGCGTTTGAAGTTTTATGCCACTCAGCCCCACTCTTGCAGTTATCTGCCCGAGGAGCAGGCCACGACGCTGTTTCTCGACCCGAGTCAGCCCATGGATGTGCATGTCTACGCAGACCTGTCGGAAATGGGCTTTCGTCGCAGTGGCGATCATCTGTACCGGCCGCATTGCCAGAATTGCAATGCGTGCGTGCCTGCGCGCATTCCTTCCGCCCAGTTCATCGCCAATCGCCAGCAGAAGCGTATCTACAAACGCAACGCCGACCTGCAAGTGCAGCCGGTCAAGCCGCACTTCAGCGAAGAGTATTTCGACCTGTACCAGCGCTACATCGAACAGCGCCATGCCGACGGCGACATGTACCCGCCAAGCCGTGATCAGTTCTCGACGTTCCTGGTGCGTGACCTGCCCTTCTCGCGATTCTACGAGTTTCGACTCGACGGACGGTTGCTCGCGGTAGCAGTCACCGATCTGCTGCCCAACGGCTTGTCGGCGGTGTATACCTTCTACGAACCGAACGAAGAACGCCGCAGCCTCGGCCGTTACGCGATCCTCTGGCAAATCGCCGAAAGCCAGCGCCTGGGCCTTGAAGCGGTGTACCTGGGTTACTGGATCAAGAACTGCAAAAAGATGAACTACAAGACGCAATATCGGCCCATTGAATTGCTGATCAATCAGCGCTGGGTCGTCCTGAACTAAACCTGCGGCCTAAACCCCTTGGCGTAAACCCCATTTTTCGGGCACAATGCACGCCGCTTTTGCCTGGCGCAGTTGCACCGGGCCATTCATTGGATACCGAGGGCTTTACTGCATGTCGAAAGAAGACAGCTTCGAAATGGAAGGCACTGTCGTCGACACCCTGCCCAACACCATGTTTCGTGTGGAGTTGGAAAATGGGCACGTCGTAACCGCGCATATTTCCGGCAAGATGCGCAAGAACTACATTCGTATTCTTACCGGTGACAAAGTGCGCGTCGAGCTGACGCCCTATGATTTGAGCAAAGGGCGGATCACTTACCGCGCTCGTTAATCAAGTCAATACAGAACGCCCGGGTTATGCCGGGCGTTTTTGTTTGTCTGGGATTTGGGTTTTGTGGGTTTTGTGGGCATATCCGATGCCGCGGATGCTGCCGCTGGCGCGCTGTGTACGACTGCGTCGTACGGTCGCTACGCTTCCACCCCCCGGATCGATCCCGTACCGAAGCCTGCCGAAGGGGCGAAAGATCGAGAGCCGGACCAAAAGGCAAAGCCAAAGCAAAAACAAAAGCCAGATCAAAAGATCGCAGCCTTCGGCAGCTCCTACAGTTGGATCGCGGGTATCTGAGGGAAATTGGTTGACCTGCAGGGCGCCATCGCGAGCAGGCTCACTCCTACAATTGGATCGAGTACATCAACGAGAAAAAGGTCGGTTGTCAGGCCGTCTTCGCGAGCAGGCTCGCTCCCACAGAAAAGCAAAAGCAAAGTCAAAAGATCGCAGCCTCCGGCAGCTCCTACACAATGAGCGTTAGCTCGAGTACCGCTTTTGATCTTGATCCACCGGCGACGTCGGAAGGCTGAGTGGAGGGATTGATCCGGGCGTGGGAGCGCAGCGACCGTCTGGCGCAGCCAGACACAGCGGAAGGAGGTGCAGCGAAGCAAACCGTAGCCGCTGCGCCCGGATCAGTCCCGGAGCGAAGGAACCCGAGCCTGCGAGGGCCGAACGTAGGAGCAAGCGTTTTGGGTTACCTTTTTGGCGTTTGAAAAAGGTGACTCGCCGTAAGGGCGAAACCGTAATAAGCCATCACCGCAGCAACGGATATACACCCAAAGCCCAAAAACACCGGACAACAAAAAGGCGCCCGAAGGCGCCTTTCCAATCCACATCAAGCCGTCAGGCCATCTCTGCAGTGGTTTCGAAGTCGAACGTCAACTCCCCATCCTTGATGTCGATGTGCACCACACCGCCATGCTCGGCCAGTTCGCCAAACAGAATCTCCTCCGCCAGCGGACGCTTGATCTTGTCCTGGATCAGACGCGCCATCGGACGTGCACCCATCGCCGAGTCATAACCACCCGCCGCCAGCCAACTACGCGCCGCATCGGTAACCTCAAGCAACACACGCTTGTCTTCCAGCTGCGCCTGAAGCTCGGTAAGGAACTTGTCCACCACACTTTTGATGACCTCATGACTGAGGCGACCAAACTGGATAATGGTGTCCAGACGGTTACGGAATTCCGGCGTGAAGCTCTTCTTGATCACTTCCATCGCATCGGACGAGTGGTCCTGATGGGTGAAACCGATCGAAGCCCGCGCGGCCGTTTCGGCACCGGCGTTGGTGGTCATGATCACGATCACATTGCGGAAGTCCGCTTTGCGCCCGTTGTTATCGGTCAGCGTGCCGTGGTCCATGACCTGCAACAGCAGGTTGAAGACTTCCGGATGCGCCTTCTCGATTTCATCGAGCAGCAATACGCAATGCGGCTGCTTGGTGATCGCTTCGGTCAACAGACCGCCCTGATCGAAACCGACATAGCCTGGAGGCGCACCAATCAGACGCGACACGGTGTGACGCTCCATGTACTCGGACATGTCGAAACGCACCAGTTCAATGCCAAGGGCCTTGGCCAATTGTCGCGCGGCCTCGGTTTTACCGACACCGGTAGGCCCGGCAAACAGGAACGAACCGACCGGCTTGTCCGGCGATTTGAGCCCGGCACGCGACAGCTTGATCGCAGTCGACAGCGAATCGATCGCTGCGTCCTGACCAAACACCGTCAGCTTCAGGTCACGCTCCAGGTTACGCAGCAGCTCTTTGTCGGAACTGGTGACGTGCTTTGGCGGAATACGCGCGATTTTCGCGACGATGTCCTCGACCTGCGGCACTTCGATACGCTTGACGCGCATCTCTACCGGTTGCAGACGCTGGTAGGCGCCCGCTTCGTCGATCACGTCGATGGCCTTGTCCGGCATGTGCCGGTCATTGATGTAGCGCGACGCCAGTTCGGCAGCGGCACGCAACGACTCATCGCTGTATTCGATATTGTGGTGCTGCTCGAAACGCCCTTTCAGACCGCGCAGGATACCGATGGTGTCTTCCACCGACGGCTCAACGACGTCGACCTTCTGGAAGCGTCGCGCCAAGGCGCGATCTTTTTCGAAGATGCCGCGAAATTCCTGGAATGTGGTCGAACCGATGCAGCGAATATCGCCAGACGACAGCAGCGGCTTGAGCAGGTTGGACGCATCCATCACGCCACCGGACGCAGCGCCAGCACCAATGATGGTGTGGATCTCGTCGATGAACAGAATCGCCTGCGGACGCTTTTTCAGCTCATTGAGCAGCGCCTTGAAGCGCTTCTCGAAATCACCGCGATACTTGGTACCCGCGAGCAGAGCGCCAAGATCGAGCGAATAAACAACCGCATTGGCCAGCAGATCTGGTACCTGGTTGTCGACGATGCGTTTCGCCAGGCCTTCGGCAATCGCGGTTTTACCCACGCCCGCTTCACCCACCAACAGCGGATTGTTCTTGCGCCGGCGCGCGAGAATCTGCGCGACACGCTCGACCTCCGACTCACGGCCGACCAGCGGATCAATGCGACCCTGGCGCGCGAGTTCGTTGAGGTTGCTGGCATAAGCATCCAGAGGATTGCCTGAAGAAGAAGACTCACCGCCCTCGTCGTCCTGCATATCTTGTTCACCTTCAGAGTGATCGCCATGCCCCGGCACTTTCGAAATGCCGTGTGCGATGTAGTTGACGACATCTATGCGCGCAACGCTCTGCTGTTTCAGCAGGAACACTGCCTGACTCTCTTGCTCACTGAAGATGGCGACCAGCACGTTGGCGCCGGTCACTTCGCGTTTGCCCGAGCTCTGTACGTGAAAAACAGCACGCTGCAGGACACGCTGGAAGCCCAGGGTTGGCTGGGTTTCGCGATCCTCGTCATGCACGGGGATCAATGGCGTGGTGGAGTCGATGAACTCCTGCAGATCATGCTTGAGTTTGTCGAGGTTTGCGCCGCAGGCACGCAAAACGGTGGCGGCAGCCTCATTATCCAATAGCGCCAGCAGGAGATGTTCGACGGTCATGAACTCATGACGCTTCGAACGAGCCTCCTTGAAGGCAAGATTGAGGGTGACTTCGAGCTCGCGGTTTAACATAGCTTCACCTCATACCCAAGTGGTCGGCGATTAACCGTCCTTCTCGATTTCACAGAGTAGCGGATGCTGGCTTTCCCTGGCGTACTGGTTGACCTGCATGGCCTTTGTCTCGGCGATGTCGCGGGTAAACACTCCACATACTGCCCGGCCTTCTGTATGGACGGCCAGCATGACCTTGGTCGCCAGCTCGCGATTCAGGTTAAAAAACACCTCGAGCACTTCGACGACGAAATCCATCGGTGTGTAGTCATCGTTGAACAAAACCACCTTGTACATCGGCGGCGCCTGTAGCGCGGGCTTTGCTTCCTGAACAGCAACGCCTGCCGAATCGTCGTCGTGCTCCTGTGGAAGATCCTTTTGGAGAAGCGGGCGATCCTGATTGAATGTTAGTCGAATCTGGCTGATTGCATGCATGGAAAAAAAGGTTCGTCAGTTGTGCGAATACAGTGGTGGGGGCGGTTGCACACGTTTTCAACTACGACTGCCCGGTCACCTTGACTATCGGGAAAACGGTGTTACAACCAATAGAGCCCACAGTGGGTAAAAAAGATCCGCGGAGTCAATTCTTTTATCGAATTCGATTGCGGATGTCGTGGATGATACTCCAGCGATGGAGTCTGTTGCAGAGGGATTTGAGCATGGCTGTCGGCAAGGTGAAATGGTTCAACAATGCCAAGGGATTCGGCTTTATCAATACCGACGCCCGGGAAGGTCGCGATGAGGATGGCAAGGACATTGATTTCTTTGCCCACTACTCGGCCATTGAAATGGAAGGGTACAAGACCCTGAAAGCGGGTCAGGCGGTGACCTTCGAGATCGTTCATGGCCCTAAAGGCTTGCATGCCGTGAAGATAACTTCGGTCGAAGCAGCTCCCACGCCAAGCTCGATTGCCACGGAACAACAAACGGCAACCAGTTGAAGCCTCAAAACATTCGGTCATAAAAAACCGCCTGACTCAACCCATCGAGTCAGGCGGTTTTTGCGTGCCTGCGACTTTTACATATGCGAAATCAACGCATCCCCGAACCCGGAAGACGAAACCAGCTTGGCCCCATCCATCAAACGCTCGAAATCATAAGTAACAGTCTTGGCGCCGATCGCACCGTTGGTGCCCTTGATGATCAGGTCCGCCGCTTCCGTCCAGCCCATATGACGCAGCATCATCTCGGCCGAGAGAATCAGCGAGCCCGGGTTGACCTGGTCCTTGCCGGCATACTTCGGCGCAGTACCGTGGGTCGCTTCGAACATCGCTACGGTGTCGGACAGGTTGGCACCCGGCGCAATACCGATACCACCCACTTCCGCCGCCAGCGCGTCGGACAGGTAGTCACCGTTGAGGTTAAGCGTAGCGATGACATCGTATTCCGCCGGGCGCAGCAGGATCTGCTGGAGCATGGCGTCGGCGATGGCGTCCTTGACTACAACGTTCTTGCCGGTTTTCGGGTTCTTGAACTGCATCCACGGACCGCCGTCCAGCAGCGTCGCGCCGAATTCTTCGGCCGCCACTTCGTAGGCCCATTCCTTGAAGGCACCTTCGGTGAACTTCATGATGTTGCCTTTGTGCACGATGGTCAGCGAGTCGCGGTCATTATCGATCACATATTGCAGAGCCTTGCGCGCCAGACGCTTGGTGCCTTCGCGGGAGACCGGCTTGACGCCGATACCGCAGTTTTCGTCGAAACGGATCTTGGTGACGCCCATTTCTTCTTTAAGGAATTTGATGACCTTGGTGGCTTCCGGCGAACCGGCTTTCCACTCGATGCCGGCGTAGATGTCTTCGGAGTTCTCGCGGAAGATGGTCATGTCGACGTCGCCGGGCTTTTTCACCGGGCTCGGCACGCCTTCGAACCAGCGCACCGGGCGCAGGCAGACGTACAGGTCGAGTTGCTGACGCAGGGCCACGTTCAGCGAGCGGATGCCGCCACCGACCGGGGTGGTCAACGGGCCTTTGATGGAGACCACGTAATCCTTGACCGCGTCGAGGGTTTCCTGCGGCAGCCAGGTGTCCTGGTCATAAACCTGAGTGGCTTTTTCGCCGGCGTAGACTTCCATCCAGGAAATCTTGCGCTTGCCGCCGTAGGCCTTTTCAACAGCAGCATCGACAACCTTGATCATCACCGGACTGATGTCGACACCAATACCGTCACCTTCGATGAAGGGGATGATCGGGTTATCAGGAACATTGAGAGAATGGTCTGCATTGACGGTGATTTTGTCGCCGACGGCTGGAACCTGAATCTTCTTGTAACCCATGCTGAACTCCATTGTTTGGATTGAACACCTGGCTTGCTTCGAGCGTAACCCAGTTGAATCAACACGCAAACCCTATGTTCCGCCGCCGCGCACATCTCGTTTCGTACAAGCCTGAAAGCAAAGGGAAAAGCGCCAAACTCCAGCATTCGTAACGAGTCTTTGCCCGGTCGCGCCCTGCGACCTTTAGACCAATGGACGAGAATCGTTGCATATGAACCATCGGCAGATTGCCAGCTACCTATGTATAATGCCGCCCGCTGACCACAGGGTCACGACGGCTGGCCTCTCTAGCACGAGACTTTCCGCCTGATTGGTCGGGTTGTTACCGCAGCCTGACTGCTTGACGCTCTACTGATGCACCCAACATCACCGCGAAGAATCTCGACATTCGGTTCATGGATGACTTTGAACGAACGCGCTTACCCGGCGCCCCTCGAGTTTCTGCGCACGCTTTAGCAAAGAAGAGAGAGTTAATCCGAATATGCCCACCCGCTCGAAGATCATCTATACCTTCACCGACGAAGCTCCTGCCCTCGCCACCTATTCCCTGCTGCCGATCATCGAGGCTTACACCGCCTCGGCCGATATCGCCGTGGAAACCCGCGATATCTCTCTTGCAGCACGCATCCTGGCAAGCTTCCCCGAGCAACTGGGCGACAAAGCCGTAGCCGACCACCTCGCCGAACTGGGCGACCTGGCCGTTACGCCTGAAGCCAACATCATCAAGCTGCCGAACATCAGTGCTTCGGTGCCACAACTGCAAGCCGCGATCAAAGAGCTGCAGGCGCAGGGCTACAACCTGCCGGACTATCCGGAAACCGTGACCAGCGACGCCGAAAAAGACGCCCGGGCGCGTTACGACAAGGTCAAGGGCAGCGCCGTGAACCCGGTTCTGCGCGAAGGCAACTCCGACCGCCGCGCTCCGCTGTCGGTGAAGAACTACGCGCGCAAGCACCCGCACAAAATGGGCGCCTGGGCCAAGGACTCCAAGTCCCACGTCGCGCACATGAGCACCGGCGATTTCTACGGCAGCGAAAAAGCTGTCCTGATCGACGCCGCTGACGCTGTGAAGATCGAGCTGATCGCCAAGGACGGTGCTGCCACCGTTCTGAAAGAAAAAACCACCGTTCAGGCCGGCGAGATCCTCGACTGCGCCGTGATGAGCAAAAACGCCCTGCGTGCGTTCATCGCTGCCGAGATCGAAAGCGCCAAGGCCCAGGGCGTGCTGCTCTCGGTGCACCTGAAAGCGACCATGATGAAGGTCTCCGACCCGATCATGTTCGGCCAGATCGTTGCCGAGTTCTATAAAGACGCTCTGACCAAGCACGCTGACGTGCTGAACCAGATCGGCTTCAACCTGAACAACGGCATCGGCGATCTGTACGCGCGCATCAAGGCCCTGCCGGCCGACCAGCAAGCGCAGATCGAAGCCGATATCGCAGCGGTCTACGCCGTTCGTCCGTCGCTGGCGATGGTCAACTCCGACAAAGGCATCACCAACCTGCACGTGCCGAGCGACGTCATCGTTGACGCCTCGATGCCAGCGATGATTCGTGACTCCGGCAAGATGTGGGGCACCGACGGTCAGTTGCACGACACCAAGGCTGTGATCCCGGATCGTTGCTACGCGACCATCTACCAGGCCGTGATCGAAGATTGCAAAGCCAACGGCGCTTTCGACCCGACCACCATGGGCAGCGTGCCGAACGTCGGTTTGATGGCGAAGAAAGCCGAAGAGTACGGCTCCCACGACAAGACCTTCCAGATCAAGGCTGACGGCGTTGTTCGCGTCACCGACAGCAAAGGCAAGCTGCTGATGGAACAGGCTGTCGAAGCCGGCGACATCTTCCGCATGTGCCAGACCAAAGACGCGCCGATCCAGGACTGGGTCAAACTGGCCGTCAACCGTGCTCGCGCCAGCAGCACGCCGGCGATCTTCTGGCTTGACCCGATGCGCGCTCACGATGGCGTAGTGATCGAGAAAGTTCAGGCGTACCTGAAGGATCACGACACCAGCGGTCTGGACATCCAGATCATGGCTCCAGTCGACGCGATGAAGTACACCCTGAAGCGCACCCGCGAAGGCAAGGACACCATTTCGGTGACCGGTAACGTACTGCGCGACTACCTGACCGACCTGTTCCCGATCATGGAACTGGGCACCAGCGCCAAGATGCTGTCGATCGTGCCGCTGATGAACGGCGGTGGCCTGTTCGAAACCGGCGCCGGCGGTTCGGCTCCGAAGCACGTGCAGCAACTGGTTGAAGAGAACTTCCTGCGCTGGGATTCGCTGGGTGAGTTCCTCGCCCTGGCCGCTTCCCTTGAGCATCTGGGTGTGAACTACAACAACCCGAAAGCGCTGGTGCTGTCGAAGACCCTGGACCAGGCCACCGGCCAGTTCCTCGACAACAACAAGTCGCCATCGCGCAAAGTCGGCAACATCGACAACCGCGGCAGCCACTTCTACCTGGCGATGTACTGGGCTCAGGCCCTGGCCGCCCAGACTGAAGACGCTGCACTGCAAGCGCAGTTCGCGACTCTGGCCAAAACCCTGACCGAGAACGAAGCAACTATCGTTGCCGAGCTCAACGCCGTTCAGGGCAAGCCAGTCGACATCGGCGGTTACTACCACGCCGACGCCGAGCTGATCAGCAAGGCCATGCGCCCAAGCGCAACCTTCAACGCGGCGATTGCTGCGCTGGTTTAAGGTTGTAATGGGAACATCACAAACCCCGGCCTTGTGCCGGGGTTTGTGTTTTTACTGACAATATAAATCCCTTGTGAGAGCGAGCCTGCTCGCGAATGCGGTTTATCATTCAGCACCTTCGTTGACTGACCCACCGCTTTCGCGAGCAGGCTCGCTCCCACAGGGGGTCGGGTTTTAACCTGGATATTGAGGAAGGTTTTATGGAATGGCTCCCCCACATCACCGTCGCTACCATCGTCGAGGACAACGGCCGTTTCCTGATGGTCGAAGAGCACAAAGGCGGGCGCAATGTGCTCAACCAGCCCGCCGGGCATCTCGATCCGGATGAAACCCTGATCAACGCGGCGATTCGCGAAACCCTCGAAGAAACCGGTTGGGACGTCGAACCCACCGGCGTGATCGGCATTTATCTGTACACCGCACCGAGCAACGGCGTGACTTACCAGCGCATATGCTTCAGCGCCAAAGCCGTGCAGCACCACCCGGATTACCAACTCGACGACGGCATCGTCGGCGCCAAGTGGCTGACCCGCGAAGAATTAATCGCCCAGCGCGACAACTGGCGCAGCGAGCTGATCATCCGTTGCATCGACGATTATCTGGCCGGTCATCACTTCAGCCTCGAACTGATCCGCCCTTCTCTTTAGCCTTGCGGCCGCGAGCCTGATAGAATCGCGCCCTTTTCCAAGACACTCATTGAACCCCTATGCGTGATCCAGCCCCTTCTGACACATCCAAGAAGCGCGTCATTGTCGGCATGTCCGGCGGCGTGGACTCTTCCGTTTCCGCCCTTCTGCTGATCGAGCAGGGCTATGAAGTGGAAGGCCTGTTCATGAAGAACTGGGAAGAAGACGACGGAACGGAATACTGCACCGCCATGGACGACCTGGCGGATGCTCAGGCTGTCTGCGACAAGATCGGCATCAAGCTGCATACCGCCAACTTCGCCGCCGAGTATTGGGACAACGTGTTCGAGCACTTCCTCGCCGAATACAAGGCGGGGCGCACGCCGAACCCGGACATCCTGTGCAACCGCGAGATCAAGTTCAAGGCGTTCCTCGACTACGCGATGATGCTCGGCGCCGACCTGATCGCCACCGGTCACTACGTGCGCCGTCGCGACATCGATGGCCGCACCGAACTGCTCAAGGGCCTCGATCCGAACAAGGATCAGAGCTACTTCCTGCACGCCGTTGGTGGCGAACAGATCGCCAAGACCCTGTTCCCGGTCGGCGAACTGGAAAAGCCTGAAGTCCGCGCGATTGCCGAGAAATACGAACTGGCCACCGCCAAGAAGAAGGATTCCACCGGGATCTGCTTCATCGGCGAGCGTCGTTTCAGCGACTTCCTCAAGCAATACCTGCCGGCGCAACCGGGTGAGATCAAGACCACCGAAGGCGAAGTCATCGGCCGTCACCACGGCTTGATGTACCACACCATCGGCCAGCGCCAGGGCCTCGGTATCGGCGGCTTGAAAGATGCCGGTGACGAGCCGTGGTACGTGCTGCGCAAGGATCTGCAGACCAACGAGCTGATCGTCGGTCAGGGCAACAACCATCCATGGCTGTTCTCCAGCGCCCTGCTCGCTTCGGAAATCTACTGGGTCAACCCGATCGACCTGAGCCAGCCGCTGCGCCTGACGGCGAAAGTGCGCTATCGCCAGAGCGATCAGGCCTGCACCCTGGAAAAAACCGCCAGCGGCTATCGCGCCGTGTTCGACGAACCGCAACGTGCGGTGACGCCGGGCCAGTCGGTGGTTTTCTATGACGGTGAAATCTGCCTCGGCGGCGGCGTGATCGAAGTGGCCGAGCCGTGGAGCGGCCAGGCATGAGCCCGACTCAGGAGCAACTGACAGCGCTGGGCGGTGTGTTTCTCGCCGCCGTGCTGGTCGATCGCATCGCCAAGACCGGCCAGACCAACGAAGCGGGCCTGAGCTGCATGCTCGGCAGCCTGCTGGTCCGCGACCCAAAAGATACACTGGACGTGTACGGCGGCGACGACATCAATCTGCGCGAGGGTTACCGCGCATTGATCGGCGCGCTGGAGCGCGATCCGAGCACCTTGCAGCGCGAGCCGTTGCGCTACGCGCTGTCGATGCTCGGTCTGGAGCGGCAATTGGCCAAGCGTGACGACATGCTTGAGACGATTGCCAAACGCCTGCCGCAGATTCAGTCGCAGGTGGAGCATTTTGGCCCTGCGCACGAAAACGTCATCGCCGCTTGCGGTGCGTTGTATCAGGACACTTTGAGCACCCTGCGCCAGCGCATTCAGGTGCACGGCGACATGCGCAACCTGCAGCAGCCGAGCAATGCCTCGAAAATCCGCGCCCTGCTCCTCGCTGGTATCCGCTCGGCGCGCCTGTGGCGTCAGCTCGGTGGTCATCGCTGGCAGTTGGTGATCAGCCGCCGCAAGCTGCTCAAAGAGCTTTATCCGTTGATGCGCAGCGAGTAAACGCCGCGTCATGAAGGCTTTGTAGTCTGTAACGCGTAATACGCCGGTCAGTTGGCGACGGACCGGCGGATTTTTTCATGTATGATACGCGCCCCATTTCGTTGCCCGACTGTCCGAGAACACCCCATGCAGCTCTCTTCGCTCACTGCGGTTTCCCCTGTTGACGGCCGCTACGCCGGCAAAACCCAGGCCCTGCGCCCGATTTTCAGCGAGTACGGCCTGATCCGTGCCCGCGTTCTGGTTGAAGTGCGCTGGCTCCAGCGCCTGGCCGCCCATGCTGGCATCCCTGAAGTGCCAGCCTTCTCCGCCGAGGCCAACGCCGTTCTCAACGAACTGGCGGAAAACTTTTCGCTGGAGCACGCCGAGCGCGTCAAAGAGATCGAGCGCACCACCAACCACGACGTCAAAGCGATCGAATACCTGCTCAAAGAGCAGGCGGCCAAGCTGCCGGAGCTGGCCAAGGTCAGCGAATTCATCCACTTTGCCTGCACCAGTGAAGACATCAACAACCTGTCCCACGCCTTGATGCTGCGTGAAGGCCGTGACGACGTGATGCTGCCGCTGATGCGCCAGACTGCCAACGCCATCCGCGAACTGGCCATCCGTTTCGCCGACGTGCCGATGCTGTCGCGCACCCACGGTCAGCCGGCTTCGCCGACCACTCTGGGTAAAGAGCTGGCCAACGTGGTTTACCGTCTCGAGCGTCAGATCGCTCAGGTCGCTGCCGTGCCGCTGCTGGGCAAGATCAACGGCGCCGTCGGCAACTACAACGCGCACCTGTCGGCCTACCCGCAAATCGATTGGGAAGCCAATGCCCGCGCCTTCATCGAAGACGAGCTGGGTCTGGGCTTCAACCCGTACACCACGCAGATCGAACCGCACGACTACATCGCTGAACTGTTCGATGCCATCGCGCGCTTCAACACCATCCTGATCGACTTCGACCGCGACATCTGGGGCTACATTTCCCTGGGTTATTTCAAGCAGCGCACCATCGCTGGCGAAATCGGTTCGTCGACCATGCCGCACAAGGTCAACCCGATCGACTTCGAAAACTCCGAAGGCAACCTGGGTATCGCCAACGCACTGTTCCAGCACCTGGCGAGCAAGCTGCCAATTTCCCGCTGGCAGCGCGACCTGACCGACTCCACCGTCCTGCGCAACCTCGGTGTCGGCTTCGCCCACAGCGTGATCGCATACGAAGCCAGCCTCAAAGGCATCAGCAAACTCGAGCTCAACGAGCAGAAGATTGCCGCCGACCTCGACGCTTGCTGGGAAGTACTGGCCGAGCCGATCCAGACCGTGATGCGTCGCTACAACATCGAAAACCCGTACGAAAAGCTGAAAGAACTGACCCGTGGCAAGGGCATCAGCCCTGAAGCGTTGCAGACTTTCATCGATGGCCTGGACATGCCAGCCGAAGCCAAAGCCGAGCTCAAGCAACTGACTCCGGCCAACTACATCGGCAACGCAGTGGCACAAGCCAAACGCATCTGATCGACCGTTTGCCCCGTTTGAGACGCCCGGCCGCGCCGGGCGTTTTTATTCCCGTCTGAAAAGTACTTTTTTTCAATAGGTTACATATGAATTCCGATATTCCTCTTCAACTTCTGGGCGGCCTCACAGCACGCGAATTCCTGCGTGACTACTGGCAGAAAAAACCGCTGCTGATCCGTCAGGCGATTCCTGACTTCGAAAGCCCGATCGACGCCGACGAACTGGCCGGCCTGGCCCTGGAAGAAGAAGTCGAATCGCGCCTGGTCATCGAGCACGGCGAGCGTCCGTGGGAACTGCGTCGCGGCCCGTTCGCCGAAGACGAGTTCAGCAAATTGCCAGAGAAAGAGTGGACCCTGCTGGTGCAGGCGGTTGACCAGTTCGTGCCGGAAGTCAGCGAACTGCTGGAAAACTTCCGCTTCCTGCCGAGCTGGCGTGTCGACGACGTGATGATCAGCTTCGCCGCCCCAGGTGGCAGCGTCGGCCCGCATTTCGACAATTACGATGTGTTCCTGCTGCAGGGCCACGGCAAGCGCAACTGGAAAATCGGCCAGATGTGCGACTCCGAGAGCCCGCTGCTGCAACACGCCGACCTGCGCATCCTCGCTGAATTCCACGAGACCGAAGAATGGGTGCTGGAGCCGGGCGACATGCTCTACCTGCCGCCGCGCCTGGCCCATTGCGGTGTCGCGGTCGACAACTGCATGACCTACTCGGTCGGCTTCCGCGCGCCAAGCGCCGCTGAAGTGCTGACCCACTTCACCGACTTCCTCAGCCAGTTCCTGACCGACGAAGAACGCTACACCGATGCCGACGCCAAGCCGGCGGTCGATCCGCACCAGATTCAACACGATGCGCTGGATCGCCTGAAAAGCCTGCTCGCCGAGCACATGAGCGATGAGCGTCTGCTGCTGACCTGGTTCGGCCAGTACATGACCGAGCCGCGCTACCCGGAACTGGTGGTCGGCCCGGAAGACGTCGAAGAAGAAGACTTCCTCGCCGCCCTGCAGGACGGCGCCGTGCTGATCCGCAACCCGAGCGCGCGCCTGGCCTGGTCGGAAGTCGACGACGATCTGCTGCTGTTCGCCAGTGGCCAGAGCCGCTACCTGCCGGGCAAGCTGCGCGAACTGCTGAAGCTGATCTGCGCCGCTGACGCCCTGCACGCCGACAACCTCGGCGAGTGGCTGAGCGACGAAGACGGCCGCAGCCTGCTCTGCGAACTGGTCAAGCAAGGGAGCCTGGGGTTCGCCGATGAATAAAATTCGCGTTCGTGTCGCAGACTGGCAGAAGGATATCGCCGAGATCCGGCGCATTCGTGAAACGGTGTTCATCGCCGAACAATCGGTGCCACCCGAGCTTGAGTGGGACGCCGATGACGCGACCGCCGTGCATTTTCTGGCGTTCGAAGGCGACTTCCCGATCGGCACGGCGCGGCTGTTGCCCGACGGCCACATCGGCCGGGTTTCGGTACTCAAAGACTGGCGCGGGATGAAGGTCGGTGACGCGCTGATGCAAGCGGTCATCGCCGAAGCTGAAGCGCGCGGCCTGAAGCAACAAATGCTCAGCGCGCAAGTGCAAGCCACGGCGTTCTACGAGCGTTTGGGTTTCAGCCTGGTCAGCGAGGAGTTTCTTGAGGCCGGGATACCGCATGTCGATATGGTTCGGCATTCGGCCTGATTCCGAGACCTCCAGATCCCTGTGGCGAGGGGATTTATCCCCGCTGGGGTGCGAAGCAGCCCCAAATCCAGCAAACTCGGTGAGTCAGTTAAATCGAGCGCGCTGGGTCGGCGACTGCTGCGCAGCCGAGCGGGGATAAATCCCCTCACCACAAAAGCCCGCAAGCACGCGATCCCGAGACACCTGTAGCTCCCTGTGGCGAGGGGATTTATCCCCGCTGGGCTGCGAAGCTGCCCCAAATCCAGAAAACTCGGTATGCCTGTTGAATCGAGAGTGCTGGATTGGGCGCCTGCTGCGCAGCCGAGCGGGGATAAATCCCCTCACCACAAAAGCCCGCAAGCACACGATCCCGAGACACCTTTAGCGCCCTGTGGCGAGGGGATTCATCCCCGCTGGGCTGCGAAGCTGCCCCAAATCCAGAAAACTCGGTATGCCTGTTGAATCGAGAGTGCTGGATTTGGCGACTGCTGCGCAGCCGAGCGGGGATAAATCCCCTCACCACAAATACCCGCCAGCACACCACAAAACGCCCCGCCATTTTCGGATGCCGGGGCGTTTTGCTGTCTACGATTCAACTTGCCCCACCCCGGGCCGACAAACTGGCAATATCAAGCCTTTCGAACGCGGAGATAACGGACATGTCCCTACGCACCCTGCTCACCACCCTGCTGCTCGGCTGCAGTTTTTCGGTGCTGGCAGCCACAGAAATCGTCCCCCTCAAATACCACACCAGCGCCGACATGCTGCCGGTCGCGCAGGATTTCATCGGCCAGGACGGCCAGGTCAGCGCTTACGGCAACCAACTGATCGTCAAAGCCGAGCCGGGCAAGATTCAGGAGTTGAAGGATCTGCTGGCGCAACTCGATACCGCACCGAAGCGCTTGCTGATCACCGTCGACACCAACGAAAACAATGGCCGTGGCGACGAAGGTTATTCAGTCAACGGCGCTCAGCCGAACCAGACCCGGATCATCAGCCGCAGCACCACCAGCCGCAACGGCGGCGTTCAGCAAGTGCAGACCAGTGAAGGCACTCCGGCGCTGATCCAGGTTGGCCAGAGCGTGCCGATCACCAACACCCAGAGCGATTCCTACGGCGGTTACAGCAGCGAGACCCAATACCGCAACGTCACCCAGGGTTTCTACGTCACCGCCAGCGTCACCGGCGAAACCGTTCATCTGGCGATCAGTACCAACCGTGACCGTATGAGCCAGGAACGTCCCGATGTAGTGAACGTGCAAAGTACCGACACAACCGTCACCGGGCGCCTCGGTGAGTGGATCACTCTGGCGGGCGTCAACAGCCAGACTCAGGCCGATAAACAGGGCCTGACCCGCAGCTACTCGACTCAAGGCCGTGATGACATGACCTTGCGGGTGAAAGTCGACACGCTGGACTAAAGCACCGAAAACTGACTGATTAGTCGTATTAGACGAAAGATGTAGTGCTTGAAAAAAAGCACTACAAAACGTTTGACGCGAAAAAAAAGCGAAGGCATGATGGCCTCGCTCCCGCTAATCAGAGGCCCTGGCAAGGGCCTTCGAAGCGCCGCTCGCACCTACCCCGCGAGCCGTTTCGTGTCTGTACCGCCCACAAGGTGTGTTTGACGAGGTTGCCGACTGGAACGAAGTTGTCCCGAGGGACGGAAGCGTATTTAGGTAACCCGGCTTCACGCTGCAGACCGTATAAAGGCCCACGACGCCGGAATGCGCCCGCACCGCGCCACTACCTGCTCACTTCCCCTCGAGCCCATCGTTCATCCCGTCGCCTACCCCGCCGAATCCGACTTGACCACCTAAGCTTCTGGTCAGCGAGCGCAGGAATTTTCCACCGCAGAACAACTTTTCATAAAAGACGCGACGAGGTTTATCTCCATGGCACTGACACGCGAACAGCAAATTGCAGCCCTCGAAAAAGACTGGGCCGAGAACCCGCGCTGGAAAGGCGTGACTCGCACTTACTCCGCTGCCGACGTGGTCCGCCTGCGTGGCTCGGTTCAGCCTGAGCACACCTTCGCGAAGATGGGCGCCGAGAAGCTGTGGAACCTGGTCACCCAGGGTGCCAAGCCGTCCTTCCGTCCAGAGAAAGATTTCGTCAACTGCATGGGCGCCCTGACTGGCGGCCAGGCTGTTCAGCAGGTCAAGGCCGGTATCCAGGCGATCTACTTGTCCGGCTGGCAGGTGGCTGCGGACAACAACTCCGCAGAATCGATGTACCCGGATCAGTCGCTGTACCCGGTGGACTCGGTGCCAACCGTGGTCAAGCGCATCAACAACTCGTTCCGTCGTGCTGACCAGATCCAGTGGAAAGCCGGCAAGAACCCGGGCGATGACGGCTACATCGACTACTTCGCGCCAATCGTCGCGGATGCTGAAGCCGGCTTCGGCGGCGTACTCAACGCCTACGAGCTGATGAAGAGCATGATCGAAGCAGGCGCCGCTGGCGTTCACTTCGAAGACCAACTGGCTTCGGTGAAGAAATGCGGGCACATGGGCGGCAAGGTTCTGGTACCAACCCAGGAAGCCGTACAGAAGCTGACCGCTGCCCGTCTGGCCGCTGACGTCGCTGGCACGCCAACGATCATTCTGGCCCGCACCGACGCCAACGCGGCTGACCTGCTGACTTCCGACTGCGACCCGTACGATCAGCCGTTCGTGACCGGCGAGCGTACTCAGGAAGGTTTCTACAAGGTACGTGCCGGCCTGGATCAAGCGATCGCCCGTGGCCTGGCATACGCGCCGTACGCAGACCTGATCTGGTGCGAAACCGCCAAGCCGGATCTGGAAGAAGCCCGTCGCTTCGCTGAAGCGATCAAAAAGGAATACCCGGACCAGCTGCTGTCGTACAACTGCTCGCCTTCCTTCAACTGGAAGAAGAACCTGGACGACGCGACCATCGCCAAGTTCCAGCGCGAACTGTCCGCCATGGGCTACAAGCACCAGTTCATCACCCTGGCCGGCATCCACAACATGTGGCACAGCATGTTCAACCTGGCGCACGACTACGCCCGCAACGACATGACTGCCTACGTGAAGCTGCAAGAGCAGGAATTCGCTGACGCCGCCAAGGGTTACACCTTCGTTGCGCACCAGCAGGAAGTGGGCACTGGCTACTTCGACGACATGACCACCGTGATCCAGGGCGGCTCGTCCTCGGTGACCGCGCTGACCGGCTCGACCGAAGAAGAGCAGTTCCACTGATTCGGCTTCACCTGAGCAAACGGCCTCTGCGGATCGAATAAAAGCTAACCGCAGAGCCGCAATATTGACGCCCCGACTGGATCGGGGCGTTTTTTTGCCTGTTGGAATCTCAAAGACACTACAAATCCCCTGTGGGAGCGAGCCTGCTCGCGAAGGCGATAAGTCAGCTTGCACATCTGGAGGCTGATCCTTCGCTTTCGCGAGCAGGCTCGCTCCCACAGGGCTACCGTCAGCCGCGAGACGAAACATTGATCTGAAGCGCTACAAGCGTCAGAAATTTCCGCTAAAACGGTAGGCTTCGCTACTTGCAGTAACGCGCAAGTAAGACAACTTCCCAGCCACTCACTCGTTAAACAGTTACAAAACCACGCCAAACGATATCAATTATCATTTAGCTGCAACTATGTTCGTTACAAACCCTACAAAACATAATTGATGGAAACCCGGCTAATGCCCGCAACGCATGGGCCGCAGCGACCTCAGGAGGCGCTATGTCCTTAATCCGGTAAATAATTTCGCCTTTGGAATTTTACTTGCCGGGTGTTTAGCCATAAAATCAGCCCGATTGATTGCTGCGACATATCGTCACTGCCTTATTTCTTTATCAAGCTCAGAGACCTTTGCTCTCTGTTAAGGATTACCAGCATGCCCGAAGCGACAGGACTCATGGCCCACAACTGGGGCTTTGCCATTTTCCTTCTGGGTGTCGTCGGCCTGTGTGCCTTCATGCTTGGCGTCTCCAGCCTCCTCGGGTCAAAAGCCTGGGGTCGCAGCAAAAACGAACCGTTCGAGTCGGGCATGCTACCTACCGGTGGCGCCCGCTTGCGGCTCTCAGCCAAATTCTATCTGGTCGCGATGCTCTTCGTGATCTTCGATATCGAAGCCCTCTTTCTCTTTGCATGGTCTGTGTCCGTCCGCGAAAGCGGCTGGACCGGATTCGTCGAAGCTCTCGTTTTCATAGCAATTCTGTTGGCAGGTCTTGTCTACCTGTTCCGAGTGGGCGCCCTTGACTGGGCTCCGGAAGCTCGTCGCAAGCGGCAGGCGAAGCTGAAACAATGAGGCTTTGGCAATGCAATACAATCTCACCAGGATCGACCCCGATGCTCCTAACGAGCAGTATCCGATTGGCCAGCGGGAAACCGTTGCCGATCCGTTAGAAGATCAAGTCCACAAAAACATTTTCATGGGCAAGCTGGAAGACGTGCTGAGTGGCGCGGTCAACTGGGGACGTAAGAACTCCCTGTGGCCGTACAACTTCGGCCTGTCGTGCTGCTACGTGGAAATGACCACCGCCTTCACGGCGCCCCACGACATCGCGCGCTTCGGCGCCGAAGTCATCCGGGCCTCGCCGCGTCAGGCCGACTTCATGGTTATCGCCGGTACCTGCTTCATCAAGATGGCGCCGATCATCCAGCGTCTCTACGAGCAAATGCTCGAGCCGAAATGGGTTATCTCCATGGGTTCGTGCGCCAACTCCGGCGGCATGTACGACATCTACTCCGTGGTTCAAGGGGTGGACAAGTTCCTGCCCGTGGACGTCTACGTACCTGGCTGCCCGCCCCGTCCGGAAGCATTTCTGCAAGGCTTGATGCTGTTGCAGGAATCGATTGGACAGGAGCGTCGTCCGCTTTCCTGGGTCGTTGGTGATCAAGGCGTGTATCGCGCCGACATGCCATCGCAGAAGGAACAGCGCCGCGAACAGCGAATCGCAGTCACCAATCTGCGCAGCCCTGACGAAGTCTGATCCAGTTCTGTTCCAAGTAACGAGAAGCTGGCTTCATTCTTTACGTTGACCGAAAGCGAAAAAATAACCATGACTACAGGCAGTGCTCTGTACATCCCGCCTTACAAGGCAGACGACCAGGATGTGGTCGTCGAACTGAACAACCGTTTTGGCGCCGATGCGTTCACCGCGCAGGCAACCCGCACCGGCATGCCGGTGCTGTGGGTGGCCCGTGCCAAATTGGTTGAAGTCCTGACTTTCCTGCGCAACCTGCCCAAGCCGTACGTCATGCTCTATGACCTGCACGGCGTGGACGAGCGTCTGCGCACCAAGCGTCAAGGGCTGCCGACCGGCGCCGATTTCACCGTGTTCTATCACCTCATGTCGCTGGAGCGTAATAGTGACGTGATGATCAAGGTGGCCTTGTCCGAAGGCGACCTCAGCATGCCTTCCGTCACCAGCATCTGGCCCAACGCCAACTGGTACGAACGTGAAGTCTGGGACATGTTCGGCATCGACTTCAAAGGCCACCCGCACCTGTCGCGCATCATGATGCCACCGACCTGGGAAGGTCACCCGCTGCGCAAGGATTTCCCGGCGCGCGCCACCGAATTCGATCCGTACAGCCTCAACCTCGCCAAGCAGCAGCTGGAAGAGGAAGCCGCGCGCTTCCGTCCGGAAGACTGGGGCATGAAGCGGTCCGGTGCCAACGAGGACTATATGTTCCTCAACCTCGGCCCGAACCACCCTTCGGCGCACGGTGCGTTCCGCATCATCCTGCAGCTGGACGGCGAAGAGATCGTCGACTGCGTCCCGGACATCGGTTACCACCACCGTGGCGCCGAGAAGATGGGCGAGCGTCAGTCCTGGCACAGCTACATTCCGTACACCGACCGCATCGACTACCTCGGCGGCGTGATGAACAACCTGCCGTACGTGCTCTCGGTCGAGAAGCTCGCCGGCATCAAGGTGCCGCAGAAGGTCGACGTCATTCGCATCATGATGGCCGAGTTCTTCCGTATCACCAGTCACCTGCTGTTCCTGGGTACCTACATCCAGGACGTCGGCGCCATGACCCCGGTGTTCTTCACCTTCACCGACCGCCAGAAGGCGTACACGGTGATCGAGGCGATTACCGGTTTCCGTCTGCACCCGGCCTGGTACCGCATCGGCGGCGTCGCCCACGACCTGCCGCGCGGCTGGGAAAAACTGGTCAAGGATTTCGTCGAGTGGATGCCCAAGCGTCTCGATGAATACACCAAGGCCGCCCTGCAGAACAGCATCCTCAAGGGGCGTACCGTCGGCGTTGCCGCCTACAACACCAAAGAAGCCCTGGAATGGGGCGTCACCGGTGCCGGCCTGCGTTCTACCGGTTGCGATTTCGACCTGCGTAAAGCGCGTCCGTATTCGGGCTACGAGAACTTCGAATTCGAAGTGCCGCTGGCCGTCAACGGCGATGCCTATGACCGCTGCATGGTCCGCGTCGAAGAGATGCGCCAGAGCATCAAGATCATCGACCAGTGCATGCGCAACATGCCGGAAGGCCCGTACAAGGCGGATCACCCGCTGACCACGCCGCCGCCGAAAGAGCGCACGCTGCAGCACATCGAAACCCTGATCACGCACTTCCTGCAGGTTTCGTGGGGCCCGGTCATGCCGGCCAACGAATCCTTCCAGATGATCGAAGCGACCAAGGGCATCAACAGTTATTACCTGACGAGCGACGGCGGCACCATGAGCTACCGTACCCGGATCCGTACTCCGAGCTTCCCGCATCTGCAACAGATCCCTTCGGTGATCAAAGGCAGCATGGTCGCGGACTTGATTGCGTACCTGGGTAGTATCGACTTCGTTATGGCCGACGTGGACCGCTAAGCATGAACAGCACGCTTATCCAGACAGACCGTTTCACCTTGAGTGAAACCGAGCGCTCGGCCATCGAGCACGAGCTGCATCACTACGAAGACCCGCGCGCGGCGTCGATCGAAGCCCTGAAGATTGTGCAGAAGGAACGCGGCTGGGTGCCGGATGGCGCCCTGTACGCGATCGGCGAGATCCTCGGCATTCCGGCCAGCGACGTTGAAGGCGTGGCGACGTTCTACAGCCAGATCTTCCGTCAACCGGTCGGCCGCCACATCATTCGCGTCTGCGACAGCATGGTCTGCTACATCGGCGGCCACGAGTCGGTGGTCAGCGAAATCCAGAACAATCTGGGCATCGGCCTGGGTCAGACCACCGCCGACGGTCGTTTCACCCTGCTGCCTGTCTGCTGCCTCGGCAACTGCGACAAGGCACCGGCGCTGATGATCGACGACGACACCTTTGGCGACGTGCAGCCTGCTGGCGTGGCCAAACTGCTCGAGGGCTACGTATGACCCTGACATCTTTTGGTCCAGCCAACCGCATCCAGCGTTCGGCCGAGACACACCCGCTGACCTGGCGTCTGCGCGATGACGGCGAAGCCGTGTGGCTCGACGAATACCAGGCCAAGAACGGTTACGCTGCTGCACGCAAAGCCTTCGCCGAGATGGATCAGGACGCAATCGTCCAGACCGTCAAAGACGCTGGCCTCAAGGGTCGCGGCGGCGCCGGCTTCCCCACCGGCGTGAAGTGGGGCCTGATGCCCAAGGACGAATCCATCAACATCCGCTACCTGCTGTGCAACGCGGATGAAATGGAGCCGAACACCTGGAAAGACCGCATGCTGATGGAGCAACTGCCCCATCTGCTGATCGAAGGCATGCTGATCAGTGCCCGCGCGCTGAAAACCTACCGTGGCTACATCTTCCTGCGCGGCGAATACACCACCGCCGCCAAGCACCTCAACCGTGCCGTGGAAGAAGCCAAAGCGGCTGGCCTGCTGGGCAAGAACATCCTCGGTTCGGGCTTTGATTTCGAACTGTTCGTCCACACCGGCGCCGGGCGTTACATCTGCGGTGAAGAAACCGCACTGATCAACTCCCTCGAAGGCCGCCGCGCCAACCCGCGCTCCAAGCCGCCCTTCCCCGCCGCCGTCGGCGTGTGGGGCAAGCCGACCTGCGTGAACAACGTCGAAACCCTGTGCAACGTGCCGGCGATCATTGCCGACGGCGTTGACTGGTACAAATCGTTGGCCCGCGAAGGTTCCGAAGACATGGGCACCAAGCTCATGGGCTTCTCCGGCAAGGTCAAGAACCCGGGCCTGTGGGAGCTGCCGTTCGGCGTCACCGGTCGCGAGCTGTTCGAAGACTACGCCGGCGGCATGCGCGACGGCTTCAAGCTCAAGGCCTGGCAACCAGGGGGCGCCGGTACCGGTTTCCTTCTGCCTGAGCACCTCGACGCACAAATGTATGCCGGCGGCATCGCCAAGGTCGGCACCCGGATGGGTACCGGTCTGGCGATGGCGGTGGATGACAGCGTCAACATGGTCTCGCTGCTGCGCAACATGGAGCAGTTCTTCGCGCGCGAATCCTGCGGTTTCTGCACCCCGTGCCGCGATGGTCTGCCATGGAGCGTCAAGCTCCTGATGGCCATCGAACAGGGCAAGGGCCAGCCGGGCGACATCGAGACCCTGCTGGGTCTGGTCGGTTTCCTCGGCCCGGGCAAGACCTTCTGTGCTCACGCACCGGGTGCCGTGGAGCCGCTGGGCAGCGCCATCAAATACTTCCGTCCAGAGTTCGAAGCCGGTATCGCGCCTGTCAGCGCCGCCGTCCCGCCTCTGGCAAGGCCGATCGTAATCGGCGCGTAAACGCTTAAAAAGGCGAAGGGTCCGTGCCCTTCGCCTTTCGTCCGATGACGCCCTCCGGGGCTGTTTGGATTCGGACGCATAACAAGATTCCATTAGCCACGCCCGCTGACACCGGGCCAACGAAGACCTTTGAACCATGGCCACTATCCACGTAGACGGCAAAGCGCTCGAAGTCGACGGGGCAGACAACCTGTTACAGGCATGTCTGTCGCTGGGCCTCGACATTCCATATTTCTGCTGGCACCCCGCGCTTGGTAGCGTCGGGGCCTGCCGCCAGTGCGCGGTCAAACAGTACACCGACGAGAACGACACCCGCGGTCGCATCGTCATGTCCTGCATGACGCCCGCCACCGACAACACCTGGATCTCCATCGACGATGAAGAATCCAAGGCGTTCCGCGCCAGCGTTGTCGAATGGCTGATGACCAACCACCCGCACGACTGCCCGGTGTGCGAGGAAGGCGGTCACTGCCACCTGCAAGACATGACAGTGATGACCGGCCACAACGAGCGTCGTTATCGCTTCAGCAAACGCACCCACCAGAACCAGCAGCTCGGCCCGTTCATTTCCCACGAAATGAACCGCTGCATCGCTTGCTACCGCTGCGTGCGTTTCTACAAGGACTACGCCGGCGGCACCGACCTCGGTGTATTCGGCGCCCACGACAACGTGTACTTCGGTCGTGTTGAGGACGGCACCCTCGAAAGCGAATTCTCCGGCAACCTCACCGAGGTCTGCCCGACCGGTGTGTTCACCGACAAGACTCACTCCGAGCGCTACAACCGCAAGTGGGACATGCAGTTCGCCCCGAGCATCTGCCATGGCTGCTCGAGCGGTTGCAACATCTCCCCGGGCGAGCGTTACGGTGAACTGCGTCGTATCGAAAACCGTTTCAACGGTTCGGTGAACCAGTACTTCCTCTGCGACCGTGGCCGTTTCGGTTATGGCTACGTCAACCGCACCGACCGTCCACGTCAGCCGTTGCTGGCCGATGGCACCAAGCTCAGCCTCGACGCTGCGCTGGACAAAGCCGCCGACCTGCTGCGCGGACGCAACATCGTCGGCATCGGTTCGCCACGCGCCAGCCTTGAAAGCAACTACGCGTTGCGCGAACTGGTCGGTGCCGAGCATTTCTATTCGGGTATCGAAGCCTCCGAGCTGGAGCGCATTCGTCTGGTCCTGCAGGTGCTGAACGACAGCCCGCTGCCAGTGCCGAACATGCGCGACATCGAAGATCACGACGCAATCTTCGTCCTCGGCGAAGACCTGACCCAGACCGCCGCGCGCATGGCGCTGGCTCTGCGTCAGTCGGTCAAGGGCAAGGCTGAAGACATGGCCGAAGCCATGCGCGTCCAGCCTTGGCTCGACGCGGCGGTGAAGAACATCGGCCAGCACGCGCTGAACCCACTGTTCATCGCCAGCCTCGCCGAAACCAAGCTCGACGACGTCGCTGAAGAATGCGTACACGCAGCTCCCGACGATCTGGCGCGCATCGGTTTCGCCGTTGCGCATGCTCTGGATGCCAGTGCCCCGGCCGTTGAAGGTCTGGACACCGAAGCCCTGGAACTGGCGCAGCGCATCGCCGATGCCCTGCTCGCCGCCAAGCGTCCGCTGATCATCGCCGGTACTTCGCTGGGCTCCAAAGCCCTGATCGAAGCTGCCGCGAACATCGCCAAAGCCCTGAAGCTGCGCGAGAAGAACGGTTCGATCAGCCTGATCGTGCCGGAAGCCAACAGCCTCGGTCTGGCCATGCTCGGTGGCGAATCGGTCGACGCCGCGCTGCAAGCGGTCATCGATGGCAAGGCCGACGCTATCGTCGTGCTGGAAAACGATCTGTACACCCGCACCGCCAAAGCCAAGGTCGATGCCGCACTGAACGCCGCGAAAGTGGTGATCGTTGCCGACCATCAGAAAACCGCCACCACTGATCGCGCGCAGCTGGTTCTGCCAGCGGCGAGCTTCGCCGAGGGCGACGGTACGCTGGTCAGCCAGGAAGGCCGCGCCCAGCGCTTCTTCCAGGTTTTCGATCCGCAATACATGGATGCGAGCATTCTGGTGCACGAAGGCTGGCGCTGGCTGCACGCCCTGCGCGCGACCCTGCTGAACCAGCCGATCGACTGGACGCAACTCGACCACGTCACCGCCGCCGTTGCCTCGAGCACCGCGCAACTGGCGCGCATCGTCGATGCTGCACCGTCGGCTGCTTTCCGCATCAAGGGTCTGAAACTGGCCCGTGAGCCGCTGCGTTATTCCGGTCGCACCGCCATGCGCGCCGACATCAGCGTTCACGAACCACGCACCCCGCAAGACCAGGACACCGCGTTCGCCTTCTCCATGGAAGGTTACTCGGGCTCCGCCGAACCGCGTCAGCAGGTGCCATTCGCATGGTCGCCGGGCTGGAACTCGCCACAAGCGTGGAACAAGTTCCAGGACGAAGTCGGTGGTCATCTGCGCGCTGGCGACCCGGGCGCACGCCTGATCGAAAGCACCGGTGATTCGCTGAACTGGTTCGCTGCTGCCCCGCGTGCGTTCAACCCGGCGCCGGGTACCTGGCAAGCCGTGCCGTTCTTCCACCTGTTCGGCAGCGAAGAAAACTCTTCGAAAGCCGCCCCGGTACAGGAACGCATTCCGGCACCTTACGTAGCGCTGGCGAAATCCGAAGCGGATCGCCTCGGCGTCAACGACGGTGCCCTGCTGAGCCTGAACGTGGCCGGTCAGACATTGCGTCTGCCGCTGCGCATCAATGAAGAACTGGGCGCCGGTCTGGTGGCATTGCCTGCGGGCATCGCCGGCATTCCACCGGCATTCGCCGGTGTGTCCGTCGACGGTCTGCAGGAGGCAGCGCAATGACCTGGTTCACCCCTGAAGTGATCGATGTGATCCTGACGGTCATCAAAGCCATCGTGATCCTGCTGGCCGTAGTGGTTGCAGGCGCCTTGCTCAGCTTTGTCGAACGTCGCCTGCTGGGCTGGTGGCAGGACCGTTACGGTCCGAACCGCGTTGGCCCGTTCGGCATGTTCCAGATCGCCGCCGACATGCTGAAGATGTTCTTCAAGGAAGACTGGACCCCGCCGTTCGCCGACAAGGTGATCTTCACCCTGGCGCCGGTGGTGGCCATGTCCGCCCTGCTGATCGCCTTCGCGATCATCCCGATCACCCCAACCTGGGGCGTGGCGGATCTGAACATCGGCCTGCTGTTCTTCTTCGCCATGGCCGGTCTGTCGGTGTATGCGGTGCTGTTCGCCGGCTGGTCGAGCAACAACAAGTTCGCCCTGCTCGGCAGCTTGCGTGCCTCGGCGCAGACCGTGTCCTACGAAGTGTTCATGGGCCTGGCCCTGATGGGCATCGTGGTCCAGGTCGGCTCGTTCAACATGCGCGACATCGTCGAGTACCAGGCGCAGAACCTGTGGTTCATCATTCCGCAGTTCTTCGGCTTCTGTACCTTCTTCATCGCTGGCGTCGCCGTGACTCACCGTCACCCGTTCGACCAGCCGGAAGCGGAACAGGAACTGGCCGACGGTTACCACATTGAATACGCCGGTATGAAATGGGGCATGTTCTTCGTCGGTGAATACATCGGCATCATCCTGATCTCGGCGCTGCTGGTCACCCTGTTCTTCGGTGGCTGGCACGGTCCGTTCGGCATCCTGCCGCAACTGTCCTTCGTCTGGTTCGCACTGAAGACCGCGTTCTTCATCATGCTGTTCATCCTGCTGCGCGCTTCCATCCCGCGTCCGCGTTATGACCAGGTGATGGATTTCAGCTGGAAATTCTGCCTGCCACTGACCCTGATCAATTTGCTGGTGACCGCTGCGGTTGTGTTGATGAACACGCCTGCGGTTGCGGTTCAGTGAGGATTTGACCCATGTTCAAATATATTGGCGACATCGTTAAGGGTACCGGTACCCAGTTGCGCAGCCTGGTCATGGTTTTCGGCCATGGCTTTCGCAAGCGCGACACCCTGCAATACCCCGAGGAGCAGGTCTACCTGCCGCCGCGCTACCGTGGCCGCATCGTCCTGACCCGCGACCCCGATGGCGAAGAACGCTGCGTAGCCTGCAACCTGTGCGCCGTGGCCTGCCCGGTGGGTTGCATCTCGCTGCAGAAAGCTGAAACCGAAGACGGTCGCTGGTACCCGGACTTCTTCCGGATCAACTTCTCGCGCTGCATTTTCTGCGGTCTCTGCGAGGAAGCCTGCCCGACCACCGCAATCCAGCTGACCCCGGATTTCGAGATGGCCGAGTTCAAACGTCAGGACCTTGTGTACGAGAAAGAAGATCTTTTGATCTCCGGCCCCGGCAAAAACCCTGATTACAACTTCTATCGTGTTGCAGGTATGGCAATCGCTGGCAAGCCGAAAGGCGCTGCGCAGAACGAAGCCGAACCGATCAACGTGAAGAGCTTGCTGCCTTAAGGAAGAACGATGGAATTCGCTTTCTATTTCGCATCGGGTATTGCTGTGGTGTCCACGCTGCGTGTGGTCACCAACACCAACCCCGTGCACGCCCTGCTCTACCTGATCATCTCGTTGATCGCCGTGGCCATGACCTTCTTCGCCCTCGGCGCGCCGTTCGCCGGCGTCCTTGAAGTGATCGCCTACGCCGGCGCCATCATGGTGCTGTTCGTATTCGTGGTGATGATGCTCAACCTCGGCCCGGCCTCGGTGCAGCAGGAACGCACCTGGCTCAAGCCCGGCATCTGGGCCGGACCGGTGATTCTTGCCGCGCTGCTGCTGGCCGAACTGCTGTATGTGCTGTTCGCTCACCAGAGCGGCCAGGCCATCGGCCACACCACCGTAGACGCGAAAGCCGTGGGCATCAGCCTGTTCGGCCCGTACCTGCTGGTGGTCGAACTCGCCTCGATGCTGCTGCTCGCCGCAGCCGTCACGGCGTTCCATTTGGGCCGTAACGAGGCGAAGGAGTAAGACATGCCTGCTATCCCTCTCGAACATGGACTGGCCGTCGCCGGCATCCTGTTCTGCCTTGGTCTCGTCGGCCTGATGGTCCGCCGCAACATTTTGTTCGTGTTGATGAGTCTGGAAGTGATGATGAACGCCTCTGCCCTGGCCTTCATCGTCGCGGGCGCCCGCTGGGCGCAGCCGGATGGACAGATCATGTTCATCCTGGTGATCAGCCTTGCCGCAGCCGAGGCCAGTATTGGCCTGGCGATCCTGCTGCAGCTGTATCGCCGCTTCCACACGCTCGATATCGACGCTGCCAGTGAGATGCGCGGATGAACCTACTCTTTCTGACTTTCGTATTCCCTCTGATCGGGTTCATGTTGCTGTCGTTCTCGCGCGGCCGCTTCTCGGAAAACCTCTCGGCGCTGATCGGTGTCGGTTCGATCGGCCTGTCGGCCATCGTCACCGCTTACGTGATCTGGCAATTCAACGTCGCACCGCCGGAGGGTGGCGTGTACACCCAGGTGCTGTGGCGCTGGATGTCGGTGGAAGGCTTCCAGCCGAACTTCGCGCTGTACCTGGATGGCCTGTCGGTGACCATGCTCGGCGTGGTCGTCGGCGTCGGCTTCCTGATCCACCTGTTCGCGTCCTGGTACATGCGTGGCGAAGACGGTTACTCGCGCTTCTTCTCGTACACCAACCTGTTCATCGCCAGCATGCTGTTCCTGATCCTCGGCGATAACCTGCTGTTCATCTACTTCGGTTGGGAAGGCGTGGGCCTGTGCTCGTACCTGTTGATCGGTTTCTACTACAGCAACCGCAACAACGGTAACGCCGCACTCAAGGCGTTCATCGTCACCCGCATCGGCGACGTGTTCATGGCCATCGGCCTGTTCATCCTGTTCCAGCAACTGGGCACGCTGAACGTCCAGGAATTGCTGGTACGTGCGCCTGAGCACTTCAAGGTCGGTGACTTCTGGATCGTTCTGGCAACCCTGATGCTGCTCGGCGGTGCTGTCGGTAAATCGGCGCAACTGCCGCTGCAAACCTGGCTTGCGGATGCGATGGCCGGCCCTACCCCGGTTTCGGCACTGATCCACGCCGCGACCATGGTCACCGCCGGTGTTTACCTGATCGCCCGTACCCACGGTCTGTTTGCCTTGGCGCCGGACATCCTGCACCTCGTCGGCATTGTCGGTGGCGTGACCTTGGTACTGGCCGGTTTTGCCGCGCTGGTGCAGACCGACATCAAACGTATCCTCGCCTACTCGACCATGAGCCAGATCGGCTACATGTTCCTGGCGCTGGGCGTTGGTGCCTGGGAAGGCGCGATCTTCCACCTGATGACCCACGCCTTCTTCAAGGCCCTGCTGTTCCTTGCTTCCGGTGCGGTGATCGTTGCCTGCCACCACGAGCAGAACATCTTCAAGATGGGCGGTCTGTGGAAGAAACTGCCACTGGCCTACGCCAGCTTCATCGTCGGTGGTGCCGCGCTGGCCGCTCTGCCACTGGTTACCGCAGGCTTCTACTCCAAGGACGAAATCCTCTGGGAAGCGTTCGCCAGCGGCAACCAGGGTCTGCTTTACGCAGGTCTGGTCGGTGCGTTCATGACGTCGCTGTATACCTTCCGCCTGATCTTCATCGCGTTCCACGGTGAAGCCAAGACCGAAGCCCACGCCGGCCACGGCATTGCCCATTGGCTGCCTCTGTCGGTACTGATCGTGCTGTCGACTTTCGTCGGCGCGATGATCGTGCCGCCGCTGCACGGCGTGCTGCCGCAAAGCGTCGGGCATGCCGGTGGCGAGGCCAAGCACAGTCTGGAAATCGCCTCGGGCGCCATCGCCCTGGCCGGTATCCTGCTGGCAGCGCTGCTGTTCCTTGGCAAGCGTCGCTTCGTCACGGCAATCGCCAACAGCGGCATCGGCCGTTTCCTTTCGGCCTGGTGGTTCGCTGCCTGGGGCTTCGACTGGATCTACGACAAACTGTTCGTCAAGCCGTACCTTGCGATCAGCCATGTACTGCGCAAAGACCCGCTCGACCAGACCATCGGTCTGATACCGCGTATGGCCAAGGGTGGTCACACTGCCCTGAGCCGCACCGAGACCGGTCAACTGCGTTGGTACGCCGCCTCGATGGCTGCTGGTGCCGTGCTGGTGATCGGCGCCATCGTGCTGGTAGCGGTCTGATATGAACCTTGCGAATTTGCGAAAGGAAACGAGCCCGTCATGATTCTGCCTTGGCTAATCCTGATCCCCTTCATCGGCGGCCTGCTGTGCTGGATGGGTGAGCGCTTCGGCGCTACCCTCCCGCGCTGGATTGCGCTGTTGACCATGACCCTGGAACTCGCGCTCGGCCTCTGGCTGTGGGCCCACGGTGACTATTCATTCGCACCGGCGCCGGGCGCCGATCCGACCTGGGCGCTTGAGTTCAAGCATGTCTGGATCCAGCGTTTCGGCATCAACGTGCACCTGGCCCTCGACGGCCTGTCGCTGTTGATGATCCTGCTGACCGGCCTGCTGGGTATCCTCTCGGTACTCTGCTCGTGGAAGGAGATTCAACGTCACGTTGGCTTCTTCCACCTCAACCTGATGTGGATCCTGGGCGGTGTGGTCGGCGTGTTCCTCGCCCTCGACCTGTTCATGTTCTTCTTCTTCTGGGAAATGATGCTGGTGCCGATGTACTTCCTCATCGCGCTCTGGGGTCACAGTTCTTCGGACGGCAAGAAAACCCGGATCTACGCAGCGACCAAGTTCTTCATCTTCACTCAGGCGTCCGGCCTGATCATGCTGGTGGCGATCCTCGGTCTGGTGCTGGTCAACTTCAACAATACCGGCGTGATCACCTTCAACTACGCCGACCTGTTGAAAACCAAGATGTCGATGACCACCGAGTACATTCTGATGCTCGGCTTCTTCATCGCTTTCGCGGTCAAGCTGCCCGTCGTACCGTTCCACTCCTGGCTGCCTGATGCTCACGCCCAGGCGCCGACTGCCGGTTCCGTCGACCTCGCCGGTATCCTGCTGAAAACCGCGGCCTACGGCCTGCTGCGTTTCGCCCTGCCGCTGTTCCCGAACGCTTCGGCGGAGTTCGCGCCGATCGCCATGACCCTCGGTCTGATCGGGATCTTCTACGGCGCGTTCCTGGCGTTCGCACAAACCGACATCAAGCGTCTGATTGCCTTCTCTTCCGTTTCCCACATGGGCTTCGTGTTGATCGGTATCTACTCCGGCAGCCAACTGGCGCTGCAAGGCGCAGTGATCCAGATGCTGGCGCACGGTCTGTCGGCAGCGGCGCTGTTTATCCTCAGCGGTCAGTTGTACGAGCGTCTGCATACGCGTGACATGCGTGAGATGGGCGGTCTGTGGTCGCGTATCGCTTACCTGCCGGCCATCAGCCTGTTCTTCGCTGCGGCGTCGCTGGGCTTGCCGGGCACCGGTAACTTTGTCGGCGAATTCCTGATCCTGATCGGCTCCTTCGCCAGCGCTCCATGGGTCACGGCGATTGCCACGTCCGGTCTGGTGTTCGGTTCGGTCTACTCGCTGATCATGATCCACCGTGCCTACTTCGGCCCGTCGAAATCCGACGCGGTGTTGCACGGCATGGACGCGCGCGAACTGATCATGGTGCTCGGTCTGGCGGTGCTGCTGATTTACCTCGGCGTCTACCCGCAACCGTTCCTCGACACCTCTGCCGCCACCATGCATGGCGTGCAGCAGTGGCTCGGCACCGCCTTCTCTCAACTCGCTTCGGCCCGGTAAGAGCGCTATGGAATTCACGATTCAACACTTTATTGCGCTTGCGCCACTGTTGATCACCAGCCTCACCATTATCGTGGTGATGCTGGCAATCGCCTGGCGCCGCAACCACTCGCAGACCTTCCTGATTTCGGTGGCGGGTCTGAACCTGGCCCTGCTTTCGATCCTGCCTGCGTTGAAAGTCGCGCCTCTGGCCGTGACCCCGTTGCTGCAGATCGATGCCTTCGCCTGCCTGTACATGGCGATGATCCTGGTCGCCACCCTCGCCTGCGTCACCCTTGCCCACGCCTATCTCGGTGATGGCGGTTCGGGTTACCCGGGCAACCGCGAAGAACTGTACCTGCTGATCCTGATGGCCGCCGCCGGTGGTCTGGTTCTGGTCAGCGCGCAGCACCTGGCCGGTTTGTTCATTGGCCTGGAACTGCTCTCGGTACCGGTCTACGGTCTGGTGGCTTACGCCTTCTTCAACAAGCGTTCGCTGGAAGCCGGCATCAAATACATGGTGCTGTCGGCTGCCGGTTCCGCGTTCCTGCTGTTCGGTATGGCGCTGCTCTACGCCGACGCTGGTTCGCTGAGCTTCGTTGGCATCGGTCAGGCCCTGGCTGCAACCGGCCTGCCAAGCCCGCTGGCGCAACTGGGCCTGGGCATGATGCTGATCGGTCTGGCGTTCAAGCTGTCGCTGGTACCGTTCCACCTGTGGACGCCGGACGTCTACGAAGGTGCACCGGCACCGGTGGCGGCGTTCCTCGCTACCGCTTCGAAGGTCGCAGTGTTTGCGGTGATGGTGCGTCTGTTCCAGCTCTCCCCTGCTGCCAGCAGTGGTGTGCTCAGCGATGTGCTCAGCGTGATCGCGGTCGCCTCGATCCTGTTCGGTAACCTGCTGGCCCTGACCCAGAGCAACCTCAAGCGTCTGCTCGGTTACTCGTCGATTGCACACTTCGGCTATCTGCTGATCGCGCTGGTGGCGAGCAAGGGTCTGGCGGTGGAAGCCATCGGCGTCTATCTGGTGACTTATGTCATCACCAGCCTCGGCGCGTTCGGCGTGATCACCCTAATGTCGTCGCCGTACAACGGCCGCGACGCTGACGCCCTGTACGAGTACCGCGGCCTGTTCTGGCGCCGTCCGTACCTGACTGCCGTGCTGACCGTAATGATGCTGTCCCTGGCCGGCATCCCGCTGACCGCCGGCTTTATCGGCAAGTTCTACATCATCGCCAGCGGCGTCGAAACGCGTCAGTGGTGGCTGGTCGGCGCACTGGTACTGGGCAGCGCCATCGGCGTTTTCTACTACCTGCGCGTGATGGTCACCCTGTACCTGATCGAGCCTAACCTGCGTCGCCACGACGCCCAACTGCACTGGGAACAGAAGGCAGGCGGCGTGATGCTGCTGGCCATCGCCCTGGTCGCATTCTTCCTGGGCGTGTACCCGCAGCCATTGCTGGTGCTGGTACAGCAGGCGGGTCTGGCGGGCTGATTGCTCGGCTGATCTGGCTGGAAATGGAAACGGCACCTTCGGGTGCCGTTTTTTGTTTGTAGCAGAAGTCGATATCGCTGGCGTTCGTGCTGCCCTCATCGCGGGCATGCCCGCTTCCAAAGGTTTTTGTGTCGCCCATAAACCCGGGTTCATCGCAAACTCTTGTAGGAGTGAGCCTGCTCGCGATGGTGTCATGTCAGTTGAAAATCCGCCGTCTGACCCAGCGCTTTCGCGAGCAGGCTCGCTCCCACATTGGATCAATGCTACTCAAGATCGGTGGCACCCAAAATCCCTGTGCGAGCGAGCCTGCTCGCGAAAGCGGCAGATCAGGCAGCAAAAAAAACGGCACCTTCCGGTGCCGTTCGCTTCTCACATTTCCAATATCATTTACGCGCATCCGCCCACGATTTCAGCAGTTCGCTATAGCTAACGGTTTCGCCCTTCGGCTTCTCATTGGCCAGTTTCGGCTTCGGTGCGCCCGGCTGATCGAACCAGTATTGCGCATCGCGCTCAGGGTTCATCTTCGGCGCGCAAGTGGCCTGGGCCTTGGAGCGTTCGAGGCGTTCCATGATGCGGTCCTGATCCTTGGCCAGGCCATCGAGCGCTTGTTGCGGTGTTTTCTCGCCGCTGGCGGCTTCGGCGATATGGCTCCACCACAGCTGAGCGAGACGTGGATAGTCGGGCACGTTGGTACCGGTCGGCGACCATTGCACGCGGGCCGGGCTGCGATAGAACTCGACCAGACCACCGAGTTTCGGCGCCAGATCGGTCATGGCCTGCGAGTTGATGTCCGACTCGCGAATAGGTGTCAGACCGACGATGGTTTTCTTCAGCGAAACAGTTTTGGAGGTCACGAACTGCGCGTACAGCCACGCCGCAAGTTTCTGTTTCTCAGGCGTGGATTTCATGAACGTCCACGACCCCACATCCTGATAGCCGAGCTTCATGCCCTCTTCCCAATACGGGCCTTTAGGCGACGGCGCCATGCGCCATTTCGGCGTGCCGTCGGCGTTGACCACCGGCAGGCCGGGTTTGGTCATGTCGGCGGTGAACGCGGTGTACCAGAAGATCTGCTGGGCGATGTTGCCCTGCGATGGCACCGGGCCGGACTCGGAGAAGGTCATGCCGGCCGCTTCCGGTGGCGCGTATTTCTTCAGCCAGTCGACATATTTGGTGGTGGCAAACACGGCCGCAGGGCCGTTGGTGTCGCCGCCACGGGTCACGCTGGAGCCGACCGGGTGGCAGTCCTCGACGCGGATCCCCCACTCGTCCACCGGCAAGCCGTTGGGCAGTCCCTTGTCGCCGCCACCGGCCATGGAGAACCAGGCATCGGTGAAGCGCCAGCCCAGCGACGGGTCTTTCTTGCCGTAATCCATGTGGCCGTAGACGCGTTTGCCGTCGATTTCCTTGACGTCTTCGCTGAAGAATTTGGCAATGTCTTCATAGGCCGACCAGTTCACCGGCACGCCTAATTCGTAGCCGTACTTTTCCTTGAACTTGGCTTTCAGATCTGCGCGCTCGAACCAGTCAGCGCGGAACCAGTACAGGTTGGCGAACTGCTGGTCGGGCAGTTGATAGATTTTGCCGTCCGGCGCGGTGGTGAAAGAGATGCCGATGAAGTCCTTGATGTCGAGGGTTGGCGAAGTGAAATTCTTGCCCTCATTGGCCATCAGGTCGGTGATCGATTCGGTCTTGCCGTAGCGAAAGTGCGTGCCGATCAGGTCGGAGTCGTTGACCCAGCCGTCGTAGATGTTCTTGTCCGACTGCATCACCGTCTGCATTTTCTCGACCACGTCGCCTTCCTGCAGCAGGTCGTGGGTGAGTTTGATCCCGGTGATTTCGCTGAAGGCCTTGGCCAGCACCTTGGACTCGTATTCGTGAGTGGTCAGGGTTTCGGAAACGACCTTGATGTCCATGCCGCGAAACGGCTCGGCGGCCTTGATGAACCACTTCAGTTCTTCGAGCTGCTGTTCGGCCGTCAGGGTCGAGGGCTTGAACTCGCTGCCGATCCATTTTTTTGCAGCATCTTCGTAGGCGTCGGCCCAGGCAGATGCGCTCAGACCGCTGAGTGCCAGCATGGCTGCCAATGAAATGCTATGTCGCAGCTTATTGTTTTTATCGAACATAGAGACCTCCTGTTTAAGTTGTGGAGCCGCGTTGCCGAACGATTCGACTAGCCCCAACGCATCACAGCCAACAGCCACACCAGGGACAACGCGGACGCCACCCAGATGCTCCAGTCGGTGACGCCGATTACCAGCAAATGCAGGTAGGCGCTGCCGAGAAGACCGATAAACAAGCGATCGCCACGGGTGGTGGCAATCGGCAGAAACCCGCGCCGCAGAATGCTCGGCGAGCGCAATTCCCAGGTGGTCATGCCCACCAGAATCAGACCGATGCCGATGAAGAACGCGGCGGTCGGTGTCGTCCAGCTCATCCATTCCATCATCAGCTCCTCAGACTCGACCGAGGGCAAAGCCCTTGGCCACGTGGTTGCGTACAAACCAGATCACCAGCATGCCCGGCAGGATGGTCAACACCCCCGCCGCTGCCAGCACGCCCCAATCGATCCCCGACGCCGACACCGTGCGCGTCATCACCGCCGCAATCGGCTTGGCGTTGACCGAGGTCAGCGTGCGCGCCAGCAGCAGCTCGACCCAGGAAAACATGAAGCAGAAAAACGCCGTGACGCCGATACCGGAACCGATCAACGGGATGAAAATCTTCACGAAAAACTTGGGGAAACTGTAGCCGTCGATGTAGGCCGTTTCGTCGATCTCCTTGGGCACGCCAGACATGAAACCTTCGAGAATCCACACCGCCAGCGGCACGTTGAACAGGCAGTGCGCTAAAGCCACGGCGATATGCGTGTCGAAAAGGCCGATCGACGAATACAACTGAAAGAACGGCAACAAGAACACCGCCGGCGGCGCCATGCGGTTGGTCAGCAGCCAGAAGAACAGATGCTTGTCGCCGAGGAAACGATAGCGTGAAAACGCGTAAGCCGCCGGTAACGCCACGCTCAGGGAAATCACCGTGTTGAGGCTGACGTAATACAGCGAGTTCAAGTAGCCGGTGTACCAGCTCGGATCAGTGAAGATCACCTTGTAGTTCGCCAGCGTGAAGTCCTGTGGGAAAAGCGTCAGGCCGCCGAGGATTTCGGTGTTGCTCTTGAACGACATGTTCAGCAGCCAGTAGATCGGCACCAGCAGGAACAGGATGTACACCAGCAACGGAATAAGCTTTTTCTTGCTCATGGCCGGGCCTCAGCGGTTGGCGTCGGAGTGCGTCATGGCGGTATAGAACAGCCACGACACCAACAGGATGATCAGGAAGTACACCAGCGAAAACGCCGCTGCCGGACCGAGGTCGAATTGCCCTACAGCCATCTGCGTCAACGTCTGACTCAAGAAGGTCGTGGCATTGCCCGGCCCGCCGCCGGTGAGCACGAACGGCTCGGTGTAGATCATGAAACTGTCCATGAAGCGCAGCATCACCGCGATCAGCAGCACGCTTTTCAGCTTGGGCAACTGAATGTGGCGGAACACAGCCCACGCCGAGGCGCGATCGATGCGCGCGGCCTGGTAATAGACGTCGGGAATTGCTCGCAAACCGGAGAAACACAGCAGCGCGACGAGCGAAGTCCAGTGCCAGACGTCCATCACCAGCACCGTCACCCAGGCGTCCATGGTGTTGGCCGCGTAGTTGTAGCTGATGCCCATCGCGTTGAGGCTGGAACCGAGCAGGCCGATGTCTGCGCGGCCGAAAATCTGCCAGATGGTGCCGACCACGTTCCACGGAATCAGCAACGGAATCGCCAGAATGATCAGCACCACCGAAGACCAGCGGCCCTTGGTCGGCATGGTCAGCGCGACGGCGATGCCCAGCGGGATTTCAATCAGCAGCACGCAGGCTGAATAGATGAACTGGCGCAGCAGCGAATCGTGCAGACGCGGATCAAGCAACACTTGCTTGTACCAGTCAGCGCCAACGAAATAGCGGCTGGACTGGTCGAAGATGTCCTGCACCGAATAATTGACCACGGTCATCATCGGGATCACCGCACTGAACGCCACCAGCAGGAATACCGGCAACACCAGCCACCAGGCCTTGTTGTTCTGCACTTTGTTCATGGCTGCGCCTCCTCGTCGCTGACTTCCAGGAGAAATTCGTCGGCATAGACCATCAGCCATTGCGCCGGAAAACTGATGTAAGCCGTGCCCTGCGGCACCGGTTTGTCTTCGGCCAGACGCACTTTCAACGGCGCTCCGTCGAGGTTGAGGGTCATGATCTTGTAGGTGCCGAGGTCTTCGACGTGTACGACTTTGGCCTGCATCGCGTCGTCAAACGGCTCGTCCCACACATGAATGAATTCGGGGCGGATGCCGACCTTGAGATTTTTCCACTGGCCGTGTTCGATATGGCGCTGCAAGGCGTCGGATAACGGCAGGTGCGTCGAGGCGAAACCGACGCCACCGGGCTGCGGCTGCACCTCGATCAGATTCATCCCCGGGCTGCCGATGAAATAGCCGACAAAGGTGTGGCTCGGCCGCTCGAACAATTCCCGTGGCGTACCGAACTGGACGATCTGGCCGCCGTACATCACCGCGATCTTGTCGGCGAACGTCGAAGCTTCCAGTTGATCGTGGGTGACGTAGACCATGGTGATATTGAACTGCTCGTGGATCTGCTTGAGCTTGCGCCGCAGTTTCCACTTCAGGTGCGGGTCGATCACCGTCAGCGGCTCATCGAAGAGGATTGCCGAGACGTCGTCGCGCACCAGGCCACGGCCCATGGAGACTTTCTGCTTTTCGTCGGCGGTGAGATTGCGCGCTTTTTTGCTCAGCAGATTCTGCAGATCGAGCACTTCGGCAATTTCCTGCACCTTGCTGTGCACTTTCGCCTCGGCCATGCCCTGGTTTCGCAGCGGGAAGGCGAGGTTGTCGAACACGGTCATGGTGTCGTAGACCACCGGAAACTGGAAAACCTGGGCGATGTTGCGCTTCTCCGGGGTCAGGTCGTTGACCGCTTTGCCGTCAAACAACACGTGGCCCTGGGACGGGCTGAGCAGGCCGGAAATGATGTTGAGCAAGGTCGACTTGCCGCAACCGGACGGGCCGAGCAAGGCGTAGGCGCCGCCCTGCTCCCAGACGTGATCCATCTCGCGGATCGCGTAATCCTCGGCGCCACTGGGGGTTTTGCTGTAGCTGTGGGCGAGGTGCTGCAAACGGATTTCGGCCATCAGGCAACCCTCGCGACACGCCGGCCCGGTGCTTGCACCAGACGGCCCTGCGCATCGAAAACGAACAGTTTGTGGGTCGGGATATAGATGCGGATCGGCGCATCGACGTCGTATTCGTGAACCCCCGGCAAGTGCAGCACCAGCAGGAAATGCTCGTTGCGCACATGCAGGAAGGTTTCCGAACCGCTGATTTCGGCGACCTCGACGGTCACCGCCAGTTCGAGGTCGTCATCGTTGCTCGGCACCAGCGAGATATGGCTGGGGCGCACGCCGAAGCGGAACTCGCCCTCGCCTACCGGGCGCAGATCGACGTTCAACGGGAAGTGCACAAAATTGGCGAAGCTGACTTCGTTGCCGGCGATGCGTCCCGGCATCAAGTTGATCGGTGGTTCGGAGAACAGTTCAGCGGCGAGCACCGATTGCGGCTGGTGATACACCTCGGTCGACGGCCCGCTCTGGATCACCCGGCCTTCGTGCAGGATGGTGGTGGTGCCGCCGAGGGCCAGCGCTTCGTTGGGCTCGGTGGTGGCGTAGATGGCGATGGTGTGACGGGCCTTGAACAGCTCGCGCATTTCCTGGCGCAGCTCTTCGCGCAGCTTGTAGTCGAGGTTGACCAGCGGCTCGTCGAAGAGGATCAGTTCAGCATCCTTGACCAGCGCGCGGGCCATGGCCGTGCGCTGTTGCTGTCCGCCGGAGAGCTCCAGCGGATAGCGCTGCAAGAACTTCTCGATGCGCAGCATGCGTGCGGTTTCCTGCACCTTGCTGTGGATGATCTCTTTCGAGATGCCGGCCTGGCGCAGTGGCGAGGCGATGTTCTCGAACACGGTCATGGTCGGGTAATTTATGAACTGCTGATAGACCATCGACACGTTGCGCAGCCGCACCGGGCGCTGGGTGACGTCGACGCCGTTCATCAGCACGCGGCCGCTGTCGGGCTTGTCGAGGCCGGCCATCAGACGCATGAGGCTGGTCTTGCCGGACAGGGTGCGCCCGAGCAGAACGTTGAAGGATCCGGGTTCGAATTTCAGGCACGCATCGTCGATCCAGATCTGGCCCTCGACGGTACGGCTGACGTGCTCCAGGGTGAGTGACATGGCTCGGCCTTTGTTATTTTTGGAGTCAAGCGACCGGAGCAACAGAGCGACATTCGTGCCAGAAATGGCAAGTGCTTGATTTGTCTTGAGAAGCAGTGTTTACGGGGGCAAGCGGCGTTCACAGCTGAACACTTTTGAACAGTCGGGGTGATTGACAATGAACAATAGTGAACAACACTCTATGCACGCTTTTGCCGACCTTGAATGCGATAGAGATCCCCTGTGGGAGCGAGCCTGCTCGCGAAAGCGGTGTGTCATTCAATGAATCCATTGACTGAACCGAAGCTTTCGCGAGCAGGCTCGCTCCCACAGGGGGATTTGTGTAGTTTTGAAGATCGGGTTCATAACAATAATAAAATCGCTGCACTCAGAGGCTCGCCCCCATGGCCGCACCTGCTTCGCCGCTGTCCCACGACGCGATCGTCCAGACCTCCTGGCAACGTTGCCGCGCGTTCGGCCTCGACCATCAGAGCGCCCCGGCTTTCGATCAACTGCCCGCCGCCGGCATTGCGCGGTTGCTCGACAGCCATCATTCGCTGGTGCAGACCACGCATCAGGAAGTCCTGCCCTATTACGAAAACATCCTCAGCAATTCCAACTGCCTGATCATGCTCGCCGACAATCAAGGCCAGGTGCTGACCTCGTGGGGCACGCAGCGCTTTATCGAACCGAGTCTGGCCCGGGGCTTTCAGGCCGGGGCGAGCTGGATGGAGCGCAGCAGCGGTACCAACGCGATCGGCACCGCACTGGCCTGTGAGCAGGCGGTGCACATCGAACACGACGAACACTTTCTCAAGGCCAACCGCTTCATGACCGGCTCCGCCGCGCCGATTTTCGACGCCGAGCGCAAGGTCATCGCCGTGCTCGATGTCTCCAGCGACAGCTACCTGCCGCCCTCGCACACCCTCGGCATGGTCAAGATGATGAGCCAGACCGTGGAAAACCGGCTGATCCTCAACCTGTTCCATGGCCAGCATTTTCAACTGACCTTCAACACCGGGTTGAACAACCTCGACAGCCAGTGGGCCGGGTTGTTGATTTTCGATGAGAGCGGACAGGTGCTGTCGGCCAATCGCCGCGCCGACAATTTGCTCGGTGTGCGTCTGTCGCGGGTGAGTGTCGAAAGCCTGTTCAAGGTGTCGCTGCTGGAGTTGATCAATCAACCCGAGGGCTTGCCGTTTGCCTTGCAGACTTCGGGGCGCAACCGCTTCCAGTGCTTGCTGAAACGGCCGAAACAGACGCCGGTGCAGGCGCGGGTATTTGTCGCCGAGGACAAGCCTGCGCCAGCCAGCGCGATCAGCCTCAATACGCTGCATTTCGGCGACAGCCGCGTGGAAAAAGCCGTGCGCCAGGCCGAGCGCTTGCTGGAGAAAGACATTCCATTACTGATTCACGGTGAGACCGGCGTCGGCAAGGAAGTCTTCGTCAAAGCCTTGCACCAGGCCAGCTCGCGGAGCAAACAGGCATTCATCGCGGTGAACTGCGCAGCGATCCCCGCTGAACTGGTCGAGTCCGAGTTGTTCGGTTACGAGAAAGGCGCGTTCACCGGGGCCAACCAGAAAGGCAGCATCGGCCTGATCCGCAAGGCCGACAAAGGCACGCTGTTTCTCGATGAGATCGGTGACATGCCGCTGCCAACTCAGGCGCGTTTGTTGCGCGTGTTGCAGGAGCGCTGCGTGCAGCCGGTGGGCAGCAGCGAGTTGTTTCCGGTGGATTTGCGGATTATCTCGGCGACCAACCGATCATTGCGCGAACAGGTGCAACTGGGCCGCTTCCGCGAAGATTTGTATTACCGCATTGGTGGCCTGACCCTGGAACTGCCGCCGTTACGCGAACGCAGCGACAAGCAGGCGCTGTTCAAACGGCTGTGGGAGCAGCATCGCGAGCCGACGCAATGGGCGGGGCTGAGCCCTGAAGTTCTGGAGTTGTTTGAAAAGCATCCGTGGCCGGGGAATTTGCGTCAGGTCAGCAGCGTGATGCAAGTGGCGCTGGCCATGGCCGAGGAACAACCGGTGCGGCCTGAGCATCTGCCGGATGATTTTTTTGTCGATCTGGAGATGGAGCCGGTGGAGACGGCGGCGCCGCTGGGGCTGGATTTGAATGATGTTGAGGCGCTGAATCGCGAGTTGAAGGCGGCCGGAGGGAATATTTCGCACTTGGCGCGGCGGTTGGGGGTGAGTCGGAATACGCTGTATAAGCGGTTGCGGCAAATTGGCAACTGAGTACACCCCTTTGCCCCTCACCCCAGCCCTCTCCCCGAGGAGAGGGAGCCGACCGAGGTGTCTTGCGTTATACATCGACCTGAAAAACACGCGTCGATTATGGATTAGGCGAACATCGTCCTGTTCGGCTACTGCATCAACCCCTTGCCCCTCACCCCAGCCCTCTCCCCGAGGAGAGGGAGCCGATTGGGGGATATTCGAGAGATGCGCCGACCTGATCTGGCTTCACCGAATCCATAATCGACTCGGTCGTTCAGGTCGGCGTATAGCAAAAGACACCTCGGTCAGTCCCCTCTCCCTCCGGGAGAGGGTTAGGGTGAGGGGCTTTTGACTTTTGGCTTTTAGATCAGTCAGCCAACCGCCAGGTCGTGCCACCCTTGCCATCTTCAAGCACCACACCCATCGCCGTCAGCTGATCACGAATCCGGTCCGACTCGGCCCAATCCTTGCCAGCCCGAGCAGCCAGACGCGCGGCAATCAGTGCATCCACTTGCGCCGCATCGACACGCCCTTCAGCGCCCGCCTGCAGGAAGTCATCCGCCTCCAACTGCAACACACCCAACACGCTCGCCAGTTCTTTCAGACGTGCCGCCAGCCCCGCCGCTGCATCAAGATCGCTCTCACGCAGACGGTTGATCTCACGGACCATTTCGAACAGCACGGCGCAGGCTTCAGGGGTGCCGAAGTCGTCGTTCATCACCGTGGTGAAACGCTCGACGAACGCTTCGCCGCCCGCCGGTGCAACGTTCGGCAGGCCTTTCAACGCGTGGTAGAAACGCTCAAGCGCGCCCTTGGCGTCCTTGAGGTTGTCTTCCGAATAGTTGATCGCGCTGCGGTAGTGGCTCGATACCAGCAGGTAACGCACGACTTCCGGGTGGTACTTGTCGAGCACGTCGCGGATGGTGAAGAAGTTGTTCAAGGACTTGGACATCTTCTCGCCATTGATGCGAATCATCCCGCAATGCATCCACGCATTGGCGTAGGTCTTGCCGGTGGCCGCTTCGCTCTGGGCGATTTCGTTCTCGTGGTGCGGGAACTCCAGGTCGCTGCCGCCGCCGTGAATGTCGAAAGTCTCGCCGAGGCAGCAGGTCGACATCACCGAGCATTCGATGTGCCAGCCCGGACGCCCGGCGCCCCATGGCGATTCCCAGCTCGGCTCGCCCGGCTTGGCAGCTTTCCACAGGACGAAGTCGAGCGGGTCTTCCTTCGACTCGTCGACTTCGATGCGCGCGCCGATGCGCAAGTCTTCGATCTTCTTGCGCGACAGCTTGCCGTAGCCCATGAACTTGGCGACGCGGTAGTACACGTCGCCATTGCCCGGCGCGTAGGCGTAGCCCTTGTCGATCAGGGTCTGGATCATCGCGTGCATGCCAGCGATGTGATCGGTGGCGCGCGGTTCCATGTCCGGCTTCTGGATGTTCAGGCGCGCTTCGTCTTCGTGCATCGCGGCGATCATGCGCTCGGTCAGCGCTTCGAACGACTCACCGTTCTCGCGCGCGCGATTGATGATCTTGTCGTCGATGTCGGTGATGTTGCGCACGTAGGTCAGGTCGTAACCGCTGAAGCGCAGCCAGCGCGTCACCAGGTCGAACGCAACCATGCTGCGGCCGTGGCCGAGGTGGCAGTAGTCGTACACGGTCATTCCGCAGACGTACATGCGCACCTTGTTGCCATCCAGCGGCTTGAAGACTTCTTTGCTTTTGCTGAGCGTGTTGTAGATCGTTAGCACGTTAGTTCCTTGACTCACTCACTGGCCCCACGAATCACGCAGGGTCACGGTACGGTTGAATACCGGCTGACCGGGTTTCGAGTCCTTCAGGTCTGCGACGAAGTAGCCTTCGCGCTCGAACTGGAAACGGTCTTCCGGCTGTGCATTGCCGAGCGATGGCTCGGCGCGACAACCGGTCAGCACTTGCAGCGAGTCAGGGTTGATGTTGTCGAGGAAACTGGCGCTGTCTTCGGCCTTTTCCGGGTTCGGCGAACGGAACAGGCGATCGTACAGACGCACTTCGCACTCGACGCTGGCGGCGGCCGGCACCCAGTGGATCACGCCTTTGACCTTACGCCCTTCCGGGTTCTTGCCGAGGGTGTCCGGGTCGTACGAGCAGCGCAGTTCGACGATATTGCCGTCGGCGTCCTTGATCGCTTCGTCGGCGCGGATCACGTAGCTGCCGCGCAGACGCACTTCACCGGCCGGTTCCAGGCGCTTGTAGCCCTTCGGCGGCTCTTCCATGAAGTCTTCACGGTCGATGTAGATTTCCCGGGCGAACGGCAGAGCCCGCACGCCCATGTCTTCTTTCGGGTGGCGTGGCAGCTCGAGGTTTTCGACCTGGCCTTCCGGGTAGTTGGTAATGACCACTTTCAGCGGACGCAGCACGCACATGGCACGCGGTGCGCTGTGGTCGAGGTCGTCGCGGATGCTGAATTCGAGCATGCCGAAATCGACCACACCGTCGGAACGATTGGTGCCGATCATTTCGCAGAAGTTGCGGATCGATTTCGGCGTGTAGCCACGGCGGCGGAAGCCCGACAGCGTGGACATCCGCGGATCGTCCCAGCCATTGACGTGCTTCTCGTCAACCAGTTGCTTGAGCTTGCGCTTGCTGGTGATCGTGTAGTTCAGGTTCAGGCGGCTGAATTCGTACTGGCGCGGGTTCGCCGGCACCGGCAGGTTCTCCAGGAACCACTCGTACAGTGGACGGTGGCTTTCGAACTCGAGGGTGCAGATCGAATGCGTGATGCCTTCGATGGCATCCGACTGACCGTGGGTGAAGTCGTAGTTCGGGTAGATGCACCACTTGTCGCCGGTCTGGTGGTGATGCGCGTGGCGGATGCGATACATGATCGGGTCGCGCAGGTTCATGTTCGGCGAGGCCATGTCGATCTTCGCCCGCAGCACGCGCGCGCCGTCCGGGAATTCACCGGCCTTCATGCGCGCGAACAGGTCGAGGTTCTCTTCCACGGTGCGGTCACGGAACGGGCTGTTCTTGCCCGGCTCGGTCAGGCTGCCACGGTATTCCTTGGCCTGCTCGGGGGTCAGGTCGTCGACGTAGGCCTTGCCGGCCTTGATCAGCTCGACGGCCCAGTCGTGCAACTGGTCGAAATACTGCGAGGCGTAGCGCACTTCACCGGACCATTCGAAGCCCAGCCATTTGACGTCGCTTTCGATGGCGTCGATGTATTCCTGATCTTCCTTGGCCGGGTTGGTGTCGTCGAAACGCAGGTGCGTGACGCCACCGAACTCCTGGGCCAGGCCGAAGTTGACGCAGATCGACTTGGCGTGGCCGATGTGCAGGTAGCCGTTGGGCTCCGGCGGGAAGCGAGTCACGATCTGGGTGTGCTTGCCCGAGTCCAGGTCTGCCTGGATGATCGGCCGCAGGAAGTTGACCGGCACGGCAGGGCCGGACTTGGCATTCGAGGTAGGGTCGACAGTGGGCTTGCTCATAGGATCCTTGACGTACAGGTGCGCGGCCGCAAAGAGGGGCCAGACAAAACAAAGCCGCTATCATAGCCGATGCTGTCAAGGGCCTGACAGAGCAGCTCTTATAAAGGCACGCATTTAATCGCCGGGAAATGAAAAACCGCCTCGAAATTCGCGCCTGTCACGCTAAACTGCGCACCTTGGCCGAAGCAGGCTGAACCGGTTGTGGGGCTCAATGTCCCAGAACCACGAATTCCCTATGAAGAGTAATGACCATGACTCAAGTCAAACTGACCACCAACCATGGCGACATCGTCATCGAACTGAACGCTGAAAAGGCGCCGATCACCGTTGCCAACTTCATCGAGTACGTGAAGGCCGGTCACTACGAAAACACTGTTTTCCACCGCGTCATCGGCAACTTCATGATCCAGGGCGGCGGTTTCGAGCCTGGCATGAAAGAAAAGAAAGACAAGCGTCCAAGCATCCAGAACGAAGCGGACAATGGTCTCTCCAACGACAAATACACCGTCGCCATGGCCCGCACCATGGAGCCGCATTCGGCATCGGCGCAGTTCTTCATCAACGTCGCCGACAACACCTTCCTCAACCACAGCGGCAAGAACGTGCAGGGCTGGGGCTACGCGGTATTCGGTAAAGTGACCGCCGGCACCGACGTTGTCGACAAGATCAAAGGCGTGTCGACCACTTCCAAGGCCGGCCACCAGGACGTACCAGCAGACGACGTGATCATCGAGAAAGCCGAGATCATCGCAGCGTGATATTGCTGATTTCAGACTTGCATCTGGAAGAGGAGCGCCCGGACATTACCCGGGCGTTTCTGGATTTGCTCGCCGGACGCGCCCGCTCGGCGAGTGCGTTGTACATCCTCGGCGACTTCTTCGAGGCATGGATTGGCGACGACGCCATGACGCCCTTTCAGCGTTCCATCTGCCAGGCCCTGCGCGATTTGAGCGACAGCGGTACGGCGATTTTTCTCATGCACGGCAATCGCGACTTCATGCTCGGCAAGGCCTTCTGCAAACAGGCCGGCTGCACGCTGTTGAAGGACCCGAGTGTCGTGCAGTTCTACGGCGAGCCGGTGCTGCTGATGCACGGAGACAGCCTGTGCACCCGCGACGTTGGCTACATGAAGCTGCGCCGCTACCTGCGCAACCCGATCACCCTGTTCATCCTCCGTCACCTGCCACTGCGCAGCCGCCACAAACTGGCACGCAAGCTACGCAGCGAAAGCCGTGCACAGACGCGGATGAAGGCCAACGACATCGTCGATGTCACCCCGGAAGAGATTCCGCGAGTGATGCAGGAATTCGGCGTGAAGACTCTGATCCACGGCCACACCCACCGCCCGGCAATTCACAAGTTGCAGCTTGGTGAGCAGGCGGCGAAGCGGATTGTGCTGGGGGATTGGGATCGTCAGGGTTGGGCGTTGCAGGTCGATGAGAGCGGGTATGCCTTGGCGCCGTTCGATTTCGCCCCGCCACCCGCCCTGCCCGCCCCTACGATTTAAAGCCAAACACAAAACCCTGTGGGAGCGAGCCTGCTCGCGAATGCAGTGTGTCACTCAGCAGTCGAGTGTCTGACACACCGCTTTCGCGAGCAGGCTCGCTCCCACAGGTGCTGCGTTTCAGGTTAATGCCCGCTGGCGGCAGGCCCGGCCTTGGCGGCGAACGGCGGCTTAGCCAGCCACACAATCAGAATCAACCCCATGAATCCCCAGCCCAGCAACGTGAAGTAATCCACGGTGGAGAGCATGTACGCCTGGCTCGTGAGGATCTGATCCATCTGCGCATACGCCGACTGGCTCGCGCCGCCCAATTGATTCAAGGTCTCGCGGGTGGCTGGCTCAAACGTGCTGATGCTTTCGCTCATATACGCATGATGCTGATCGGCCCGGCGAATCCAGATCCAGGTGGTCAGCGAGGCCGCGAAGCTGCCGCCCAGTGTCCGCAGGAACGTCGCCAGGCCTGCGCCGTCAGCGATCTGGCTCGGCGGCAAGTCCGACATCAGAATGCTCAGGGTCGGCATGAAGAACAGCGCCACACCGATGCCCATGAACAACTGCACCAGCGCAATGTGCTGGAAGTCGACTTCGTTGGTGAACTCGGCACGCATGAAGCAGCTCAGGCCGATCGCCAGAAACGCAATGCCGGCGAGCAGGCGCAGGTCGAACTTGTGCGCGTACTTGCCGACAAATGGCGACAGCAACACCGGCAGAATCCCGATCGGCGCCACGGCAAGTCCCGCCCAGGTCGCGGTGTAGCCCATTTGCGTCTGCAACCACTGCGGCAGGATCAGGTTGATGCCGAAGAACCCGGCATAACCCAGCACCAGCACGAGCGTGCCGATGCGGAAGTTGCGATGGGCGAACAGGCGCAGGTTGACCACCGGATGGCGGTCGGTCATTTCCCAGATCACGAACACCGCCAGCGCGACCACGGAAATCGCCGCGCCGACAATGATGAAATTCGACTCGAACCAGTCCAGGTCATTGCCCTTGTCGAGGATCACCTGCAACGCGCCAACGCCAATGATCAGGGTGATCAGACCGACGTAATCCATTGGCTGGCGACTGGTCACCACCGGCCGTTTCGCCAGTTGCGAACGCACCACCATCACCGCAAAGATGCCGATCGGCACGTTGATGAAGAAGATCCACGGCCAGCTGTAACTGTCAGTGATCCAGCCGCCGAGAATAGGACCTGCAATCGGCGCGACCACCGTGACCATCGCCAGCAATGCCAGGGCCATCCCGCGTTTCGCCGGCGGATACACCGCGATCAACAGCGTCTGCGTCATCGGGTACAGCGGCCCGGCGACCAGGCCCTGCAGCACGCGAAAGCCGATCAGCTCGGGCATCGAAGTGGAGATACCGCAGAGAAACGACGCCAGCACAAACAGCATCGTCGCCCACAGAAACAGCTTCACCTCGCCGAAGCGGCGGCTGAGCCAACCGGTCAGCGGCAGCGCAATCGCGTTGCTCACGGCGAACGAAGTAATAACCCAGGTGCCCTGCTCCGAACTCACCCCGAGGTTGCCGGAAATCGTCGGCAACGCCACGTTGGCGATGGTCGTGTCGAGCACTTGCATGAACGTCGCCAGCGACAGGCCGATGGTGCTGAGCAACAGGCTGGGCGGCGTGAAAGAAGCGTTATTGCTCATTGTGAATCCCTTGAAACCAGGTAGGCGCTGCGTCAGTTACAGACACAGCAGCCCTTTGTGGGAGCGAGCCTGCTCGCGAAGGCGGTGGATCAGTCGACATTTATGTTGAATGTCAGTCAGCATTCGCGAGCAGGCTCGCTCCCACAGGGGTTGGAGTCAGCATTCAGCGCTGTGCGGTCTTGCCTGCTGCTGCGCTGTTGTCGTGAATCAATTGGGCAATCATCGCGTCCGCTTCGGCCAGTTGGCGCTCGTAGACGTTGGTGCTGAACGAGGCCTTTTGCGGCGGTTGCTGGGCCAGCACCGGGCCGCTCTGGTCGTGCAGATTGACCTCGACATTGGTCGACAGACCGACACGCAGCGGGTGCTTGGCCAGCTCTTCGGCATTGATGTGGATACGCACTGGCACGCGCTGGACGATCTTGATCCAGTTACCGGTGGCGTTCTGTGCCGGCAGCAAGGCAAATGCGCTGCCGGTACCGGCGCCGAGGCTGTCGACGGTGCCGCTGTATTTCACATCGCTGCCGTAAATATCGGCCTCGATATCCACTGGCTGGCCGATGCGCATGTCACGCAGTTGGGTTTCCTTGAAGTTGGCATCGATCCACAGCTGATCCAGCGGAATCACCGCCATCAACGCGGTGCCCGGCTGCACACGCTGACCGAGCTGCACGGTGCGCTTGGCGACGTAACCGGTGACCGGCGCGATCAAGGTGCTGCGGGCATTGGTCAGGTAGGCCTGACGCAGATCGGCAGCCGCCGACATTACGTCTGGATGCGACGAAACCACGGTGTCGTCGACCAGTGCGCTGGTGGTTTTCAGTTGCTGTTTGGCGTTAGCCAAGGCGTTCTGCGCCGAGGTCAGGTCGTCGCGGGCGTGGGACAGCTCTTCCTGGGAAATCGCCCCGCCCTGGGCGAGATTTTTCCGCCGATTGTAGTTGTCCTGGGCTTTCTGCACTTCGGCCTGCTGCGCGTTGACCTGAGCTTTCATGCCGTCGACGTTGCTATACAGGCCGCGCACCTGACGCACAGTGCGCGCCAGTTTCGCCTTGGCACTTTGCAGGCCGACTTCGGCATCGTTGGGGTCGAAGTTGACCAGCACCTGGCCTTCCTGGACCAGATCCCCGTCGTCGGCGCCGATGCTGACCACGGTGCCGGTGACCAGCGGCGTGATTTCCACGACGTTGCCATTGACGTAGGCATCGTCGGTGCTTTCGTTAAAGCGCCCGATGAACTCGTGATAGGCCCAGACGCCGGCAATGGCGAGCAGGACCACCACAGCGAGGGCCAGCAGCATCACCTTGCGTTTGCGCGGGTTGCCGGTGTCCGGGGTGTTGTCTTGAGCTTGGGTGTTTTCGGCAGTGGCCATGACAAATACCTTGAATTATGGGTGCGACGAGGCTGGGCTGGCGTTGGCTGCGTTCAGGTTTTCACCCTGAAAGCCGCCGCCCAGCGCTTGCATCAGTTGAATCGACAGGTCGATCTGCTCGGCATTGAGGGTCGCCAGCTGACGCTGGGCCTGGAGCAATTGCTGCTCGATGCTGAGCACGTCCAGGTAGTTGCCGATGCCGGAACCGTAACGCTGGACGACGGTGTTGTAAGAATCCTGAGCGACGTCGGTGGCATGTTGCTGCGCGCCGATCTGCCGGCCGATATCGCGCAGCTGATTGATGGTGTCGCCGACATCACCCAGGGCTTTGACCAGGCTCTTGTTGTACTGCGCCACCGCCAGATCGTAATCGGCGTCGCGGGCATCGAGGTTGGCGCGCAGGCGTCCGCCATCGAAGATCGGCAGCGACACGGTCGGCGCGATGTTGAAGAAACGACTGGCCGAACCGAACATCGCATCACCCAACAACGACTCGGCGCCGGCCGAGGCCGACAGGTTGAGGTTGGGATAAAAGCGGGTTTTCGCCGCATCGATGTCTTTGCTCGCCGCCTCGACACGCCAGCGCGCCGCGACCAGATCCGGGCGGCGTCCGAGCAGTTCCGCTGGCAACACCGAGGGCACCGCCACGGCGCTGGCTTGCAGGACTTTCGGCCGGGCGATCTCGTTGCCGCGATCCGGGCCTTTGCCGAGTAATACGGCCAAGGCGATTTTCGCGCTGTTCAGGCGTTTTTCCGCATCGATCAGGCTGGCCTGAGAACTGGCTTCCAGGCTCTGGGTTTGCTGAAACTGGTACTGGCTGTCGATCCCGGAACTCAAGCGGCGCTGGCTGAGGTCAAGCATTTGCCGGGTGCGCTTGAGGTCTTCGCTGGCGAGGTCATAAACGATGTGCGCCTGACCGAGATCGCTGTAAGCGCGGGCGACGTCAGCGGCGAGGGTCAGCTGCGCGGCCTGACGGTCGACTTCAGCAGCACGGGCCTCACCGAGTGCGGCTTCCCAGGCATCGCGCTGGCCGCCCCACAAGTCGAAGTTGTAATTGAAGCCGGCACTGACATTGCGCACCGTCGCATAAGCCCCGCCCTGCCCGCGCGGATCCTGATCGCGGGCCAGACGCGAACGGCTGATGCCAGCGCTGGCGTCGAGGGTCGGATAACGCTCGGCATCGGCAGCATACGCGGCGGCGCTGGCCTGGTGCGCACGGGCTTCGGCGATCTGCATGTCCGGGCTGTCGCGCAGGGCTTCGCGGATCAGGCCGTCGAGCTGCGGATCGCCGAGGCTGCTCCACCAATCGCTTTTCGGCCACGCCGCTGGAGACAGGGTCACGCCATCGAGAGACTGCGCTGTCTTCAACTGCGCCGCGTCGAGGCGCTGGCCTTCAGTGTCGAGGCCGCTGTAGTTGGCGCAACCGGCGAGGATCATCGCCGACAACAACAGCGTCAGACTGCTGCGCAAGGTCTTAGCGCTCATTGTGTTCACCCAAACGCTGGACGGTAATCGGGTCACCGGCGGCCAGGAGGATTTTCTTGAGGATGTATTCCAGGGTCTTCAGCTCTTCGCGGGTAATGGCACCGGCCAGTTCATTCATCGCCTCGGCACCAATCTGCGGCAGACGATCGGTCAACTGCTGGCCCTGCTCGGTCAGCTTCAGCTGCACCTGACGCCGGTCATCTTCGCTGCGCTGGCGAATCAGGAAGCCCTTCTGCTCCAGACGATCGAGCATGCGCGTCATCGACCCGCTGTCCAGCGACAGATGCCGGCACAGCTCGGTCGGGGTGTCGACGCCGAACTGGGCCATGATGATCAACACCTTGAACTGCGCGGCGGTGATGCCGTGCGGTTCCATGTGGGTGTCGATGATCCGGTCCTTGAGCAGCGCGGCACGGCCGAGCAACAGGCCAAGGTGGCAATGTTTGAATTCTTCCGGGGTGAAATGCTTCATGGGCCGACCTGATAACTGCCTAGGCAGTGAATGTATGTCGAGATGTTACTGCTTAGGCAGCGAATGTCAACGCAATAGTTAGGGGGCTTGGTAATTAGTTGACCTGTGGGCTGGGTTTTATCGCGTGAGCGACCGCATTCGCGAGCAGGCTCGCTCCCACAGGGAAAACACGTTCCAATGTGGGAGCGAGCCTGCTCGCGAAGGGTGCGACTCGGTTCAAATGAGCAGGTGCGCTCTAGAAATCCCGCTTGTAGAAAATATCCAGCGAACTCGCCACGCCGCTCGCCGCTTCGACGTAGACCTTCTTGCTCAGCTTGTAGCGCAAGGCGATGGTGCTGGCCGGTTCGAAGACGCCGACGCCGTAGCGCAGGCTGAGTTTTTCGGAGATGTTGCCGCTGGCGACCACGCTGGTGTCGTTGCCGCTGCCTTGGGTGTCGAGTTGGAAGTCCTGAATACCCAGATCCTTGGCCAGGCCGCTGGTGATGCCCGAGCTGCCCATCAGGCCCAGGCCCAGCGCGGCTTGCGCGAGCATATTGTTGTCTTCGCCGCTGGTGCTCAGCGGACGGCCCAGCACCAGGTACGACAGCGCCTGTTCCTGACTCATCGCCGGTTCGGAGAAGATCTGCGTGGTCGGTTGTTCGGCGCTGCCGCTCAGGCGAATACCGGCGATGACGTCGTCGGTCTGGCGGATCGCTTCGATATCCAGATACGGCTGGTCGATGGGACCGGCGAACAACAGACGCGCGCGACGCACCGTCAGGCGCTGGCCGTAGGCGCGATAGCGGCCGTCGTTGAGCCAGAGTTCGCCACGGGTGTCCATGTTGTCGCCGATGTGCACCTGACCTTGCAGATTCGCGGTCAGGCCGAAACCGGCGAAGCTCAGCTTGTCCTGGCCGACGATCACGTCGATGTCCATTTTCATCGCGATCGGCGGTTTGCCCTCTTCGGTCTGCGCGCCGACGATGATCGTGTCGTCGGAGACTTTTACCGTCGATGGCGGCAGTTCGCGCACGGTGATTTCGCCCTTCGGCACCAACACCTTACCGGCAACTTTCAGCTCATCGCCGGCCATGGAAATTTTCAGATCCGGAGCCATTTCCAGTTTGGCGTAGGGTTCGACGCTGACCGGCAATTGCGTGCCCTTGAGCGCCAGATCGACCACCAGTGCCTGACCCCAAGCGACGTTGCCGTTGAGACTGCCTTTGCCAGTCTTGCCGCTGTCCCAGCCACCGTCCAGGCGCACCGATTCGCCGGCGATCGCCGCCGTCAGTTGCAGGTTCTGCAGCTCCATCGGCAGTTCGGCGCCGGACACTTCGCCATCGCTGAGCTGCACGGTGCCGTTGACCAATGGCGCGAGCAGGCCACCGGAAATAGTGCCGCTGCCGTTGAGCCGGCCGGTGAGTTTTTCCACCATCGGCACGAACGGTCGCGCAACCGAAAGATCGAGGCCGGAAAGGCGGAACGAGCCGCTCAGCGGTTTGTTTTTCGGCAGCGGATTGAGCTGCGCCTGGACCATCAATTCGCCGAGTTTGCCGCCGACAAAATTGAGCTCGGTGTCGACGCGCTTGGGCGTGAGTTTGCTGCTGAGTTTGAGGGTCTGATAGGGAAAATCCAGCCAGCGATCCTTGTCGCGCACGCGAAGGGTGCCGCCGCTGGCATCGACACTGACCGCGCCGTTCGGGCCGCTCGCCGGCAGGTCCAGTTGCAGATCGGCATTGAGCCGGCCTTGCCAGGCGAAGTCTTTGGGCAGCCATTGCGCAAGGCTTTCGATCGGGAATTGCTTGAGGTGATAACGCAGCTTCGGCTCGGGCATCAGGCGTTGGTCTTCGCCACACAGGCTGGCGTTGCCGGACAGCCAGCAATGCGCGCCGAAATTGATCTGGCCGTCCGCCAGGCGCTCCAGTTTTGCCGGGCCTTGCAGCTTCCAGTCCTGGCCACCGGCCTGAATGTCGCCACTGGCCAGACGTCCGCGCCAGTTGCCCTTGTCCAGATTGCCGTCCAGACCCAGCGCCAGTTTCAACTTCGGTCCGATCAGGTCGAGGTTGAGTTTCTGGCTCTTGATGTCGCCCTGAGCACTGGCGGTCAGGGTGCCGAGCGAAGTATCGCCGGTCTGAATGCCGCTGCCTTTGAGATTGATCTTCGCCCGCTGCGCACTGTCGAGCGTGGCGTCGAGGTTGAGGCTTTGCAGGCGATTGTCCTGAAAGGCCAGTTGCGAACCCTGCAGATCAAGCTTGCCCTGCGGCGCCTTCAACGTGCCGGCAACATTGACCTGACCGTTGACCTGCCCGCGCAATTGCGGCCAGAGCTGGGCCAGACGCGGCAACTTGATATCGATCTGCCCGCCGAGTTTGTCCTGCAGGCTGCCCTTGCCGTTGATGCTGTTATCGCCGAGGCGGATTTGCAGGGCGTTGAGGTTCCACCGCTCGCCCGCACCGTCAGCCTTCGCTTGCAGGACCGCCGGCTGACCGCGCAATTTGCCTTTGAGGTCGAGGTCGGCGCTGAGGCTGAGCTGATCATTCTTCATCTCGCCTTTGCTTTTCAACGGCCCGGCCAGCGTGCCCGGCAGTTCGGCGACCCAATAAGCCGGGTTGAGCGCCGACAGATCCAGCGCGGTATCCCAGGCGATGCCGTCGGCGAAGCGCACATTGACGTGCCCTTCGGCCTTGCCCTGCCCGGCCTGCATGACCAGTTGCGGCAAGGCGATCTGTTCGAGGCTGCCGCTGAACGGACTGCTCAGCGTGAACGCCCCGGCCGGGCCATCCAGCGCAGCGTCGAAATTGCCGAGGTACTGGCCGTCGGTGTAGGACACTTCGCCAGTGAAAGTACGCAACGCGACTTGCGGCTCGTCGATCTCGGGATAGAGCCGGTGCCACGGGAAGTCTTGCCAGTTGATATTGGCCTGAGCGCTGAGGCCCTTGCTCCAGTCGACACTGCCGCTGAGTTTGAGGCTTTGCTGGTCGTTGGCGTTGAGATCGAGCCCGGCGATCTGCGCGCCGTTGGCGTCGACCTTGCCTTTGAGCAGCAGCGCCACTGGCGATTTTTCGGCGGGCAGCGTGGCGTTGCCGAGCAGTTGATAACCGTTTTTCAGGTCGCCTTCGCCGGTGAGTACAAGCTGATTGAATTGCAGGGTGTCCGGCAGATCGGCGCTGGGTTTGAACGCGTCGCTGGTGATGCGCAGCTTGGCCGGGAGGTTTTCCGCCAGTGCTTGCAGCTCGCCGCTCAACTGGCCGTCGAGGTAACCACGGCTGTCGGCGTGCAGGTTGAGGGTTTTCAGCAGGTCGCCTTCAACTTTCAGCGCCAGGGTCCACGGCTCGCTGCCGGGAGCGGGCAAGGTCAGATCGCCCTGAATATTCAGTGGCCAGTTACCGCTCGGTTGCAGCAGGCCGGACAGGTTCAGGCTGAGCTCGTCACGCTGCAATTTCACGCTGTCGATCTGCAGGCCCTGAGCGGTCCAGTGCGCCGCCAGTTGCAAGCCCTTGAGCTGTTCGCTGCCGTTAAACAACAGGCTGCCGACCTCGACATCGCCGAGTTCAATGGCCAACGGTAACTGCAGATCGGGCAGTTTGATCGGGCCGCTCTCGGTGGTTTCTTCGCTGGGCGGGAACTGCAGGATCACCTGATCGGCCTTGAGCTGATCGATGCACAAGGTCATGCGCGTCAGGCACAGCGGTGACCAGGCGAAGATCGCCTTGTTCAGCTCGACACGGCTGGTGTCCTGCTGCCACACCAAGTGATCGGCGCTCCATTGGCCACCGAGGCGACCCTGGAAATTCTCCACCTTCAGGCCCGGCACCAGGCCCAACGCCCAACGACTGCCCGCTTGCGTACCAAGTAGTGCGGCCAGGCTCAGGACGATCAGCAAGACCAGCGCCAACACCGTCAGCGCCGTTATTTTCAAACCACGCTTCACAGCTCAGGCCCCATGGAAAAGTGCAGTCGGAAGCCGCCGTCGTCATCCAGCCCGCGAGCGAGGTCGAGGCGGATCGGCCCGACCGGCGACACCCAGCGCACACCCACACCGACGCCGGTCTTGAGGTCGGGCAGTTCGAGTTTGTTGAAAGAGTTGCCCTGGTCGACGAAGGTCGCGACCCGCCATTTCTCGGCAATCGAATATTGATACTCGACGCTGCCAGCGATCATGTAGCGGCCACCGATGCGGTCGCCGTCAGAGTTTTTTGGCGACAGGCTCTGGTAGTCGTAACCGCGCACGCTCTGATCGCCACCGGCAAAGAAGCGCAGCGACGGCGGAATCGAGTTGTAGCCATTGGTGGCGCTGCCGCCGACCTGCACGCGGCCGAGCAAGCGGTGCTTGTCGAACACCGTAGTCAGGCCTTTGACCAGCGCGGTGCCATATAAAAGGTTGTTGTCCGAACCGAGGCCTTCCTTGGCCACTTTGCTTTCGAAGCTCAGGCGGTAGCCGTTGCGCGGATCGATGCGGTTGTCGCTTTTGAGGTACGAATAACTGATACCGGGCATCAGCAACGTGCTCAGGCCCGAGTCGTCGCCGAGTTCGTATTCCTCGCGTTGCCATTTCAGCGAGATCACCCGCTGCCAGCCGCTGGGCAACTTGCTGTGCCATTCCGGGCCGAAGGTCAGCAGCTTGCTGAGGGTGTCGGAGCTTTCGATGTCTTCGAACTGATAGCCGCCGGCCCAACGCAGTTTGTCGGTCAACGGCGGGTCGAGCGGGATGTCGTAAAACAGCCCGACGTTCTGCCGGGGCGCCGAGAGTTCGGCCTCCCAGCCATAGCTGTCGCCCTGCGGATTGACCCAGTGACGCGTCCAGTTGGCCTTGATCCTCGGCCCGACGTCTGTCGAGTAACCGAGACCAAGGCCCATGGTGCGTGGCTTGCGCGTGTCGAGTTTGACGGCGACCGGAATCACATCGTTCTGCGCTGCCGTCGGTGCTGCATCGACGCGCACGCCTTCGAAATAGCCGCTCGATTGCAGGTCGCGGTTGAGTTCGGCGATCAGTTCCGAATCGTAAGGCTCGCCTGCCTTGAACGGCACCATGCGTTGCAGCAGGTCTTCGTCGAACGGCGTGTCGCCCTCGAAACTGACTTTGCCCAGCGCATAGCGCGGGCCGCTGTCGTAGATCAATTCGATGTCGGCCACGCCCGCGCGCGGATCGACCATGAGCTTCTGGCTGGTGAAATGGCCGCTGAAGTAACCGAAGCGCGAGGCCTGATTCTGGATCACCCGTTTGGCATCTTCGTAACGGCCATGGTTGAGCACGGCGCCGGACTTGAGCAGGTCGCTTTTCGGTACGCGAAAGGATTTCAGCGACGCCGCCGGGCCGTCGACACGCACGGTGACGTTGCGCAGGCGAATCGGCTCGCCGGGATCGATGTTCAGCACCAGACGCGGTTTTTCCCCGCCCTTGACGTCACTGTCGATCTGCGGCTGGTAGTAGCCCAGCGCCTGCGCGGCTTTGCGCGCCTGCTCTTCGGCGCCGCGACTGAAACGCAGCAAGGCTTCTTCGTCGCGATCGCCGAGGCTGCCGATATAGCCTTCTATATTGGCCTTGAGTTCATCGTTGGACGGCTTGATCCGTACATCCAATTCACTTTGCGCCAGCGCCGCGCAGCTGGATAACAGCATCAGCACGCCGCTGGTAAATCTTCGTGGAAACTTCATAGGCGCGGATGCTATCACGGGCTCGGGAGCCTGATAGAACAGGTAATTTGTGAAGAAGTTCGATGATTATCCCGTTGCTGTTTGTAACACCTGCGGATTGGCATGGAAAAATACGTGTTCGCGCACCGGTCCGACGGCAACCTCGCCGATCTCCTGATAACCCTGCCTTTTATAGAATTCCAGGTAGCGCGGGTTGCCGGTGTCGAGCACCACCCCTTGCGAGGTTTCATCAACCGCGCACCAGTTGTGCACGGCAGTGAGCAACTGTTCGCCGTAGTGCTTGCCCTGAAACTGCGGGTGAACGCCGAGCAGCGGCAGCATATGCACCGAGTCACCGGGCACGCACGCGGCGACGGCATCGTGGTATTCCAGATAACGCCGGGTGCAGCGAAAACCGGTGCTGAGCACCATGCGCAAGCGCCACGCCCAGCTCTCGGTAACGCCCAGGCGCCGTTGCGGTGGTGCGATCAGGGCAATGCCGATCAAGCGATCGTTGACCAACAGGCCGATTGCCGGCAGGTCCTGGAGGAAATGCTGTTTGACCAACTCGCGCACCGTCGCGCGCACGCGCTGTTCGTAGCCGGGACGTTCGGCTTCGAACAGATAGCCGAAGGTCGGCTCGTGGCGATAGGCCTGATACAGCAACGAGCGGGCTTCGCGTGAATAGCCGCGGTCGAGCATGTGGACGTCGGCAACGGCGGACTGGGTTTCAGGCATTGCAGTGATTCTCCCCGGAGGCGCGCTCGGAGGCTGGCGCGCTTGTTGGTACGAACCTTGGGCGGATGTGGTGGTTCCCCTGACAGGTATAGACCAAGTCGGGATCTTCATCGATCTTGCCGGCCACTTCGCGAGCAGGCTCGCTCCCACAGAGGCGCTGCATAGGGCATCACAAATCCCACAGGGCAAAATGATTTGTCCCACACTGGCCCATCTCCCCCATGTCAGCTAGCATCGCCCTTTTGCCAGGACTGCCGACCATGAAGATTGTTTCCTTCAACATCAACGGACTGCGTGCCCGTCCGCATCAGCTGGCAGCGCTGATCGAAAAACATCAGCCCGACGTGATCGGCCTGCAGGAAACCAAGGTTCACGACGACCAGTTCCCCCACGAAGACATCCGCGCCCTTGGCTATCACGTGCACTTCCATGGCCAGAAGGGCCATTACGGTGTCGCCCTGCTCTCGCGCAACGAACCGATCGCCATCCATAAAGGCTTCGCCACCGATGAAGAAGACGCGCAGCGGCGCTTCATCTGGGGTACTTTCGCTGATGCCAATGGCGTGCCGGTGACGATCATGAACGGCTATTTCCCACAAGGTGAAAGCCGCGATCACCCGACCAAGTTCCCTGCCAAGGAGCGTTTCTACAGCGACCTGCAAGCGCTGCTGGAAAGCCAGTTCCACAATGAACAGCCACTGGTGGTGATGGGTGATGTGAACATTTCCCCGGAAGACTGCGACATCGGCATCGGCCCGGACAACATGAAGCGCTGGCTGAAAACCGGCAAATGCAGCTTCCTGCCGGAAGAACGCGAGTGGATGGCGCGCCTGAAGAACTGGGGCCTGACCGACAGCTATCGGCACCTCAACCCCGACGTGAGCGACATGTTCAGTTGGTTCGACTACCGCAGCCGTGGTTTCGAAGATGAGCCGAAGCGTGGGCTGCGCATCGATGTGATTCTGGCGTCCCATGGCCTGCTGCCACGGGTCAAGGATGCCGGCGTGGACTACGAACTGCGCGGCATGGAAAAGCCATCGGACCATGCGCCGATCTGGCTTGAGCTGGCCTGAGGGAATTTTCATTGTGGGAGCGAGCCTGCTCGCGAAAGCGGTGGATCAGCGACAAATTTTTCGCCTGACACGCCGCCTTCGCGAGCAGGCTCGCTCCCACAGGTAATCCCCTGTCATATTTCGGTCACGCGCCTGACTTAATCTCCCCGGCAATCCCCTTGGCTTGATTCGGTGCCGGCATGACCCTGCGTGTTCTCTGCGTTTTCCTGTTGAGTGGCTGGCTGTCGGTATCCGCCGCCGCCCTGCCGATTCCCGAAAACGGCCCGGCATTGCGCATTCAAGGCTCCAACACTATCGGCGCCGAACTTGGCCCGGCGCTGGTCGAAGGCCTGTTGCAGGAACAAGGCCTGCTGAAAATCCACCGCGAAACCCCGGACACCGCCAACGAACAACGCATCGTCGGCCAGACCGCACAAGGGCAACGCGTAATCATCGAGGTCGCCGCCCACGGTTCCAGCACCGGTTTCGCTGCGTTGAAAAACGCCAGCGCCGATCTGGCCGCCTCTTCCCGTGAGATCAAGGACAGCGAACTGCTTGCCCTGCAAGCCCTCGGCGATCTGAAAAGCCCGGCGGCCGAGCAAGTCATTGCCATCGATGGCCTGGCGATCATCCTCAACCCGGCCAACCCGCTTGAGCAGTTGAACACCGAGCAATTGGCGCGGATTTTTGCCGGCGAAGTGAAAACCTGGGAAGAGCTCGGTAGCCGTGGCGGCGCCATCCATTTATATGCGCGGGATGATCAGTCCGGGACGTACGACACGTTCAAGGAACTGGTCCTGAGCCGGCGTGGGAAAAGTCTCAGCAGCGCGGCGAAGCGTTTCGAATCCAGCGAGCAGTTGTCCGACGCGGTCAGCGCCGATCCGCAAGGTATCGGCTTCATCGGCTTGCCTTACGTGCGTCAGGCCAAAGCCGTGGCGATTGCCGATGGCGCCTCGCAAGCGATGCTGCCGCTGAACAGTCTGATCGCCACCGAAGATTATCCGCTGTCGCGGCGCTTGTTCTTTTATCTACCGCCGGACAGCCAGAATCCGTGGGCGCAGGCGTTGGCAACGTTCGCGCAAAGTCCACAGGGACAGGCGATCGTCGCGACCAGCGGTTTTGTCAGCCAGACCGTGCAAGCCATGAGCGTGGCGCCGAACGCGCTGATGCCCGAGGGTTACCAATCCCTCAGCCGGCATGCCCAGCGTCTGACAGTGAATTTCCGTTTTGCCGAGGGCAGCGCCAGTCTGGACAACAAGGCGCGGCAGGATCTGGCGCGGGTGCTCGACTATATAAAGCGCCATGGCAAGACCGAGCGCGCGGTGACGCTGGTGGGGTTTGGTGATTTGAAGGATGACCCGGCGCGGGCCGATCTGCTGTCGAAGCTGAGAGCCATGGCAGTGCGGCGTGAGCTGGTCAAAAACGGTGTGGTCATGCGCGAAGTACGCGGCTTTGGTGCGCTGATGCCGGTGGCGACCAACAGCGCGGATGAGGGGCGGATCAAGAATCGGCGGGTTGAGGTTTGGGTGTATTGATCCTGATGTCGATGTGCTGAATGTACAGGCCCTTTCGCGAGCAGGCTCGCTCCCACATTGGATCTGTGGCGTGCACAAATCTTGTGGGAGCGAGCCTGCTCGCGAATGAGGCGACGCGGTGTTACTGGCCGCTACGCATCATCTCCTTCGGCACATACTTGCCAATCTCGAACTTGCCAATCGCCGCGCGGTGCACTTCGTCGGGGCCGTCGGCCAGACGCAGGGTGCGCTGCATGGCATACATGTAGGCCAGCGGGAAATCGTTCGACACCCCTGCCCCGCCATGCATCTGGATCGCCCGGTCGATCACCCGCAGGGCCACGTTCGGCGCCACCACTTTGATCTGCGCAATCTCGCTTTTCGCCACTTTGTTGCCGACGGTGTCCATCATGTACGCCGCTTTCAACGTCAGCAGGCGCGCCATGTCGATCTCCATTCGCGAGTCGGCGATCTTGTCGATGTTGCCGCCCAGGCGCGCCAGCGGCTTGCCGAACGCGGTGCGGCTCACCGAGCGTTTGCACATCAGTTCCAGTGCACGCTCGGCCATGCCGATCGAACGCATGCAGTGGTGAATGCGGCCTGGGCCAAGGCGACCCTGGGCAATTTCGAAGCCGCGTCCTTCACCGAGCAGGACGTTTTCGTACGGCACCCGAACGTTGTCGAACAGCACTTCGGCGTGACCGTGCGGTGCATCGTCGTAACCGAACACCGGCAGCGGCCGGACGATCTCCACCCCGGGGGTATCGACCGGCACGAGGATCATCGAGTGCTGGGCGTGACGCGGCGCGTCGGGGTTGCTCAGGCCCATGAAGATCAGGATCTTGCAGCGCGGATCGCAAGCGCCGGAAGTCCACCATTTCTTGCCGTTGATTACCCACTGATCGCCATCGCGCACAGCACGGGCGGCCATGTTGGTTGCGTCGGAAGACGCCACGTCAGGCTCGGTCATGGCGAACGCCGAACGGATCTCGCCGCGCAGCAGCGGCTCGAGCCAGCGCTGTTTCTGCTCTTCGTTGGCGTAGCGCACCAATACTTCCATGTTGCCGGTGTCCGGCGCCGAGCAGTTGAACGGCTCCGGCCCCAGCAGGGAACGGCCCATGATTTCCGCCAATGGCGCATATTCGAGGTTGCTCAGGCCGGCGCCCAGCTCGGACTCAGGCAGAAACAAATTCCACAGCCCTTCAGCCTTGGCCTTGGCCTTGAGCTCTTCCATGATCGCGGTCGGCTGCCAGCGATCGCCCTCGGCGACCTGGCGTTCGAACACCGCTTCGGCCGGGTAAACGTAAGTGTCCATGAACGCAGTCACGCGCTCACGCAGTTCCTGAACCTTGGGCGAATAAGCGAAATCCATGGGTAGTTACCTTCTCGGGCAGAGGTTGTTCAAGTCATGCAATCGATGCTAGAACAGCGCTGATCATTTACCTAGCCTATTCTCGGCGTGTATAAACATTCATCACCAATATATGATCCGCTGATCGTCAGCCCCAAAACATTTGCACTTAATAACAAGAGAAGCCGCGTTATGAATCTGAGCAAGGTCGACCTGAACCTTTTCATCGTCTTCGACGCGATCTACACCGAAGCCAACCTGACCCGCGCCGGGCAGATTGTCGGCATCACCCAGCCGGCGGTGTCCAACGCCCTGGCGCGGTTGCGCGAAACCTTCAACGACCCGCTCTTCGTCCGCACCGCTCAGGGCATGGTGCCCACGCCGATGGCGCAGAACATCATCGGCCCGGTGCGCAACGCCCTGTCACTGCTGCGCGTGTCGGTGCAGGAAAGCCGCATTTTCAACCCGGCGCAGGCGGCCAAGACTTACCGCATCAGCATGACCGACCTGACGGAAGCGATCATTCTGCCGCCACTGTTCCAGCGCCTGCGCCGCCTGGCGCCAACGGTGATCATCGAAAGCTTTCTGTCCAAGCGCCGGGAAACCACCAAGGAACTCGCGGCCGGGCGGCTGGATTTCGCCGTGGATGCGCCGCTCAACACCGACCCGCAGGTGCGCCACGTCAAGCTGATGGACGACCGTTACGTCTGCGCCATGCGCAAGGGCCACCCAATGGCGGGCAAGGAAAAACTCAGCCTCGATGACTACCTGTCGCTGACTCACATCCATATTTCCAGCCGCCGCAGCGGTCTGGGTTATGTCGATCTGGCGCTGGGCAAAATGGGCATCCAGCGCAAGATCGCCCTGCGCTCGCAGCACTATTTGATGGCTTCGCAAGTGATGCAGCAGACCGACATGGTCATGACCGTGCCGGAACGCTTCGCCCGCCGCCATGATTTGCAGTCGTTCAATTTGCCGGTGAATGATGTGCCGTCGGTGGAAACGCATTTGTACTGGCACGAAAGCACCGACCAGGACCCGGCCAACCGCTGGATGCGCGAGCAGATGATCGAGTTGTGCCAGCAGGTGACGGCGCAGGAGAAGAAGCTGGAGAAGGTGTAGGGCTTTTTTACCGCGTTATCGTTCTTCGCGAGCAGGCTCGCTCCCACAATGAATTGCATTTCATCTGAAGGAACGCGGTCGAATGTGGGAGCGAGCTTGCTCGCGAAGGGGCCTGTACAGACAACCACAACCATCCTTCTTGACGTAAACGTAAACCACCGATTAGCTTAGCGCCATGCCCATTTTCCGAGCGCTTTCATGAGCAGTCAGACCTACAGCATTTCCGACCTCGCCCGCGAGCTGGACATCACCACCCGGGCGATCCGCTTTTATGAAGAGCAAGGCCTGCTCAGCCCCGAGCGTCGTGGCCAGGAACGTATCTATTCGCCGCGCGACAAGGTCACTCTGAAGCTGATCCTGCGCGGCAAGCGCATCGGTTTCTCCCTGGCCGAATGCCGCGAGCTGATCGAACTCTACGACCCGTCCGGCGGTAACACCAAACAGCTCAACAGCATGCTGGCGAAAATCAGCGAACGCCGCGAACAGCTCGAACAGCAGTTGCTGGATATCGAACAGATGAAGCTTGAGCTGGACACTGCCGAAGAGCGCTGCGTCCAGGCGCTGGAGCAGACGCTCAAAAGCCAGGCGGTCTAGCAAATATTGGTGCCCCTGTGGGAGCGAGCCTGCTCGCGAATGCATTCTGTCATCCACCATTAACGGTGACTGATCCACCGCTTTCGCGAGCAGGCTCGCTCCCACAGGGATCTTCGTGAACTGAAAAAACAGGCAGGTCCCACCCATGTCCCTCCCCTCCCAAGTACGCCTGATCGAAGTCGGCCCGCGCGATGGCCTGCAGAACGAAGCCCAACCGATCAGCGTCGCTGACAAGGTGCAATTGGTCGATGCGCTGAGCGCCGCAGGGCTCGGCTACATCGAAGTCGGCAGTTTCGTCTCGCCGAAATGGGTGCCGCAGATGGCCGGATCCGCCGAAGTGTTCGCGCAGATCCAGCGCAAACCTGGCGTGACCTACGGCGCGCTGGCGCCGAACCTGCGCGGTTTTGAAGACGCGCTTGCCGCCGGGGTCAAGGAAGTCGCGGTGTTCGCCGCCGCCTCCGAGGCGTTCTCGCAGCGCAACATCAATTGCTCGATCAGCGAAAGCCTGGCGCGGTTTGCGCCGATCATGGAGGCCGCCAAACAACACGGCGTTACCGTGCGCGGTTACGTTTCCTGTGTGCTGGGCTGTCCGTATGAAGGCACGGTCGCGCCGGAGCAAGTGGCGATGGTCGCGCGCGAACTGTACGCGATGGGCTGCTATGAAGTGTCGCTGGGCGACACCATCGGCACCGGCACGGCGGGCGCGACCCGGCGCCTGTTCGAGGTGGTCTCGGCGCAGGTGCCACGGGACAAGCTCGCCGGGCATTTCCACGACACCTACGGCCAGGCCATGGCCAACATCTACGCCAGCCTGCTCGAAGGCATTGCGGTGTTCGACAGCTCTATCGCCGGCCTCGGCGGCTGCCCGTACGCCAAAGGCGCGAGCGGTAACGTTGCCACCGAGGACGTGGTGTACCTGCTCAACGGCCTGGGCATCGAGACCGGTATCGACCTGGACGCCTTGATTGCCGCGGGCCAGCAGATCAGCGCAGTGCTCGGCCGCCCGAGCGGTTCGCGAGTGGCCAAGGCGCGCAGCGCGCAGTGAGGTGTTACCGCTGCGTCAGTGATGTGGGCAAAAGCGAGTAACACGGAAACAAATTGTCTGGCTTTGCCCCAAGCTGAAAAAGCCTCGAAATCCTAAGTGGTTGATTCAAAAGGATTTTTAAAAGTTGGCACGACACCTGCTATCTCTATCGCATAACAAGAATAAAAAGCCGCAAACCAATAAAAACAAGACGAAACGACTCTGACATAACAAGAACAACACGGCAGAGACGCAGCTAACAGATTTTTTTGGAGAAGGTGTGCTTTTCAGGGTGCTCTCAGGAGTGACCCGCAACCGGGCAGAGAACAATAAAACTACCTTCAGGTAGCTCCCGAATCGGTTGGATCGTTAAACGAGAAAGCAGATCAGCGCTCAAAAAAATACGTTTGCTCTTGACCCCGGATGGGGGTCGCCAAAAAGCTGTACAGGGCCACGGTTGCCAAAAACAACAACAGACCGACCCTCAATAATAAAAAGAGCACGCAACGACAAATTAAAGGGGAGCTTCGGCTCCCCTTTGTGCTTTCTGCGATTCGTCTCTCTATCACTGCATCCCTGTGGGAGCGAGCCTGCTCGCGAAAACGGTGTATCAGACACATTTACGCTGAATGACACACCGCATTCGCGAGCAGGCTCGCTCCCACAGGAGTTTTGTGGTTATCGGTCGATTGTTTTCAGCTCCTCGATACTGATCTCGCGCATCCTGAATTTCTGAATCTTGCCCGTCACCGTCATCGGAAACGCGTCGACGAATTTGAAGTAACGCGGTGTCTTGAAATGGGCGATGCGTTCCTTGCACCACGTTTGCAGCTCCAGCTCCGAGGCGCTGTGGCCGGGGTGGAATTTGATCCAGGCAACGATTTCCTCACCGTAGCGTGAGCACGGAATACCGATCACCTGCACGTCGGCCACCGCCGGATGGGTGAAGAAGAATTCCTCCAGCTCACGGGGGTAAACGTTCTCACCGCCACGAATGATCATGTCCTTGTTACGCCCGGCGATGTTGACGTAACCCTCCTCGTTCATGCTCGCCAGGTCGCCGGTGTGCATCCACCCCGCCTCATCGATGGCTTCGGCGGTGGCCTGCGAGTTGTTCCAGTAACCGAGCATCACGCTGTAACCGCGCGTGCACAATTCGCCGATGGTGCCGCGCGGCACAAGGTTGCCAGCGGTGTCGATGATCTTGCTTTCCAGTTGCGGCTGGGTGCGCCCGACCGTGGTGACGCGCAACTCCAGCTCGTCCGCCGGCCCGGTCTGCAACGACACCGGGCTGGTTTCGGTCATGCCGTACGCGATCTGCACTTCACTCATGTGCATTTCGTTGATGACCCGCCGCATGACCTCGATCGGACAGGTGGCGCCGGCCATGATCCCGGTGCGCAGGCTCGACAGGTCGAAAGTCTGCCGCTGCGGCTGATCCAGCATGGCGATGAACATGGTCGGCACACCATACAGCGCCGTGGCCTGCTCTTCGGCCACCGCTTGCAGGGTCAGCGCCGGATCGAACGCGTCATTGGGGTAAATCATCGTACTGCCATGGGTGACGCAACCGAGGTTGCCCATGACCATGCCGAAGCAGTGATACAGCGGCACCGGAATCACCAGACGATCGGCAGCCGTCAGGCCGAGGCTTTCGCCGACCATGTAACCGTTGTTGAGGATGTTGTAGTGACTGAGGGTCGCGCCCTTGGGGAAACCGGTGGTGCCGGAGGTGTACTGGATGTTCACCGGTTGATCGAAATGCAGGCTGGCACTGCGTTCACGCAATTGATCGGGCGAGACGCTGACCGCCAGATCGCTGAGCTGCGACCACGGCAGAAAACCGGGCGGCGGATTGGCATCGAGGCTGATCACGCCGCGCAGCTCCGGCAAGCGTTCGCTACGCAGCTGACCGATGGCGTGTTCAGCCAACTGTGGCGTCAGGCTCTGGAGCATTTCGTGGTAATTCGAGGTCTTGAACGCTCCGGCACAGACCAGCCACTGGCAGCCGGATTGCTTGAGCACGTACTCGAGTTCGGAGCTGCGGTAGGCCGGATTGATATTGACCAGGATCACGCCGATCTTCGCCGTGGCGAACTGGGTAATGCACCACTGCGCGCAATTCGGCGCCCAGATGCCGAGTCGATCGCCGGTCTGCAAGCCCAGGGCGAGCAAGGCCCTGGCCTGCTCATCCACCGCGTCGGCCAGCTGCCGCCAGGAGTAACGCAACTGTTGATGGCGCACCACCAACGCCTCGCCGTCCGGATACTGCGCGACAGTCTGATCGAAGCGCTGACCGATGGTCATCGCCAGCAGAGCTTGGTCCTGAGAGCCACGGGTGTAGCTGCGCTGCGGGTTTGCACTGGGTTGATCCATGACGACCCCTATTGTCTTTATTAGTGGGTTTTCCCGATTTTGAATCCCTGTGGGAGCGAGCCTGCGCGCGAATACGCTGCGTCATTCAGCCTTGGGGGCGACTGATACAGCGCTTTCGCGAGCAGGCTCGCTCCCACCAGAAACAAACCGATATCTGATCCTGAACTGCCCTTACTCTCGCCCAAGTTGACGCTTACGTAAAGCCGATTGACAGTCGATCTCTGGAAGCTTTACGTTAACGTAAAGCTGAACGCCGATTCGTCGTGCGCTCCACCCGATAAAAAAGCCAAAAGGTGCCACATGAGCTATCCATCCCTGAATTTCGCCCTCGGTGAAACCATCGACATGCTGCGCGATCAGGTGCAGTCCTTCGTCGCCGATCAGATCGCCCCGCGTGCCGCGCAGATCGACCACGACAACCTGTTCCCGGCAGACATGTGGCGCAAGTTCGGTGACATGGGCCTCCTCGGTATCACCGTGCCGGAAGAGTACGGCGGCGCTGGCCTGGGTTACCTGGCGCATGTTGTGGCGATGGAAGAAATCAGCCGCGGTTCGGCGTCGGTGGCGTTGTCCTATGGCGCGCACTCCAACCTTTGCGTCAACCAGATCAACCGCAACGGCAATCACCAACAGAAAAGCAAATACTTGCCGAAGCTGATCAGCGGCGAGCACGTCGGCGCCCTGGCGATGAGCGAGCCCAACGCCGGTTCCGACGTGGTCTCTATGAAACTGCGCGCCGACAAACGCGGCGACCGCTTCGTCCTCAACGGTAGCAAAACCTGGATCACCAACGGTCCGGACGCCAACACCTACGTGATCTACGCCAAGACCGACCTGGAAAAAGGCCCGCACGGCATCACCGCGTTCATCGTCGAGCGTGACTGGAAAGGCTTCAGCCGCAGCAACAAGTTCGACAAGCTCGGCATGCGCGGCTCCAACACCTGCGAGCTGTTTTTCGATGACGTCGAAGTGCCGGAGGAAAATATTCTTGGCGTGCTCAACGGTGGCGTGAAAGTGCTGATGAGCGGCCTCGATTACGAACGCGTGGTGCTCTCCGGCGGCCCGACCGGGATCATGCAGTCGTGCATGGACCTGATCGTGCCGTACATCCACGACCGCAAACAGTTCGGCCAGAGCATCGGCGAATTCCAACTGATCCAGGGCAAAGTCGCCGACATGTACACCCAGCTCAACGCCAGCCGCGCTTATCTGTACGCGGTGGCCCAGTCCTGCGAGCGCGGCGAAACCACGCGCAAGGACGCGGCCGGGGTGATCCTCTACACCGCCGAACGCGCCACGCAAATGGCCCTCGACGCGATCCAGATTCTCGGCGGCAACGGCTACATCAACGAATTCCCCGCCGGCCGCCTGCTGCGCGACGCCAAGCTCTACGAAATCGGCGCCGGCACCAGCGAGATCCGCCGCATGCTGATTGGCCGCGAACTGTTCAACGAGACGAAATGAATTTCGTCAGCGGCAAGCTACAAGCTGCAAGAGAACCGCGCTCTTGCCCCAACTTGCAGCTTGCCGCTTGTAGCTAGAAGCTGCTTACGGAGTAAGCCCCATGATTCTGCACACTCAGCTCAACCCGCGTTCAGCGGAGTTCGCCGCCAACAGCGCGGCGATGCTCAAACAGGTCGACGCGCTGCACACCCTCCTCGCCCAGGTGGCGCAGGGCGGCGGTGTCAAAGCGCAGGAACGCCACACCTCGCGGGGTAAATTGCTGCCGCGCGAGCGCATCAATCGCTTGCTCGATCCGGGCTCGCCGTTTCTCGAAATCAGCCAACTCGCCGCTTACGCCGTGTATGGCGAAGACGTGCCAGCTGCCGGGGTGATCGCCGGCATCGGCCGCGTCGAAGGCGTGGAGTGCATGATCGTCGCCAACGATGCGACGGTGAAAGGTGGCTCGTATTATCCGCTCACCGTGAAGAAGCACCTGCGTGCGCAGACCATCGCCCAGCAAAATCGCCTGCCGTGCATGTATCTGGTGGATTCCGGTGGCGCCAACCTGCCGCGTCAGGACGAAGTATTTCCGGATCGCGAGCACTTCGGGCGGATCTTCTTCAATCAGGCCAACATGAGCGCCATGGGCATCCCGCAGATCGCCGTGGTCATGGGCTCGTGCACCGCTGGCGGCGCGTATGTGCCGGCCATGGCGGACGAAGCGATCATGGTGCGCAACCAGGCGACGATTTTCCTCGCCGGCCCGCCGCTGGTGAAAGCCGCGACCGGTGAAGTGGTCAGCGCCGAAGACCTCGGCGGCGCCGATGTGCACTGCAAGACCTCCGGCGTGGCCGACCATTACGCCGAGAACGACGAACACGCCCTTGCCCTCGCCCGCCGCAGCGTCGCCAACCTCAACTGGCGCAAGCTCGGCGAGGTGCAGCAGCGCACGCCGATTGCGCCGCTGTACGCCAGCGATGAGTTGTACGGCGTGGTTCCGGCTGACGCCAAGCAGCCATTCGATGTGCGCGAAGTGATTGCGAGGCTGGTCGACGGTTCGGTGTTCGATGAATTCAAAGCGCTGTTCGGCACCACGCTGGTCTGCGGTTTCGCACACTTGCATGGCTACCCGATCGCGATTCTGGCGAACAACGGCATCCTTTTCGCCGAAGCCGCGCAGAAAGGCGCGCACTTCATCGAACTGGCCTGCCAGCGCGGCATCCCGCTACTGTTTCTGCAGAACATCACCGGTTTCATGGTCGGCCAGAAGTACGAAGCCGGCGGCATCGCCAAGCACGGCGCGAAACTGGTGACCGCGGTGGCCTGCGCCAAAGTGCCGAAATTCACCGTGATCATCGGCGGCAGCTTCGGTGCCGGCAACTACGGCATGTGCGGGCGCGCTTACGATCCGCGTTTTTTGTGGATGTGGCCGAACGCGCGAATTGGCGTGATGGGTGCTGAACAGGCCGCCGGTGTGCTGGTGCAGGTCAAACGCGAACAGGCTGAACGCAGCGGTCAGGCGTTCACCGCCGAGCAGGAGACCGAGATCAAGCAGCCGATTCTCGATCAGTACGAAGAACAGGGTCACCCCTACTACTCCAGCGCGCGGCTGTGGGACGACGGCGTCATCGACCCGGCGCAGACCCGCGATGTACTGGCCCTGGCCTTGTCCGCGTCGCTGAACGCGCCAATCGAACCGAGCCGCTTCGGCGTGTTCCGGATGTGATGTTTTTTTGTGGGAGCGAGCCTGCTCGCGAATGCGCTCTGTCAGGCAGCGGATAGATCGACTGATACCCCGCTTTCGCGAGCAGGCTCGCTCCCACAAGAACCGTGGAGACGGATGAATATGAGCGACTTCAATACCCTCGAACTGCAAAACGACCCACGCGGTTTTGCGACCTTGTGGCTCAACCGTGCCGAGAAAAACAACGCCTTCAATGCCGAAATGATCCGCGAACTGATCCTCTCCCTCGACAAGGTCGCCAGCGATTCGAGCCTGCGTTTCCTGCTGCTGCGCGGGCGTGGCAAGCATTTCAGTGCCGGTGCCGACCTGGCGTGGATGCAGCAATCGGCGGAACTCGATTACCACACCAATCTTGACGATGCCCGCGAACTGGCCGAGCTGATGTACAACCTCGCCAAGCTGAAAATCCCCACTCTGGCTGTGGTTCAGGGCGCGGCGTTTGGTGGCGCGCTGGGCTTGATCAGCTGCTGTGACATGGCGATCGGCGCCGATGACGCGCAGTTCTGCCTGTCGGAAGTACGCATCGGCTTGGCACCGGCCGTGATCAGCCCGTTCGTGGTGCAGGCGATCGGTGAGCGGGCGGCGCGGCGTTATGCGCTGACCGCCGAGCGCTTCAGCGGGCAGCGGGCGCGGGAGATCGGCTTGCTCGCCGAAAGCTATCCTGCGACTGAACTGGAGCAACAGGTCGAACAGTGGATCGACAACCTGTTGCTCAACAGCCCCGCCGCCATGCGCGCCAGCAAGGACTTGCTGCGTGAAGTCGGCAACGGCGCGCTGACCCCGGCCCTGCGTCGTTACACGGAAAATGCCATCGCGCGGATTCGCGTCAGCCCTGAAGGCCAGGAAGGCTTGCGCGCCTTTCTGCAAAAACGCCCGCCGAACTGGCAAGCCGCATCCACCAAGGAGTCGCGTTGATGAGCGCACCTGTGATTACCACCCTGCTGGTGGCCAACCGCGGCGAAATCGCCTGCCGCGTGATGCGCACCGCCAAGGCCCTGGGCCTGACCACCGTCGCCGTGCACAGCGCCACCGACCGCGATGCGCGGCACAGCCGTGAAGCCGATATCCGCGTGGATCTGGGCGGCAGCAAGGCTGCCGAGAGTTATCTGCAAATCGATAAATTGATCGCCGCCGCCAAGGCCAGCGGTGCCCAGGCGATTCATCCCGGCTACGGTTTCCTCTCGGAGAACGCTGGATTCGCCCGCGCCATCGAAGCCGCCGGGCTGATCTTCCTCGGCCCGCCCGCCGCGGCCATCGATGCGATGGGCAGCAAATCCGCCGCCAAGGCGCTGATGGAAAAGGCTGGCGTGCCACTGGTGCCGGGCTATCACGGCGAAGCGCAGGACCTCGACACCTTCCGTGAAGCCTGCGAACGCATCGGTTATCCGGTGCTGCTCAAGGCCACTGCGGGTGGTGGCGGCAAAGGCATGAAAGTCGTCGAGGATGTCAGCCAACTGGCTGAAGCCCTCGCCTCGGCGCAGCGCGAAGCGCAATCGTCGTTTGGCGACTCGCGGATGCTGGTGGAAAAGTATTTGCTCAAGCCACGTCACGTGGAAATTCAGGTGTTCGCCGATCAGCACGGCAACTGCCTGTACCTCAACGAACGCGACTGCTCGATCCAGCGTCGGCACCAGAAAGTCGTCGAAGAAGCCCCGGCGCCGGGCCTGACGCCCGAGTTGCGCCGGGCAATGGGCGAAGCGGCTGTGCGTTCGGCGCAGGCGATCGGTTATGTCGGCGCCGGCACCGTGGAGTTTTTGCTGGATGCGCGCGGCGAGTTTTTCTTCATGGAGATGAACACGCGGCTGCAAGTCGAGCACCCGGTGACCGAAGCAATCACCGGGCTGGATCTGGTCGCCTGGCAGATTCGCGTCGCCCGTGGGGAAGCGCTGCCGATCACCCAGGCGCAGGTGCCGCTCAACGGTCATGCGATTGAAGTGCGCTTGTATGCCGAAGATCCGGCGAATGATTTCCTGCCGGCCACCGGGCGTCTGGACTTGTACCGCGAATCGGCGCAGGGACCGGGGCGGCGGGTAGACAGCGGCGTTGAGGAAGGTGACGAGATATCGCCGTTCTACGATCCGATGCTCGGCAAAGTGATTGCCTGGGGTGAAGATCGCGAACAGGCGCGCTTGCGTCTGTTGAGCATGCTCGACGAGTTTGCGATTGGCGGGCTGAGGACCAACATCAATTTCCTGCGAAGGATCATCGCGCATCCAGCGTTTGCGGCGGCAGAGCTGGATACCGGGTTTATCCCGCGCTATCAGGAGCAATTGCTGCCAGCGTCAGGCACGCTGAGCGACGAGTTCTGGCAAGCGGCGGCGCAGGCGTTTGTGCAGAGTTTGCCGAAGCGTGCGCGGGCGGATGATCCCGCCTCCCCCTGGTCTTGCAGCAGTGGTTTGCGCGCAGGCTTGCTGGCGGAAATCACCTTGCATCTGAGTTGCGAGGGGCAGGATCGCGCGTTGACCTTGAGAACTGCGGCCCATGCAAAACTGTTGGGCGAGGCGCTGACCATCGAGCATGACGGCGTGCGCCGCACATTGCGGGCGATTCGTCAGGGTGGCGCGTTGTATCTGCAATGGGACGGCGAGTTGCGGCGCATCGAAGCGTTCGATCCGATCAGTGCCGTCGAAGCCAGCCACAGCCATCAGGGCGGTCTGACCGCGCCAATGAACGGCAGCATCGTGCGCGTGCTGGTCGAAACGGGACAGTCGGTTGAGGCCGGGGCGCAACTGGTGGTGCTGGAAGCCATGAAGATGGAACACAGCATCCGCGCGCCGCACGCCGGTGTGATCAAAGCGCTGTATTGCCAGGAAGGCGATATGGTCAGTGAAGGCAGTGCTTTGGTTGAACTGGAAGAGGGATGAAATAAAAGGGTCGATCCTGGCCTTGAGCGAGGATCGATCCGTTCAGTAACGCGCCGTTGCCTGAACCACCACGCCGATAATCCGGCATTCATCGGTGAGCAGGGTTTTCGGCCAGGTTGGATTGAGCGGAACCAGGTAGCGCTGGCCGGCCTGCTCGTCGAGTTTGCGGAAAATCGCTTCTTCGCTGTCCGGCCACTGGGCGATCACCAATTTGCCAGGCACTGCCTCCAACTCCGGGTCAACCAGAATCAGCATGCCCTCGGCAATGCTCTGGCCGCTCGGCGCGGTCATCGAATCCCCCGTCACCGTCAGCCAGAACGCGGCACCGCCGCGAGCGTGGTAATCCGTGAGTTCGAAGCGCTGCTTCGCTGATGCTCCGGGATAGCTCGCCGCAGTGTCACGCACTTCGCACGGCGCACGCCAATCGCAGACCGGATAACGGAAGTACGGGTTGTACTTCTGCGCCAGCGGCATCTCGTCTTCCGGCGTCGCCTGCGGTTCGCGGATCACCAGGACGACTTCGAGGAAGTCCATTCCCAGCGCCTTGAGCACGCGGTTCATTTCGGTAACACCGGGTTCGCGACGCTTGTTCAGCCAATGACCGATCCCGCCCTGGGACATGCCGACGCGCTCTCCGAGCTCTGTTTGAGTGACTTTGAGTTCACTCATCTTGGCCTTGACCAACTCAATCCATTTATCCATGTGCCGCACCTTACGCGGACGTCTTCGACCGGCAAAACACATATTGTAGTATTTAAATTCTGGTCACAAATACACGCGATACTATCCTAGGGAAACGGACTTTCAATCGAACATGGAGTGACGTTTCATGATGAACATCAGCAGCAAAGACCTGCCCGATCTGCATATCGACACCAGCTTCACCTCGCCTCAGGGCAATGCCGCCGCACAGCGCGCTCTCGACTACTACTTGAAACCGACTGTTTCGAAATCCGAGACGGACGAACGTTTCTTCGATGTCAAAAACCATCTCAGTGGCGAGGAAGCACTGGTGCACGCCTCGGACTTGTTGCGATGTGCGGCCGCCACCGCGTTCAAGGCGGCAGAAAACCTGCAGGGCACCAGTCGCGATCTGGCCTTTTCGGTGGTGCACATGGTGGATATGGCACGGGCGATGGTCGACCATTCGATCGACAACGACGAAGTCACGGCGAACAAGGTGCGGGCGGACAGGAAAGAATTTTCCCATCGTGCAGATAAAAACGTTTGACTTGCAAATGATAATGATTATTATTGCAAGCAGCTGGTCGCGAGATCAGTCGATGGACCAGAGACCTTAGGTCGGTCTTCTGGACTATCTCCTCATCAGGCTAATCACGGTTTTTGACCCGGCTTTTTGCCGGGTCTTTTTTTGCCCGTTTTTCGGGCTTGTGTCTTCAGGCTAATGAAGTCTTTGAGTGCTGCAAATTCGATGGCGCGGATAATATCAAAAGAATATTGATTGGCAAGCCGAGCCCGGCCACATTGGGCCAAACAATGGCAATCAGCACTTGAGAATCAATCGCATAGCCTCTAAGCTGCTGGCGCGTCACGGAAGACGCCCCCCCGCTACACCCGCAATTCCCCTCGGTTTCACCCCAGCCTGCGTGTAGAGTACCGGTCATAAAAATCCTGCTCTGGAAGCGATTATGACCGTGGCCAAATCTTCGTTCGACATCAGCGCCAATTTCGACAGCGGCAATATCCAAGTCATCGACATCAGCAACCCGCTCAATCCGGTTCTGGCCATCCGCCCGGACACCCGCAGCGCTCATTTTCAGTGGTTCCACTTCAAGGCCAGCGGCCTGCATGTGCATCAGGAACACTGGTTTCGTCTGGTCAACGCCAGCCAATCGACCTACAGCAAAGGCTGGCCGGGCTATCAGGCGGTGGCATCGTATGATCACGTCAACTGGTTCCGCATCCCCACCAGCTTCGAAGGCGACAGCCTGCGCTTCTGCCTCGAAGCCGAACAGACCCACGCCTGGTTCGCCTATTTCGAACCCTACAGCCGCGGCCGCCACGACTGGTTGATCGAGCAAGCGCTGAGCAAGGCTGGCACCGAATTGCTGGCGACCGGCAAAAGTGTCGAGGGCCGCGACATTCAGCTACTGCGCAAAGGCACCGGTGCCGAAGGCCAGCGCAAGATCTGGATCATCGCCCAGCAGCATCCGGGCGAGCACATGGCGGAATGGTTCATGGAAGGCGTGATTGAGCGTCTGGAGCGCCATGACGACCCGATTCTGAATAAACTGCTGGCGAGCGCCGATCTGTATCTGGTGCCGAACATGAACCCGGATGGCGCCTTCCACGGCCACCTGCGCACCAATGCCATGGGCCAGGACTTGAACCGGGCCTGGCAGAACGCGAGCCAGGACATCAGTCCGGAAGTGCTTTTCGTCCAGCAGCAGATGGAAAAATATGGCGTCGATGCGTTTATCGACGTGCACGGCGACGAGGAAATCCCCCACGTCTTTACCGCCGGCTGTGAAGGTAATCCTGGCTTTACACCGCGCATCGAAAAGCTTGAAGAGCATTTCCGCAGCCATCTGAAGCACACCACCAAAGACTTCCAGACCACCTACGGCTACACCCGCGACGAACCGGGACAGGCCAACATGACCCTGGCCTGCAACAGCGTCGGGCAGAAATTCGACTGCCTGTCGCTGACCCTGGAGATGCCGTTCAAGGACCACGACGACCACCCGGACAAGATCACCGGCTGGTCGGGCAAACGTTCGAAGCAATTGGGCAAAGATGTGCTGACCACCTTCGCCGACATGGTCGACACCCTGCGCTGATCCCCTCCCCTGCAACAACAAAAGATCGCGGCCTGTCCGCGATCTTTTGCTTTAGCCGGTCAGCCGCGATCGCGCCCGCGCAACATGCTGCCGAGCACCTCGTCACGACGTACCCAGCCATGAAACAGCGCCGCCGCCAGGTGCAGCAGCACCGTCAGAAACAGCAGATAGGCCAGATAGCCGTGCGACTTGCGCAGCAACGCAAACAGTTGCGCATCGGCCGGCACAATCGACGGCAGATGCAGCGACGCCGTGAGCATCACCGGTTCGCCCGAGGCACTGATCATCGCCCAGCCAAGCAGCGGCAACACCAGCATCAACGCATACAACAAGAGGTGGGAAGCCTTGGCCGCCAGCACCTGCCAGCCCGGCAGATCATCCGGCAACGGCGGCTGACGCGTGGTGAAGCGCACCAGCAGGCGCACGATCACCAGCGCCAGAATCGCGATGCCCAGCGGCTTGTGCAGATGAATCAGCCATTCATGGCGAGACGACACCGAAGTGACCATCCCCGCGCCGATAAACAGCATGGCGATGATCATCAGCGCCATCAGCCAGTGCAGCAGGCGCGCCAGCAAAACGAAATGCGTCGGTTGCTTGTTCATGGACGAGCCTCCTGTTTGGCGGCGGGCAACTGGCTGACTTCGCTGGTGCGACGCAGGTAGGAATCGGCATAGCCGGCAGAACGCGCGGCCAGCAGTGGATCTGCCGAGCCTTGAATCCCGGCCGGCAGCACCAGCGGGTCGTAGTTGATGTCGCGGCATTCACCGCTGAGCTGTGGCTGGGTTTTCTCCAGCACCAACGTCCCGGCGTTCAGCACTTTGCGATTTGCGGGCCAGGTCTTGCTGGCATCGTTGACCGGGTCGTCGGCGTTGGCCAGGGTGATGTTCAACTGGAAGCGCAATGGTGCGGCGGCCAGGCGTTGCACCAGGTCCTTCTCGAGAAAGTCCGCGCCTTCAGGGGCCGTGGCACCTGTTGCGTCCTGCGCCAACGGGGTCATGCTCCAGCGCACGGCCTGCTTTTTACCGTTGCCATCGACCAGATAGAACGCATTGATGCTGTTATAGGTTTCGGTCGCGTAGCTGGCCGAAGGCTTGGCGGTCTTCACCCACGTCAAGAACGGCACGGCTTCCGGGTGTGCAGCAAAGAACGCCGGCACCTTCGTCGGGTCGGGCTTGCCAGTGGCTGGATCGGGTGACTGCGCCTGCTGCAATTGGTAGAACGCTTCAGGCGTGCCCACCGGAAACACCGGCATGCTGTTCATGCCGGTGCGCCATTGCTGACCGTTCGCCTGGGTGAAGCGCAGCGCCAGGCTGCGGATTGGCACGGCGCTGTCCGGCGCATAGGGATTGCCGGCCGGCAAGGCGAAACGCCCCACCACCGGCGTCTGCGGCAGATTGAACACTTGCGCGGTGGAGAACGCGCGCGCCTCGCCGCTGCTTTCGAAATGGCCGATCACGCACACGCCCTTGGCGTGATTGCGACGAAAGCCGGGATGCACGCCGTTGTTTTTCTCCAGCACATCGACCAGCGCTTTTGGCGTCAGTCGTTGGGGGTCAAGGTTGCCATGCACGTAGGCAAACGCCCCGGCCACGGCGGCGACAATCACGGCAATGCCGCCCAGGCGAAAAACCAGACTCGCGGCGCTCAGTGGCTGGCGCGGCGGCCTGCCGGGCGGTGCAGCGTTGGGGGACGAGCGATCAACCATGAATATCTCCAGGCCATCGGCCACAAGTGGAAAGAGTCAGCAAGACGCACCCCGTCCGGGTTTATTCCACGGCGCGGTATTTATTTTTGCGCACGGGGAATAACCTGCGCTGACGGGCGTCTTCCTAGTCCACAGCGTAGCGACCAGCAGAAATTCATGAGCGAATTCGACGAACAGTTGAGAGAAATCATTCCCAGATTGCGCCGCTTCGCCGTGTCGTTGACGCGCAACAGCAGCAGCGCCGACGATCTGGTCCAGGCCAGCCTCGAGCGGGCGCTGTCGGCCTGGGGCGAGAAACGCGCCGAGGGCGACCTGCGCGCCTGGCTGTTTGCGATCCTCTATCGGCAATTTCTCGACGCGCACCGTCGTTCGCGGCGCTATGCGCGGATGCTGGAATTTTTCACCGGTCGCGACGATGCCGAACCCTCGGTGGAACGCACGGTGATCGCCCGGTCGACCCTGCAAGCCTTCGAACGCCTGCCCACCGAACAGCGCGCTTTGCTGCTGATGGTGTCGGTGGAAGGCCTGTCCTATAAAGAGGTCGCCGAGATCCTCGGCGCCCCGATCGGCACCGTGATGTCGCGCCTGTCCCGCGCCCGCCAGGCCTTGCGCCAACTCAGCGACGGCGAAATCAGCAGCCCTTCCTTGCGGATACTCAAATGATCAGCCTGCCTCCCAGCGAACGTGATTTGCACGCCTACGTCGACCACCAGCTCAGCGACGCCGACCGGCGCGTGCTCGAGACCTGGCTGGCCAGCCACCCCGAAGAAGCGGCGCAGGTGCGCGCCTGGCAACGCGATGCCCAACAGTTGCGCGCAGTGCTGAGTGGCGCGTTGCAGCAACCGGCCAATCCGGCGCTCGACCCGCTGATGATTCGCCAGCGCCGCCGCCAGCAGTCCCGTCGGCACCTGGCCAGCGCGGCGGTGTTGCTGATTGCCGTGAGCATTGGCGGTTTCAGTGGCTGGCAGGCGCGGGAAATGACCCTGGCGCGCCCTGCGCAACTGCCGATGACTGACGCGTTGCAAGCCTATCGCCTGATCGCCCAGCAAGGCGTACTGCCCGCCGATTACAAGGTCGACAGCGATGGCGACATGCAGCGTTGGCTCGACCGCTACTTCAGCGGTGCCGGGCGCTTGCCGGACTTGAAAGCAGCCGGATTCGAGCCGGTCAGCGGGCGCTTGCTCAGCACCGATGAAGGCGCGGCGGCGATGGTGATGTATGAGGATGGCAGCGGTCACAAGGTCAGTTTCTACCTGCGTCCGCCAGGGCCGAAAAACACCCTGCTGCCGCGTGGCTCGCGCAGCGATGGCGATCTGCAGGCCGATTACTGGTCAGGGCCGGGCTACAACTATGCGGTGGTCAGCCCGACCGACTCGCCGGCAGCAGAGTTGCTCAAGCAATCGCCACCGTTCTGAAATCCGCCCCTTGCAGGAGCTGACGAGTGCAACGAGGCTGCGATCTGTTGGCGGCAACCCAGGATCAAAAGATCGCAGCCTCGTTGCACTCGTCAGCTCCTACAGGGGAACGTGCACATATTTCATGGAGCCAGCCCCTGAGCTCTGGTTACACTTGGGCCACCGCGCTCCCGGTGGAGTCGGTCCAATCAACCAGGAGCCTGTCCCGCGTGCCCGCCCGACCGCCGAAACGATCACGACTGAGCCAACGCTGGCCGTTGCTGCGCCGCCTGTTCGGCAAAGGCCTTCCCGCCAGCGCCGGGCACGATGCTCATGCCGCGAGCATCCGCGATTACTTCCGGGACAAGGCCCACAGTCAGGGTTACACCCTCAGCCGCAGTCAGCAGCAAGTCATCGACTGCATGGCGCAGCAAGCCAGCGTGCTGCTCGGCGACAGCGGCCACACCCCGCCGAGTCTGTACCTGTACGGCGCCGTCGGGCGCGGCAAGAGCTGGTTGCTCGACGGTTTCTTCCAGGCGCTGCCGATCACGCGCAAACGCCGCCTGCATTTCCATCAGTTCTTCGCTCGGTTGCACGACGGCATGTTCCGTCATCGCCAGGAGGAAGACGCGCTGAAAATCACCTTGGACGAACTGCTGGAAGATTGCCAGGTGCTATGTTTCGACGAATTTCACGTGCATGACATCGGCGACGCGATGCTGATCACGCGACTGTTCAAGGCCCTGTTCAAACGGCAGATCATGCTGCTGGTGACCTCCAACTATGCACCCGAGGGCCTGCTGCCCAATCCGCTGTATCACGCGCGCTTCAAACCGGTGATCGAGCTGATCAACACGCGCATGCAAGTGATGGAAGTCGGCGGCGCCCACGACTACCGCGCACTCAACCGCCAACACACGCATCAAGTGTTTACCCAAGGACATTACGTCTGGCCGGCGACGGCAGCTCAACGTCAGACTCTGGACCTGCCACCAGCCGACGCGCCTGCCCTGGCCCTCGAAGTTGGCAAGCGCCAGCTTCACGCCCGTTTTTGCCAAGGCCGGCGAGTCGCGTTCACCTTCAACGATCTGTGTGAACAGCCAACAGCAGTGATGGATTATCTGCAACTGTGCCAGCGTTTCGACCAGTGGATCATCGATGACCTGCCGCAGCTCGGCGAGTGTCCGATCGCCGTGCAGCAGCGCTTCATCAATCTGATCGACGTGCTCTACGATCAGGACAAACACCTGACCCTGCTCGGCCAGTTGCCGCTGGGTCAGAGCCTGGAAGGTCACGCCATTGACCTGGCGCGCACGCGCAGCCGGTTGGGGCAATTGCAGGAAATCCACGAACCCAACTGACTCCCTACCCTGTGAGAGCGAGCCCTGTGGGAGCGAGCCTGCTCGCGAAAGCGGTATGTCAGTCAGAATTCATTTAACTGATACACCGCTTTCGCGAGCAGGCTCGCTCCCACAAGGTCCCGGGACAACTCAAAATCCGTTCAGCATCCGCTTTACCGCTATCATGTCGCCCATTCCCAGCGCCCCCGCGTCGCTCCACCGATCAATAGCGAAACCAGACATGCACACCCTTGCTCAACTGCGCGCCGGCGAGCTGTCAGGCATTACCCGCCTCGACCTGTCTTGCGGGCTGACTGAATTCCCCCGCGAAGTTTTCCAACTGGCCGACACGCTGGAAGTGCTCAACCTCAGCGGCAACGCGTTATCCAGCCTGCCCGCTGACCTGCACCGCCTGACCCGCCTGCGCGTGCTGTTCTGCTCCGACAACCAGTTCAGCGAACTGCCGGCGTGCCTCGGCCAGTGCACCGCGCTGACCATGGTCGGCTTCAAGGCCAACCGCATCGTCACTGTGCCCGGTGCCGCCCTGCCGCCGCAGCTGCGCTGGCTGATCCTCACCGATAACCGCATCGAAAGCCTGCCCAGCGAACTCGGTGAACGCCCCGCTCTGCAGAAGCTCATGCTCGCCGGCAATCGCCTGCAATCGCTGCCAGACTCCCTGCGCCACTGCCATCGGCTGGAATTGCTCCGCATCGCTGCCAACCAACTCAGCGAACTGCCGCAGTGGTTGCTGACCTTGCCGAGCCTGACCTGGCTGGCCTACGCCGGCAATCCGCTGGAGACCGAAGCCGATGCCGCTGCACTTGAGGCCACGCCGCTGATCGACTGGTCGGCGCTACGCCTTGAACAGCAACTGGGCGAAGGCGCTTCCGGGGTGATTTCCCGGGCAGTCTGGCAGCGCGACGACGGCACGGCGCAGGCGGTTGCGGTGAAGCTGTACAAAGGCGAGATGACCAGCGACGGCTCGCCGTTGCATGAGATGAACGCCTGCATCACCGCAGGCTTGCACCCGAACCTGATCCGCGTCGAAGGGCGCATCAGCGGCCATCCCGATCAACAGCAGGGGCTGGTGATGCAACTGATTGATCCGAGCTTCGGCAATCTCGCCGGTTTGCCCAGCCTGGCCTCGTGCTCGCGGGATGTTTATGCCGAAGGTTGCCGGTTCTCCGCCGAGGTTGCCCTGCGCGTCGCCAAAGGCATCGCCTCAGCGGCCGAGCACCTGCACCGCCAAGGCATCACCCACGGCGATCTGTATGGCCACAACATTCTGTTAAACGATCGTGGCGATTGTCTGCTCGGGGATTTCGGCGCGGCGTCGTTTCATGCCACCGGCGATGATGTGCAGACGTGCGCATTGCAGCGCCTGGAGGTCCGTGCGTTCGGTGTGTTGTTGGGGGAATTGCTGGAGCGTGTCGACTCAGGATTGAGTACGGAGCGGCGCGCGCAACTGCAGGCGCTGGAGCGACGTTGCTGTCAGGCCGATGTGCTGGGGCGGCCGGGGTTCAGTGAAGTGATCGAGGTGCTGGAGAATCTTTGACCGCTGCGCAGTCATTCGCGAGCAGGCTCGCTCCCACAATGGAATGTATTTCAAATGTGGGAGCGAGCCTGCTCGCGAAGAGGTCATTACTGGCGCGACAGATCAGCCAGCCAGACCAACAAACATGTCCTGCACGTCATCATGGTTGTCGAGGCCTTCAAGGAACGCTTCGACTTCAGCCATCTGCTCGTCGCTCAAGCCGCTGACCGGGTTCTTCGGCTGGTAGCCGAGTTTCGCCGACAACACGGTGAAACCTTGTTCAGGCAGGGCTTTCTGCACAGCGTCGAGGTCGGTCGGGTCGGTGAGGAACAGCGTCGCGCCCTCTTCACCCGGCTCGAAATCCTGGGCACCGGCTTCGATCGCAGCCATTTCCGGATCGGCATCCGGGCTGTCCGGCGCGGCTTCGATCATGCCGACGTGGTTGAACATCCACGCCACCGAACCGGAAGCGCCCAACTGGCCCTTGCGGAACGCCACGCGAATTTCCGCGACAGTGCGGTTGATATTGTCGGTGACGCACTCGACGATCAGCGGCACCTGATGCGGCGCGAAGCCTTCGTAGGTCACGCGATGGTATTGCACGGTTTCACCCAGCAGACCAGCGCCTTTCTTGATCGCGCGATCGAGGGTTTCTTTTGGCATCGAGGCTTTCTTCGCCTGTTCGACCACCAGACGCAGGTGTGCGTTGGTGGCGGTATCGGCACCGTTGCGCGCAGCAATGGTGATTTCCTTCACCAGTTTGCCGAAGATCTTCCCTTTGGCGTTGGCTGCCGCTTCTTTGTGTTTAACCTTCCACTGTGCGCCCATTACTCACTCTCTTGATCTGTGGCGCCGAGACATCTATTGGCCGACGCGTGGCGGCAAGTTTATACGGCCTAAAGTCGGCAATCGACCAAAAAAATCGCCGGCGGAATCGACATCTTCACCAAAGCATGTAGGGGAATTCTGAAAAGCACCTTTGACATGACCATTCAGCCCGACGGTTTCGTACCCTTGAAACCCCGTATCGCCTGACAGGGCCTGCTCGAATGCTCAATGACAAGGAAAGTCCGTTCACCCTTACTCTGACCGACAGTGGATTGCGCCTGCCGGTGGTGCGTTTTCGCGGCGAGGAAGCGCTCAACCAGCCCTACCGTTTCGACATCGAAGTACTCGGCCTCGCCCCGGCCATCGTCCCGGGCGCCTTTTTGCAACGGCCGGCGTTTTTGCGGCTGAGTGAGCAGCACGGTTTCCATGGGGTCATTTCCAGCGCCAGCTGCGAACACCGCGGCACCCATCGGGTCGGCTATCGACTGATTCTGGTGCCGCATCTGCAACAACTGGCGCAAACGCATAACCGACGCGTGTTTACCCATCTGAGTACGCCGCAGATCATTCAACAACTGCTCGAAGAACATGCCCTGCCGGCACATAGCTATCGCATCGAAATGAGCGTCGGTCACTACCCGGCAAGGGCGTTTTGCGTTCAGTACGAAGAAAGCGATCTGGCCCTGCTGCAGCGGCTTTGCGAAGAAGAAGGCATCCACTATCACTTCGAACACGGGCCGGACGGGCATGTCGCAGTGTTCGCCGACGACAGCCTGAGCCTGCCGCAGGAACCGGTCGAAATACCTTTCAACGCCGATGCGCAACCGCCATCGCCCTGCGTCAGCACTCTGTATCAACAGCATCGCGCGGCGCCGGTGCCGGTGCTGCATGTAGTGCGCAATCGCGGTCAGCCGACCGCCAGTATCGACGCAGCCAACGAAGTCTCGACAGAGCCGGCGATGCCAGCGCGATCACCGGAGCGCCTGTACGCCGAGCAACGCAGCCGGCGGCATTTGCAACGCCAACGCTGCCAACTGCGCACCATCCACGGGCGCAGTGATTGCAGCGATTTGCTCAGCGGCCGATTGCTGCTTGTGGCAGAGCATCCGATCCATCATTTCAACGAACAATGGTTGATCAGCGCCGTGCGCCACCACGGTCAGCACCCTTCGATCCTTGATCCGACGCCAACCGTACACCGTTATCACAACGACTTCATCGCGCTACCGTGGTCGACCGACTTCCGTCCGCCACTCAAACAATCACGTCCGAATATCGCCGGCTACCACCTTGCGCAAGTGGCGGGCGCGCCCGGGCAACCCGCGCAACTGGACGAAAACGGCTGCCTCGCTGTGAGCTTGTGGCCTGCTGAGGGTAAATCCGACAGCGGCGCCTTGTGGCTGCCGATTGCCATGAGTCGAATCAACGGCGCCGTCGCCGTCGACCAATTGCCACGGGCCGGCAGCGAAGTGTGGGTGAGTTTCCTCGACAGCGATCCGGACCGACCGATTCTGTGCCTCGGCCACGCGCACCAGCCACCGGAGCGCGAATCAGAGCCCGTGCGCGACAGCCTGTTGCTCGACTGGCTGATCAACCGCGCCGAGCACTAGTCGCCGGCTCAGCCTTTGTCGGCCTTGCCCGCCGCCGCCGCGAACGTGGCCAGGCGCACGTCCAGATGTCTGGGTCGGCGTCCGTGATCTTCGGCGCGCTCTTTGCGGCGGATGGCGTTGCGCACCATCAGCGAGCCGAGGTAGCGAATCGGTTCCGGCGGGAAATAACCCAGCGGCCCGTTGACCAGCGGCGAGCGGGTCCAAGGATTGTCCAGGCCCTGCACCAGCGCGGCGAGGATCTGCCCGCCCATGTGACACGGGCCGACGCCGCTGCCGGAATAACCGAAGCCGTAAAACACGTTGCCCGCCCCGCTCATCTGGCCGAAGAACGGCAAACCGGTCACCGAACGATCCGACGGGCCATTCCACGTCGCGTCGATTTTCACCTCGGCAAACGCCGGGAAGAAATCGGCGAGGCTGCGCTTGAGCAATTCTGCATAGGGAGACGGCTGATCGAACACCGGCAGCATCCGTCCGCCATAGGCAAAGGTGTTGCCGCCCTTGCCGAGCATGATCCGGCCGTCCGGGGTGTTGTGGTAGTAGTGCACGAAGATCCGCGAATCGAGGACGCTGACGCCGCTGGTCAAACCGATTTGCTGCAGAAGGTCCGGGCGCGGTTCGGTGATCAGCATGTCACTGGAAACAATCGCCACACTGCGCCCGAACTGAGGAAACGCGCGGGCCATCCACGCATTCATCGCCAGCACCACGCGGTCGGCGATGACCTTGCCGCAGGGTGTGTGGATGCGTGCCGGGCGGCCTTCTTCCAGACCGGTCATCGCCGTACCCTCATGGATTTTCACGCCCAATTGCAGCGCCACCCGGCGCAGACCGCGCACCAGTTTGCCCGGTTGCACGCTGGCGGCCGCCGGGGAAAACCAGCCTTCCAGATGTTTTGCCGAACCGGCCATACGCTGCACATCGGCAAGCGGGCGCTGGCTGAACGAGTTGATGCCATTACGCTCCAGCGCCGCGATCACCGCATCAGTTGCGCCGACCTGGGCGCGATTGGTCGCGGTGTACAGCGTGCCGTCGAGGCGGTAGTCGGCATCGACGCCGTACTGCTCGCAGAACTCGCCGATCGCATGGATGCTGCGCTCCGATTCCCTGACCAGACGCACCGCTTCTTCAACGCCGAACAAGCGCTCCAGGGTGAAATACTTGGCCGACCATGACAGTGCGCAACCACCGTTACGGCCACTGGCGCCGGCACCGCAGATGTCTGCTTCGATCAGCAGCACCTCCAGCTCCGGGTTTTGCTGTTTGAGCATGATCGCCGTCCACAGTCCGGTGTAACCACCGCCAACAATGCACACATCCGTGCGCACCTCGCCTCGCAGCGGTGGGCACTGTTCGGATGGATCGGCCTGCAAGGCCTGCTCGAGCCAGAACGGTCGCATGGGAAATCTCCAGTCAGAAGGCCACGACGTAGCCTGCCGCGTACCGCGCAGCAGGCCACGGGGCGAAGGGTTTCAGGAACGCAGCGGTTTGACGCTCAGCGGGCAGTTGGGGATCGCCGCGCGCGGCTCCATCACGCCGACCGGCCGACTGTTCCAGTGCGGAATCAGCACCAGCGCCGAGAACAGCGCGCATCCGGCGAAGACGATAAACACCGTCACCGAGTCGAAGTAGCCCGGCAGCAAACCGCCGAGCACCGCGCCAACGGAGCCGCAGCCGTTGACGAAACCGGCGGCGGTGGCACCGGCCTTGGCCTTGCCGAAATCGATGGCCGCCGCACCGCTGATCATCGAGTCCGGGCCGTACAACGTCAGGCCCATGACGAACAGCAACGCGACGACCAACAACACGCTGCCGGTGTTCAGCGCGGCCATGAACAACGCCAGCGTCACGGTCAGCGCCAGCAGACTCAGCACGCAGGCCGGCATGCGTCGGGCGCCGAAGAGTTTGTCCGAGGCCAGGCCGATCATGATCGGCCCGAGCAATCCGGCCAGCTCAAATGCGGTGGGGATGATTGCCGCGCCGACCTTGCCGACACTGGGCATCTGCTCGAAAACAATCACTGGCCCCCACAACAGAATCGCGTAGCGCGCCGGTTTCAACAGGAAATACGCCAGGCCCAGCACCAGCACCGTACGGTTGCGCAGGATTTCCTTCAGTGGCTCCCAGACGCTGAGTTTGCTGTTGGCTGCGGTTTCTTCGGCGGTCAGTTCCGGCTCGGGCTCCACCGCCGGCAAGCCGACGTCTTCCGGCTTGTTGCGCTGGAAGATAAAGAACAGCACGGCGACCACCGCGACCACCGCCGCGCTGGAAATGAATGCCGCGTGCCAGGTGCCGACCAGCGTGTAGGCCCACCAGCCGGCGAACGGCGAGGCGACCAGACCACCAAACGCGTAACAGGAACTCCACAAGCCGAGCACCCGCCCGCGCTGCTCTGACGGGAAGAAGCTGCCAAGGTTTTTACACAGCCCGGACCAGCCAGTGGACTGCGCCAAACCTTGAATCAACATGCACGTGGCGAAGATCGGCAATGTAGCGAAACTGCCCATCACCAGCGCCGCAGCGGCGGATATCAGCAAGCCGCCAAGCACCACGACCCGGGGGCCAAAGCGATCGGCGAGCATGCCCCAAGTGAACTGTCCGAGGGCATACGCCGCCAGATAGATCGCGTCGAGGTTGGCCATGGCCATTTTGTCGAGGGTGAAATCAGGGTCTTCGGCGATGCCCAGTTTGGCTACCGAAAAGGCTTTGCGGGTGAAGTAGAACGCGGCGTACGCGAGCCAGGTAATAGCGAAGATCTGCACGCGCCAACGCGCCAGGGTGCCGATGTGCTTGTTCATGGTGGTTCTGACCTCAGGGTGTGAGTGTGCCGGCAGAATCGATTAAGAAAAACGCCTGTGTTTTTTATTGTTGAGCACTGCATTACCGCCCCTTCCCTTCGGCGATAACGGTCAGATGAGTCTGCTGTTGCACGCACAGGCTCATGGGCCGACGCCGCTGCTCGACCGAGCAGTCAGCGATGGCGTGAGCCGATCAAAGCAATTACTGTTTAATAAATAAAATCGATTTATCGTATTTCACAAATAAGCCGAGCTTGTTACTGGAGCCACCATGTCCGTCTCTCACGCCCAACTCAAAGCGTTCCACGCGGTGGCCGTCCATGGCAGCTTCACCCGAGCCGCCGAGCGGCTTTATCTGACGCAACCGGCGATTTCCGACCAGGTACGCAAACTCGAAGAACGCTTCGGCGTGCTGCTGTTTCACCGCAATAAACGTTCCGTACGCCTGACCGACCTTGGCGAGCGCCTGCTGGCGATCACCCAGCGCCTGTTCGTGATCGAAGCCGAAGCGCAGGAATTACTGCAGGAATCCCAGGCCCTGCAAACCGGCAGCCTGATTCTCGCGGTGGATGCGCCGATCCACGTGTTGCCGCAGATCGCGCGGTTCTGCGAGCGCTACCCGGGCATCAGCGTGAAAATCGAGACCGGCAATACCGATGAATCGCTGTTTCGCCTGTTCAACTATCAGGCCGATCTGGCGCTGCTCGGCCGCGACGTAACCGATGAACGCTTGCTGTGTGTACCGCTGCGCAACGATCCGATGGTGGCGTTTGTTTCGCGTAATCATCCTTGGGCCGAGCGCGAATCGATCTGTCTGGCCGATCTGGACGACACGCCACTGGTGCTGCGTGAGATCGGCTCGGTGACACGGCAGACGCTGGAAGAGGAAATGGCCCGCGCAGGTTTGCGCATCCGCCCGGCGATTCAGGTTGAAGGCCGAGAAGCGGCGCGTGAGGCGGTGGTGGTGGGGATTGGCGTAGGCGTGGTTTCAGCGGCGGAGTTCGGCGCCGACTCACGGGTCTGCGCGTTGCCGATCACCGACTGCACGAGGCGCCTGACCGAGACGCTGGTGTGCTTGCGCGAACAGAGTTCGCGGCGAGTAGTGGCGACATTTCTTGATATGGTTCGCGAGAGCCTTGTGTAAGCAGCACTGGCCCCTTCGCGAGCAGGCTCGCTCCCACATGGGAGCGCGCTCTGTAGTGTGGGAGCGAGCCTGCTCGCGAAGGAGTCGACACGGTTTTCAGACAGGAGCCAGATCAAAAAAGGCCTGAATCAAGCGCAATTCGCGCCGGCGCTCCATGCAGCCGATCATGTGCCGGTTAACCAGCCCTGCCCCGGCAATCGGGATCGCCACCACGCGCGGGTCATGGCTGACTTCCACCGATGACACCACACCGACACCCAACTCGGCCGCGACCGCTTCGGTCACCGCCTCACGACTGTCCAGCTCCAGCAACACCCGCGGCTGAATCGAGGCCTGCGCACACGCTTGATCAAAAGTGCGCCGAGTAATCGAACTCGGCTCACGCAGGACCATGATCACTTGGTCCAGCTCCTTGAGTTTCACTTCTCCGGAGCGATTCGCCCAGCGATGCCCCGCCGGCACCAGCGCGCAGATCCGCGACTCGCTCAGTGCTTGCAGATGCAGGCCCTTGCGCGGCTCGACCTCGGTCAGCACCGCTACATCGGCGTGTTCCGACAACAGCGCCGCCAGGGTTTCCTGGGCATTGCCCAGACGCAGGTTCACGGTGATGCCCGGATAGCGTGCGCGCAGGCTCGCCAGCATCGGCATGACCATGTGCGGCCCATCCGCCGCCACCTCCAGACGCCCGGTCAACAACTGCCGGTTCGCCTCGAGCAGCGTCTGCGCTTCCTCGGCCAGGCCGAACATGGCGCGGGTGATCGCCGCCAGTTTGGTGCCCTCCTCGGTCAGCTCCACCCGTCGCGCGGTACGCCGCAGCAAGGTGATCTGGTAGTGCTCTTCCAGTGCCTTGATGTGTCCGGTGACCGCTGGCTGGCTGATGAACAACCGCGCAGCCGCGCGGGTGAAGCTGCCTTCGCGGGCCACGGCATCAAAGGCACGGAGCTGAAACAGGTTCATGAATAACCCTCACTGATGGCTGGCATAACAACAAACAATTTGATTGATGCAACGGCGAATTGCAACGTAGGCCCCGTAGCTTCATCCCACAGCGTTTTCGCGAGGACAAACGAATGAGTACCGCCGCACCGATTCTGCTTACTCCCGGCCCGTTGACCACTTCGGCCCGCACCCGCCAGGCCATGCTGGTCGACTGGGGTTCGTGGGATGACCGCTTCAACCAGTTGACCGCCAGCCTTTGCGAGCAATTGCTGGCCATCCTCAACGGCGCCGCCAGCCACCATTGCGTGCCGTTACAGGGCAGTGGCACCTTCGCCGTCGAAGCGGCGATCGGCACACTGGTGCCGCGCGACGGCAAAATCCTCGTGCTGATCAATGGCGCGTATGGCAAGCGTCTGGCGAAGATCTGCGAAGTGCTCGGCCGGTCGTTCAGCACCTTCGAAACCGCCGAAGACGAACCGACCACCGCCGCCGACGTCGACCGCTTGCTGCGCGCCGACGCTGACATCACCCACGTGGCGCTGATCCACTGCGAAACCAGCACCGGCATTCTCAATCCGCTGGCCGAGATCGCCGAGGTCGTTGCGCAACATGGCAAACGTCTGATCATCGACGCCATGAGCTCCTTTGGCGCGTTGCCGGTGGATGCGCAAAAAGTGCCATTCGACGCGCTCATTGCCGCTTCCGGCAAATGCCTGGAAGGCGTACCGGGGATGGGTTTTGTCTTCGCCCGCAAGGAATCGCTGGCCGCCGCGGCTGGCAACTCGCACTCGCTGGCGATGGACCTGTACGACCAGCACGCCTACATGACGAAAACCGGGCAATGGCGCTTCACCCCGCCCACCCATGTGGTCGCGGCGCTGCACGAAGCACTGCTGCAATACAGCGAAGAAGGCGGCCTGCCGGCGCGGCATGCGCGATATGCGGCGAACTGTCAGGCGCTGATGGAAGAGATGAACAAGCTCGGCTTGCGCAGTTTCCTGCCGGCGGCGATTCAGGCGCCGATCATCGCGACTTTCCATGCGCCGCAGGATCCGCGTTACCAGTTCAAGGACTTCTACGAGCGGGTCAAGGCCAAGGGTTACATCCTCTATCCGGGCAAACTGACCCAGGTCGAAACCTTCCGCGTCGGCTGCATCGGCCACGTCACCCCGGACGAAATGCGCCAGGCCGTGGCAGCGGTGGGTGAAGTACTGCGCGAAATGGAAGTGCTCGACATCTGAGCCCCACCAAAAATCCCTTGTGGGAGCGAGCCTGCTCGCGAAAGCGTCGTCCCAGGCGACACATAGGCTGATGTCAGACCGCTTTCGCGAGCAGGCTCGCTCCCACATTTGAACTGCATTACAACTCAGGAATTGATTGCCATGAACTACACCAATCCAAGCAAGCTGCAAGCCGCGATCCTCGACTGGGCCGGTACCGTGGTCGATTTCGGCTCGTTCGCGCCAACGCAGATTTTCGTCGAGGCCTTCGCCGAATTCGACGTGCAGGTATCGATCGAAGAAGCCCGTGGGCCGATGGGCATGGGCAAGTGGGATCACATCCGCACCCTCTGTGATCAGCCGCAAGTGGCCGAGCGTTATCGCAAGGTGTTCGGCCGCACGCCGACCGACGATGACGTCACCGCTATCTACAACCGCTTCATGCCGTTGCAGATCGAGAAAATCGCCGAGCACTCGGCACTGATTCCCGGCGCGCTGGACGCCATCGCCCAACTGCGCGAGCAAGGGATCAAGATCGGTTCCTGCTCCGGCTACCCGAAAGCGGTGATGGACAAAGTCGTCGAACTCGCCGCCAGTAACGGCTACGTCGCCGACCACGTTGTCGCCACCGACGAAGTGCCAAATGGTCGGCCATGGCCGGCGCAAGCCTTGGCCAACGTGATCGCTCTGGGCATCGACGATGTTGCGGCATGCGTGAAGATCGACGACACCGTGCCGGGCATTCTCGAAGGTCGCCGGGCCGGCATGTGGACGGTTGCGCTGATTTGCTCGGGCAATGCGCTGGGCCTGGACTATGAAGGTTTCCGCGCGTTGGGTAGCGACGAACTGGCCAGCGAACGCCAGCGCATCCACGCGCTGTTTGAAAGTTCGCGCCCGCACTACATGATCGACACCATCAGCGACCTGCCGCAAGTGATCGCCGACATCAACAAGCGACTGGGCAACGGCGAGATGCCGCAATCGAGCTGATCGCGCCGCGCATCACCGAAAAACGCCAGTGTCCCTCGCGACACTGGCGTTTTTTCATGAAGAATGCACAAACCGCTGATCCAGCGCAGGGAAAGTCCAGTCAGCCTCGGGCAAAACAGCCAAAGCGGATTACAGTTAACCCATGCCGTCACTCAAGAACGGTCGGTTTCATCCCTGACCCGTGAGGAAGCAACGTATGCCGTGGACAAGCTCGGAATCGCGTTACAGCACCGTTTCGGTGTTGCTGCATTGGCTGATGCTGGTGTTGTTGGTGCTGGTTTACGCCAGCATGGAATTGCGTGGTTTCTTCCCCAAGGGCAGCGGCGGCCGCACGCTGATTCGCGAAATGCACTATTTGCTCGGCCTCACCGTATTCGTGCTGGTTTGGTTTCGCCTGCTCGCGCGCAGCCTCGGCCCTGCGCCGAAAATCTTCCCCGCGTCACCCGCCTGGCAAACCATCGTGGCGCGGTTGATGCACTGGGCGTTGTACTTGTTCATGCTCAGCATGCCGATATTGGGCTGGCTGATCACCAGCGCCGAGGGCCATCAAGTGATGTTCTACGGTTTCGATCTGCCGCTGCTGGTGGGTGAAGACAAGGCGTTCGCCAAGCAAGTCGAAGGCTGGCATGTGCTGGTCGCCACGCTCGGCTATTGGCTGATCGGCCTGCATGCGCTGGCGGGTATTTATCACCATTACGTGGTGCGCGATAACACCCTTCTGCGGATGATGCCCAAGCGCGGCTGAGCGTCAGGGCGTTGCGGCAAACCCGCGTCGCCCTTGCAGGCCACCCGTGTGGATGAAGATCAGACGCGTGCCGGCGGCGAATCCACCGGATTCGATACGTTGCCGGAGCGCCAGCAAAGCCTTGCCGGTGTATAGCGGTTCCAGAGGGATACCACTGGCCTGCTCGGTCTGTTCGATGAAGGTCAGCAACGCCTCGTCTACCTTGGCGAAACCGCCACGGCTGGCATCAATCAACTGATAGCCCGACGCGGTATCTCCGGCTTGCGCAAGGATCGACTCGATGTTCGGCGCTACCCCGTGATCGTCCGGCACGGCCAGCGCGCCATACAGTGAGCGCCTGCCTTTCTCGGCGAGCGCCAGTCCGGCCAGGGTTGTGCCTGTGCCACAGGCCAGCCACCAGGTGTCGAAATCATCCCAGCCCAACTTGGCCAACTGTTCATCGACCTGCTTGCTGATCGCTGCGCAACCCAGCGCGCCGGCCAGTCCACCACCGCCCTCGGGCACCGCGTGCAACGTCGGATATTGCGCCTGCCATGGTGTCCAGAACCCAGTTTCGTGCCGCGCGCGATAGCCGGCGTAACCCAGCCAATGCAACTGCATGCCGAAAGCTCGCAGATCCTGCACCGTCGGCGTGTCCTGCGGGTGCCCGCGCAGCAGTCCCACGGTTTTGAAGCCCAGCCGTTTGCCCGCCGCCGCCAGCGCATGCAGGTGGTTGGAATGCGCACCGCCAAGGCTGATGATGCCCTCGGCGCCGGCTCGCTCTGCGGCTTTGAGGTGTTCGACGAGTTTGAACCACTTGTTGCCGCTGATCAGCGGATCAATCTGGTCGAGACGCAGGATCGCGACTTCGACGCCGGCGGTTGTCAGCCAGTCCAGATGCAGGGGTTCGAGAGGGGCCAGGGGTAGCCAGTCGGGGGGACGCGAAAGCATAAATGCCGATTCTGTTTGAAGAGCCGGCATTTTAACAGCGAGCCGCAAAAATCCTGCCATTCGCCGTACACCAATGTGGGAGCGAGCCTGCTCGCGAAGACGTCGTGTCAGTCGAAGTCTTTATAGCTGACACTCCGCTTTCGCGAGCAGGCTCGCTCCCACAGGTTACGCGGTATTTCTAGAGCTCAGCCGCGAGGCGCGAACCCTGGTTGATCGCGCGCTTGGCATCCAGCTCCGCCGCGACATCCGCGCCGCCGATCAAGTGCACTTTCTGTCCGGCCTCGACCAGACCGTCATGCAACTCACGCAACGGATCCTGTCCGGCGCAGATCACGATGTTGTCCACCGCCAGCAATTGCGGCTCGCCGGTTTCGCCGATGCGGATGTGCAAGCCCTGATCATCGATACTCAGGTATTCAACGCTGTTGAGCATCTGCACCTGCTTGTTCTTCAGACCGGTGCGGTGAATCCAGCCGGTGGTTTTGCCCAGACCGTCGCCGACCTTGGTCTTCTTGCGCTGCAACAGGAACACCTCACGGGCCGGCGCATGCGGCGCCGCTTTGATTCCTGCCACACCACCACGGGCCTCCAGTTGCGTATCGATGCCCCACTCTTTCCAGAACGCCGCGCGATCCAGACTGGTGGCGACGCCTTGATGGACGAGGAATTCCGAAACGTCAAAACCGATACCACCCGCCCCGATCACCGCGACACGCTTGCCAACCGGCTTGCGCTCGAGGATCACGTCCAGATAACTCAACACCTTGGCATTCTCGACACCCGGAATCGCCGGCACGCGCGGGGCGATACCGGTGGCGAGAATGATCTCGTCGTAGCCGCCTTCAACCAGCTTCGCCACGTCGACGCGAGTATTGAGGCACACCTCGACATGGGTGGTCTGCAACTTGCGCTTGAAGTAGCGCAGGGTTTCGAAAAACTCTTCCTTGCCCGGCACGCGTTTGGCGATATTGAACTGGCCACCGATCTCGCTGGACGAATCGAACAGCGTCACCTGATGACCGCGCTCGGCGGCCACGGTGGCAGCGGACAAACCGGCAGGGCCGGCACCGACCACGGCGATTTTCTTGATCTGCTGCACCGGCAGGTAGTTGAGCTCAGTCTCATGACAGGCGCGCGGGTTGACCAGGCAACTGGTGAGCTTGCCGCCAAAGGTGTGGTCGAGGCACGCCTGGTTGCAGCCGATGCAGGTGTTGATTTCATCGGCGCGGCCTTCGGCAGCCTTGTTGACGAAATCCGGGTCGGCGAGGAACGGCCGGGCCATCGAGACCATGTCGGCATCGCCCTCGGCAAGGATCTGCTCAGCAATTTCCGGGGTATTGATGCGGTTGGTGGTGATCAGCGGAATGCTCACCGAGCCGCGCAACTTGGCCGTGACCTTGCTGAACGCCGCACGCGGAACCTTGGTGGCGATGGTCGGAATCCGCGCTTCGTGCCAGCCGATACCGGTGTTGATGATGGTCGCGCCAGCCTGCTCGATGGCTTTGGCCAGCATGACGATTTCATCCCAGGTGCTGCCACCTTCGACCAGATCGAGCATCGACAGGCGGAAGATGATGATGAAATTCGGCCCAACGGCTTCGCGTACGCGGCGGACGATTTCCACCGGCAGGCGCATGCGGTTTTCGTAACTGCCGCCCCAGCGGTCGGTGCGGTGGTTGGTGTGGGCGGCGAGGAACTGGTTAATGAAATAACCTTCCGAACCCATGATTTCGACGCCGTCGTATTCGGCGGTTTGCGCCAATACCGAGCAGGTGACGAAATCGCTGATCTGCTTTTCGATGCCCTCTTCGTCCAGCTCCTTGGGCTTGAACGGGTTGATCGGCGCCTGAATCGCGCTCGGCGCTACCTGTTTCGGGCTGTAGGCATAGCGGCCCGCGTGGAGAATCTGCATGCAGATCTTGCCGCCCGCCTCATGCACCGCACGGGTGACGATGCGGTGCTTGAGCGCTTCTTCCTCGGTGGTCAGCTTGGCCGCGCCGGAATACACGCCGCCCTCATCATTGGGGCCGATGCCGCCGGTGACCATCAGGCCGACACCGCCACGGGCACGCTCGGCGAAGTACGCCGCCATGCGTTCGAAGCCACCCGGCTTTTCTTCCAGGCCAGTGTGCATCGAGCCCATCAGGGTGCGGTTACGCAGCGTGGTGAATCCCAGGTCCAGCGGGGCCAGCAGATGCGGGTAATGAGCGGCGGTCATCGGTAACTCCACAACGAGCGATCACGGAAAAATTGCGGGAGCTCTGCGTCCCCCATCAGTTCATGCTCGACAGACTAAGAGTCGCACCGCTGTCACTCAATGACCGTAACTGACAAGTTATTGATCCAAATGCACAGCGCCCCTTGGCAACCCGAGCCATGGGCCCTACCCTAGTCGGCACATCCTGTACCCGGCTGTTGTTGGTTCTTCATGCGCAAACTTCTGTATCTGTTTTTCTCCATGGCCCTCGTTGCCGTCCTGACCACCTACGCCATGTGGGCGGCAGACCGGCCGGCGGGGCATTACCTGTCGGATCTGCGCATCAAGCTCGCTGTCGATCAGGGCACGCCCGGCGACCGTGGCAATCTGCTCGGCATCCAGCCCGAATTGTTCCCCACCGATTACCAAAGCTCCGGACGCCTGCACCGCAAGCTTGCGGCGTATCTTCAGCAGGCCCGCGAGCAAGGCTTGCTCAACGAAAAAACCGTGGTGGTATTGCCCGAGCACGTCGGCACCTGGCTGATGATCAGCGGCGAGAAAGACGAGTTGTATCAGGCGCCGACCCTGGCGGAAGCGATGAACTGGCTGGCGGCAAGCAATCCGCTGCTGTTCGCCCGCGCGTGGTTGCGGGCCAAGGGCGAGCAACGTCTGGACGATGCTTATCTGCGGATGAAAGCGAAGGCCATGGCCAAGGATTACCAGGCGCTGTTCGGCGGTCTGGCCAAGGAATTCCAGGTCACTCTTGTAGCCGGCTCCATCGTGCTGCCGGAGCCAAGCATCCGCGACGGCCAGCTCAAGCCCGGCAGCGGCGCCCTGTTCAACAGCAGCGTGGTGTTTGGTCGCGACGGCATACCGCTGGGCCAGCCGCAACGGCAGATGCACCCGATTTTCGACCAGCAGGGAGTGATTAAGGCCGAAGACAAGCACGCCATCCAGGTTGTCGACACCCCGGCCGGACGTCTCGGCATCCTGATCGGCAGCGACAGCTGGTACCCCGGCAACTACCGCACCCTCGATGAACAAGGCGCGCAACTGGTGGCCGTGCCGGCGCAAGTCATCGGCCATGGCGCCTGGGATAAACCATGGCGCGGCTACAAGGGTTCGAGCACGCCGGGGTCGGTCAGCCTCAAGCCCGGCGACCTCAGCGAAGGTCAGGCCTGGCATCGACTGACCCTGACCGCGCAACCGCCAAGCAGCCGCGCGATTGCCGGCGTCAGTGTGTTCATGCGCGGGCAGTTCTGGGACAAGCCGAGTACCGGTAGAAGCTTCCTCAGCAGCAACGGCCAGCAGTTCGCCGATGGCGAGGCCCGTGGTGCGCGTTTGCTGAACGTCTGGCTGTAAACCATGAAGCCACAGCCGATGCGCCTCGGGGATCTGTCGGTGGGCTTCGTCCATAGTCTGGCCGACGCCGTGCGTAGCCATGGCGCCGACCCGTTGCCTCTGCTTGAGCAATACGGCCTCGATGCCGCGCGGCTGGCCGAGGCCGGGGCGCGCTTGTCGATCCCGCGTTACATGCGCCTGGGCCATGCGGCGATTCAACTTACCAGCGATCCGGCCCTGGGCCTGCGCATGGGGCGGATGATCCGCTTGAATCAGGCAGGCCTGGCCGGTATCACCGCCGCGCAAGCGCCCACCGTGCGCGAAGCGGCCCGCTGCCTGACTCGCTTCGAGCCGCTTTACGGCTCGAACTATCGCGGGCAGTCCAGTTTCCACGAAGACGCCAACGGTGCGTGGCTGCGCTTCTATTCGATCAGCCCTTACAACGCCTATAACCGCTTCGTGGTCGACTCGATCCTCGCCGGCTGGCTGCATCAGTTGTCGAGCCTGTGCGGCGAAACGTTGCGCGCCGAGCGGATCGAAATTGAGTTCGAAGCGCCGGACTACCGCGAGGCTTACGCGGTACTCGGCGATTGCCCGATCCAGTTCAGCGCCGAGCGCAATCAACTGCGGCTGAGCCTGAGCAGCCTCGCCCTGCGCAATCCAGAACACTGCCCGAGCACCTGGCGACATCTGCTGCAGCTGTGTGAGCGGGAGCTGGAACAGCTTACCCGCACCCGCAGCCTGCGCGAACGCATCACTCAGCTGCTGGGGCCGTTGCTCAATGGTGGCCGCGAGCCGGACCTTGAAGAAGTCGCGGCACGCCTGAAACTGCCGACCTGGACCTTGCGGCGCAAACTCGCCGAGGAAGGCACGCAGTTCCGCGCGATCCTCAATGACACACGCCGGGACCTGGCGATGACCTATATCCGCGACACCGAACTGGCGTTCGGCGAAATCGCCTACCTGCTGGGCTTCGCCTCAGCCGAAGCTTTCCAACGCGCATTCAAACGCTGGAGCGGGCAGACGCCCGGCGAATCCCGACGAAATTACCGCTCGGGAGCCTGAAGCTCAGAGCTCCGTCGCGTCGTCTGCCGGCTCTGGTTGATCCAGTTCAAAGGCCTGATATTCGAGCAGTTCTTCCTGATACTCATCCATCGTATAAATCCCCCCAACTGCTCGCTGTGAAAATGGCCTGATCAATCGACCAGTGCCCCGAGCATAAAGTGCCCGTGTGAAGGAAAAGTGAAACGCGACCTTCATCAATAAAACGTAGCAGGTGGTTAGGGATTTATCGCGGCGATGGTGTCGCAGGTGTGTAACCAGATCTTAAGCCAACCCGTAAACCACTGTGGGAGCGAGCCTGCTCGCAAAGGCGGTGTGTCAGTCTGATCATCTGTCGACTGATACACCGCCTTCGCGAGCAGACTCGCTCCCACAGGGTTTCGCTGGGTCTCTTATTGGCCCGACGCGGGCATCGCCGGAATCGGCTCGGACGGTGGCGGAATATCCGGGTTGGTCGAAGGCGTGATGGCTTCGCTGGCCGGCGCTGGCTCTTCCACGGGCGCTGGCGCAGGCGTAATCGGCGTCGACTCCGCTGGCGGCACCACCGGCTCGGAACTCACTGGCGCGGCTTCAACCGGGGCCGGTGCAGGTTCCGCAGCCGGCGCTGGCGTTGCTGCCGGTTCCGCTGAAGGCGCCAGAGGAGCAGCTGCAGGCGCGGCCTTTGGCTCCGGCACACCTAAGTCGGTTCTCGGTTTTTCTTCGATATGCGCCGCTTTCTTCGCATCGGCTGGCAGGAATTGCTCGACCAGAGTGAAGAAACGCTCGTAGAACTTCTGCGCGGTGACGGTCTCACTGGCGACCTTGACCATCGAGTCGTCCGAAGAGCCGATCGGCATCGACACCGAGCCCAATACACCAACCCCGAGGCTGGCCGAGTTGTTGGTCTTCTTCAGCGCGTAACGGTCCTGCAAGGCGTTGGCGAACACCGTCGCGTGATGCCCGGCGCTGCCATCTTCGGCACAGACCACGTTGAAGCTGATCTCGAGGTGCGTCTCGCCGGTCTGCTGGAAACTCTTGTGACCGCTGACCAGTTTCGAATCACTGCTGGTAATGATGTAGCCCTGACTGAGCAACGCACGCCGGGCCGCTTCGCAACTGGCGGTGTCGGTTACCGGATAGTTGCGCGAAAAGGTGCCGGAGTCATCGAAGTTCTCATGCTCATAGATCGGCTTGTCCTTCGAACAACCGGCCACCGCAGTCAACAAAAGCGCCAGCCCGACAACACGCATGGGAGTGGAAATCAACATTGAACATCCTGAGGGAAAACAGTCCGGGGCGTATTGTGCAACAGATCGCCGCCCCATGGCGCATGGAATAGTGTCAAGAATCGGTTACAACTTTACCGGTCATGAGCGCCGGGAAAAAGCCGCGTGGACAAATGATCGATCAACGCGCGCAATTTCGCCGTGGCTTGTCGGCTCGACGGCCACAATACCCAGAACTGTCCCGCGTGCTCGACATGCTCATCAAGTACCCGGCGCAAGCGACCCTCGCGCACCGCTTCGCGCACCATGAAATCCGGCAGACAGGCGATGCCCATCCCTGCGAGCACCGCATGCTGCACCGCCTCGATCGAGGTACTGAGCAGGCGCAGCGGCAATATCGGTTCCGGCGCCCCCTCCGCGCGGCGCAACGGCCAGGCTTCCAGTTTGCCGGTAGCATGAAAGGTGTGGCGCAGACAGTCGTGATCGGCCAGATCGCCCGGGGTGCGCGGCTCGCCCCACTGTTGCAGATACTCCGGGCTCGCCACCAGCACCAGATGAAACTCGCCCAGCGGCCGCGCCATCAGCCGTGAATCCTTGGGCTTGCCGGTACGAATCACCGCATCGAAACCCTCATCAATGACATCGACCATACGGTCGGTGAGGTCCAGATCCAGCTCGATGTGCGGGTACAACGCCATGAATTCGGTCATCACCGGCATGACCAGTTCGTGCACCTGAGGCAGGCTGATCCGCAGCCGACCGTGGGGCGCCGAGGTGGCATTGCACAGCTCGAACTCCGCCGCCTCCACCTCCGCCAGAATCCTGCGGCAACGCTCGAGAAACAACGCGCCTTCCGAGGTCAGGGTGATGCTGCGAGTGCTGCGATTGAACAAGCGCACGCCAAGCCGCGCTTCCAGCCGCGCAATGCTTTTGCCGATCGCCGACGATGACACCCCTTGCAAGCGGCCGGCTTCAGTGAAACTGCGAGTCTCGGCGACCTGCACAAATACCGAGATGCTACCCAGGCTGTCCATTAATACCTCCGATTAGCGACATCCGTGTCCGATATGTTCGGAACCCTAACCTGTTTTTCCGCAATGCGCAGCGCCCTACCCTGTGTCTCGACATTGACCACAACAGAGACGCAGCAAAATGACCGACGCACACCTCGCCTCCTCTGCGCTTGCGCAACCGACCGAAAACCGCGAACGCCTGCCCTACGGCGCACTGCTGGCGCTGGCCACGGCAGGTTTCATCACTGTCATGACCGAAGCGATGCCAGCGGGACTGCTGCCACAAATGAGCGCCGGCCTGAACGTATCTCAAGCGCTGATCGGGCAATTGGTCACGCTGTACGCCGTCGGTTCAATGCTCGCAGCGATCCCCCTGACCCTCGCCACCCGCAGTTGGCGCCGCAAACCATTGCTGTTGACCGCAATCGCCGGCTTCGCCGTGGCCAACAGCATCACTGCCGTGTCCGAGCTGTACTGGCTGACCCTTGGCGCACGTTTCATCGCTGGCATCTTCGCCGGCCTGCTCTGGGCGCTCCTGGCCGGATACGCCAGCCGCATGGTCGCTCCCCACCTGCAAGGCCGTGCCATCACCGTCGCCATGCTCGGCGCGCCACTGGCGTTATCCCTTGGCATACCAGCCGGGACGCTATTGGGAACGATGGTGGGCTGGCAACTGAGCTTTGCGATCATGACGGCGCTGACCCTGGTGCTGGTGATCTGGGTGCGCCTGCGAGTCCCGGACTTCGCCGGCGAACCTGAAGGAAAGCGCCTGCCCTTGCGTCAGGTATTTACCCTCCCCGGCATAAGGTCGGTGCTGTTTGTGACCTTGTCCTACGTCGTGGCGCATAACCTGCTGTACACCTACATCGCACCGTTTTTGCAACCTTCTGGCCTGGCTTCGGAAATTGACCGTGTACTACTGGCGTTTGGCCTGGCCTCGGTGCTGAGCCTGTGGATCGTCGGCAGCCTGATTGATCGCTGGTTGCGTGAACTGGTACTCGGGAGTGCGGCACTGTTCCTGCTCGCGGCGATAGCCTTGGCTCTGTGGCGCGCATCGCCCGCCGTGGTTTACGCGGCCGTTAGCGTCTGGGGACTGGCATTCGGCGCAATGCCCTCGCTCCTGCAAACCGCGTCAGCGAAAACTGCTTCTCAAGCAGCCGACACCGCGCAATCGATGCTGGTAACACTCTGGAATGTCGGTATTGCCGGCGGAGGATTGGCGGGCGGGTTGTTGATGGGGAATGTCGGGGTCGGGGCATTTCCCTGGATTGTTGCGGGGTTGCTGGTGTTGACGCTGTATGCGGCGGTGATGGCCAGGGGGCATGGGTTTGCATCGGGGCGGTGAGATTGCGGGGTGTCCTGCAAGAGATCAGTCGTGAGAAAAGGGCTATCGCTGGCAAGCCAGCTCCCACATTTGAACCGAGTCAGTCAGCTGCAGATCGTGCGGCTGACGCGCCGCCATCGCCAGCAGGCTCGCTTCCACAGAAAAGCAAAAGCAAGATCAAAAAATCGCAGCCTTCGGCAGCTCCTACAGTTGGATCGTAGGTATCTGATGGAAACTGGTTGACCAGCAGGGCGCCATCGCAAGCAGGCTCGCTCCCACAGAAAAGCAAAGCAGCGCAGCTGCCCGCGGCAAAGCCGCCCCACTCAACAATGAGCGCAAGCTCGAGTGCTTTTGATCTTGATCCACCGGCGACGTCGGAAGGCTGAGCGCAGGGATTGATCCGGGCGTGGGAGCGCAGCGACCGTCTGGCGCAGCCAGACACAGCGGAAGGAGGTGCAGCGAAGCAAACCGGAGCCGCTGCGCCCGGATCAGTCCAGTAGCGAAGGAACCCGAGCCTGCGAGGGCCGAACGTAGGAGCAAGCCTTTTCGGTTACCTTTTCGCTGGGCCGGCACTCCGGCGTTTGGAAAAGGTGACTCGCCGTAAGGGCGAAACCGCCACCCGCAACACCGCAAAAAACGGATATTCACCCAAAACCCAACAGCATGGCCGGCCCAAAGGCCGCCACGCCCAAAAAACAAAAAAGCCCCGACCATCAGGCCGGGGCTCCTTCAAAGGTCAGTCAAAAGATCAAAACCGCTCGATCTTCGCCTCAGCTTCCAACTGCTTGCGATACGCCGCAAAGTCCTGCTGCCCTTCACGGGAAGCCAGGAAGCGACGATATTGCGCCTTCTCTTCATCAGTAGGCGCGGCAGCTTCGTTAACACCGTTGAGTCGCACAACCATCAGGCTGCCATCCGGCAACGTAACACTGGAGAACGTCGGCTTGTCCTTGGCAGCCGGCTTCGGCATACGGAACAGTGCCTGCAGCACAGCCGGATCAACCCCTTCCTGACCACGGGTGGCCGCTTCGGTGATCTTCCAGTTCTGACCGTCAATGGCCTTGTCCAGCGGCGCCTTGCCATCGCGCAGATCAGCGATCAGCTTCTCGGCACGGGTCTTGGCCTCGGCACTGGCGTGCTCCTTGGTCAGCTGAGTACGGATCGCCGCGCTCACACTTTCCAGCGGCAGTTGCGCAGGCTTCAGGTGCTCCTTGGAACGCAGCACGATCACGGTTTCCGGATCCAGCTCGATGGCGGTGCTGTTGGCACCTTCATCAATCACTTCCGGGCTGAACGCGGCAGTGACCACGGCACGGTTGGCTGCAACACCTTCGCCACCTTCACGGCCGAACGGTTTGGAAGTGTGCACGGTCAGTTTCAGATCCGCTGCTGGCTGCGCCAAGTCAGAGGCTTCGAACGCCGAGTCTTCCAGTTGCTTGGTCGCCTCAACAAAACGCTGCTCGACCTGAGCCGCTTTCAGCTCGCGGGTCAGCTTGTCTTTCAGGCTGGCCAGGGTCGGCACTTCAGGCGCTTCCACGCCCAACAGCTTGATCAGGTGATAACCGAAGTCGGTACGAATCGGCTCGGACACCTGGTCTTTCGACAGCGAGTACAGAGCCTTTTCGAAGGCCGGATCGTAAACGCCAGGACCGGCATAACCAAGGTCACCACCATTGTTGGCGGAACCCGGGTCCTGTGAGAACTCTTTGGCCAGCGCTTCGAACTTCTCGCCCTTGGCCAGACGCGCCTGGACTTCGTCGATCTTCGCCTTGGCCTGCGCTTCGGTAGTCTTGTCGTTCACTTCGATGAGGATGTGCGCGGCACGACGCTGTTCCGCCAGGTTGGCGATCTCTTTCTGATACGCCGCCTCAAGATCTTCATCCTTGACTGCGACCTGATCAAAGAACGACGACTTCTTCAGCTCGACGTAATCGATGATCACCTGGTCCGGCGTCATGAATTCCTTGGCGTGCTCGTCGTAGTAAGCCTTGACCTCGTCATCGGTCAGCTTGACCGCAGCCGGGTTGGCCTTGACGTTCAGAGTGGCGAAATCACGGGTCTGTTTTTCCAGACGGGCGAATGCCAGCACTTCGGCGTCGGTGACGAAACCGCTGCCGGCAACGCCTGCGCGCAATTGGCCGATGAGCATTTCCTGAGCCAGCATCTGGCGGAACTGCATGCGGCTGTAGCCCAGTTGACGGATCACCTGGTCGAAACGCTCGGAGCTGAACTTGCCATCGACCTGGAATTCAGGCGTCTGCAGGATCACTTGATCCAGCGCGGCTTCGGAGAACGAGAACTTCGCCTGTTCGGCGCCTTGCAGCAGCAACTTGCGGTCGATCAGGCCTTTGAGCGCCGATTCGCGCAGCATCTTTTCGTCGAGCAAGGAAGCATCGAAGTCCTTGCCCAGCTGTTGCATCAGCTGACGGCGTTGCATATCAACGGCCTGGCTCAGCTCGTTCTGGCTGATTTCGTCACCGTTGACCTTGGCCGCCTCGTTCTTGTGAGTCGTGGCCTGGAAAATGGCATCGAAACCGGTCAGGGCCATCAGTGCAACGATGACCCCGATAATGGTCTTGGCAATCCAGCCTTGTGAATTGTCCCTGATATTCTGCAGCATGCGTCCCCCAGAAACGGTTGAACTTCAATTTAGGCAACCGTGGAGCGTGGGTAGAATCCGGATAGAAGAAAGGCGCATCCGAGGATGCGCCTTCTCGTAACTGGCGGAGCGGACAGGGCTCGAACCCTCGATCCCGGCGTTACAGGTGGCTCTTTCAGCCACCTGCTCTACCGCTCCGCTGCCAAGTCAGGCTTGACCCCGACCCGGATGGGTAAAAACCTGGAAACTCAGTTAACAGCTTCTTTCAGCGCTTTACCGGCTTTGAAACCTGGCTTCTTGGCAGCCGGGATTTCCAGAGTCTTGCCGGTTTGCGGGTTGCGACCGGTACGAGCCGGACGGTCAGTCACGGAGAAAGTACCGAAACCAACCAGAACAACGGAGTCGCCAGCCTTCAGAGCGCCAGTGACGGATTCGATTACAGCGTCCAGCGCACGGCCAGCAGCAGCTTTCGGGATATCAGCGGATGCAGCGATAGCATCAATCAGTTCCGACTTGTTCACTCTAAGTCCCCTTATATCTATTTTGAGATGTTTCTAAGTTTTTTGGTGAAAGCAAAAACGAGTGCTGAATGGCCTACAGACACTTAAGAGCCGCTTTATAACAAGGGCTCTAAAATGCTGTCAAGGAAAGCCCCCCAGGCTAAAACGTATTAATGCGTGCTAATTCTTTCCTTGGCATCAGACTCGCGTTTTTCGTCCTTGGCAACTATCTCCGGAGCCACATCCGGCAAGGGCTCCGGCGCGTATTGCAGCGCAATTTGCAGGACCTCGTCAATCCATTTAACCGGTTTGATCTGCAGATCCTGCTTGATATTGTCAGGAATCTCCTTCAGATCGCGGACGTTTTCTTCCGGAATAATCACAATCTTGATTCCGCCGCGATGTGCCGCCAGCAGTTTTTCTTTCAAACCGCCAATTGCCAGCACTTGCCCACGCAGAGTGATCTCACCGGTCATGGCGACATCGGCGCGCACCGGAATGCCGGTCAATGCCGAGACCAACGCGGTGCACATGCCCACGCCAGCGCTAGGTCCGTCTTTCGGCGTAGCACCTTCCGGCATGTGAATGTGGGTGTCGCGCTTCTCGTGGAAGTCCAGCGGGATGCCCAGGCTCTTGGCGCGGCTGCGCACAACGGTCTGTGCGGCAGTGATCGATTCGACCATCACATCACCGAGCGAACCGGTCTTGATCAGTTGCCCTTTACCCGGAATCACTGCGGCCTCGATGGTCAGCAATTCGCCACCAACCTGAGTCCACGCCAGGCCAGTCACCTGCCCCACCTGATCCTGTTGCTCGGCCAGGCCGTAGCGGAACTTGCGCACGCCAAGGAAATGCTCGAGCAAGTCAGCTGTCACTTTTACCGAGAAGCGTTTTTCCAGCGCATGCTCTTTGACTGCCTTGCGGCAGACCTTGGCGATCTGCCGCTCGAGACCCCGCACGCCCGCTTCACGGGTGTAATAACGGATGATGTCGCGGATGGCTTCCTCGTCGAACTCCAGCTCGCCCTTCTTCAGACCATTAGCGGCGATCTGTTTCGGCGAGAGGTATTTCACGGCGATGTTGATCTTCTCGTCTTCGGTGTAACCCGGCAGACGAATCACTTCCATCCGGTCCAGCAGCGCTGGCGGGATGTTCATCGAGTTCGAGGTGCACAGGAACATCACATCGGACAGGTCGTAATCGACTTCCAGATAGTGATCGTTGAAGTTGTGGTTCTGCTCGGGATCGAGCACCTCCAGCAACGCCGACGCCGGATCGCCACGCATGTCGCTGCCCATCTTGTCGATTTCATCGAGCAGGAACAGCGGGTTGCGTACGCCCACTTTTGTCATCTTTTGAATCAATCTTCCCGGCATCGAACCGATGTAGGTCCGGCGGTGACCACGGATTTCCGCTTCGTCACGCACGCCGCCCAAGGCCATACGTACGAATTTACGGTTGGTGGCATGGGCAATCGATTCCGCCAGCGAGGTTTTACCCACGCCTGGTGGACCGACCAGGCACAACACCGGGCCACGGATTTTCTTCACGCGCTTCTGCACGGCGAGGTATTCAAGGATGCGCTCCTTGACCTCTTCGAGGCCGTAGTGATCGGCGTCGAGAATGTCTTCTGCACGGGCCAGGTCGAGGCGTACTTTGCTCTGCGCCTTCCACGGCACCTGCACCAGCCAGTCGATGTAGGAACGCACCACGGTGGCTTCAGCCGACATCGGCGACATCTGCTTGAGCTTGTTCAGCTCGGCAGTCGCCTTTGCCAGCGCGTCTTTCGGCAGGCCGGCAGCATCGATGCGCTTTTTCAGCTCTTCGATTTCGTTGTGGCCTTCGTCGCCGTCACCGAGTTCTTTCTGAATGGCCTTCATCTGCTCGTTCAGGTAGTACTCGCGCTGACTGCGCTCCATCTGCTTCTTGACGCGACCGCGGATGCGTTTTTCAACCTGCAGCAGGTCGATTTCGGCATCCAGCAGCGCCAGCACGTGTTCGACACGGGCCGACAGATCGATGATCTCGAGGATTTCCTGCTTCTGCTCGATTTTCAGCGCCATGTGCGCGGCCATGGTGTCGACCAGACGACCGGGCTCATCGATACTGTTGAGCGACGACAGGACTTCAGCCGGAACCTTCTTGCCCAGCTGGACGTATTGTTCGAACTGCGACAGCAGCGTGCGCACGAAGACTTCCGACTCGCGCTCGGCGGCGTCGACTTCTTCGATCAGCGAGACTTCGGCGCGGCAGTGGCCTTCGACTTCGCTGAAGCGTTCGACGGTGCCACGCTGCTCACCTTCGACCAGAACCTTGACGGTGCCATCAGGCAGCTTCAGCAGCTGCAGAACCGTGGCAATCGTACCCACGCGATAGAGAGCGTCTTCACCGGGATCATCGTCAGCCGGGTTTCTCTGAGCCAGCAGCAGAATCTGCTTGTCACCCGTCATCGCGGCCTCGAGGGCTTCGATGGATTTCTCGCGCCCCACGAACAGCGGGATAACCATGTGCGGATAAACCACGACATCACGCAATGGCAGGAGAGGCAATTCGATGGTTGTCTTCATGATTTCGCCTCTACGGCGGCCGTATGGCCGTAATCAGATGGAATTAAGCTTGAAACCAAGATGGGGGCTGCCTCGAAAAAAAACAAGCGTAATGCGGAGGTAAAAAATGACATAAAAAAAAAGAGGCCCGAAGGCCCCTTCCTTGTTGCGGCGCGGTAGACACTTACGCGTCCGGCGCTGCCTTGGCCGTCGGCTCACTGTTTTCGTAAATATACAGTGGCTTGGACTTGCCTTCGATGACGCTTTCATCGATCACGACTTTGCTCACCTCGGACTGCGAGGGGATTTCATACATCGTGTCGAGCAATACACCTTCGAGAATCGAACGCAGGCCACGGGCACCGGTTTTACGTTCCAGGGCACGCTTGGCGACCGATTTAAGCGCGTCGGAGCGGAATTCCAGATCCACGCCTTCCATCTCGAACAGCTTGGCATACTGTTTGGTCAGAGCATTTTTCGGCTCGGTGAGGATTTGCATCAGCGCAGCCTCGTCGAGCTCGTCCAGTGTCGCCAGGACCGGCAGACGACCGACGAATTCCGGGATCAGACCGAACTTGACCAGATCGTCAGGCTCGACTTCGCGTAGGGATTCGCCGACTTTCTTGCCCTCTTCCTTGCTGCGCACTTCGGCGTTGAAGCCGATGCCGCCCTTGGTGGAACGATTCTGAATGACCTTTTCCAGGCCAGAGAACGCGCCGCCGCAGATGAACAGGATGTTACGGGTGTCGACCTGCAGGAATTCCTGCTGCGGATGCTTGCGGCCACCTTGCGGCGGTACCGAAGCGACCGTGCCTTCGATCAACTTGAGCAAGGCCTGCTGCACGCCTTCACCGGAAACATCACGGGTGATCGACGGGTTGTCGGACTTGCGGGAAATCTTGTCGATTTCGTCGATGTAGACAATGCCCATCTGGGCTTTCTCTACGTCGTAATCGCACTTCTGCAGCAGCTTCTGAATGATGTTCTCGACATCTTCACCCACGTAACCTGCCTCGGTGAGGGTAGTTGCGTCAGCGATGGTGAACGGAACGTTCAGCAAGCGGGCCAGTGTTTCGGCCAGCAGGGTTTTACCGGAGCCTGTCGGGCCGATCAGCAGGATGTTGCTCTTGCCGAGTTCGACGTCGTCAGCCTTTTTGTCACGCTGGTTCAGGCGCTTGTAGTGGTTGTACACCGCTACGGCCAAAACCTTTTTCGCACGCTCCTGACCAATGACGTACTGGTCAAGGATGCCGCTGATTTCTTTAGGCGAAGGCAATTTATGCGCGCTGCTTTCGGCCTGTGCTTCCTGCACCTCCTCGCGGATGATGTCATTGCACAGGTCGACGCACTCGTCGCAGATAAAGACCGAGGGGCCGGCAATCAATTTGCGCACTTCATGCTGGCTTTTGCCACAGAAGGAGCAATAGAGCAGCTTGCCGTTGTCCTCGCCGTTGCGGGTGTCAGTCATTCGTTCGATCCAAATCCGATAGGCTTGCAACACAAGATGAAGGCTATTGCGGGCTTTTTCAAGCCCGCCGCTGATCGGACATGCCGATCAGGCCTGTTTTGCGCTGCTTATATTAAGCTGGACGCTGGTTGATCACTTCGTCGATCAGGCCGTATTCCTTCGCAGCTTCGGCACTCATGAAGTTGTCGCGATTGGTATCGCGCTCGATTTCTTCCAGAGTACGGCCGCTGTGCTTGGCCATCAGCATGTTCAGACGCTCGCGGATGAAGAGGATTTCCTTGGCGTGGATTTCGATGTCCGACGCCTGGCCCTGGAAACCGCCCAGTGGCTGGTGAATCATCACGCGCGAGTTCGGCAGGCAGAAACGCTTGCCCGGTGCACCTGCGGTGAGCAGGAATGCGCCCATGCTGCAGGCCTGACCGATGCAGGTGGTCGATACGTTCGGCTTGATGAACTGCATGGTGTCGTAGATCGACATGCCGGCAGTCACCGAACCGCCCGGCGAGTTGATGTACAGATGGATGTCCTTGTCCGGGTTTTCCGCTTCAAGGAACAGCAGTTGCGCACAGATCAGGTTGGCCATGTAGTCCTCTACCGGGCCCACCAGAAAGATCACTCGCTCCTTGAGCAGGCGCGAGTAGATGTCGTAGGCGCGTTCGCCACGAGCGGACTGCTCGACAACCATCGGGACCAGGCCGCCGGCGGCCTGGATATCAGAGTTCTGCTGAATATAAGAATTACGGAACATGCTCTGCAGTCGCTCCCAAATAGTTATGTCTTGAATACGCATAAGCCAGCTCGAGAGCTGGCTTATGGTGTGCACTTCTAACGCAAAATCAATCAGTCGGCTGCTGGAGCTTCTACCGGCTTGACTGCTTCTTCGTAGGAGACCGATTTGTCGGTCACACTAGCTTTCTGCAGAACAGTATCCACAACTTGTTCTTCCAGCACAACCGAACGCACTTCGTTCAGTTGCTGCTCGTTTTTGTAGTACCACGACACGACCTGCTCAGGCTCCTGGTAAGCGGAAGCCATTTCCTGAATCATTTCGCGAACGCGAGCTTCATCAGGCTTCAGATCGAACTGCTTGACCACTTCAGCAACGATCAGACCCAGCACGACGCGGCGCTTGGCTTGCTCTTCGAACAGCTCGGCCGGCAGTTGGTCTGGCTTGATATTGCCGCCGAATTGCTGAACAGCCTGCACGCGCAGACGGTCAACTTCGTTGGACAGCAGAGCCTTTGGCACTTCGATCGGGTTGGTGGCCAGCAGACCATCCATTACCTGATTCTTGACCTTGGATTTGATCGCCTGACGCAGTTCACGCTCCATGTTCTTGCGAACTTCGGTGCGGAAACCGTCGATGCCGCTTTCCTTGATGCCGAATTGAGCGAAGAACTCTTCGTTCAGCTCAGGCAGCTTAGGCTCGGACACAGTGTTGACGGTCACGGTGAACTCGGCGGCTTTGCCAGCCAGGTCCAGGTTCTGATAGTCCTCAGGGAAGGTCAGGTTCAGAACGCGCTCTTCGCCAGCCTTAGCGCCAACCAGGCCTTCTTCGAAGCCCGGGATCATGCGACCGGAACCCAGTACCAGCTGAGTGCCCTTGGCGGAGCCGCCAGCGAACACTTCGCCGTCAACCTTGCCAACGAAATCGATGTTCAGTTGGTCTTCGTTCTGCGCGGCACGGTCGGCCACTTCGAAACGGGTGTTCTGCTTGCGCAGGATGTCGAGCATCTTGTCCAGGTCAGCGTCAGCCACTTCAGCGCTCAGACGCTCAACGGTGATGCCTTCGAAGCCAGCAACGGTGAACTCAGGGAAGACTTCGAATACAGCAACGTATTCCAGATCCTTGCCCGCTTCGAGCGACTTTGGCTCGATCGAAGGCGAACCGGCAGGGTTGAGCTTCTGCTCAACCACAGCTTCGTAGAACGAAGACTGGATCACATCGCCTACAGCTTCCTGACGCGCATCAGCACCGAAACGGCGCTTGATTTCGCTCATTGGCACTTTGCCTGGACGGAAGCCAGCAATTTTGGCCTTTTGGGCAGTCTGCTGCAGACGCTTGTTGACCTGAGTCTCGATGCGCTCTGCCGGCACGGTGACGCTCATGCGGCGCTCGAGAGCAGTAGTATTTTCAACAGAAACTTGCATGGATATTCCTCGTTGCACAGACGTTAGCCGGCCGTTTCCGACCCCAGAATCAAGGGCATGCATTCTAGTGGGTCAAACTCAAGAAGTCACCCTACTGGAAACGGGTAAAAAAACAGCAGGCAATTTATAGGGAGCGCCGCACGAATGCCGTGCACTCCACTGGCGAATACAAGTGCTCAGGTCAGGGCCCTGCATCAACGCTTCTATATATAGAAGAAACAATCAGATCAGCCCTGACAGCCATTCCAGCAAAACCGGAACGACGAGCAGTTCAGCGTCATCCGATCCTTTAAAAGCGATGAAGTGCCCTGCCCTGCGCTTCGAAATCGGCCATGGCCGGATTTCGAAACCGCTAAAACAAAAAAGGCGCCAGACTGTTAAATCTGGCGCCTTTCGAAATATGGGGTGGACGATGGGGATCGAACCCACGACAACGGGAGTCACAATCCCGTGCTCTACCAACTGAGCTACGCCCACCATATTGCGTAACAAAAAAGCCAAACAACTTCTTTGTCGAAACTTCATCAGGCCCGAGGCATTGATGAAGCTTTATTTGGTGCGGATGAAGAGACTCGAACTCTTACGCCTCGCGGCGCTGGAACCTAAATCCAGTGTGTCTACCAATTCCACCACATCCGCGGATGAAGCTTTTAAAGCAAAGGCGCCAGACCGTTAAATCTGGCGCCTTTCGAAATATGGGGTGGACGATGGGGATCGAACCCACGACAACGGGAGTCACAATCCCGTGCTCTACCAACTGAGCTACGCCCACCATATCGCGTTACTTGTGCCAAAGCTGCCTAATGGCGCACCCGGCAGGACTCGAACCTGCGACCATCCGCTTAGAAGGCGGATGCTCTATCCAGCTGAGCTACGGGCGCCTTGTTAATCTGTACTCTTAAAGGACTACAAACTAAGTGCTTTCCAGTGTCGCAGAACCTTGATTCCGCTTCACCTTCTTAACCAGTGCTAGGCTGTGCCCGACAAGTGCGACGAATAGTATAGAGGGCTCCAAAGGTCGTCAAATCCTTTTTGAAAAAAATTCATTTAATTAAAGGAGTTAGCGGAATTTGCTGACCAAGCGCCTTTGCCCTCACCGCTCGACATGCGAGAATGCGTTCTCATTTTTTCCCCTCTCGATGGTTAATCACGCGCAATGACTGCACAACTAATCGACGGCAAATCGATCGCCGCCAGCCTGCGCCAGCAGATCGCCCAACGAGTTGCCGAGCGTCGCCAGCAAGGCCTGCGCACCCCCGGCCTCGCGGTGATCCTGGTCGGCAGCGATCCTGCCTCTCAGGTTTATGTCTCGCACAAGCGTAAAGACTGTGAAGAGGTTGGCTTCCTCTCTCAAGCCTACGACCTGCCCTCCGACACCACTCAGGACGCCCTGACCGATCTGATCGATCGCCTCAACGACGACCCGGCCATCGACGGCGTTCTCCTGCAGTTGCCTCTGCCCGAACACCTCGACGCCTCCAAACTGCTGGAACGCATCCGCCCGGACAAAGACGTCGACGGTTTCCACCCGTACAACGTCGGTCGCCTGGCCCAGCGCATCCCACTGCTGCGCCCCTGCACACCGAAAGGCATCATGACCCTGCTCGAAAGCACTGGTGCAGATCTCTACGGAATGGACGCCGTGGTCGTCGGCGCCTCCAATATCGTCGGTCGCCCGATGGCCATGGAATTGTTGCTGGCCGGCTGCACCGTGACCGTGACCCACCGCTTCACCAAGGATCTGGCCGGCCACGTCGGCCGTGCTGATCTGGTGGTCGTTGCCGCTGGCAAGCCGGGTCTGGTCAAGGGCGAGTGGATCAAGGAAGGCGCGATCGTGATCGACGTCGGCATCAATCGTCAGGACGACGGCAAACTGGTCGGCGACGTCGTCTACGAAACCGCCCTGCCCCGCGCTGGCTGGATCACCCCGGTACCAGGCGGCGTTGGCCCGATGACCCGCGCCTGCCTGCTGGAAAATACCCTCTACGCGGCAGAAACCCTGCACGTCTGAGCGGTTTTTTCGGCAAGAGAAGAACCCCGCCCCGCGCGGGGTTTTTCATGTCTGAGAAAAAACTTCAACCGTTCGCCGGAAACCGCTCTTTTTACAGGCCTTTTCACGAGATTTTCAGGTCTTTCAAACAACCATCGACAGTTCTTCAGCCATACTCCTAAAATGCGCCGGTTTAAAGAAATAACCCGTTACAAACTAACGGTATATCCAACCTTTTAGAGTTCGCCCGCGTGAAAATTCGTCTCTCGATTCTGAGCCTGTTTTTTGCTGTTACAGGCACATTCATCACGCCAACGATCAACGCTGCGGAAACCACTGCGGCCCCACGGGACGCTTCGAGCTTGAAGATCGCGTCCGGCAGCGCCCTGCTCATGGATATGCAGACCAATAAAGTCATTTATTCCAGCAACCCTGACGTGATCGTGCCGATCGCCTCCGTCAGCAAGCTGATGACTGGCCTGGTAGTGGTAGAAGCTCGACAGAACATGGACGAATGGATCGATGTCGACATCAGGAACACTCCGGAAATGAAGGGCGTGTTCTCCCGGGTCAAACTCAAGAGTGAGCTGCCACGCCGCGAGATGCTGCTGATCGCCTTGATGTCCTCGGAAAACCGCGCTGCCGCCAGCCTCGCCCATCACTATCCGGGCGGCTACGCTGCTTTTATCGCGGCAATGAACGCCAAGGCCAAGGCGCTGGGCATGACCAGCACGCACTTTGTCGAGCCGACCGGCTTGTCGGAGCGCAACGTTTCCACCGCCCGCGACCTGAGCAAACTGCTGGTGGCTGCGCACAAGCAACCGCTTCTGGTGCAACTGACCACCACCAAGGAAAAAACCGTGGCGTTCCGCAAGCCTAACTACACCCTGGGCTTCCGCAATACCGACCACTTGGTCAATAAGGCCGATTGGGACATCAAGATCACCAAGACCGGCTTCACCAACCCGGCCGGCCATTGCCTGGTGCTGGTGACGAAGATGGGCAACCGTCCGGTCGCCTTGGTGATTCTCGATGCGTTTGGCAAATACACGCATTTTGCCGATGCCAGCCGTATCCGCAGCTGGGTGGAAACCGGGCGCAGCGCCAGTGTTCCTGCGGTGGCACAGCAGTACAAAGCCGACAAAAACCTCAAGAGCCGTCAGAGCGGCGTAGTCGAGGCGGCCAAGTAAATCCAGCGTTGATGAAAAAGCCCCGAATCTTCGGGGCTTTTTTCGTCTGCGCATCAGTCGTTGGGCAGCGGCATCTTGTCGTCATCGGGGATGCCATCGCCAGAGCTCGGCTCTGGCGAAACGTCCGGAGTCAGCACATTTGGCCGCGCCAGCGGGTCGCGCATCGGGCTGTCTGGATCCAGCACAGGATCAACTTCTGGCTCCGAAGTGGTCGGTACGCTGTCAGGTTTGTGGTCATCGAAGCTTGAATCGGTACTCATATGCACCTCACATCAAGGTTTCAGATCGGCTAACGGATCATAGGGCTTGGCCGGTTTCTTCGGATCTTCACCGGGCTCGACATCCAGCGGCGCCTTCGCCGGCCCGACCGGATCGACTTGCGGATCGTCAAGGTCCGGCGAATCCGGATCGAATCCCAGATCGTCACCGGAGGAATGTTCGGACGAGTGCGGGCCTTTCGGGTTTGGGGAATCTGCCATGTTGCCTCCTTGATTCACCCGCGAAGCACGGGCATTAATCTTCAGAGGCTGGCCGGGCGCAGTCGTGCCCGGCAGATGACGAACGGAGGCTTATTGCGCCGCCAAAGCCTTTCTAGCCTGCGCCGCAGCGTTTTCCTCACCGGCCTGCGCCAGTTCATCGGCGGCTTTCAGCCAACGGGAGCGGTCGACGGCTGCCGGGATCTGCGCCGGTTTCTGAATCAGGATTGCCCAGCCACCGGCCTTTTCGAGCGCTGCTTGAAAGCTGCCGAAATCCATCAACTGCCGACGGTTCATGCCGGCGCGCAGCAGGACCTTCTGTTTATTGCGATCGTAGCCGGACAGGATCGCGTAACGCGGCTCGGCCCAGAATGCCGAACCTTCGCTGAAACGCACCATGACCGGGTAGCCCGCTGCGACCTGGGTCAGCAAGGCCGGCAGCTTGCTGTCGAGCGGATAAACCACCAGACCGTATTCGCGGGCGAGGTTCTGCATGTTCTGCTGCAGCTTGTCCTCGGCACCCGGCAAGTGCAGCGGCTTTTCGAGAAGGCCCGGGGTGATGACGATGCCTTGTTGCGACAGCAGACTGGCCAGCACCTGTGGCCCACTCTGGTTGGCTTCGCCACGATAGAAGGTGCCACTGAGCTCAACCCGCTCCGGCAAGCGTTTGACTTCTGGCGCTACGTTGCCCGCACATCCGCTCAGCAACACCACGCAAACGCTGGCAAGCAACGCTCCACGCACTCGAGAAAATACCTGCACCATCGTCACTCTCTTCCAGACGCCGGTCATCGTGTTCCGGCAACGCCAGCGATCATAGAGCCGCACCCGCCCGCGGTATAGCCTTAAACCGCAGACTCTGCGATTGCATAGAGCAAACTGATTGGTGGCTAACGACCTTTGGTCAATAGCTTGAAACACCCCATTGACTAGACTGTCACTCAAATAGAGCGAATTGCGAAAAGCGGGCGCCCGATGCAGGGCGAAGAGGAGGCATCAATGAGCCTGACCATGACCATCGTGATGTTGATAGCCGGCTGGCTGGCCGTGGCGACTGCCATGTTGTGGGGCGTGCTGCGGATTTCGCGGCGCCATCATCATCCGGTGCAGACGATGCCGGATGAGAAGACAGAGAAACATCCAGTGCGACACGTTACTGCGCATTGAAGATTAAAAGCGCCCTCACCCTAGCCCTCTCCCGGAGGGAGAGGGAACTGACCGGGGTTGTTCTTTTGAGTTACGCCGACTTGAAATATCCAGCCGAACTCAGCATTTGAAAAGCCCAAAAATCGTCTCCCTCTCCCTCGGGAGAGGGCTGGGCGGGCGGCGTTCCGATGAGGGGCTGGTTCTCAAACACACCGCCAATATCAAAGCGAAAAAAACCGCCTGAGCTCAACCAGCCCAGGCGGTTTTTGTGTTCTCAGCAATTACGCCTGCTGAGCAACCTTCTTCTGCTTCGCCCGGCGCGACATCATGTTCAACACCTCGATACCGGCCGAGAAAGCCATGGCCGCGTACACATAACCTTTCGGTACGTGAGCGCCGAAGCCTTCGGCGATCAGCGTCATGCCGATCATGATCAGGAAGCCCAGCGCCAGCATGACCACCGTCGGGTTATCGTTGATGAACTTGGCCAGCGGGTCAGCCGCGAGCAGCATCACCAGCACCGACACCACCACCGCGATGATCATGATCGGCAAGTGTTCGGTCATGCCGACAGCGGTAATGATGCTGTCGATCGAGAACACCATGTCGAGCATCAGGATCTGACCGATAGCTGCGGCAAAACCAAGCGTTACGGTCGAAGTCGCTGTTTTCGGGTCTTCCGGCGACGGGTCCATGCTGTGATGGATCTCGGTCGTGGCTTTCCACACCAGGAACAGGCCACCGGCGATCAGGATCATGTCCTTCCAGGAGAACGCCTGGCCGAGGATTTCGATCACAGGCTCGGTCAACTGCACGATGAACGCGATGGTGCTCAGCAGTGCCAGACGCAGAATCAGGGCCATGCCGATACCGATACGGCGCGCCTTCTGCCGATGCTGTTCGGGCAACTTGTTGGTCAGGATCGAGATAAAGATCAGGTTATCGATGCCGAGCACGATTTCCATTACCACCAGTGTGGCCAAAGCAACCCAAGCGGTGGGGCTGGCGGCGAGTTCTAACAGATATTCCATGGGTCAGTCCTGACTCTGTGTAAGACGGTTTAGATGGTCTTGGAGGAAGATTCGGATTCTTCCGCTGATTTTTCCGGGGTTTCTTTTTTCTCGATCAAACCACCGGTGGCATCACTGAGCGCTTGCTCAGCGGCTTTATGGGTGTCGTCAATCGCTTGTTTGGCGGTTTCAGCCGCCGCGCCCATCAGTTGTTGGGCGCTTTTTTCCGCCTGATCACAACCGGCCAGAACCAGTAAAGACGCAAACATCACTGCGGGAAATGTGTATTTCATAAGGTTTCCTTCGAATGAACAGACTGGCGCACACACCGGCCGTCGATGGCTGGGCATTCTAGGGAGATGAACACTTCAGGAAAATTCGTATTTTTAGCGGCTATACTTCGGTTTTCACGAAGTGGCGACCGATATGCTTAATTACCGACAACTGCATTACTTCTGGGTTGTGGCCAAAACCGGCAGCATCGTCCGCGCCTGCGAGCAACTGAACCTAACGCCACAGACCATCAGCGGACAGATCTCACTGCTTGAACAAACCTATGGCGTGGAATTGTTTCGCCGGGTTGGCCGCCAGTTGGAACTCACCGAAGCCGGGCGCCAGGCCCTGCCCTACGCCGAGCAGATGTTTCAGTTGGGCGGCGAGCTGGAGCTGATGCTGCGTGCGCAGCCCAACGAGCAGCAGATCCTCTTTCGCGTCGGCGTGGCCGACGTGGTGCCCAAATCGATTGTTTATCGCCTGATCGCGCCGACCATGGAATTGAGCGAGCCGCTGCGCATCACCTGCCGCGAAGACAAGCTCGAGCGCCTGCTCGCCGATCTGGCCATTCAGCGTCTGGATCTGGTGATTTCCGACAGTCCGATGCCTTCGCATCTGGACATCAAAGGCTACAGCCAGAAGCTCGGTGAATGCGGGATCAGTTTTTTCGCCACCGCCGAACTCGCCGCGCAGTATGGCCAGGATTTCCCGCGCAGCCTGCACGGCGCACCGCTGCTGATTCCCGGCGCGGAAACCGTGGTGCGCAGCCGTTTGCAGCGCTGGTTCGCCGAACAGCAGATCCAGCCGCAGATCGTCGGCGAGTTCGATGACAGTGCTTTGATGCAGGCCTTCGGCCAATCCGGCAGCGGGATCTTTATCGGTCCGAGCGTAATTGCCGAGGAAGTGAAGCGCCAGTACGGCGTCGAGTTGATCGGCCAGACCGACGCCGTGAGCGAGTCGTTCTATGCCATTTCCGTTGAGCGCAAGGTCAAGCACCCTGGCATCGTAGCGATTACCGAGGGTGCCCGACGCGAGCTGTTTACCGGGTTATGAAGCGCAGACTTCACGCGGCTTCAGCGTCATCAGCACCATGGCGAGGAACACCGAAAGCAAAATGAAGCCGGCAGCGGCAAAGCCGAGAAAGCCCAGCCCGGCAGTGTCGATCACCCGGCCGCCAACCATCGCGCCCAGACCAATGCCGAGATTGGCCCCGGCGATGTTCAGCGACGCGGCGAAGGCCGGCGCTTCCGGCGCGGCTTTCATCAGGCGCACATGGCTGACCAGGAACAGCGCCGCCTGAGTCACGCCCCAGATGCCCATCGCCACCGCCAGACCCACTGGCGAATGAATGTTCGGCACCAGCGAAACCATGCCGGCGATCATGAACGCACAGAACAACACCGACGCCCCCAGCGGATGCCGATCCACCGCTCGCCCACCGAGCGAGTTGCCGATCAGCCCGACGGCGCCAAACGCCATCAGGCACCAACCGACCACGGTGCCGTTGAAACCGGCAAGTCGTTCGAGGATGTCAGCAAGGTAGGTGTAAGCGGTGAACATGCCGCTGAACACCAGGATCGACAACAAGATATGGCCGAGCATCAGCGGGCTGCGCAGGATCTTGAACTGCGAACGGAAGCTGACCTGATGCTGGTGCAGACTGGTTTTCGGCAGGTAGACAAACAGCAGCAAGGCTTTGGCAAACGCGATCAGCGCCAGAATGCCGAATGCGCTGCGCCAGCCGAACGCGTCGGAAATCAGCGTGCCGACCGGAATGCCGAACACCGTGGCGCAGACGATACCGAAGCCGATCTTGGCGATGGCGCGGCCGGCGAAATCCGGGCCGACGATGTCGACGGCGGTTTCACTGGCCAATGCCCAGAACACCGGCAAACCCAACGCCGGAATCAGACGCGCGATGGCCATCACCCAGATATTCGGCGCCAACGCTGCAACGGTATTGGCCAGACCGAACATGATCAGAATGCTGATGAACAGTTTGCGCCGTTCAAAACGGGCGAAATAAGCGGTCAGGAATGGGCCGAACAGCGCCACGGTAAAGGCGAACAAGGTCACCAGCAGCCCGGCTTGCGGGATGCTGACTTCGAGGTCGCGGGCGATCGCCGGCAGCAGGCCGACAATGACGAATTCCGTGGTCAGCACCGTGAATCCGGCGGCGGACAACAGAAGAATAGGCAACAGCATGCGCAACTCCAGCAAAACGACGACACCAGCGATGACCCGGAGGCCCGCTGGCAGAACTTGAAAATGAGGATGGCGAAGCTTAACAGACTGCGTCCGCACTGAGTTGCCCAAAACTGCCGATCTGCCGGGCCGATCCGGTGGCAGATCGTCACAGGCCTGAAGGTTCACGCCTACGCTGTGATAAAGTCCGCGCCCTGAAAATCGTACAGCTGTTCAACGTGCCGTTTGGCGGCGTTGATGTCACTTCGACAGGCGTTTCGTGACTGCCCACGACGCTTCGCACCCTATAAAAAACAGAGATGCCGCTATGACCGCTTCATCCCCTTCGTTACTGCAACGCCTGAAACGCTTGAGTCTGGTCAGCCAGATCGTCATTGGTCTGATCGCCGGTATTGCCCTGGCCCTGATTGCACCGGAGCTGGCGAAGTCCACCGCGTTCATCGGCAAGGTGTTTGTCTCGGCGTTGAAAGCCGTGGCGCCGATTCTGGTGTTCGTGCTGGTGATGGCCTCGATCGCCAACCACAAGCACGGCCAGGAAACCCACATCCGGCCGATCCTGTTCCTGTACCTGCTGGGTACATTCAGCGCTGCGGTGGTGGCCGTGGTCGCCAGCATGGCGTTCCCGTCGAATCTGGTGTTGTCCACCGAAAACGTTGCCGTGACTGCGCCCGGCGGCATCGGCGAAGTGCTGCAAAGCCTGTTGCTGAGCGTCGTCGATAACCCGGTCAGCGCGCTGATGAATGCCAATTTCATCGGCATTCTGGCCTGGGCGATCGGCATGGGCATTGCCATCCGCCACGCTGGCGACACCACTCGCGAAGTGCTCGGTGACTTGTCCAACGGCGTCACAGTTATCGTCCGCGTGGTCATTCGCTTCGCGCCGCTGGGCATCTTCGGCCTGGTCGCGTCGACACTGGCCACCTCCGGTTTTGGCGCGCTGCTCGGCTACGCGCACCTGCTGGCGGTGCTGCTGGGCTGCATGCTGTTCGTCGCGCTGGTGATGAACCCGCTGATCGTGTTCTGGAAGCTGCGCCGCAATCCGTACCCGTTGACCCTGATGTGCCTGCGCGAAAGCGGCATCACCGCGTTCTTCACCCGCAGCTCGGCGGCGAACATTCCGGTCAATCTGGAATTGAGCAAGCGCCTGGGCCTGCACGAAGACACCTACTCGGTATCGATCCCGCTGGGCGCGACGATCAACATGGCCGGTGCGGCGATCACCATTACCGTGCTGACCCTGGCGGCGGTGCACACCTTGGGCATCGCTGTGGACATTCCGACCGCGATCCTGCTCAGCGTCGTCGCCGCGATTTGCGCCTGTGGCGCTTCGGGTGTGGCCGGTGGTTCGCTGCTGCTGATTCCGCTGGCGTGCAGCCTGTTCGGCATCCCGAGCGAGATCGCCATGCAGGTCGTGGCAGTGGGCTTCATTATTGGCGTGCTGCAGGATTCGGCGGAGACCGCGCTGAACTCGTCGACTGACGTACTGTTTACCGCGGCGGCTTGCCTGGGCGAAGAAGAGAAGGCTCAGCGTACGGCGTAACCGCCTTACCTTGTGGGAGCGAGCCTGCTCGCGAAAGGGGCGAGACATTCAGCATTAATAGCGCCTGATACGCCGCATTCGCGAGCAGGCTCGCTCCCACAGGAAAACAAAAGCCCGCCAAGGCGCGAACCTTGGCGGGCTTTTTCGTATCCGGGGGTTTAGAACGCGCCCATGTAATCGCGCTTGCCCACTTCAACGCCGTTATGACGCAGCAACGCATAGGTGGTGGTGACGTGGAAGAAGAACTGCGGCAAGCCGTAAGTCAGCAGATACGCCTGACCACTGAAGCGCTTCTCTTTCGGCGTGCCCGGACGGGTGACGATTTCGATGCCTTCCTTGCCATCGATCTGCTCTGGCTTGATCTCGCCAATGAACGCCAGGACCTTGGTGATCAGCGCTTGCAGTTCGGCGAAGGTGGTTTCAGTGTCGTCGTACTTCGGCAGTTCGACTTCAGCCAGACGCGCCGACACGCCTTTGGCGAAATCCACGGCGATCTGCACCTGACGCACCAGCGGGAACATGTCCGGGTACAGACGCGCTTGCAGGAAGACGCTCTGGTCGATGTTTTTCGCGCTGGCGTGGGCTTCGGCCTTTTTCAGCACATCGCTCAGGGCGTTGAGCATTTGTTGAAAAACCGGGACGGATGCGGCGTACAGTGAAATGGTCATGGCAATCTCATGTGATGGCTGGGTAATACGTGGTGGCGATTATAGCCATGCTTGATGAGCACACGGCTTGCCTTTTGTTTGGCAAGGACTAGGCTAGGCGGCTTCGACTGCAGAGGGAACGCGCGATGAGCAACGAACAAGAATCCACCTCCGACCAGCCACGGCTCAATGCCACGGAAATCCGCATTCTCGGTGCGCTGATCGAAAAACAGGCCACCAGCCCGGAAACCTATCCGCTGACCCTCAACGCGCTGGTGCTGGCCTGCAATCAGAAAACCAGTCGCGAACCGGTGATGAACCTCAATCAGGGCCAGGTCGGGCAGAGCCTGCGCGCTCTGGAGGGTCGTGGGTTTACCCGGCTGGTCATGGGCAGCCGTGCCGACCGCTGGGAGCACAAGGTCGACAAGGCGCTGGAACTGGTGCCGGCGCAGGTGATTCTGACGGGTCTGATGTTTCTGCGCGGTCCGCAGACCGTCAACGAACTGCTGACCCGCAGCGGGCGCATGCACGAATTCGAAGACGCCGAGCAGGTCGTGCATCAGCTCGAACGCCTGATCGCACGCGGTCTGGCGGTATTGATTCCGCGTCAGGCCGGGCAGCGTGAGGATCGTTATACCCATGCCTTGGGCGATCCGGCGGATATCGAAGCGATCCTGGCGGCGCGGCAGAATCCCGGGGAGCGCTCGAGCAGTGGCGTTTCCCTGGAGCATATCGAAGAACTCGAGGCCCGCATCGCGGCACTGGAAGAACGCCTGGCCCGCCTCGAATAACCACCGCAAAGCCATTGTGGGAGCGAGCCTGCTCGCGAAAGCGTAGTGTCAGTCACCACGACCTCGAATGACCTACCGCCTTCGCGAGCAGGCTCGCTCCCCCAGGGTCTGCGCGATATTCAGCTGCCCGCTTCATTCCCCATCCCAATAATCCACCCCATCCACCTGCCGCGCGACAGCGACAAAGCCCGAGGCGTTGCCCTCGGCATCCACCGCGAAATTATCCATCACCGCATACTTGTTCGAATCCGGATACTCGCAGATCTCTGGCTGCTGCTGAGTGCTGATCGCCAGATAACGCAGCTCATCCGCACTGGTATTGATGATCTGGTGAGCCTTTTCCGGTCCGCCCGGTGGGCAGGCAATCACATCACCGGCGCGGATCGGAAAACGCTCGCCTCCCAACCGCACCTCGCCCTCCCCGGCCACCACGTAGAACATCTCCTCATTGACGCGATGGCTGTGGAACGGACTGCCGCGCATGCCCGCTGGCAGTGCATACAGGCGATAACCGAGCTTCTGCGCACCGAGTTGCTGGCCGATCCGCGCGAAACGCTGCTGATAACGCCCGGCGGTTTCGCCTTCAGGGGCCAGGGCTTCGGGAAGGGGTTCGAGTTCGACCTCGTTGAGGTTGAGGATGGGCGGATGCATGGGCGGCCTCGGTTATGGTTTTTGTGGTGGGCACGTCTGTGCGTGCTGGCGAGGATTATAGATAGTGATCCAGAACCGCAGCGCCGCCTTCGCGAGCAGGCTCGCTCCCACATTCAATCGCATTCCAACTGGAGGAACACGCTCAACCTGTGGGAGCGAGCCTGCTCGCGAAGCGGCCAGACCCGCCACCACAAAACTCAATCAGCTACGCGCAAAATCCACCGCCGCCGCAAACTGCGCCTCATTCGGCCGCACCCCGGTGTACAGCACGAACTGCTCCAGCGCCTGAATCGCAATCACCTCAAGCCCGGTGATTACCCGCTTGCCCTCGGCTCGTGCACGCACAATCAGTGGGGTTTCCGAAGGGATTGCCACCACGTCGAATACAGTCTCAGCCGCTTTGATCACTTCAGGCTCAAACGCGAGTTGCCCCGCCTCCGGCCCGCCGTCCATGCCTACCGGGGTGACATTGATCAGCATCTGCGGGCGCTCGCTGCCAAGCTCGGCCTGCCAGCGATAACCCAGCGAATCCGCCAGGGCGCGGCCGGCGCGCTCGTTACGGGCGACAATCAAACCGTTCTTGTAGCCACCATCGCGCAGGGCGCTGGCCACCGCTTTGGCCATGCCGCCGCTGCCGCGCAGGGCGAAGGTTGAATGTTTCGGCACCGCGTGGCTCTCCAGCAACTGCGCGACAGCGATGTAGTCGGTGTTGTAGGCCTTGAGATGGCCGCCAGTGTTGACGATGGTGTTGATCGACTGGATCGCCGCTGCCGAGGCATCCAGTTCATCGACCAGCGCAATGCAGGCCTCCTTGAACGGCATCGACACGCCGCAGCCACGAATGCCCAGTGCCCGAATGCCGCCGACCGCGCCGGTCAGGTCCTGGCTGCTGAACGCTTTGTAGTAGAAGTTCAGGCCCAGCTGTTCATACAAATGGTTGTGAAAACGCAGACCGAAATTCCCCGGCCGCCCGGACAGGGACATGCACAGTTGGGTGTCTTTGTTCGGGTTCATCTGCATGAAACTTCTCCTTCAAACGCACTTTCGGATGGACGGGATTGGCCAGCCCACCGGGTTCTGAATCATCATTGAGGCTTGTTTGTGGCGCCGCGCAGCCGGGTAAAGAAGCCGGTACAGACCTTACACAAAATTTACCCAGCGGCTGTGCTGAATTTCTCAAATTTGCTGTCTTAGCTGTATCCCCGCGACAACTGTGGGCCTGATTCAGGCCGCGGCGCCGGGTCGAAGAACCGAGGACTTATCATGATTCGTAAACTTCCCATCATGGCTTTGTTGATTGGCGCACTTGCCGTCACCGGCCAGGCTGAAGCGGGTGGTGGCCATGGCTGGCAGGGCCCTGCAGTGTTTGGCGCGATCGTCGGCTCGGCCATCATCGGCTCGGCACTGATCAACCAGGATCGACCGGTGTATGTGCAGCAACAACCGGTTTATGTTCAGCCGCAACCGGTCTACGTGCAGCAACCGCCGCCACCGGTCTACTACCAACCGGCGCCGGTGTATGTGCAACAACCGGTCTACGTGCAGCCGGCCCCCGTCTACTATGGCCCGCCTCGTGGTTATTACGGTCGTCCCCACGGCTACTACGGCGGCCCGCATGGCTACTACGGCGGTCCACGCTGGTAAGCGCAACACAGAGCCCTGCTTTCGAGCGGGGCTTTTTTATGACCGCTGGTCGGCCAACGTCTGAAAAAATCTCGCCAAGGTCGCTGTGAGGACAGTTCGAGCAGCTAAAGTCGGCATGATGGAATCGACCGTCGGGCTTTTTTCATCAAACGGTCACCGCTTTGTCATGACGGAACCGCAATCTGAATCCGTCCGTAAACAACAGATCGATAACAACAAGGACGACTGTATGCCCACACAAAACCCGCACCGCATCGTCGGTCTGTGCACCTCGAGCAAGGTGTACAGCGCGCTCACCGAACTCAAGCATCTGGAAGGCCATCGCTGCGCCAAGCTGCTTTCCCTGCTCGCCGAAAACCTCGTGCACAAGGGCCTGCTCAATGAACGCGAAGTCATGCACATGCTCGATCAAGTGGTCGAATGACGGCAGACCTCACTGGCATCAATGACCACTATCGAAAGCGTTGATTTTCCGCAGCGCCAACGAGCCCCTAAGGTAGCCCCATCAGTTTGATGGAGGTTTCCCCATGGCACAGGTTCAAATCATGTCGGTGATCGGCAGCGCAGTTCCCGCTTCACTCCGCGCCTCGGGCTTGCTCGCCTGCTGGTATCTGGTGCGCGATGGCGAGCCGATCAGCGGCCCGCTCACTTCGTTGCCGGCAGCGCAGGCTTTGTCGCAACAGGTCGCCAGCGCCTCGTTCCGTGCTTAAGGCAGTTGCACCTTGGGCTTGGTCTCGACGAACAGCGCCCAGCTCGACAGGAACAACGCGGCAATCAGCGGCCCGATCACAAAGCCGTTGAGGCCAAAGACTGCGAGGCCGCCAAGGGTCGAGACCAGGATCAGGTAATCGGGCATTTTCGTGTCCTTGCCCACCAGAATCGGGCGCAGCACGTTGTCGACCAGGCCGATCACGAATACGCCGAACAAGCCCAGCACCACGCCCTGCCAGATCATGCCGCTAAGCAGGAAGTACGCCGCCACCGGCGCCCAGACAATCCCCGCGCCGACTGCTGGCAACAGCGACAGAAACGCCATCAGCACCGCCCAGAGCAATGCGCTGGGAATATCGAGAAACCAGAAAATCAGCCCGCCCAGCGCGCCTTGGGTCACGGCCACGACCACGTTGCCCTTGACCGTGGCGCGCACCACGCGGTTGAACTTCAGTTGCAGGCGACGCTTGTGGTTTTCTTCCAGCGGCACGGCAGTGCGCATCTTGCGCGCCAGCTCGGGGCCGTCACGCAGGAAGAAAAACAGCAGGTAAAGCATGATGAAAAAGCTCACCACGAATTCGAACGTGCCCTGGCCGAAGCTGAACGCCTGAGTCGCCAGCACCTGGCTGCCCTGCATCGCCGCTTTGACGATCTTCTCGCGCAGGCTGTCAAGTTCGCCCACACCGAAACGATCGAGCAGGTTCTGGAAATACGGCGGCAGGCTGTGTTTGAACTGCGCCAGATACGCGGCGATATCCAGTTCACCGCTTTCGATGTTCTTGTAGACCGTCGCCCCTTCCTGCACCAGCAGGATGCTGACGATGATCACCGGCAGAATCGCGATCACCAGACACAGGCTCAGGGTGCACAGCGACGTTACGTTGCGTGGCCAGCCGAATTTCTGTTGCACCCTGCGCTGCACCGGCGCAAACAGAATGCCGAGGATGACAGCCCAGAACACCGCGGCGTAGAACGGCAGCAGGATCCAGATGAAGGCCACCGTGACCAGCACCAGCAGCACTGTCAGGGATTTGAATTGCAGACTCTTTTCGTTCATATCCGGTCCATGTCAGTCAGGCGTCACGCACGCCCGCCCCACTTAGTCAGCCGCCGAGCGCGCGAGTGCCATGTTTATTCATGGAGCATAGATGCAGATCAATAAACCCTCGCGACAGCTGCCCTACCCTGCGTGGCTTTTGCGACCGACACCCAAATGCCAACTCTCATCGCCCCCGAGCTTCTCGCCCCCGCCGGCACCCTGAAAAACATGCGCTACGCCTTCGCCTACGGCGCCGATGCGGTCTACGCCGGCCAGCCGCGCTACAGCCTGCGGGTGCGCAACAACGAGTTCGACCACGCCAACCTGGCGCTGGGCATTCGAGAGGCGCAGGCGCAGGGCAAGCGCTTCTACGTGGTGGTCAACATCGCCCCGCACAACGCCAAGCTGAAGACGTTTCTCAAGGATCTGGCGCCGGTGATCGAGATGGCCCCGGATGCGCTGATCATGTCCGATCCGGGCCTGATCATGCTGGTGCGCCGACATTTTCCGCAGATGCCGATTCACCTGTCGGTGCAGGCCAACACGGTGAACTGGGCGAGCGTCGAGTTCTGGCAGCAACAGGGGCTGAGCCGGATCATTCTGTCGCGCGAACTGTCGCTGGAAGAGATCGGCGAAATCCGCGAGCAGGTGCCGGGCATGGAGCTGGAAGTGTTCGTGCACGGCGCGCTATGCATGGCCTATTCCGGGCGCTGCCTGCTTTCCGGTTACATGAACAAGCGCGATGCCAATCAGGGCACCTGCACCAACGCCTGCCGCTGGAAGTACACGGCGCAACAAGCCACGGAAAACCAGCTCGGCGAGATCGTCCAGACCTTTCAACCCGAGCCGACCCTGGGCCTCGGCGCTCCGACCGATCAGGTCTTCCTGTTGCAGGAAGCCAACCGCCCCGATGAATTGATGCCGGCTTTCGAGGACGAGCACGGCACCTACATCATGAACGCCAAGGATCTGCGCGCGGTGCAGCATGTCGAGCGGCTGACGCGTATGGGCGTGCATTCATTGAAAATCGAAGGCAGGACCAAATCGCATTTCTACTGCGCGCGCACCACCCAGGTATATCGCCGGGCGATCGATGATGCCGTGGCCGGGCGCGAGTTTGATCGCAGCCTGATGCTGGATCTCGAGTCGCTGGCCCAGCGCGGCTACACCGAAGGTTTTCTGCGCCGGCATGTGCATGACGAATATCAGAACTATCAGCACGGCAGTTCGGTGTCGGAGCGGCAGCAGTTCGTTGGCGAACTGACCGGCGAGCGCCGGGATCGCCTGGCCGAGGTGAAAGTGAAGAATCGTTTTACCGTGGGCGATCATCTGGAACTGATGACGCCCAAGGGCAATTTCCATTTTGATCTGCATGAATTGCAGAGTGTCAGCGGCCAAGCGATCGAAGTGGCGCCTGGGGATGGGCATACGGTGTACGTGCCGATACCGGACGCAGTGGATTTGCGCTTTGGGTTGTTGATGCGGGATTTGCGTGTTGGTTGACTGGCGATTTTGTCTGGCACTCGCAGCATGGCCGTGATTTGCTGGCGAAGCCGATGCCGTCTTCGCGAGCAGGCTCGCTCCCACAGTGGATCTGTGTCGTACATACATCCATTGTGGGAGCGAGCCTGCTCGCGAAGAGGCCGGCCCACTCAATGAATAATCCAGACCTCAGCGCATATCATCCGACAATGGTGTCGGCTCATCCGCCGGCGGTACATCCTCGTCATCCGGCGGATCCTTCCAGTCATCCGGGCGGTCGGCATCGCTCAGCGGATCGCGCCCCGGGTCCATGCCCGGCGGTGCATCGTGATCGCTCAGGGTCGGCTCGTCGGTGCCGGATACGGGGCGGGTCTGGTCGGTGGGCGCCATGCCACCGGGAACAAGCGAGTCATCAGCCATGCTGCACCTCACAATACTGGCCCGGATTATCCGGGGCGTATTGTTTGGAAGCGCGGCCGTCGGCGGTGTGCGATACGTCAGACCAGCGGCATCAGCCTTGGGCGATAAAGCGATCGCGACTGTTGGTCAAGTGCAGCCACATCGCAGCGCGGGCGGCATCGGCGTCCTGGCGCTTGATCGCATTCAGGATCGCCTCGTGTTCCAGATTGGCCAAGTGGCCGAGCTTGCTCAGATCCGCCGCGCCGCGCTCGGCAGCATTCAGGCGATTGCGCGGGATCATCGCACTGCCCAGGTGCTGCATGATTTCGCTGAAGCAAGCGTTACCGGTGGCCTCGGCGATCAGCAGATGAAAACGCCGATCGGCCTCCACGCAGCTGTCGTTGTTCGCCAGCAGCCGTTGATAGTCATCCAGCGCCTGACGCATCTGCTGCACCTGCTGCTCACTGCGCCGCTGCGCCGCCAGCGCCGCCGCTTGCGTCTCCAGGCCCATGCGCAATTCGAGAATGCTGCGCACACCGAGCGCCGTGTCGACATTCAGACGCAGGCCCTGCTCCGCTGCGCGCTCGATCACGAAAGTGCCGATGCCGTGACGCGTCTCGACCAGCCCCGAGGCCTGCAACTTGGAGATCGCCTCGCGCACCACCGTACGGCTGACCCCGTGCTCCTGCACGATGGAGTTCTCCGAAGGCAGCTTGTCACCGGGCGACAGTTGCCCGAGCAGGATGCTCTGGGTGAGCTTTTCCACCAGGTCATGAGCGAGGTTGTGCGTGCGTTTGCGCGCGGGCGCGTCGAGGTCTTCTTGCATGATCGGTTCCGGTGATCGGGGCTTGCCGATCGTAGCACTGCGGGATGACGGTTGAGATGGATTTTAGCGGTCGACGGGCCATCAACTTGTATGACAACACTCAATTACGTCGAATATTTTTCATAGCCAGCCACTACGCATCACCATTCACATCTCAAAGAGGCGCTGCGCTCGACTGGCGAAATGTTCAATGAACAGGAGCTAAAATACGGTTTTCGCATAAAGAACAGAACAATAAGAAGAATTTAATCACCCCTCCCCACTTGTAGGACAAAAAATTACAGTTGTATGATGTCTAGCAACAACGCAGCGCCCAGTCCTACCCGCATAAAAATAATCAGTGGGAGAAACATCAGTGAAAACCTCCATCTCCGGGATGCAGGACAGCGTCGACCCGACGCTCGCCTCAGCCATCTCCAAAGTCAAACGCCACGTCCTGCCGCTCTTCGTGATCATGTTCATCGTCAATTACATTGACCGGGTGAACATCGGCTTCGTCCGCACCCACATGGAAACCGATCTGGGCATCGGTGCTGCCGCCTATGGCTTCGGCGCCGGGCTGTTCTTCATCGGTTACGCGCTGTTCGAAGTGCCGTCCAACATGCTTTTGCAGAAAGTCGGCGCACGCATCTGGCTGACCCGCATCATGTTCACCTGGGGCATAGTCGCGGCCTGCATGGCGTTCATTCAGAACGAAACCCACTTCTACATTTTGCGTTTCCTGCTCGGTGTCGCCGAGGCCGGGTTCTTTCCCGGGGTGATTTATTACTTCACCCGTTGGCTGCCTGGCGTTGAGCGGGGCAAGGCGATCGCGATCTTCCTCAGCGGCTCGGCCGTGGCCTCGCTGATCTCCGGCCCGCTGTCCGGCCTGCTCCTGCAGATCAACGGATTGGGCATGCACGGCTGGCAGTGGATGTATTTCATCGAGGGGATGTTTTCGGTGTGCCTGTGCGTTTTCGTCTGGTTCTGGCTGGATGCCAAACCCCACGACGCCAAATGGCTGAGCCGCGCCGAACAGGATGCGTTGGTCAGCGCCATCGACGACGAGCAAAAGGCCCGCGAAGCCGCGACGCCGATCCGGCCGTCGCTGGGCAAACTGCTCAAGGACCGGCAGATCATTCTGTTCTGCCTGATCTACTTCTTCATTCAGTTGACCATTTATGCGGCGACTTTCTGGCTGCCGAGCATCATCAAGAAGATGGGCGAACTCAGCGACGTGCAGGTCGGCCTGTTCAACTCGATTCCATGGTTGCTGTCGATCGTCGGCATGTACGCCTTCGCCTCGCTGTCGGCGAAGTGGAAACATCAACAAGCTTGGGTCGCCACTGCCCTGTTGATCGCGGCAGCGGGGATGTTCATGTCCACCACTGGCGGGCCGATCTTTGCCTTCGTCGCGATCTGCTTTGCGGCGCTGGGTTTCAAATCCGCCTCGTCGCTGTTCTGGCCGATTCCCCAGGCTTATCTGGATGCACGCATCGCGGCGGCGGTGATTGCGCTGATCAATTCGGTGGGTAACCTCGGCGGCTTCGTCGCGCCGACCACGTTTGGTCTGCTGGAGCAACACACCGGTTCGATTCAGGGCGGCCTGTATGGTCTGGCCGCGACCTCGATCATCGCCGCAATCATCGTCTTCGCCGCGCGCACCACGCCGAAACCCGCTGCTGAAAAGGCTGTGGCCGACGCCACGCCGAAACACGCCTGACTACGTCTCGACAAGGAAAACAACAATGACTGTTCATGACACCGCCAAAGCTCCGATCATCACCGAGATGCAGGTCATTCCGGTGGCCGGTCACGACGGCATGCTGCTCAACCTGAGCGGCGCCCACGGGCCGTTTTTCACCCGCAACATCGTCATCCTCAAGGACAACGCCGGCCACACCGGCGTCGGCGAAGTGCCCGGTGGCGAGCGCATTCGCCAGACCCTGGAAGACGCGCGCAATCTGGTGGTCGGCAGCCCCATCGGCACCTACCAGAAGATCCTCAACCAGGTGCGCCAGACCTTCGCCGACCGCGATGCCGGCGGCCGTGGCCTGCAAACATTCGACCTGCGCATCACCATTCACGCGGTCACCGGCCTGGAAGCCGCCCTCCTCGACCTGCTCGGCCAGCATCTCGACGTGCCGGTGGCGGCGCTGCTCGGTGAAGGTCAGCAACGCGACGAAGTGAAGATGCTCGGTTATCTGTTCTACGTCGGCGATCAACACGAAACCGATCTCGCCTACCGCAGCGAACCGGACGCCGACAACGACTGGTTCCGTGTGCGCCACGAGAAGGCCATGACCGCCGAAGCAGTCGTGCGCCTGGCCGAGGCGGCGCACGCCAAGTACGGTTTCAAGGATTTCAAACTCAAGGGCGGCGTGCTCAGCGGCGATGCCGAAATCGAAGCGGTCACGGCACTGGCCGAGCGCTTCCCTGAAGCGCGAATCACCCTCGATCCGAACGGCGCCTGGTCGCTGAAAGAGGCGATTCGTCTGTGCCGCGATCAGCACCACGTACTCGCCTACGCCGAAGACCCGTGCGGTGCGGAAAACGGTTATTCCGGGCGCGAAGTCATGGCTGAATTCCGCCGCGCCACCGGCCTGAAAACCGCGACCAACATGATCGCCACCGACTGGCGCGAAATGGGCCACGCGATTCAGTTGCAGTCAGTGGACATCCCGCTGGCCGACCCGCACTTCTGGACCATGCAGGGTTCGGTACGCGTCGCGCAGATGTGCCACGAGTGGGGCCTGACCTGGGGCTCGCATTCCAACAACCACTTCGATATTTCCCTGGCGATGTTTACCCACGTCGCCGCCGCCGCACCGGGCGAGATCACCGCCATCGACACCCACTGGATCTGGCAGGACGGTCAGCGCCTGACCAAGGCACCGCTGCAGATTGTCGATGGTCTCGTGCAGGTGCCGAAAAAACCCGGGCTGGGTGTGGAGTTGGACATGGATCAAGTGGCCAAGGCCCACGAACTGTACAAAGGCATGGGCCTCGGCGCGCGGGATGACAGCGTGGCGATGCAGTTCCTGATTTCGGGGTGGAAATTCGATAACAAGCGGCCGTGTCTGGTGCGGTAATCCAGCAGGCGCCGCTGATTTCAATTGTGGGAGTAGGAGCTGCCGAAGGCTGCGATCTTTTGATTCTGTTTTGAAGATCAAAAGATCGCAGCCTTCGGCAGCTCCTACAAATCGGTTTTCAGCTTGAGATCTGCAGCAACCAGGTTTTGAACGCTTTCATCGCCACCGTTTCCGCTCGCGACTGCAACCGTGTCAGCCAGTAACTGCCGGTGGTGATCTCGATCGCAAACGGCTGGCAGATCGCATCTGCCGCCAGTTGCCGGGCGAACATCAGCGGTGGTGCCAACGCCACGCCGCCGCCCTGCAATGCGGCTTCCATCATTGCCAGCGACGAATCGAACACGATGCTTTGCGGTGGCGCGGCCTGCGTCGCCAGGCCCGCTGCGTGAAACCACTCCGGCCATTCATCGGTGCGATAGGAACGCAGCAAGGTCTGCTGCAACAGGTCCGCCGGCGAGTGCAGCTGCCGGGCAATCTCCGGCACGCACAATACCGACAACGGCGCATCGAGCAAGCGTGTCGCCTCGATGCCATGCCAGGCGCCAGCACCGAAACGAATGGCGTAATCCAGCCCTTCCGCCGCCACGTCAACCCGGTTGTTATTGGTCGACAGGCGTAAATCTATCAGCGGATGTTTCCCCCGAAAGTCCGCCAGCCTCGGCAACAGCCAGCCCACTGCAAATGTACCCACCGCGCCGACCGTCAACATGTCGCGATACTGCCCACCGGCCAGACGCTCGAGCATCTGCGCAATATGATCGAATGATGTGCTGAGTACCGGCAGCAAGGTTTCGCCTTCACTGGTCAGCATCAGCCCACGGGGCAGGCGTTTGAACAGGGTCAGGTTGAGTTGCGCTTCCAGGCTTTTGACCTGATGGCTCACCGCCGCTTGTGTCACGCACAACTCGACGGCAGCACGGGTAAAACTCAAGTGACGTGCCGAGGCTTCAAATGCGCGCAGAGCGTTGAGCGGCAGTTGCGGTCGAATCATGCGTTGCCCCAAATTTTTCTAATGGCTCATGCGAGTTTTCATCGTTTGTCGATGGCCGGCGAAGTGCCTAAATTGGCCGCGCTGATCGGCCGCCCGATGAAAAATCACCCGCAGTGTAGCGGGATACAACAATCGACACTCATGGAGAGTGATTCAATCATGTGTTCCTTAGAACCGAGAAAGGTCTTTTCCTACAGCGCTTTCGCACTGTTCTTCGGCAGCGTTGCCTGTCATGCCGCAACGCCGACGGATGCGCAATTGCAGGCACTGGTCAGCCAAGCCGTCACCCCGGTGATGCAGCAAAACAACATCCCGGGGCTGACCGTAGCGATCACGCTGAATGGCCAGGCACATTACTTTAACTACGGGGTCGCCGCTAAAGACACCGCGCAAAAGGTCAGCGAAAACACCCTCTTCGAAGTCGGCTCGGTGAGTAAAACCTTCACCGCCACCCTCGCCGGTTACGCCCAGGCCACAGGCAAACTCGACCTGTCGAGCAAGGCCAGCCAACTCTGGCCGGAGCTCAAGGGCAGCGCCTTCGACAACATCAGCGTGCTGCAACTGGGCACCTACAGCGCCGGCGGACTGCCGTTGCAATTCCCCGCTGAGGCGGACTCTTCCGACAGGATGCTCGGCTATTACCAACAATGGAAACCGCAGTTTCCCGCCGGCAGCCATCGCCTGTATTCCAACCCGAGCCTGGGCCTGTTCGGCTACCTGACGGCGAAAAGCCTCGGCCAGCCCTTCGACCAGGCAATGACGCAAACCCTGCTGCCAAAACTCGGTTTGCAGCACACCTTCCTCAGCGTACCGTCAGCGCAGTCGAAGCTTTATGCCCAAGGCTACGACAGCGCCGACCAACCGGTACGCGTCAGCCCCGGCGCCCTCGACGCCGAAGCCTACGGCATCAAAACCAGCGCCACCGACCTGCTGCGTTACGTCCAGGCACAGCTGAAACCGGCCAGCCTTGCGCCTGATCTGCACCAAGCCATCGCCAACACCCACATCGGTTATTACCGCGTCGGCGACATGACCCAAGGCCTGGGCTGGGAGCGCTACGCCTACCCGATCAGCCTTGAAAAGCTGCAAAACGGCAACTCGACCCCCATGGCCATGGAACCGCACAAAGTCGAGTGGCTGACCCCACCGCAAGCTGAACCGGCCAACGTGCTGTTCAACAAAAGCGGATCTACGCGGGGCTTTGGCGCGTATGTGGCGTTCGTGCCGTCGCGTGACATGGGCATTGTGATTCTGGCCAACAAGAACTACCCGAATGCCGAACGGGTGAAGATTGCGCATACGGTTTTCGCGGCGTTGGCGGATTAGGAGTGAGAGATCGTCCGATCGCGGCCCGAGCCTGCGGCAGCTTCTACAGGATCGGGTTTTCACTCGGTTAACGTTGGAGGTGTCGCAGACTGCAACAACTTTCGATCAGAAGATGACTTGTGGGAGCGAGCCTGCTCGCGAATGCGCTCGATCAGTCACCTTTCAGCGCCTGAAAAACCGCTATCGCGAGCAGGCTCGCTCCCACATTTGAACTGTGCACTTCACAAAAAAATGTGGGAGCTGGTTTGCCAGCTCCCACAGGGATTTTGCTTCATTCAGTCAACGCGCAATCAATCATCCGGCATCTGCGGCGGTTTGCTCGGTTTCGCCGGTTTGCTGCCCTTAGCGCCTTTGGCCGGTTCCGGCTCGGTGGCGGCAGGCGTTTGTGCGGCGGCGGCCGCAGCGGCGGCTTCTTTTTCGGCCATGGGCATGGCGTCGATGGTTTCGAAGATTTTTGCCAGGCTCAATGCCTTGGCTTCATCACCCGAGGCGGAGAGCTTGGTTTCGCCGTCCTTGCCCACCAGGAACACTTTTGGATAAGCGCCGGCACCGAGCTTCAGCGAACGCAGCAGGGCCATGGTGTCCTGCTGACCCATGTCCTTGCCGTCGAGCTGGCCGGACATGCTGAGGATGGTGTAGACCTTGATGTTGCGGTCGGTGACGCCTTTTTTGTTGGCCGGGTCTTCCAGTGACTTTTTCAGGCTCAGCCACACCGGGTCGACAGTGCTTTGCGCAATCACGATCAGCGGGCGGGCGCGGCCCACGTCCCCGGCCAGGGGTGAATCGCTGTCGGCGGCGAACAGGGGGCCAGCGATTGCCAGCAAGAGGGTCAGGGTCAGGGACCTGATGAGCATGCGCATCTCCTTTTGATATCCACGCACTACTGATTGCGCATCGTGGCGATTGTTCCGGCGGCGTCTGGCAAAAAGGCATTGCCCTGTCAGAAGCTTAGGTCAGGGAGAACTTTGCGCAACACAATAGGTGTGATCGCTAAGCAGATTTGATTACCGATCATGAGCGCATTAGGGTGGCCGTTCTGCCAACGAAATGGAGTTCACCCCGCATGCATATCGACTACCTGTGCGACCGCCCCGAATTTATCGAGGAACTGGCCACACTCAATTTCAAGGAATGGGGTGAGTTTCGCCCCGGGCAAACTGTCGAAGATCGCATCGAGCACATGCGCGAATCCTGTGGCAAAGGTGCGGTGCCCAGCGTGGTAGTTGCGCTTGAGGAGTCCCGACTGCTGGGCGGCGCGCTGCTGATCGAGCACGATTTGAAACTGCGCCGCAATCTGACGCCGTGGTTGGCAGGTGTTTACGTGAAGGCCGAAGAACGTGGTCGAGGTATAGCCTCGCAATTGGTCAATCGAGTAGTCGAGGAAGCGGCGGCGCTCGGTGTGCCTGAGCTCTATCTTTACACCGACACTTCGCAGTCGCTGTATGCGCGACTGGGCTGGCAAGTCGTCGAGGAGCTGGTTTACGAAGAGCTGCCGGTGGTAGTGATGAAGTACGTCATTCAGCGCTAACCCGTGGTGATACGGCTCGCCGCAAGCTACCGCCTCACTACAGCGCTGAACCGAGTGCCGAGAGCAATTGCGAGGGGTCGACGGTTCGTCCACCGAGCTTGAGCTCACCGCTATCGAGATCAACCCTCAGCCTCACCGACGCCCGATCGCCTGGGTACTTGCGCAGCACCAGCTCGATGCCATTGGCGGTCTCGTCGGCAGTACCAAGCAAATCCCACAGACTCTCGCTCAGATCCAGCAGCACTTTTTGCTGCTGCAGATCGACTAACTGCGGCGCATACAGCCAATGACTCATGCGCATCTCACGCGGCTCGACGGTGATGGCGAGACGACCCTCGCAGTGGAAAGTGGTTTCATTCATCGATGGATCAGAACGCCAACTTATAACCAATCAACACCAGCATCGTCGCCAGGCACGGGCGCAGGACTTCGTCGGAGATGCGTCCGGTCAGGTGGCTGCCGAGCCAGATGCCGGGCAGCGAGCCCATCAGCAGGAAACCCAGCACGCCCCAATCCATGTTGCCCATGCTTGCGTGGCCGAGGCCGGCGACGAGGGTCAGGGGTACGGCGTGGGCGATTTCGGTGCCGACCAGGCGGCGGGTTGGCAGCAGTGGGTAAAGGATAAACAAGGCGACGGTGCCCAGTGCGCCGGCGCCGATCGAGGTCAGGGCGACCATGGTGCCGAGGATCAGACCGGTGATCACCGTCATGATATTCAGGCGCGAACCGCTCGGGTTGTAGTTGCCACCCGCGCGTTTGTGGGCGAATTCGAGCAAGCGTTTCTTGAAGAAGATTGCCAGGGCGGTGGCGAAGAGGACGAAGCCGAGCGCCTGTTTGATGATGGCGTTCATCGCGTCCGGCGCGGTGTGGAGAGTGCTGAGGAACCACAGGGTCATGGCCACGGCCGGCACGCTGCCGAGGGTCAGCCAGCCGGTGATGGCCCAGTCGATGTTCTTGTTCTTCCTGTGAACGAGGACGCCGCTGGATTTGGTGATCGCGGCGTACAGCAGGTCGGTACCTACCGCCGTCGCCGGGTTGATGCCGAACCACAGCAGGATCGGCGTCATCAACGAACCGCCGCCGACACCGGTCATGCCTACGATAAACCCCACCACCAGCCCAGCAATCACCAGGCCGAAATTTGCCAATTCCATTCAAACGTCCAGAAAACGACAGGAAAATCTGGCCCGCAGCATAGCGATTTTTCTTATAACCACATATATCGATGCGGTCTATCGTTATGCCATATCGAATTCACCGCAGATCCCACAGTGGATCTTTGCGCTGCAGCAAACCTGCAAGGCTCACTGCACCGGCAGGAAATTCAAGAACAGCAGGCTCTGCGCGTAATTCAGGCCAATCCTGCGATAGCGCTCATCGAGCATCTGCGTGAGCAGGTCCAGGCGCGCGACGATTTTGCTGAATTCGGTGGCGAAGCTGAGGTTGCTGCCCTCCTCCGAGATTTCGTTGGAGAACAGCAACGGCTGGCCTTCCTTGTTTTGTCGTTGCGACAAAATCCACATGGCTTTTTCGATGTTGCGCGCGGCGTTGTGCACGAAGGTCGGGTTGATCGCGTCGGTCATGTAGAACTCGGTGCGATTGCCGTGGGCGGTGACCAGCATGCTGCCGATCGCATAGATGAACGCGCCGACGCGGTCGCCGAGGAATTCCGGGCTCATCGCATAGCTCAGCGCCGCCAGGTCCTTGCGCCCGCCCAGCACGGGCAACGGCTGCTGTTGCTCGACCGCGAGGCGCACCTGCTTGACGGCGGCGTTGACAGTGAGGAAGCCGGATTTGCGCAGCTCTTCCGGGTTGCGCAAGTAGAGCTTGCCCATCAATCGATAGAGGCTGTCGAGGTTGTCGCGCATCGCCAGGGTGGCCATGCGGTCGACGCTGGTCTGCAGAAATTCCTGCGGCTGCCCTTCACGCATCTGATTGAAGAATCCGTTGCCGTTCTGGTGGCTGCAGCCGCTGAGCAACAGCGACAACAGGCAGGCCAATAGCAGGCACGGGCGGCGGTGAGTGGCGGTGATCAGGGCAAAAACACTCGGCATGAAGTCTCGGACAGGCACATTCCTGTGCGGCGGGAGTCACCGCATCCTGGCCATGCATAGAGCCGCCGATTGCGAAAAAGTGCAGTGCCTGAGCAGTTAGCCGACCTTCGGCGATAGGCGACCCGTCAATTAGTCGGACTTTATATTTGCCAATACATGTAAATCCGCTATAAATCCTGTTCAGCCCCACAAATAGCATGACTAGTTATGTGTAGGAGCTGCCGAAGGCTGCGATCTTTTGATCTTGCTTTCAAAAATCACAATCAAAAGATCGCAGCCTGCGGCAGCTCCTACAGGGGACCGCGGTGTTTAAAACAACAACAAAAAGGAAGGTCAACCATGCTTCAATCCCGTCACCTGCTCTCCGGCCTCGGACTGTCCCTGATGATCGCTACCCTTTCCGCCAACGCGGCGGGCCTGACCGCTGAACACAAAGCCTTCGGCAAAACCAATGACGGCACGCCTGTCGAACAGTACATCCTGCGCAACAGCCACGGCATGCAAGCCACCGTCATCACCTACGGCGCGACCCTGCAAGCGCTGAAAGTCGCTGACAAACAAGGCAAGTTCGACGACGTCGTCTTGGGTTTTGACGATGTGCAGGGCTATCAGAAAGGCACCGCGTACTTCGGCGCGACCATCGGCCGCTTCGGCAACCGTTTGGCCGAAGGTGCTTTCGAAATCGATGGCAAACGCTATCAAGTGCCGCAGAACGACAAATCCAACGCCCTGCACGGCGGCCCCGAAGGTTTCGACAAGAAAGTCTGGAAGGCCAGGGAAACCAAGGACAAGGATTCGGTGGGCGTGACTCTGACCTACCTGTCGGCCGACGGCGAGATGGGTTTCCCGGGTAATCTGACCACCGAAGTCACCTATCGCCTGACCGACAACAACGAACTGCGCATCGACTACAAGGCCAGCACCGACAAGCCGACCGTGCTCAACCTGACCAACCACAGTTACTTCAACCTGGCCGGTGCCGGCAATGGCGATATTCTCAAGCAAGTCGCCATGATCAACTCCAGCCATTACACGCCGGTCACCGCGAAGCTGATCCCGACCGGCGAGTTGGCGCCTGTGGCCGGTACGCCGATGGACTTCAGCAAACCGACGGCGATCGGCACGCACATCAAGGCTGATCATCCGCAGCTGAAATTCGCCGAGCCGAAACAGGGCGGCTTCGATTTCAACTGGGCGCTGGACACCAAGGGCGATGTCAGCAAGCTCGCCACCGAAGTCAGCGATCCGCAATCCGGACGCGTCCTGCAACTGTTCACCAGCGAGCCGGGCGTGCAGTTCTACACCAGCAACTTCCTCGACGGCACGGTCAAGGGCAAGGGTGGCAAGGTCTATCCGCACTGGGGCGCGTTCACCCTCGAGACCCAGCACTACCCGGATTCGCCGAACCAGCCGGACTTCCCGAGCACGCGGCTTGATCCGGGGCAGACCTATGCTCATAGCGTGATCCTCAAGTTCTCCGCCAAGTAACCTGCCATGCACCCCCTGTGGCGAGGGGATTCATCCCCGTTGGGAAGCGAAGCAGCCCCAAAAACCTGCAATAGAACGCTGTCTGATACAACGCGTGTTGCAGGATCGGGGCTGCTTCGCAGCCCAGCGGGGATAAATCCCCTCGCCACAAATTCCCTCACCACACATTCCCCTCGCCACAATTGATCCGGTTTCATCCTTGACTCCCCCTTCCTTCCGGGAACCCTTGCTCTATCCTGCTGCCCACTAAAGATATCGACTCTTTCAGGCAGGAGGTTTGAATGCGTACCCTTGAGTTGGCCGGCGTGCAGGTTCCCGTGATTGGTCAGGGCACCTGGCGCATGGGCGAGGATCGTTCGGCGCACAGCCGTGAAGTGGCGGCGCTGCGCAGCGGCATCGAGCTGGGCATGAGCCTGATCGATACCGCTGAGATGTACGCCGAGGGCGGTGCCGAAACGGTGGTCGGCGAAGCCATCGCCGGTCTGCGCGATCAAGTCTTTCTGGTCAGCAAGGTCTACCCGCACAACGCCAGCCGCCAGGGCATCCCGCAAGCCTGCGAGCGCAGTTTGCGTCGGCTCGGCACTGACTACATCGATCTGTATCTGCTGCACTGGCGCGGTCAGTATCCGCTGGAGGAAACCGTCGAAGCCTTCGAACGCCTGCGCGAGGACGGCAAGATCGGCCGTTGGGGCGTGTCGAATTTCGATGTCGACGACCTCGAAGAACTCTCCAGCTCGGCCTGCGCTACCAATCAGGTGTTGTACAACCTTGAGGAGCGCGGCATCGAATTCGATTTGCTGCCGTGGTGCCAGCATCAGCGCCTGCCGTTGATGGCGTACTGTCCGATCGGCCAGGGCGGCGCGATGCTCGCCGAGCCGGTTCTGCAAGACATTGCCAGTCGTTACAACGCCACCCCGGCGCAGATTTCACTGGCGTGGCTCCTGCGTCAGGACGGCGTGATTGCGATTCCCAAAGCTGTGCGCCCCGAGCATGTGCAACTCAATGCCGAGGCGGCGCAGTTGCAACTGGACGCCGGGGATCTGGCGGCGCTGGACAAAGTGTTCCCGGCGCCACAACGCAAGCAGCGCCTGGCCATGGTCTGAGCTGCCGACTGCGAGGGCTTCGCGATGAGAAGCACAGATCTGCAAGACCCGTACAACCTGCAACGTTTTGTCCAGGCTCAGGACCCGGTGTTCGAACGGGTCCAGCGTGAACTCGAAACGGGCCGCAAGCGCAGCCACTGGATGTGGTTCGTCTTTCCGCAGTTCGCCGGATTGGGCGGCAGCGAAATGGCCCGCCGCTTCGCCATCGGTTCAGCCGAGGAAGCCCAGGCCTATCTGGCCCACGAGCTGCTCGGGGCGCGGCTGCGCACCTGCACGCAACTGGTGCTGAATGTGCCGCAGCGCTCGATTGCAGAAATGTTTGGCCATCCCGATGACTTGAAATTTCATTCTTCGATGACCCTGTTCGCCCAGTTCAGCGCCGAGGACAGTCTGTTCCATCAGGCGCTGGAGCGGTACTTCCACGGCATTCTCGATGAATGGACGCTGCAACTGCTCGACTCAAAACAGGCCCAGTTGCCCACCGATCAGGGTTGAGAAGTCGTCGTCGACAAACGGCAGAATCGCATCCGCCACCGGTTGCAGCTGGCGCGTGATGTAGTGGTCGTAGTCGATGGCGGCGCGGCGTACTTCCAGCGGCTCCGGGCCGGCCAGGGTGATGACGTAACTGATCCAGCCGCCGTTCTGATACTGCCGGGGCCGCCCCTGCTCGGCGTTGTAGTCATCGGCGAGCCGCGCCGCGCGGACGTGCGGCGGTACGTTGCGTTCGTAATCGTCGAGGGTGCGGCGCAGACGTTTGCGGTAGATCAGCCGATCGTCGAACTCGCCGGCGAGGGTCTTGCGCACGTAATCGCGCACATAATCCTGGTACGGCTTGCGCTGAAAGATCCGCTCATACAGTTCCTGCTGAAATTGCCGGGCCAGCAGCGACCAGTCGGTGCGCACGGTTTCCAGGCCTTTGTAGACCATTTCTTCGCTGCCATCGGCGCGGGTGACCAGTCCGGCGTAGCGCTTCTTGCTGCCCTCCTCGGCGCCGCGAATCGTCGGCATCAGGAAGCGCTTGTAGTGAATCTCGAACTGCAATTCCAGCGCGCTTTCCAGCCCGTATTCTTCGCGCACATGGGCGCGCCACCAATCATTGACGTGTTTGACCAGCGCATGGCCGATCTGCGCTGCTTCATCCTGACCGTGCAGACTGCGCAGCCAGACGAAGGTTGAATCGGTGTCGCCGTAAATCACCGCATGGCCCTGTTCTTCGATCAACTGGCGGGTGCGCAGCATGATTTCGTGGCCGCGCAAGGTGATCGACGAGGCCAGTCGGGTATCGAAAAACCGGCAACCACTGGAGCCGAGCACGCCGTAGAAGGCGTTCATGATGATTTTCAGCGCCTGGGACAGCGGCGCGTTGTGCTCGCGTTTGGCGGTTTCGCGCCCTTCGGCCACTCGCGCCACGATGGACGGCAGGCAATGGCGGGTGCGCGAGAAGCGTGCGCCACGAAAGCCCGGCACCGAGTCAGCGTCGTCCGGGTGCTGCAGACCCTCGATCAAGCCCACCGGGTCGATCAGAAAGGTGCGAATGATCGACGGGTAGAGGCTTTTGTAATCGAGCACCAACACCGATTCGTAAAGCCCCGGCCGCGAATCCATGACAAAACCGCCGGGGCTGGCCTGAGGTGGATTGGTGCCCAGATTGGGTGCAACAAAGCCCTGGCGATGCATCAACGGCATGTACAAATGGGTGAACGCGGCGACCGAACCGCCGCTGCGGTCGGCGGGCAAACCGGTAACGCTGGCGCGTTCGAGCAAAAACGTCAGCAGTTCGGTCTTGGCGAAGATTCGCGTGACCAGCTCGCAGTCCTTGAGGTTGTATTTGGCCAGCGCCGGTTTGTCTTCGGCGAACATGCGGTTGATCTCGTCCATGCGCTGGTACGGGTTGTTGATCGCCTTGCCTTCGCCGAGCAGGGTCTGCGCGACGTTTTCCAGGCTGAACGAGGGAAAACTCCAGGTCGCCGAACGCAACGACTCGATGCCATCGATGATCAGCCGCCCCGCTGCCGAGGCGAAGTAGTGATTGCGGCTGCCGTGCTCGCGCCACTGCATTTCTTCGCCGCCACGACCGATCTTCAGCGGCACGCCGAGACGCCGTGCGTGTTCATGGAGGATGCGCAAATCGAACTGCACGACGTTCCAGCCAATGATCGCGTCGGGGTCGTGGCGGGCGAACCAGTCGTTGAGCTTCTTCAGAATGAGCGTGCGCGAGTCGCAGTATTCAAGGTCGAAATCGACAATGCTGGCGTCGCCGTTCGGCGCGCCGAGCATGTACACCTGGCGCTCGCCACAGCCTTCCAGCGCGATGGAATACAGCTCGCCGTTTTCGGTGGTTTCGATGTCGAGTGAGACCAAGCGCAGTTTCGGCCGGTAATCGGGGTCGGGTTTCAGCTGGGCGTTGATCAGTACTCCGTCAGCATCCGGGGTGCCGCCAAACAGCACCGGCGCGGTGATGAAGCGCTCCATCAGGTAGCGTTCCGGGGGACGCACGTCGGCTTCAAAGACGTCGACGCCGGCGCGGTTGAGCGCGGTTTCGAGGCGCATCAACTGGCCGTGCTGCTGGCAATACAGACCGAGCACCGGACGATGCTGAAAATCGAGCAAGGCCAACGGTCGCAATTCCACGTTCTTTTCATCGTGCAGCAGACGCTCGGCTGCTTCTCGCTGTGCGGCGGGAATAAATGCGACCGACGGCTGATGCGCCAGACGCACGCGGCGCGGCCCGGCGTCCGTTGCCAGCCAGAACTCGACTTCGGTGCCGGCCGGCGTATCGCGCCAATGCCGGGTCAGGACGAAGCCCTGCTGTAAATCCACCACTGCGACCTCAACGTTTCAATCAGAACGCCATTCTACGCAGCATTTGTGGCAAGGGATTTATCTGTGGCAAGAGGGATTTATCTGTGGCGAGGGGATTTATCCCCGTTGGCCTGCGCAGCAGGCCCTTTCATTAAAAGCGGGGCCGCTTCGCGGCCAGCGGGGATAAATCCCCTCGCCACAGATGCATCATTCACCGATACAAAGATGCTTCATTTACCGATACAAAGAAGTTTTTTCCGGCAAATGGCGTTTTTTGCACGCTAACTGCCGCTTTGCCACCTTGCTCTGCGCGGCTGCGTCTACGATGCTTGATGAACAACGACAACACCTGAGTAACCGCCATGAAGACCGTCGCCCAACTGCTCAAGCTCAAAGATCAGAAAAATCAGGAAGTGCACCAGATCAAACCCGATCACATGGTGCTCGAAGCGCTGATGAAGATGGCCGAGAAAAACGTCGGCGCCTTGCTGGTGGTCGAAGACGACAAAGTGGTCGGCATCATCAGCGAGCGTGACTATGCGCGCAAGCTGGTGCTGCACGGGCGCTCTTCGGTCGGTACGCCAGTGCGCGACATCATGGTCAAGGACGTGATCACCGTGGATACCCGACAAACCGTCGACACCTGCCTAGGCATCATGTCGGACAAACGCCTGCGCCACTTACCGGTGGTCGAGGACGGCCAGTTGATCGGCCTGCTGTCGATCGGCGACCTGGTGAAGGAAGCGATTGCCGAACAGGCCGAGCTGATCAAACAGCTGGAGCAGTACATTCGCGGGGAGTGAGCCCACGGCCGTGATCCCCTTGTGGGAGCGAGCCTGCTCGCGAATGCGCCAGGTCAGTCGACACATCTTTGACTGACAGACCGCTTTCGCGAGCAGGCTCGCTCCCACATTCATGAATCGGTCAGCCTTGAGACGGCCAATGCCGCTCAAACACCGGTGCCAGCACCGGGTGTCGGTCGATCCTTTGCAGCCAAGCATAAAAGCCCGGGCGGGTCTGGCGCAGGTGTTCGCGGCTGCCGGCCCAGCGGCTCACCACGGCCGCCAGCACATCCAGTGCGCCGGGCGTTTCATCATCCAGATACAGCTCCGCGGAAAACTGATCGGCAAACACCTCCCAACTGAAGTGCAGGCGCTGGCGCGTGCCCGCGATCAGGTTTTGCCGTGCGCTCTCGTCAGGCGTGATCAACCAGCGCTCGGGGTAATCGATGATGCCGACCGCCGCGTAGCAATTGCTGACGATATAGGCGAGGCCGCGAATCGCCTGATCACGATCGGCTGCCTTGCTCGGCAGCAGGCCGGACTTGGGAAACGTCAGGCCCAAGTGAATAAGGATCGCTGCACTTTCGGTCATGGCGCTGCCGTCCGGCAGTTGCAGGGTCGGTATCTGTTTCAGCGGATTGAGTTTGCCCAGCGCCTCGTCGGCCTCGGCGCTGGCTTCGGTATCAATGAAGCGATAGGCGATCTGGCACAACTCCAGTGCCGCCTCGATGGCAGCCGCGCCGGAATTCTTGTGCCCGTAGAGCTGGTACATGTCCGTTCCCCCGATAAGGCCTTTGCACAGGGTAGATGGCTGGCCGGCCTGACGTAGAAAATTCTGCATATGTGTCGTGATTGGCACGTTTTTCCCATGCACTGCCGACTTGCGAAATCAACCTTCGCCAATCAGCGCTGGCGGTGCCCATCCCGCACCAAGAGCATTCATCGAACGCTATCCGCGTTCTTGTAAGGTGCGACAGCGAACCAAAAGTTCGCCTGTCCGAGCTGGCAATAAGGAGTTCACCTGTGAATCTTCAAATGCTCCGCCGTACGACATACCCCACTCACTCGCAAATCCAGCCCCAAGTTCAGCCGAGCCTATTCAGCCTGGCGCGTTTCTCCTTTATTACCTGAAACCCAATGCACACTTTGCGTGCCTGGCGATAGAGCGATCGCCGGGCGCCAAGTGTTATTTATTTTTTAAATACGGCAATTAATAAAAGGCACAACAACAAGATTGTCGAACAATGACTTTCCGTCATTGAAATTGCACCAAAAGCGCACGCCCGAATGTGATGCAGTTAACCAATACTCCAGAATCAAAATAAGGAACATGTCCTGTGAACCGCTGAATGACTGACCTGCACCAAATCGATTCGCTACGCACCGATAGGTGCTAAGCCTGATCACCGAGCAGCCGCTCTATCCCGCCGATTGGCGTGGTACAGCGCTCCCTCTGACTCGCACCTGAAAAAGCCCTTCTGCGAGGACTTGAGGACCGCTTCGCGCCGAATAAACAGTGGGCGAATTTGAAACTTATATAAATGCGACATCAGCAACACCGAAGATATGCATTCAACCGGTTTCAGCAACATCTGGCACACCTGTTGCAAACTGTAACAAACCTGAGACAGCTCGCGTCTCCACACAACAACAAGCCACGGAATGGATAATGAACAATCGATATAGATGCTACTAAGCCATTAAGTTTGTTCGAGGCCGTTTAAACAGATAGTCCAACTATCGGCCCGCGTACACCTTGAAGAAAGTTGCCCCCACTCACTCGAACATCAGCCATATGTTCGGACGGCACCTTATTGCCCTTCATCTGACCCGAGGGAGCTTTAATGAACGATGCGGTAAAGCACAAAACCCTGCCGGGGCCGTTGCAGCAAGCGCCGGTCTCGCCGGCAATGGGCAGGCCGGCGTTTACAGCCAATACGTCACGACCCGGCGGGTTGAACAAACCACAGATGCTCTTGCTGATCGCCGTGTCGGCGCTGATACACGGCGGCGCGTGGTGGTTCTTCCATCAGGCGCGTCCTGAGCCACTGCCGACGCCGCCGGAAATCCCGGAAATGACCGTCGAGCTGACCAGCCCGACGCCTCCGGCCCCACCCACACCGGAACCACCTCCACCGCCCCCGCCTCCTCCGCCGCCGGAACCCGAGCAGCCGGTGGAAGACGAGGACGCGGTCAAGCCGCCGCCCAAACCGGTGGAGAAGCCCAAGCCAATCGAAAAACCGAAACCGGTGGAAAAGCCAAAACCGGCGAAAAAAGTCGAGCCACCGAAAGCGCCGCCCGCCCCGGCGCAACCGTCCGCACCTGCGGCGCCGACGACACCGAGCGCACCACCGGCACCACCTGCTGCGCCCGCTCCGGTCAAGGAATCGGCAGCGATTTCCGGCCTGGCCAGCCTCGGCAACCCGCCGCCGGAATACCCGTCGCTGGCGCTGCGCCGCAATTGGGAAGGCAGCGTGGTGCTGCGCATTCAGGTGCTGGCCAACGGCCGTGCTGGCAGCGTGACGGTGACCAAGTCCAGCGGCAAGCCGCAACTGGACGAGGCGGCCGTCGCGGCGGTGAAGAACTGGAAGTTCATTCCGGCCAAGCGCGGCGACACGCCGATCGACGGCTTCGCCACCCAGACCATCGATTTCAAATTGCCGCAATGACGGCGCAACCGACTCATTACTGATTAACGCAAGCGAGGTGTAGCCATGAACGATTCACTGTCTTCGATGATTGTCCCCGGTGTGCTCTGGGGCCTGGTGCTGTTTTCCGTGGTCAGTTGGGCGATCCTGCTGGTCAAGTCGGCCCAGTACCTGCGCCAGAAAGCGCAGAACAAACAGTTCACCAAAGCCTTCTGGAGCGCGCCGGACCTGCTCACCGCCGCCGAACACGCCAGCCAGTATCCAGGCTCGCTGGCGCGCATCGCCAGCAGCGGTTTCGAAGCCCTGCTGGTCGAAGAGTCGCCGCGCACCACGCAACAACTGGCGCACACCATCAACCGCTCCGATCGCCTGGAACGCAACCTGCGCCAGCAGATCCAGAAAGAACGTCGCTCGCTGGAAAACGGCCAGGCGATCCTCGCCAGTATCGGCAGCACCGCGCCGTTCATTGGCCTGTTCGGCACCGTGTGGGGAATCATGGAAGCCCTGCAAAGCATTGGCGAAACCGGCTCGGCCAGCCTTGAAGCGGTCGCCGGGCCTATCGGCCACGCGCTGATCGCTACGGGCGTGGGCATCGCCGTCGCGGTGCCGGCGGTGCTGATCTACAACTTCTTCCTGCGTCGGCTGAAACTCGCCTCGGCGGACATGGACGACTTCGCCCACGACTTCGACGCCCTCGCCTCGCGCAGTGCGTTTTCCATCAGCCGCCAGGCCATTGCCAGCAGAAGCACCAACGCCGTGCGGGAGGCCAGCTGATGTCCTTCTCCACTCAAGACAGCGATGAAGTGCTCAGCGAAATGAACGTCACGCCGCTGGTCGACGTGATGCTCGTGCTGCTGGTGGTGTTCATTGTCACCGCGCCGCTGATGACCAACGCGATCAAGGTCAACCTGCCGAAAACCGACGCCGTCGCCCCTGCCGAAAAGAAAGACCCGGTGGTGGTCAGCGTCGATCAGGACGGCAAGTTCTATCTGGCCAAGACCGAACTGGCCCCGGAATCCCTCGAGGCCAGCCTCAAGGAGGTCAAGGCCAAAGACGCCGAAGTCCGTGTGCAATTGCAGGCCGATGCCGCCGTCAATTACGGCCAGGTGGCCAAGGCCATGGCATCGATCGAACGCTCCGGCATCAGCAAGATTTCGGTGATGACCACCCACTGATGACGGTGCCGGGCGGCTGTTGAAAGCATCCGCCCGGCACCGCTGAAAAAGAAATCCCGTCGCACCCGGCCGACCGAAAAAACGCTACGCGTCTTCGGAGGGGATCGGCTTGCTTGAAGAAAGTGGTTTTCCGCGCGCGGTATCACCGGAAGCGGAGCAATGAGCGGCTCACAAGGCCAATTCGATAACGTCTGAAAATCGGAAACAACCATGCTGATGAACACTCCACGCTTCACGCTCAAACCTTTGGTGGCAACCATGTCTCGCCACCGTTTCGTTCCGCTGTATCTGGTGGCCATGGGGATGGGCGCCGGGACCGTGCAAGCGGCCGAGGACGACAGCAGCGCCACGCCGGCAGCCGCTGTCGTGGCGGCGCCGACCACGCAACTGCAACGGGTCGAAGTGACCGGTTCGGCGATTCGCCGGGTCGATGCAGAAACGGCGGTGCCGATCACCATTCTCAAGGCTGAGGAGCTGCGCAAACAGGGCGTGACCACCACCGCCGAACTGGTGCAGCGCATCACCGGCAGCCAGTCGATCAACAACAGCGCCGGCTCCGTCGGCGCGGCAACGGGTGGTGCGTCGTTTGCCGACATGCGCGGCATCGGCGCGAACAAGACGCTGGTGCTGCTCAACGGTCGACGCCTGGCCAACAATGCCCTGTCGGGGACCAACTCGGCCGGCGGCGCGGTGGACCTGAACATGATCCCGTTTGCCGCCATCGAACGCGTGGAAGTGCTGCGCGACGGCGCCTCGGCCCTGTACGGCACCGACGCCATCGGCGGTGTGATCAACTTCATCACCAAGAAATCCCTTACCGACGGCGCGTTGACCCTCGGTGGCGAAACGCCGACCCACAGCGGTGGCGGCGCGACCAAGGACATGAGCGCCAGTTGGGGCTACGGCGATCTGGAAGAAGACCGCTTCAACGTCCTCGGCGTGTTCAACTACAACAAGCAGCAGAACCTCGACGCCAACGACCGCTCCTTCGCCACCGACTACGCGCCCGGTCGCGGTCTCGATCAGACCTCCGGCACCGCGTTCCCCGGCAACTACAGCCAGAACGGCAACGCCACCAACCCGTTGGCCAACAGCAATTGCAACGGCCCCAACCTGATCGCCCGCGACGGCTTGTGCCGCTTCAGCACCCGTGAATTCATCGACCTGGTGCCGCAAACCGAGAAGACCTCGTTCTTCGGCAAGACCACTGCCAAGCTCGGCGATGATCACAACGCCAACCTTGAATATTTCTGGTCGCGCAACAACAACGCCGTCGCCGTCGGCCCGGCGCCACTGACCGGCCTGAGTCTGGATTCTTCCTCGCCGTACTACCCCGGCAACGGCATCACCCCGGCGCCGACCGATTTCGCCCTAGACCCGACGCAGCCGGTCGATGTGAACTGGCGTGAAACCGCTGCCGGCCCGCGTGAATCGAAAGACCAGAACACCAGCCAACGCTTTCTGCTGAGCTTCGACGGCCTGGTGGGTGGTTGGGATTACAACGTCGGCGCCTCGTACAACCAGAACAAAATCGTCTCCAGCGTCACCAGTGGCTATGTCAGCGATCAGGCGATGATTGACGGGCTGGCCAGCGGTCTGCTCAACCCGTTCGGCCCGCAGACCGCTGCCGGCCAGCAGTACATCGATGCCGCCGCGTACCACGGCGCTTACTCCACCGCCGTGGGCCGCGTTGCCGGTTTCGATGGCCGGGTCAGCCGTGAAATCGGCGACTGGTTCGGCGCAGGTCCGTCCGGTCTGGCGCTGGGCGGCGAGTACCGCAAGGAGAAATTCCATCAGGACTTCGAGTCGTTCGCCGGCGACATCCAGAGCCTCGGCATCGATCCGGCCGGTAGCGTCGAAGGTGATCGCAGCGTCAAGGCCGCCTATGCCGAACTCAACGTGCCGGTGCTCGACAGCCTTGAATTGTCCGCCGCTGTGCGCCACGACAAATACAGCGACTTCGGCAGCACCACCAACCCGAAATATTCGTTCCGTTATCAGCCGCTCAAAGAGCTGGTGGTGCGTGGCGCCTACAGCGAAGGTTTCCGCGCGCCTTCGCTGTATGAACTGTATTCGCCGCGCAGCATCACCTTCACCCAGGGTTTCTACAACGATCCGGTGCTGTGTACCGGCGGTGTGGTGCAACCGGGCGGTAACGGCGGGCGCGATTGCGGTCAGCAATTCCTCAACCAGATTGGCGGCAACGAGGATCTGGCCCCGGAGAAGGCGCGCAACGTCACCTTGGGCTTCGTCTACCAACCGATCAGCAATCTGTCGGTGGGTCTGGATTTCTGGTGGATTCACATCTCCAACCAGATCCAGCCGTTCCCGGAATCCACCGTGTTCGATCAGGCCGGCTCCTACCCGGACCGCTTCGTGCGCAACGCCGACGGCACGCTCAACTACATCGTTACCGGCAACGCCAACCTCGGCATCGTCGAAACCAATGGTGTCGATGTGTCGCTCGACTATCGCTTTCCGAACACGCCGTACGGTCAGTTTGGTCTCGGCCTGCAAGGCACCTATGTCGACGAGTACGACTTCCAGAGCACCATCAAAGGCCCGTTCACCGACAAGGTCGGCGATTTTCAGGGTGACGGCGTGATTGCGCGCTGGAAGCACAACCTCACCGGCAGTTGGAGCCTCGGTGCGGCGCGAGCAGCGCTGACCAACCGCTTCACCACCGGTTACAACGATTACGACCGCGAGACCCACGCAAGGGTGGCGTCGTATTCGGTGTGGGACCTGTCGGCCGGTTACACCTTCAACAAAGTGCTCGACGTTGATGCCGGGATGAAGAACGTGTTCGACCGCAACCCGCCGTTCTCCAACCAGGCCTACAACTTCCAGAGCGGCTATGACCCGCGCTACACCGACCCGCTGGGCCGGACATTGTTTGCGCGCATGACGTATCACTTCTGACCCGAGATAAAACGCATCCCTCTGTGGGAGCGAGCCTTTGTGGTGAGGGGATTTATCCCCGATGGGGTGCGAAGCGCCCCCAAGACCTGCCGACGCGGAGCATCGGAAGTACCGCATGCATTGATCTTGCGACTGCTGCGCAGCCGATCGGGGATAAATCCCCTCGCCACAAGGGCTCGCTCCCACCGGGGGTCCGGGTTCCTTCAGGGATTTCAAGGGTGACTTCATGAGTTTTTTGCGCAACATGGCTGGCCTGCTGCTGGGCAGTGCGCTGCTGTGCACTGGCACTTCGGCACTGGCCGGCGGCAGTCACGCGCTGACGGTGTATGGCGAGGCGCCGAAGTATCCGGCCGGCTTCAAGCATTTCGATTTTGTTAACCCCGACGCGCCCAAGGGCGGTTCGCTCAGCCGTGCGTCGATGGAGATCGGTCAGTACAACTACATCACGCCGTATGCCGATCAGGGCATTTCGGTGGTGCAGGTCAATGACTGGGTGTATTCGCCATTGGCGTTTCGTTCGCTGGATGAGCCCTACACGGTTTACGCTCTGGTCGCGCAGCAGATCGAGCGCGATCCGGAGGGTTTGTGGGTGCGCTTCACCCTCAACCCCAAGGCACGCTTCGCCGACGGCACGCCCATCACCGCCGAAGACGTGCGCTACACCTTCAACCTGCTGATGACCAAGGGCAGCCTGAGTTATCGCCAGCAATATGCCGACGTGCAAGACGTGCTGGTCGAAGGTCCACGGCAGGTGCGCTTCACCTTCAAGAACAACCTCAATCGCACCCTTGCACTGGATCTGGCGACGCTGCGCGTGCTGCCCGAGCACTGGTGGAAAACCCGCGACTTCGCCAATGGCGGCGGCTTCGAGCCACCGCTGGGCAGCGGCCCGTACCGGGTGAGCAAGGTCGACGCCGGGCGCGGCATCAGTTTCCAGCGTGACCCGGACTGGTGGGGCAAGGACCTGCCGGTCAGTCGCGGCATGTACAACTTCGACAGCCTGACGGTGAATTTCTACGGCGACACCGACGTCGCTCGCCAACTGCTGCAGGCCGGTGCGTTCGACTACAACCGCGAGTTTTCTTCCTCGGGTTACGTGGTTGGCTACGACAGCCCGGCCCTGCGCGACGGGCGCTTGCAAAAAGCCATTCTGGCGCCGCACAAACCCACCGCCGCCCAAGGTTTTGTGTTCAACCTGCAAAACCCGTTCTTCAAGGATCGCCGCGTGCGTCAGGCGATCAGCCTGCTCTGGGATTTCGAGTGGACCAACAAACAGATGATGCGCGGCTTCTACGTGCGTCAGAACAGCTTCTGGCCCAAAAGTGAAATGGCCGCCAGCACCCTGCCCGATGCCGAGGAATTGAAGATCCTCGAACCGTTGCGCGGCAAGGTTCCTGACGAGGTGTTCACCACGGTCTATGAAGCGCCGAAAACCGATGGCAGCGGCTACATCCGCGACAAGCAATTGCAAGCGCTGAAACTGCTCGCCGAAGCCGGTTGGACGGCGAAAAACAATCGTCTGGTCAACGCCGCCGGCGAGCCGCTGGAATTCACCTTTCTCGATGGTCAGGGCGGCTTCGATCGCATGCTGCTGCCGTTCAAACGCACCCTCGCGCAGATCGGCATCACGCTCAATCTGCGCCGCATCGATTCAGCGCAATACATCAACCGTCTCAACGCCCGCGATTACGACATGATCGTCTGCGCTTTCCCGCGCAGTGGCGATCCGATCGTCTCACCAGGCCGCGAATTGTACAGCCTGTACGGCTCGCAAAGTGCCACGCAAGTCGGCAGCTCGAACGCGATGGTGCTGGCCGATCCGGCGGTCGATCAACTGCTCGACGGGCTGGTCCAGGCCAACAACCGCGAAGCCATGGTGCATTACGCCCGCGCCCTCGACCGGGTGCTGCAATGGGGTTACTACATGATTCCCAACTACTACTCCAAAGGCACGCCGACGGTGTATCAGAACCGCTTCGGCATGCCCGCCGTGCAACCTTCGTATGACGAAGGCCTCAACACCTGGTGGGAAGTCTCGGCCAGGCCGCTGACGACTCAGCAGATGAGCGCTCAGCTTGCGGGAGGCCAGTGACATGCTGCGTTATCTGAGTCGCCGATTGCTGCTGATCATCCCCACGCTGTTGTGCATTCTGGTGGTGAATTTTCTTATCGTGCAGGCCGCACCCGGCGGCCCGGTGGAACAAGCCATCGCCCGCCTGCAAGGCTTTGGCGGGCACAGCATGGGCGGTGGCGGCGAAGTCGCCGCGGTCGGCGGTGCCGGGCGCAGCAGCCGTGGGCTGGACCCGGCGCTGATCGAGGAAATCAAACACCATTACGGCTTCGACAAACCGCTGCACCAACGCCTGTGGCTGCTGCTGAAAAACTACGCACAACTGGATCTGGGCAACAGCTTCTTTCGCGGCGCCAAGGTCACCGACCTGATCGTGCAAAAGCTGCCGGTGTCGTTGTCGCTGGGCTTGTGGGCGACGCTGATCACCTACCTGATTTCAATCCCGCTGGGCATTCGCAAGGCAATCAGGAACGGCAGCGCCTTCGATGTCTGGAGCAGCACGGCGATCATCGTCGGTTATGCGATGCCGGCGTTTCTCTTCGCCATTCTGTTGATCGTGGTGTTCGCCGGGGGCAGCTACGTCAACTGGTTTCCGGTGCAGGGACTGGTGTCGGACAACTTCGACAGCCTCAGCACATTGGGCAAGGTCGGCGACTACCTCTGGCACCTGGTGCTGCCGGTCACGGCGCTGGTGATCGGCGGCTTTGCCACGCTGACGATCCTGACCAAGAACAGCTTTCTCAACGAGATCAGCCGGCAGTACGTGATCACCGCACGAGCCAAGGGCCTGACAGAGCGGCGCGTGCTGTACGGCCACGTGTTTCGCAACGCCATGCTGCTGGTGGTGGCCGGCGTGCCGTCGGCACTGATCGAAGTGTTTTTCGCCGGTTCCCTGCTGATCGAAACCATCTTCAACCTCGACGGCCTCGGGCGCATGAGCTACGAAGCGGCGGTGTCGCGTGACTATCCGGTGGTGTTCGGCGCGCTGTTTCTGTTCACCCTGTTCGGCCTGCTGATCAAGCTGATTGGCGACCTCTGCTACACCCTGCTCGACCCGCGCATCGATTTCTCGGCGAGGACTGCCTGATGTTCACACTGTCGCCTCTGGGCCAGCGCCGCGTCGCGCAATTCAAGGCCAACCGCCGTGGGCGCTGGTCACTGTGGCTGTTTGTCGGCCTGTGCCTGATCTGCCTCGGTGGCGAGTTGATCGCCAACGACAAGCCGCTGGTGATCCGCTACCACGACGCCTTTTACTTTCCGATCCTCAGCGATTATCTGGAAACCGATTTCGGCGGCGAGCTGCCGTTTCAACCGGATTACGCCAGCAGTTACGTACACAAACTGATCGAGGATCAGGGCGGCTGGATGCTGTTTCCGCCGATCCCGTTCAGCTACGACACGGTCAACTACGACCTCACCGAACCGGCGCCCAGCCCGCCGTCATCGAGCAATTGGCTGGGCACCGACGATCAGGCTCGCGATGTTCTGGCGCGGGTGATTTTCGGCACGCGGATTTCAATTCTGTTTGCGCTGATCCTCACCGCCATCAGCGCGTTGATCGGCATTGTCGCCGGGGCAATGCAGGGCTACTACGGCGGCTGGGTCGACTTGCTCGGGCAGCGCGTCCTGGAAATCTGGTCGGGGCTGCCGGTGCTGTATCTGCTGATCATTCTGTCCGGCTTCGTCTCGCCGAGTTTCTGGTGGTTGCTGGGGATCATGGCGCTGTTTTCCTGGCTGGCGCTGGTCGACGTGGTGCGCGCCGAGTTCCTCCGTGGGCGCAATCTCGAATACGTCAAAGCCGCGCGCGCGCTGGGCCTGACCGACAGCGAACTGATGCGCCGGCACATTCTGCCCAACGCCATGACTTCCACCCTCACCTACCTGCCGTTCATTCTCACCGGCGCCATCGCCACCCTGACCGCGCTGGATTTTCTCGGCTTTGGCATGCCCGCCGGCACCGCGTCGCTGGGTGAACTGATCGGCCAGGCCAAACGCAATCTGCAGGCACCGTGGCTGGGGCTGACAGCGTTTTTTGCCCTGGCGCTGATCCTGTCTTTGCTGGTTTTCATCGGTGAAGCGTGCCGAGATGCCTTTGATCCGAGGAGCTGACATGCAAGACCATTTAATCGAGATCCGCGACCTGCGCGTCGCCTTCGCGGGGCAGGAAGTGGTGCACGGTGTGAACCTGGATATCCGCCGTGGCGAGTGTCTGGCGCTGGTCGGTGAATCCGGCTCGGGCAAGTCGGTGACGGCGCATTCGATTCTGCGTCTGTTGCCGGGCAAGAACGTCAGCAGCAGCGGCGCGATTCGCTACAACGGCGTGGATTTGCTGCACGCCAGCGAACAGCAGATGCGTGGTCTGCGCGGCAATCGCATTGCGATGATTTTCCAGGAGCCGATGACCTCGCTGAACCCGCTGCACACGGTGGAAAAACAGATCAGCGAAGTGCTGGAAATCCACAAGGGCCTCAAGGGCCGCGCCGCCCGCACGCGGACTCTGGAGCTGCTCGAGCTGGTGGGTATTCGCCAGCCGTCGCAGCGTTTGAAAGCCTATCCGCATCAGCTTTCCGGTGGTCAGCGGCAACGGGTGATGATCGCCATGGCGCTGGCCAACGAGCCGGAATTGTTGATTGCCGACGAACCGACCACAGCGCTGGACGTGACCGTACAGCAGAAGATTCTTGAACTGCTGATCGAACTGCAGCAGCGCCTCGGCATGTCGCTGTTGCTGATCAGCCACGACCTCAATCTGGTGCGCCGGATCGCTCAGCGCGTGTGCGTTATGCGTCAAGGCGAGATCGTTGAACAGGCCGATTGCGAGACGCTGTTCCAAGCGCCGCAACATCCTTACAGCCGCTTGTTGATCGAGGCTGAACCGAGCGGCGCGCCAGTGCCCAGTGAGTACGAGCACAACCTGCTGGAAGTCGATGATTTGAAGGTGTGGTTTCCCCTGCCGAAAAAACTCTTCAGCCGCCAGCAGGATTACATCAAAGCGGTGGACGGGGTCAGTTTCACCCTGCAACGCGGCAAGACGTTGGGCATCGTCGGCGAGTCGGGTTCGGGCAAGTCGACGCTGGGTCAGGCGATCCTGCGACTGGTCGAATCAGAGGGCAATATCCGTTTCGGCAACAAGCAGTTGAGCCTGCTCAATCAGCGCCTGATGCGCCCGTTGCGCCGGCAGATTCAGGTGGTGTTTCAGGACCCGTTCGGCAGCCTCAGCCCGCGCATGTCGGTGCAGCAGATCATCGCCGAAGGCTTGCTGACCCACGGCATCGGCAGCGAGGCCGAGCGCGAGGCAGCGGTGATTCGCGTGCTCGAGGAGGTCGGCCTCGATCCGCAGAGCCGCCATCGTTACCCCCACGAGTTTTCCGGCGGCCAGCGCCAGCGCATCTCCATCGCCCGCGCACTGGTGCTGGAACCGGCGCTGATCCTGCTCGACGAACCGACGTCGGCGCTGGATCGCACGGTGCAGAAGCAAGTGGTGGAATTGTTGCGCCAGTTGCAGATCAGGCATGGGCTGACCTATCTGTTCATCAGCCATGACCTGGCGGTGGTGCATGCGCTGGCGCATGACTTGATGGTGATCAAGGATGGCAAGGTGATTGAACAAGGCTCGTCGCGGGAGATTTTCGCTGCGCCGAAACATCCGTAAACCCAAGAGTTACTGAAAGCCTCGGGCCTCAAGCCTTATAGAGAGCCTTGTGGGAGCGAGCCTGCTCGCGAATGCGGTGCGTCAGTCACATAAGAGCTGACTGAACCGACGCTTTCGTCGGAACGCCGCCCGGAGCAGGCTCGCTCCCACAGGTTTGATCGGTGGTGTTTGAAATTTATTTTTCCGGCACTGCATCCAATCGCCTCCGCCACGGGTAGTCCCTGTAACAGCCCACTCTGGTGCTGTCAGCGCCCTACCCTTTTCGGAGAATCATCGGATGAACATCACCCAGCTGATTGGCTTCACCGGTTTGCTCGCTTTCACCGCGACCACCTTCGCCCAGAGCAGTTATCCCGACGCGATCAAGGTGCCGGACGGGCACAAGATTGCCCTGGAGACCACCGGGGTTGGCGAGATCACCTACGAATGCCGCGACAAGCCCAATGTGGCCGGGCAGACCGAATGGACCTTTGTCGGCCCGAAAGCGGTGCTCAATGATCGCAGCGGCAAACAGGTCGGCACTTATTTCGGCCCGCCAGCGACGTGGCAAGCCAAGGACGGTTCGAAAGTCACCGGCACACAACTCGCCGTGGCACCGTCGAGCCCGGGCAACCTGCCCTATCAACTGGTCAAGGCCAATCCGGCCGAGGGCAAAGGCGCGATGACCGGGGTCAGCTACATCCAGCGCGTCGCGCTCAAGGGCGGCGTCGCGCCGGGCAGTGAGTGCACCATGGCGAACAAGGGCAAGCAGGAAGTGGTGAAGTACCAGGCGGATTATATTTTCTGGGCGGCGAACTGATATTCGGAAGCAGTGCACAATCCTGTGGGAGCGAGCCTGCTCGCGAAGACGGAGTGTCAGTCGCCTTATTACTTTCTGACCCACCGCATTCGCGAGCAGGCTCGCTCCCACAGGGAACAATGCGTCTGGATGTTTGGGAAATGTGAGCTAGATTGCACCCCATGCCTTTACCCGAATCCGTTTTCGATTACGAAGCCCGCCTCGCTGCCTGTGCCCGGGGCGAGCGTTTGGCTTTGCGCGATTTGTATGTGCAGGAAGGCCCGCGCCTGCTCGGCGTGGCCAAGCGGCTGGTGCGCGATACGGCGCTGGCGGAGGACATTGTGCATGAGGCGTTCATCAAGATCTGGCACGGCGCGGCCGGGTTCGACCCGGCGCGGGGTTCGGCGCGGGGCTGGATGTTCAGCGTGACCCGGCACCTGGCGTTGAATCAGCTGCGCAAGCAAAGTCGGGAAACGCCGTTCAGCGAAGAACATGAGGCAGCGGCGCCTGATGAGGCGGTCGATGTTCACTCGGCACGCATTCATCGCTGCCTCGAGCAACTGGAACCGCAGCGGCGCAGCTGCATCCTCCACGCCTACGTCGACGGTTACAGCCACGCGCAGATTTCCGCACGCCTCGACACGCCGCTGGGCACGGTCAAAGCGTGGATCAAGCGCAGCCTCAATGCTTTGCGGGAGTGCATGGGATGACCGGCGAATCAGCGCAGGAACGGGATGAACTGGCCGGCGAATACGTACTCGGCACCTTGTCGTTCGAGCAGCGCATCGAGGTGGAACGGCGCCTGCCGAACGATCCCGAACTGCGTGCAGCGGTGGATGCCTGGGAGCGGCGTCTGCTGGAGCTGACCGATCTGGCCGAACCTCAGCAACCCTCGGCGCAGTTATGGCCGCGTATCGAACGCAGTCTCGAACGGCTGGCGGTGAAGAAACCGCTAACCTCGTGGTGGAATCTGCTGCCGCTGTGGCGCGGCTTGAGCGCGGCCGGGCTGGCGGCGACATTGATCCTCGGCACGATGCTGCTGACGCAGACTGCGCCGAAACCGAGTTATCTGGTGGTGCTGGTGGCGCCGCAGGACAAGGCGCCGGGATGGGTGATTCAGGCGAGCAATGCGCGCGAGATCCAGTTGATTCCGTTAGGAGTGGTCGAGGTGCCGGCGGACAAGGCGCTGGAGTTCTGGACCAAGGCTGACGGCTGGTCGGGGCCGGTGTCGTTGGGCTTGGTCAAGCCGGGGCAGGCATTGTCGGTGCCGCTGGACAAACTGCCGCCATTGCAACCGAACCAGCTGTTTGAGCTGACGCTGGAAGGCGCCAATGGCTCACCGATCGGCAAACCGACCGGGCCGATTCAGGCGATCGGGCGTGCGGTGAAGGTGCTCTGAGGCTCTGCTACGCGGTTGTCCGCAACCATCATCGACGTCGATGTTCACCATCACGGCAATGAAGTTCTCATAAAAAATTCCGGGCGTAACATCAGCTCCATACCAACCAACAACACCCCGGAGCACACCATCATGAAACGCCAGACTCTTCTCAGCATTGCTTTCTCGGTTTTCGCAGTTAACGCTTTCGCCGCCACCCCGGCGCACACCATGATCGCCGAAGGAGGCTCGGACAAACTGATCGAAAGCCGTCTGGCTGAAGGTGGTTCGGATCGTCTGATCGAACGCCGTGTTGCTGAAGGTGGTTCGGATCGTCTGATCGAACGCCGTGTTGCCGAAGGTGGTTCTGATCGTCTGATCGAACGCCGTGTTGCCGAAGGTGGCTCGGATCGTCTGATCGAACGCCGCGTTGCTGAAGGTGGTTCGGATCGTCTGATCGAGCGCCGCGTTGCTGAAGGTGGTTCGGATCGTCTGATCGAGCGCCGTGTTGCCGAAGGTGGTTCTGATCGTCTGATCGAACGCCGTGTTGCCTGATGCATGACTGCAAGCGCAACACCGCAGAGAAACCCGGCTCCCGCAGCCGGGTTTTTTATGTCTGCGTGTTTTATCCGGCCTTGGCCATGCAGCGCTTGTAGCGCTCGTCCACGCGCTTGGCGAACCAGGCTGTGGTGAGTTTGCGGGTGATCTTCGGACTTTGCAGCACAATTCCCGGCAATACCGCACGCGGTAACGCCTTGCCTTCGGCCCGCTCCGCCAGTTCGAACACGCGCTGATAGAGTTTGGTCTCTTCGAATTCCAGGGTTTTGCCTTTCTCCAATTGATCGCGAATCGTCGGGTTGCGCATGCCCAGCGACTTGCCGAGGGTGCGCACCGCCAGTTCGGTACTGCCGGGCATGATCGAGTCGTAGCGAATCAGGTCGCCGTCCAGGGTCAGCGGGATGCCGGAAGCGCGGCTGACCGCATTCTGAAACGCGGCATTGCGGCTGGCGTACCAGCCGGCGTTGAAATCGGCGAAACGATACAACGGCTCACGGTAACTCACCGGATAACCGAGCAAATGGGCGATGCCGAAATACATGCCGCCGCGCCTGCTGAACACTTCACGACGAATCGTGCCGTCCACCGGGTACGGGTAATCCTTGGCGTGCTCCTCGGCGAATTCGATGCTGACCTGCATCGGCCCGCCGGTGTGCACCGGGTTGAACCCGCCGAACAACGTGCGACCCATCGGCACCATGCCAATGAAATCGTCGAAAATCGCGCTCAGCTCTTTTTCACTGCGCGCAGCGTTCAGGCGTTCGCTGTAGCTCTTGCCGTTGGGCGAGCGCACTTGCAGAGCGCCGCTGACCAGCAGGCTGGGGATGTGCACCTTGGCGGCGCGGCGGTCGATTTCGTCGCGGGCGATCTTGCCCAGGCCGGGCACTGTAGGGTCGGCCTGGAAAGTGGACTCCTGCTCGGCCACGGCCAGTACCGAACACAGATTCTGCGTGGTGGTGTTGATGCCCTGTGCGGCGAACGCGGCGTAGATGTCCGTGGCCCAGCCCTGACGGTCGGCAGTTTTCGCCGGCAACAGCCGAACGATTTCCGCCTTCACTTCAGCCGGCGGACGCGGCGCCGGTTCGTTGCTGCGCTGGCTGGCGCAACCGGCGAGCAGCAGCAAAGCGCCGAGAGTAATGAGTAATCGCATGTTGCTCCATCCAATCAAATTAGCCACAACACCATACACAACCCCCGTAGGAGCTGCCGCAGGCTGCGATCTTTTGATCTTGCTTATTGCAGATCAGATCAAGATCAAGATCAAAAGATCGCAGCCTTCGGCAGCTCCTACGGATGACAAACTGATTGCAAAACGTTACTGCGAAACCCTATCATTCGCGCCTGGAGTCGCATTAGCGCAAGGAGTTCCGCGCCGCCCTTATTTTTTCTTTGGCCGTTCGCCTCCAGGTATCCGACATGCCCGCTTCTGCTCGACTCGGCGCTCCATTTCGCCCGACTTTGCTTGCTCTGCTGTGCTCCCTGACCGTCACCGCCCACGCCGCTGAAGACAACAGCAAAGCGCTGGTGCTCGACGACGTCAACGTCAATGCCCAGGCCCCGACACCCAACGCCCTGCCCCCGGTCTACTCTGGCGGTCAGGTCGCGCGCGGCGGCCAGTTGGGCGTGCTCGGCAATCAGGACATGATGGACGTGCCGTTCAGCGCAGCGTCCTACACCGAGCAATTGATCCAGGATCAGCAGGCGGAAAACGTCGCCGACGTGCTGCTCAACGATTCTTCCGTGCGCCAGGCCTCGGGCTTCTCCAACCAGGCGCAGGTCTTCATGATTCGCGGCCTGCCGCTCAATGGCGACGACATTTCCTATAACGGCCTCTACGGCGTATTGCCCCGGCAGATCATTTCCACCGATGCGCTGGAGCGCGTGGAAGTGTTCAAGGGCCCCAACGCTTTCATCAACGGCGTGACCCCGACCGGTTCCGGCATCGGCGGCGGCGTCAACCTGCAACCCAAGCGCGCCGGCGACGTGCCGCTGCGCAGTTACACCACCGACATCAACAGCGAAGGCCGCATCGGTCATCACTTCGACATCGGCCAGCGTTTCGGTGAAGACAACCGCTTCGGCGCGCGGGTCAACCTGTCGCAGCGCGAAGGCGACACCGGCATCGATCACGAGAACCAGCGCTCGAAACTGTTCGCCATCGGCCTGGATTATCGCGGCGATGCGCTGCGGGTGTCCGGTGACTTTGCCTATCAGAAGGAACGCGTCAACGGTGGCCGCAGCTCGGTCAACCTCGGCACCGCCACGCACATCCCGGACGCGCCATCGGCGGACACCAACTACGCGCCGAAATGGGGTTACACCGACATCGAAGACACCTTCGGCATGCTCCGCGCCGAATACGACCTCAACGACAACTGGACCGCCTACGCCGCCGGTGGCGCCAAGCACACCCGTGAAGTCGGCCGGTACAACTCGACCACACTGGTCGGCAACAGCGGCGCGTCGTTCACCACTGGCTCGTTCGTCCCGCATGACGAGGACAACACCAGCGTCATGGCCGGTCTCAACGGCAAGTTCAACACCGGCCCGGTCAGCCACAAGCTGAATTTCGGCCTGACCGGGATCTGGGCCGAGCAGCGCAGTGCTTATGACTTCGACCTGACCCGCTACTCGAACAATATTTACCATCCGATCACTCCTCCGGCACCGGTCGGCAATTTCTCTGGCGGCGATCTCAACGATCCGGGCATCGTCGGCAAGACCTTCAACCGCAGCGTGGCAATTTCCGACACCCTCGGTTTCTTCGATGATCGCCTGCTGGTCACCGCCGGTCTGCGTCGTCAGCAACTGGTGGTGCAGGGTTACAGCTACGCCAGCTACGGCAGCGGCCCGCGTTCGTCGAGCTACGACGAATCGATCACCACGCCGGTGTACGGCATCGTGTTCAAGCCGTGGGAGCATGTGTCGTTCTACGCCAACCATATCGAAGGCCTGGCCCAAGGGCCGACTTCGCCGACCAGCTCCGGCGGTTTCCGCGTGACCAACGGCAACGAAGTCTACGCACCGAAACGCTCCAAGCAGACCGAACTGGGCGTGAAAGTCGACATGGGCACCTACGGCGCGAGCCTGGGCGTTTATCGCATCGAACAGCCAAGCGACGGCTACTGCGAAATCAACAGCGCCACCACTTGCACCTACGTGCGCGAAGGCGAGCAGATCAACAAAGGCGTGGAGATGAACGTGTTCGGCGAGCCGATCGACGGCCTGCGCCTGATCAGCGGCCTGACCCTGATGGATACCGAACTGAAAAACACCCTCAACGGCGCCAACGACGGTAACCACGCCATCGGCGTGCCGACCTTCCAGTTCAACGCTGGCGTGGATTGGGACGTGCCGGGCCTGCAAGGCGTTGCGCTGAACGCGCGGATGCTGCGCACCGGCGGGCAATACGCCGACGCAGCGAACAACCTCAGCCTGCCAACCTGGAACCGCTTCGACGCGGGCGCACGCTATGCGTTCAAGGTGTCGGAGAAGGACGTGACCGTGCGGTTCGGCGTCGAGAACGTGGCGAACAAGAAGTACTGGGAATCGGCTCAGGGCGGCTACCTGACCCAGGGCGAACCGCGAGTGGCGAAGTTGTCGGGGACGATCGACTTCTAAGCGCCGGAAAGATCAAAAGCCCCTCACCCTAACCCTCTCCCAGAGGGAGAGGGGACTGATCGGGTTGCTTCGACAATTGAAGCCGACCTGATATTCCGAGTCGAACTCAAATCTTGAAAAGCTTGAAGATCGGCTCCCTTTCCCCCTCGCCCCCTTGGGGGAGAGGGCTGGGGTGAGGGGGATCGATTCGGGCAACACCGAACATCTTCAGCCGAACACCGAACAGCCCCACTCGCCTGACTACCACGCAGCCTTACTCCGTCTGGCCGACCACACTGGCCACCCTCTCCCGCTGATCCATACTTGCTGCACAGCCACAAGAGGACAGCCCCATGAATCGCAGCGACGTGCTGATCATCGGCGCCGGCCCGACCGGGCTGGTACTGGCCCTGTGGCTGAGCAAACTCGGCGTGCGCGTGCGCATCATCGACAAGACCTCGGCGCCCGGCACCACTTCCCGTGCTCTGGCGGTGCAGGCACGCACCCTCGAGCTGTATCGCCAACTCGACCTGGCAGACACCATTGTGCGCAACGGCCATCAGGTCGCTGCGGCGAATTTCTGGGTCAACGGCAAACCGGTCGCGCAGTTGCCCCTCAAGCGCATCGGCGAAGGCCTGACGCCCTACGCGTTTGTCGAGATTTTCCCGCAGGACGAGCACGAACGGTTGCTACTCGAGCGCCTCGAAGACTACGGCGTCAGCGTCGAGCGCAATACCGCGCTGGACAGCTTCACGGACACCGGCGACACCATCACCGCCCATCTGCGCCTGCCCGATGGCCGGCAGGAAGTCTGTCAGGCCTGCTATCTGGCCGGTTGCGACGGCGCCCGTTCGGTGGTGCGCAAAACCCTCGACACCGACTTCCCTGGCGGTACCTATCAGCAGATTTTCTACGTCGCCGATGTCACGGCCAGCGGCCCGGCACTGAATGGCGAGCTGCATCTGGATCTGGACGAAGCGGACTTTCTCGCGGTGTTCCCACTGGCCGGCGAAGGCCGTGCGCGGCTGATCGGCACGGTGCGTGATGAACGCGCCGAGCGTGCCGACACCCTGCAATTTTCCGACGTCAGCAGCCGCGCTATCGAGCACCTGAAAGTGCACATCGAAGACGTGCACTGGTTCTCCACTTACCGCGTGCATCACCGCGTGGCCGAGCACTTTCGCAGCGGCCGGGCGTTTCTGCTCGGCGATGCCGCCCATGTACACAGTCCGGCCGGTGGCCAGGGCATGAACACGGGCATTGGCGATGCAATCAATCTGGCGTGGAAACTCGCTGCCGTGCTCAGTGGTGGCGCCGAGCCGAGGCTGCTCGACACCTACGAATCCGAGCGCATCGCCTTCGCTCGCCGACTGGTCTCCACCACCGACAAGGTGTTCAGTTTCGTCACCGCGCAGGGTCGCATGGCCGATCTGCTACGGATGCGTGTGGCGCCGTTTCTGCTGCCGAAAATGGCCGGGTTCGAAGCCAGCCGCGAATTCCTGTTTCGCACGGTCTCGCAAGTCACCCTCAACTATCGCGGCATGCCACTGAGCCAGGGTGAAGCCGGCCACGTGCACGGCGGCGACCGCTTGCCGTGGGCGCATGATGGCGAAGGGGATAATTTCGAGCCGCTACGGCAGCCATGCTGGCAGGTGCATGTCTACGGCGACATCAGCGACGAGATGATCGCCTGGTGCGCTGAACATCACTTGCCGCTGCACCTCTTCGACTGGCGCCCGGCGTTTGAGACGGCGGGTTTGGGGCGCAACGGATTTTATCTGTTGCGGCCGGATACCTATGTGGCGATTGCCGACGACAGTGCCGATCCGAAGGTGATCGAACGCTACTTCCGCGATCACGGCATCCGCCCGATCTTCAACTGTGCCTGAATCATGCACACTGCAAAAACCTGTGGGAGCTGGCTTGCCAGCGATTGCGGTGGTTCAGTCAACATTGATTTTGACCGTGCCGGCCTCATCGCTGGCAAGCCAGCTCCCACAGGGGGGTTATGCGATGGGGCTTAGATCCCGGCGAGTGCCAGATCCATCGCAAAGTAGGTGAAGATCAGATCCGCCCCCGCACGCTTGATTGCGCCAAGGCTTTCGCGGACCACGCGATCTTCATCGATCGCCCCGGCCTGGGCGCCGAACTTGATCATCGCGTACTCGCCGCTGACCTGATACGCCGCCAATGGCAGGTTCGAGGCCTGGCGAATGTCGCGGATGATGTCGAGGTAGGCGCCGGCCGGTTTGACCATCAGCGCATCGGCACCTTCCTGCTCATCGAGCAGCGATTCGCGCAGGGCTTCGCGGCGGTTCATCGGGTTCATCTGATAGCTTTTGCGGTCGCCCTTGAGCGCGCTGCCGCCGGCCTCGCGGAACGGACCGTACAGCGCCGAGGCGAATTTGGTCGAGTAGGCCATGATCGGAATCTGCGTGAAGCCGGCGGCGTCGAGCGCCTGGCGAATCGCGCGAACCTGGCCGTCCATCGCTGCCGAGGGCGCAATCACGTCAGCCCCGGCGCGGGCGGCGGCCACGGCTTGTTTGCCGAGGTTGATCAGGGTCTGGTCGTTGTCGACTTCGTGGTTGTGCATCACGCCGCAATGGCCGTGATCGGTGTATTCGCAGAAGCAGGTGTCGGACATCACGATCATTTCCGGCACGGCATCCTTGGCGATGCGCGACATGCGCGAGACCAGGCCGTCTTCGCGCCAGGTGTCGCTGCCGTTGGCATCGAGATGATGGGACACGCCAAAGGTCATCACCGACTTGATGCCGGCACGGGCATAGCGCTCGATTTCGCTGGCCAGTTTGCGCTCGGGAATGCGCTGCACGCCGGGCATGCTGGTGATCGGCACGAAGTCGTCGATGTCTTCCTCGACGAAGATCGGCAGGACCAGATCGTTCAGGCTGAACTCGGTTTCCTGGAACAGACTGCGCAGGCTCGCATTGCGGCGCAGACGGCGGGGACGTGCTTCGGGGAACTGACTGGACATGGGGCCTTTCCTGAAAACAGCGGATGAGACGAAAGTCGTAGGGGGCGAAGCTTATGCCTTGCGGCGGGTGCGGGACAAACCTGGATCAATCAAGAGAGCGTTACCGGGCTTGTAATAATCCTGCTGCTGATCGCGCATTTCCCCCTGTGGGAGCGAGCCTGCTCGCGAATGCGCTGGGTCAGAAACGAAAATGGTGTCTGATACGACGCTTTCGCGAGCAGGCTCGCTCCCACAGTGGCGACTGTATTGGGTCAGGACGGGATAGTCAGGCCACGAATGACCGCCGGGCGAGCGAGAAACCGCTCCAGCACCCGCGTGACATTGGGGAAATTCTGAATCCCGACCAGATCCCCGGCCTCATAGAAGCCAAGCAGATTGCGCACCCACGGGAACGTGGCGATGTCGGCGATGGTGTAGCGCTCGCCCATGATCCAGTCGCGGCCTTCGAGGTGAGTGTTGAGCACGTTCAGCAGGCGTTTGCTCTCCTCGACATACCGATCGCGTGGACGCTTGTCCTCGTAATCCTTACCAGCAAATTTGTTGAAGAAACCGAGCTGGCCGAACATCGGTCCGATGCCGCCCATCTGCCACATCAGCCACTGGATGGTCTCGTAGCGCAGCGCGCCTTCCTGAGCGAGCAACTGGCCACTCTTGTCGGCCAGATAAATCAGGATCGCGCCGGATTCGAACAGTGGCAGCGGTTTGTCTTCCGGGCCATGCGGGTCGAGGATCGCCGGGATCTTGTTGTTCGGGTTCAGCGAGAGAAATTCCGCCGAGGTCTGGTCGTTGGTGTCGAAACCGACGCGGTGCGGCTCGTACGGCAGGCCGATTTCTTCGAGCATGATCGACACTTTGACGCCGTTGGGGGTCGGCAGGGAGTAGAGCTGAATCCAGTCCGGGTACTGCGCCGGCCATTTCTGAGTAATCGGGAATGCAGACAGATCGGTCATTGGAAGCATCCAGTCACAAATTGAAAACCGATCATAAAGTAGGCCTGCCGCCGCGCCTACACGAACCGTAACATCCTGTCGCTAACCTGCCTGCATGCCCGCAAAGGTTGCCGTTAGAGTGCTGCGCACTGGCCCGGATCGAACCAAACGGGCATTACAGGACTCTGAGCTATGCCTTTCTCGCAGAGGAAGCTGTTCACGACAGGGAAACACCCGGTGCTGGGAGCCCGCGGTGCCAAGGTTTGTCAGCCTTAACCGATTTTGCTGAAGAACCCTCGAATTGATGACGAACCTGATGAGTTTCGCCAAACGTTTCAAACATCGCGCGTACGTGGCCCTGCCCTCCCTGCTGGCAGTCAGCGCGCTGTTTCTCTCGCTTGAATCCAGTGAAAGCCGTGCACAACCGGCGGACGGCACGCAGACGCTGGTGTTCCTGCGCCACGCGGAGAAACCCGAAGGCGGCCTCGGCCAGCTCAACTGCCAGGGCCTGAACCGCGCCATCGACCTGTCGACCCTGCTGCCGGAAAAATTCGGCAAGGCCGACTACGTGTTCGCTGCCAACCCGACGCGCAACGTCGAGGAAGGCGAGCTGGACAATTCCTACAGCTACATTCGTCCGCTGATGACCATCAGCCCGGCCGCGATCAAGCTTGGCCTGCCGGTGAACATCGAGTTCTCCGCCAACGACACCAGCGATCTGGCCCGCGAACTGCTGAACGAGAAGTACCACAACTCGACGATCTACACCGCCTGGTCCCACGGTTATCTGCCGGATCTGATCAACAAGGTCGCTGGCAACGCAGTGGGCGAGCGGCAGAAAATCACCGATGACTGGGCCGGCGATGACTTCGACTCGCTGTATGTCCTGACCCTGAAGTGGCACAACGGCAAGGCCAGTTTGCAGAGCCATATCTACAAACAGGGGCTGGATAACGGCAAGGACACTTGCCCGACCTGAGTTTTGCAGCGCCTGACCTTACGTCTTCGCGAGCAGGCTCGCTCCCACAGGGGAACGCATTTCAACTGTGGGAGCGAGCCTGCTCGCGAAGAGGCCAGTCGCTTGCGCCTCAAACCTTCTGGCTCACCCGCTCGCGCAAATACTCGATCACCGCCTGACGCTCCCCGGCAAACTCGATCCGCCCGCCCTTCTTCTCGCGCTGGAATACATACATCGGGTCGTAATACTCACGCAGCAAACCCTCGATCCAGCCGCGATGCAGGTCCACCGCGCCGCTGCGGCCCTGCTCTGCCAGCGCCTGCTCCATCAACACCAGCATCCGCGAATGGCGCTCACCGCCGAGGCGTTTCTGTACGTTGTTGAGGCTTTCCAGCAGACGTTCGGAGAACAAGGCAAAACCGTTTTCACCGTGCACCGAGGCAAACTCCGCCGACAGATCGATGACGTAATCACGCAGGATCCGCTCGACACGATCCTCGAAACGATCTTCCAGCCAGACCATCGGGTACTGCTGCATGCCCTGATACAGCGGCAACGGCAAGGCGCAACTGCCGACCACACGGCTCTCGTCTTCGAGCACAAACTGCTCGATCCCGGCATCGCGCTTCTTCAGGAAGTCAATGGCCAGGCGATTCTCGAAATCGATGTTCGACGGCTGCCCGGTGGCGCGTTTGCCGAAACTGGAGCCGCGATGATTGGCGTGGCCTTCCAGATCCACACCGTTGCGCAACTGCACCAGCACTTCGGTCTTGCCGGTGCCGGTCATGCCGCCGAGCAAAACGAAATCACACTGCGCGATGGCCTGCTCAAGGGTGTCGATCAAAAAACTGCGCATCGCCTTGTAGCCGCCGCCGACACGCGGATAGTCGATGCCCGCCTCGTCGCGCAGCCACTGCTGGGTGATCTGCGAGCGCAAGCCACCGCGAAAACAGTACAGATAACCATCGGGATGAGCCCGGGCGAACTCGGCCCAGGCATGGATGCGCTCGGCCTTGACCGCGCCGGCCACCAGCTGGTGGCCCAGTTCGATCGCCGCCTGTTGGCCATGCTGCTTGTAGCAGGTGCCGATCTTCTGCCGTTCCAGATCATTCATCAGCGGCAGATTGACTACGCCGGGGAACGCGCCTTTGTGAAACTCGACCGGCGCGCGGGCATCCATCATCGGCCGGTCGTTGAGGAAAATGTCGCGGTAGTCGGTGCAGTCGCGGAGCATCAAATCACCTCGACTGCGTTCGTCTGTCGCTCAACCAGTTCGCCGATCGGCGCAAGGCTCAGGCCCAGTTCGGCGGCGACGCCGAGGAACTCGTCATTGCCTTCAGGCGTGACCGCAATCAGCAGACCGCCGCTGGTTTGCGGATCACACAGCACGCGTTTGTGCAACTCCTGCACGCGGCCAACCTTGCTCGAATAGCTGTCGAAGTTGCGCAGCGTACCGCCCGGCACGCAGCCCTGATCGAGGTAGTACTCGATGCTGTCCAGACGCGGCACGCGGTCGTAGGCGATGCGCGCGGTCAACTGGCTGCCGTCGGCCATTTCCACCAAGTGCCCGAGCAGGCCGAAACCGGTGACGTCGGTCATCGCGGTGACGCCGGCGAGTTTGCCGAAGCGGCTGCCGGGCTTGTTCAGGGTGCACATCCAGTCGCGGGCGACACCGACGTCGGCGGCGCGCAACTTGCCCTTCTTTTCCGCAGTGGTGAGGATGCCGATGCCCAACGGTTTGGTCAGGTACAACAGGCAACCGGCGGTAGCGGTGTCGTTGCGTTTCATGTGGCGCTTTTCCACAAGCCCGGTGACGGCGAGGCCGAAGATCGGCTCCGGCGCATCGATCGAATGCCCCCCCGCCAACGGGATGCCCGCCGCGTCACACACCGAGCGACCACCACGAATCACTTCCCGCGCCACTTCCGGCGCCAGCACATTCACCGGCCAGCCGAGAATCGCGATCGCCATCAACGGATCGCCGCCCATCGCGTAGATGTCGCTGATCGCGTTGGTTGCGGCGATGCGGCCGAAGTCGAACGGGTCATCGACAATCGGCATGAAAAAATCGGTGGTCGACACCACCCCGCGCTCGGCATCGATCGCATACACCGCCGCGTCATCACGCGATGCGTTGCCGACCCAGAGCTTGGGATCGAGGTTCTGTGCGCCGCTGCCGGCGAGGATCACTTCCAGCACCTGTGGGGAAATCTTGCAGCCACAACCGGCGCCATGGCTGTATTGGGTCAGACGAATCGGCTCGCTCATGGGAGAGTCTCTGGCAATGAATGGGGCGGATTCTAGCAGAGCGCGAGCGCGCAGATTTTTGTGCTGACCGAGCGGCCCCCTTCGCGAGCAGGCTCGCTCCCACATTTGTACGGTGGTCTCCTGTGGGAGCTAGCCCGCTCGCGAAAGCAATCGAACCTGCCTGCACCGTCCAGTCAGCCCCGCCTGCCAACCTCAGCGAAAATCTGCGTAATCGGCCGATGCGGCTGGCGCTTGTGCATCCGCCGCACTTGTTCACTCAGTCGCAACAGCTCTTCACTGGGCTTGGCCCATTGCTCTTCGGGCAGCGGCTCGGACCATGCACGCATGACTTCCGGCAGCGCCTGCTTGCCGATTCTTTCCAGACGGCGCACTTCCCATTCGACCAAACGGTTGGGAATCGTCCATAAAGTCATGACGTGATACAGGTACCAAAAAAATCCCGACAACCGCGAGCGGCGGCCTTCACGGATCTGCTGATGCATCCGCGCCCGGGCATTGCGAAAAGTGTGCAGGCCTTCGTGGGGCGGGTCGTCCGGGCCTTGAAGGTCTTGCAGGTCCTGGATCGATTTGAGGTCGTTGACCTCGTACTCCATGTAGCCACGAATCGCCTCCCAATGGCTGATCGCGAGCTCCAGGCCGGCGCATTGGAATTCCTGGCTTATGAGGGTTTCACCTTGGTAGAAACCGATGCCCATGCCGTATTGGCGGTGGATGCCAAACTGGGTGGCGCCTTTGGCTTCGATGATCCAGGCAGACAGCGATTCCCATGGCACGAAGACTGGCTCGATGGCGCCTTCGGGCATGAAGCAGACTTCGCGGCGTTGACGGTTGAAGCGGGTTGGGATGAGGGAGAGACGTTTTTTGTGGACGTGGTGCCAGACGCCCAGGCCAATAAGAAGGATCGAGGGGCCGCAGATTAATTGGTTCTTGTAAGCCTCTTCGAATACACCAATCATTGATTCCCAAATGGCCCCGTTCCCATAGCCAAAAATAATACCTAGCAAGCCGGTAAATAAAGGAAATAAAACAATGATCATAAAGGCGCCTGCGGTTGGCGCGCCGAGAATTACCTGCCACGAAAATACCTCTGGCAGTCCAAGCCCAAAGTCCATGTATGCTTCTTTTAACTCCCCAATGTGAGGCCCATAAGGCGGCATTGCTGTAGGTAATGGCAACGGTGCGACATAGGTAATTTTTCCGCTTGGGAACGGCTCTACATCACCCGCTCTTCTAATCACCTCAAATTGCTCATCAACAAGAGGCTCATTGTGATTATTCAGCATGGTCAGCCCATTCGAGGTATTGAGTTTCAACCAGCAGAACCATCGGGTTTTGCTTGACCGACCCGGTAGCAACAACTGAGAAATGGCCGTCACCCCGAGGGTCTCTCGCCTCGGCCAACATCAACCGAAACATCCGCATCCAACGCGGTCCTCTGTGGGAGCGAGCCTGCTCGCGAAGGCGCTCAAACAGGCAAAAAACCTCCCACCCTCTGGCCACAAAACTGCTCAACATCAGCACTCAGCCCGCCTGCAAACCTGAGCAAAAATCTGCGTAATCGGCCAATGCGGCTGGCGCTTGTGCATCCGCCGCACTTGTTCACTCAGTCGCAACAGCTCTTCACTGGGCTTGGACCATTGCTCTTCGGGCAGCGGCTCGGACCAGGCACGCATGGCTTCCGGCAGCGCCTGTTTGCCGATTCTTTCCAGACGGCGCACTTCCCATTCGACCAAACGGTTTGGAATCGTCCATAAAGTCATGACGTGATACAGGTACCAAAAAAATCCCGACAGCCGCGAGCGGCGGCCTTCACGGATCTGCTGGTGCATCCGCGCGCGGGCGTTACGGAAAGTGTGCAAGCCTTCGTGGGGTGGGTCATCCGGGCCTTGAAGGTCTTGCAAATCCTGAATCGATTTGAGGTCGTTGACTTCGTACTCCATGTAACCGCGAATTGCTTCCCAATGGCTGATCGCGAGCTCCAGGCCGGCGCATTGGAATTCGAGGCTGGTGAGAGTTTCGCCGTGATGAAAACCGATGCCCATGCCGTATTGTCGATGGATGCCAAACTGGGTGGCGCCTTTGGCTTCGATGATCCAGGCGGACAGCGATTCCCATGGGACGAAGACTGGCTCGCTGGCGCCTTCGGGCATGAAACAGACTTCGCGGCGTTGGCGGTTGAAGCGGGTTGGAATTAGGGAGAGGCGTTTTTTGTGGTGGTGGTGCCAGACGCCAATACCGATGAGCAAGATCAGGGGACCGCAAATTAATTCATTTTCCAACGCCACTTCGAATACACCAACCATTGATTCCCAAATCGCCTCGTTTCCATAGCCAAAAAGAATCCCTAGCAAGCCCGTAAATAAAGGAATTAAAACGAGAACCATAAAAGTTCCTGCGGTCGTCGCGCCGAGAATTAGCTGCCATGGGAATACCTCCAGTGAGCCGAGACCAAAGTCCATGTATCCGTCATTGAACGCTCCGATATGAGGTCCGTAAGGCGGCATTGATGTAGGTAATGGCAACGGTGCGAGATAGGTAATCTTCCCGCTTGGGAACGGCTCAATATCGCCCGCTTTTTTAACCCCCTCATATTCCGAACTGGAAAGAGGATTACTGCGATTATTCAGCATGGTCAGCCCATTCGAGGTATTGAGTTTCTACCAGCAAAACCGGAGGGTTGTCTTTAACCGAGCCGGGAGTTACTACAGCAAAATGACCGCTATCCAGAGGGTCAATATGAATCACGCGCGTTCTTGACTCCGCCCCACCTTTGCCATTGACGGTCTGGATACATATGGCAAGTTCGAGCGTTTCCTTTGCAGGCGTGTAGTCAGAATCGGGACGGATGGGGTACTGAAGACAAAGCACCAAACCATCTGGTGATGACTTCACGATTCGCAGACTGCTCAATATCTCCTCACTGATGACTTCCTTGCGTACTTGCGGCACACCGCGACCATGCAGCGGTGCAACAAGTCGATGGGCACCGATTCCCAAGCGTTGACTCGGTTTACCGTTTAACGGCGGCAGAAGATCGTTTAGCGCCAGCCTCGGCAGAACCAAATGAATATCACTGGGTTTGGCGCCAAATAATAAAGTCTTCAGCCAAGTGTCACTCGGATCAGGTCCTGATTGGGCGTAAGGAGCGTGTATCAAAAACGCCAGATAGTTTTGATAGTCATCCAGGGAGTGGTCACCGCGCATCTCTTCATTACGGCTCCAGGGCGTGATTTTCAACCACTTATCGTGGGCAGAGAGGTTGTAGCGATGGAATAGCCACGTTCCGACGAATTCCAGCACGGTGAACAATGCACCGGCGAGATTGAAGCGAAAAAATACAGTAGAAAGACGTGTGCCAGCGGCAGCCCACGCTGCTGCGCGTGCCGAACTGTTCGCTGCAGTCAGCACTTTAAAAGAAGCGTGAAAAGTGTTGCTCGCCCCATATCCGTTAGTTGCAACCATACCTGCGGCGCCCAACGTCGCCACCGCAGCCGCTTTCTGCTCAAATTGAGTGCCACTACGAATTGCATCTTGCCACTTTCGATCGCTAATTCTGAAGCTGGCAAACGAAGTTCTCAAACCCAGAACATAAGTAAACGCCCCCAACCCAACATGCAACTTCCCCATCTGCACATGAACCTGTCGCAGCGCTTCAACCTGCATGCTGGCAATAAGACTCGCGCTTCGAGCCTTGAGCGCCGTATCGGCGAGCCCTTGCGCAGCGGTAAATCCGGCTGCGCCTGTCGCGATTACGGCAGCAACAAAATCCGCCCGTTTCTTCCTGTCCCTCGTCTGCTTCATCACCTCTCGATAAACCCCCACCAAATTCACCACCTGCACCAACACCACCAACAACCCCATCCCCTCCGTCCGCACCAGACTCGCCTTCGAAACGCCCGCCACCCCCGCACGAATATTCTCCAGCAACCCACGCAATTCCCCGTGCTGCGCCGGCGGAAACACCACCGTCACGCCCGCTTTCGCCGGGGTGGCGCCATACAGCCGTGCCGAGCGATCCGGCAGTTCGTCAATCGGGCTTAACGCTGCCGCCAGCCTTCCTTCGAACAAGGCCAGTTGCGTGCGCACGCGGACGATTTCCTGCTGCAATTCCACCGCCCGGGCGGTTTTGTGGCCCTGGCGGTTTTTGTTGTGGGTGAGCTGGTTGCGTTCGCGGTTGAGGGTCTTCAGGTAGTCGCGTTCGCGCAGCACTTCCTTGATCGTGGCTTGCAGCGCTGATTGCTCCGCCGGGGTGGACACGGTGAAGGTCACGCCGCTGGTTCGTGCGGCGTCGAAGACGCGCAGGCGCAGGGCTTTGGGCAGGCGCTGGAACAGTTCGTCGAGGTCGGGGATTTTCTCGCCGGCAAGATCGAAGCCTTCCAGCGCCCGGCTCAGGCCGAGGTTCAGCGCCGGGCTGTAAGTGTCTTGCACCGCGTCCGCCAAGACGCGACTGTGTGCGGGCAGGTCGTCCAGTGCCGGCAGCTGCGGCTGCTCGATGCTCTGCAATTTGGCCAGCCAGTCCGGCAGGTTGTTGAACATCGCCATGCCGGCGTTGAACAGCGTTGAATATTGCCCGGCCTGTTCGGTCTGCAAGCGCAGCGGCAAGGTGTAGAACAGCGGGCGGGTCAGTTGCGGGTGTTGTTCGAGGTAACCGAGCATTTGTTCGTTGGCCGCGTCGCTGCGGCCGATGTCCTTGAGGCAGGCGTATTCGCTGGCGAGCGCCTGATCGATCTGCACTTGGCCGTCGAAATACCACGCCGAGCGATGGAAACGCCCGGCGCACAGCAGTTGCGCGCGGTCGGCGGTGATGCGTTCGAGCAGGCGATTCCAGCGTCCGAGGTTGTCGCGATGACTGTTCAGCACCTCGTCCATGGCCGGGCGGTCGATCAGGTCGTTGATGCCGCGTTTGCCGCTGAGCAGCGGGCCGTCGAGCACGTCTTTCATGCGTCGGCTCTGATCCTTGCCGAGCTCGACCAGTGTGCTCAGGTGACGCTCGACGAAGTCGGCCGGGGCGACTTCAGCAAAATATCCACGGGTGTAAAAGCGCCGATCCGCCTCGGCGGTGACGCGAGCGTGCGCGGTGAAATCAGGGGCGACGCCATCAAAGCGGTTCAGCGCCAATGACTCGTCCAAAGCCTTTTCGCGCTGTTGTTGCAGTTCAGGTCGAGCCTGAGTATCGGTCGGGACAACCTCACCACCTTTGTTTAAATACTCAAGCAATGCCTGCCGGGTATTTTCCCGATCCGGCTCGGGCAATTGCTCCAGTTCAGCGAACAATGCCTGGGCGCGCGGATCGTCGCTGGCCTTGGCCAAAGTGTCGAAGTCCTGAGATCCGAGCTGGCTCAGCGACTCGATGTAACTGGCCAGCAGATAGTCGCGCTCGTTGTTGTCGGTGTTGCTCCACTGCTCGATCCAGCCGACCACCAGGTCCTGATAATCAGCCAGATCGCACATCACGCCGAGGTCGTCGTTGACCAGCAGAAACAGCGTGTCGTCCTGATAAGGCCCGCGCACCCGACCAAGAAATTCGCCGATATGCGCCTCGCGAAAACGTCGCGGGTTTTCCCACAGATAGGGTTCGCGTTCGTGCTCGGGCGCATCGCTGACCTGCACCGTCGACATCCGCGTGGCGTCGGCCTCGGCCAGCGGTTTCGCTGTGCAGGCCACTTCCGCCAGCCACTGTTTCGCCTGGGCCACGGTGAGCAGATGCTCGCCGCCGATCAGACAATGCACCGGGCCAAGATCGACCGCCTGCATGAAGTGCTCGCGCTCCTCCGCGCTGTCCAGCACCTGTCGGCACTTCGCCGCGCTCAACTGCACGTCGGCGAAGGTCACGTAGAGGGTGCTTTTACGCGAGAAGATCAACGCCGGACGTTCTTCGATGGCGCTGCGCTGCTCCTCGCTGACGCTTTTGCCGCGATGCAGCAATGCGCTGATGACGCCGTTGAGCACGCGGTATTCGTACAGCTCACCGCTGAGACTGTCGACGATGTACAGCCAACCATCGCGCAGGCGGCGGATGCCCATGGGGCGCGTGGTCAGGGTGTACGGCAGCGTGAGTTCGCTGCTGGGGTCGAAGGGTTTTTCCACCAGGCCGTAAGCGAGGGGTAGCAGTTGCACGTGGGTGTTGCGCAAGGGGCAGGCGGCTGGCGCACCAATGGGCGCTTTCGAGGCGGCTAACGCATCGAGGTTGGCGGGATGGTTCATGATTGATGTCTCTCAGAGGCCCATCGAAAGGCCATTGCAGCGGCAATCGCAACGCGCTCGCCGGGGGATTGCAGCGAAGGCGTGTGCATCAGCTGATGGATCTGCGGATGCCGGCTGCACGTTGCATCGTCCAGCCATGCCACCACGTTGGCGTACAGCAGAATTTCGGACGGGCTGCTCAAGGCAAGCTCGCTGGCGTGGGCGTGGATGCGTTCCAGCAATTGCCAGCGTTCAACTGCCGTGTCCCCGACATGAAAGTCAGGAAAGTGCTTGAGCAGGTGCGTATCGATGTCGAGCAACACCCGCCGCCGATCCACCCGATCCAGCGCGGCATCCTGCTCGGCACTCAACCGATACGGCGCCACCAGCGCCCCACCCTGCCCGTGCCGAGGTCGCTGACAGTGCCAGACTTGCCGCGCACCATCCGCCGTGACCACACAACCCAGCGGCCCGAACAGACTCGCATCGCCGCTGGCAAACAGCGCCTGCGCCACCGCGGCATCCGCCAGCCGCAACAACACCGGCGAGCCGACCGGCAACTCGACGATCAGCAACTGGCGCAAATGCGCGACGATTTCATGCGCCGGCGCGGCGCTGAACAACAGCACGCCCCATTCCTGTTGGGCATGCTGGCAATAAAACCGCGCCACCGGATCGTCAGCGTCAGCGAGCGCCACCAGCAGCGGCGAGACGTCACGCAGGGCCGAAAACGGTGGCTGGTCGTACAGCGCGAAAGCGTTGGCGGCGGGATCGAGCCTTCGCAGTTGCGCCGGTAAATCCGTGATCGTCGCACCATCGAGCAGCACAAACGCCTGCTGCTCAGCCCACGGCAAACCTTCAGGCCAATCCGTCAAAAGGCTCATGCCTGGGCCGCCTCGCAGATCAGGCAACGCGAGGTCCGCGTGGTCAGCAGCGCATGCCGTTGCTGCACGGCATCGAACGTCGCCTTGAGCAACGGCGCAGCGCCCGGCAGCAAGGGTTCCGCTGGCAGACACACCGTCGGCGCGCCGCCCTGCACCACCGGCACACTGCTGAAAATGCCGGCGGCGCCGACCGTCAGCCAATGCCCGCCAGCAGCCAGAGTGATCTGCAGGCCGCTGTTGAAAACCACCTGCTCGCCCGCGCCGAAATGCAGCTGCTGCGCCGCACTGACGCGCTGGCTGGTGACCCGCACATGCTGCTCGCCCTGCACCCACAGATGATCGTCCTGCTTGAGTTCAGTCAGGCGATTGCCATGGGTCAGATGATGTTCCTCGTCACGCAACTCAAGGCTGGAGACGCCACCAATCACTTGGCTATGCAGGTTGTCGATCTGCACACGCAAGTCATTGAGCACGTGCTGCACCAAGTCGCGCTGCGCCCTGATGGAGATTTCTTCCGCGCCTTGCCGGTCCTCGATGCGCAGTTCGTTGTAACCACCGCCGCCGGGGCTGCTCTGGCTGCGCCAGATACTGCGCGTCTGTTGCGCCGGCAGGTCCAGTGGCACCGGCGTTTCGGCGTTGGGCAGGCAGGCGAGCACATGCGGTTTGTCCGGATCGCCATCGGTGAACCCCACCAGCACTTCCATACCGACGCGAGGAATCTGCACGCTGCCGTAGCGGTCATGCGCCCAGGCAGTGGCCACGCGCAGCCAGCAACTTGACTGTTCATCACGCTGGCCGTCGCGATCCCAGAGCATTTGCACTTTCACGCGGCCGTAGGCATCGCTGTAGATTTCTTCGCCGGGCGGGCCGGTCACCACCGCCAACTGACTGCCGCTGACGCGCGGTTTGACATGCTTGAGCTGCGGGCGAAACACCACGTCCCACGGTGTCGCGACGAAATGGTTGCGATAGCCCTGACTGAAACCATCTGCGTCAGCCTGCTCGGTGAACGCTTCCTCGAGCACTTGCGGCTGTTTACCGATGTGCTCGACCTCGGTCAGCAACCATAAATCGTTGCAGTCGGCGCGCGAGTAATCCGCCATGGTCATGAAACTGCCGCCGCGCATCAGCGCCTGATTGCTGCGCCCGTTAGCCAGACGATAGTCGGCACCATGGCGCTCCAGCGCACGCTGGCTGAGGTGCTTGCCGCGCTCGCGGTGGGTGAACTGGCCGGGAAACTCATAATCTTCCAGCAGCGGAACCCGCGCTGCACTGACCTTGGCGTCCAACTGCACTGCGGGCTTTTCGAAGTGATAGTCGCGGCGCTCGACGAGGTTGGAGCGTGGCTCCAGGCGCACAGTGAACTGCTCGATAACCGGCGCATCGGCAACCAGGCCGTTGCCCTGTAAATAGCGCGTCGTCACGTCGTGTTTGAGGAACGCCGTTTGATCGTCGCCGAACACCAACAGGTGCGCCTCACGGCGGTGGCGAAAGTGAAAGTGCAGGCCCTCCTCCTCGCACAGCCTCTGGATGAAGTGCAGATCGGATTCCTGGTATTGCACGCAATACACCCGCGCCGGGTACTCGGCGCTGAGCTGAAAATGCCAGGCATCGGCCTGCATGCCGTGATCGCTCAACACATTGGCGATGATCTGCGGCACGCTCAGGTTCTGGAAAATCCGCTGATTGCGCCGATGCGCGAGGTAGGCAAGGTGTGGCGCCAGGGTGATCTGGTAACGGCTCAGCCGAACACCGCAATCACCCTGGCCGACCCGATAGACCAGCCCGTGCATGCCGCTACCGTCGACACCGAAACAGAGAAAGGCCGGCCGATGCAGCAAGCCTTCCAGATCCACATCGGGCCGCTCGCTGACCAGCTCGAGATCCAGTTCGTAGGTCTGGTTGAGCACTTCCCGGGTGCGAAAACCGAACACTTGAAGATCGTGGGAAACGCCTTCTATCTCGAGAGTGAAAACAACGGGCCTGCCAGCGATGCGCATCCACCTGTCCCTGTGTCTGAGTGAAAGACGGGACTGTGCAACGGTGCACTGCAATGGGTGAAGTCAGACCTTTCCCTGTTTTGCCGGTCTGCGAGCGAAAAGGACGTGGCCCACAGAGAAGGGGCCGGGATCCTACGGAAATGATCCCGGATCCTATGTATTCCCTGTGAGAGCGAGCCTGCTCGCGAAAAACGGTGTGTCAGTCGCCGACTGTTTAACTGATCCACCGTCATCGCGAGCAGGCTCGCTCCCACAGGGTTTTGCGTGAGTCAGGGCAGCAAGATGATCTTGTCGCCACCGCCCTGATTGACCTCTTCATAGCGCGCCAGCCCTTCAGACAGCGGCACCTCCACCAAGCCCTGCGGCAGCGGCAAGCGATCCTCATCGAAGAACCGCCCGAACTGCTCGAGCATCGCCGCGCACGCCTCAACGCCGTACAACAAGGAGTTGATCCCGACCACCGAGCCGCCTTTTCGATAGAGCGCCAGCGCCGGCAATTGCACGTGGCCGTCGACCGGCGCGGCGATGATGGCGATGCGGCCGAAGGTGGCCAGTGCGGCGACCGAGGCCGGCAGCCAGAAACCGGTGGTGTCGAAGATCACATCGGCGCCGCCGCGATACACCGCGTTGACCTGGACACCGAGGTCTTCTGGCTTATCCAGTTGAATCGTCTGATAGCCCTGCTTCTGCAAATCGGCTACCTGCTCGGGCCGGCGCGCCGCCGCCAGCAATTGCGCGCCGCGCACTTTTGCCAGGGCCAAAGCCGCCGTGGCCACTGCCCCGCCGCCGATCACCAGCAAACGCGTATCGGCGCTGACCAGGCTGCGTTCCAGCGCATCCCACGCCGTGGTGTACGGCACGCCAAGGCTGGCCGCCTGAGCAAAACTCAAATGCGCCGGTTTGTGCGCCACGCCGCTGGCCGGCAATTTGACGAATTGCGCATGGGCGCCGTCAGCGAAGAAGCCCAGTTCGCGCCCGGTACCCCAGACTTCTTGACCGATCAGTGCTTGCGGCCCCTCGACCACCACCCCGGCAAAATCCCGCCCGGGAACCCGTGGCAGCGTGGTGTAAGGAAAACGCCCGAGGACGTTTTTCACATCGCTGGGATTGAGGCCGGCAGCCTTGATCTGCACCAGCACTTCATCGGCGCCGGGCACCGGGGTCGGAACGTCGACGAAACGCAGGGAAGACAGGTCGCCGGTCTGATCGAATTGCAACGCTTTCATGGGCACATCCACCGAAAAGAAAAAGGGAAATTCAGGACAACCAGCCAGCGACCAGTTGCCGGCCCAGCGGCCACAACTGCTCACCGGCCAACATGCCGAGCAGGCCGACCAGCGCGATCGCCGGTGGTGCGGGAGAACGGAAATCGAGCGCGCCGTAGAGCAGGCCGACGCCCAGGCCGATGGCCAGAGAAATGAGGTAGTTCATGGGGGAACTCCGCCGCGATAAGTGATGGGCAGAGTCTAGGGAAACGGGCGGAGCGGTATCGGCCAAGGACTTCTGAATTTCGGACAAACCTTCTGCAGCCGCCACAGAACCGTGTGGGAGCGAGCCTGCTCGCGAATGCGGTCTTCCAGTCAGCACTTCATTGCCTGGTGCAAAGCTTTCGCGAGCAGGCTCGCTCCCACATGGATCTGTTCAAGTTGCCGAGAATTGCGAAGGCGCCACCCCCAGCTCCCGGCGAAACATGTCGCTGAAGCTGCTCGGTGAATAACCCAGTTCGCGAGCAATGACGCTCACCGCCACGCCTTGAATCAACGCCGCCACCGCCGTCGCCAACTGCACCTGGCGCCGCCATTCGGAGAAGCCCATGCCGAGGCTGTCCTTGAACAAGCGCGCCAGCGTACGCACGCTGGCCCCGGCGTTCTGCGCATGCTGCTCGAACGGGATCTCCAGCGACGGCGCGGCCATCACGGCCTGACACAGATTCATCAGACGCCGGTCGGACTCATCCGGCAGCGGAATCTTCAGTTGCGAACGCCTGGCCCGGCGCAGTTCCAGCAACGCCAGCCCGACCAGTGCCTCGTAATACTCAGCCTCGCCGGCATCGCCCTGCGCCACAAGCCCGACGATCAACTCGCGCAGCAACCCGCCGACTTCGATCACCTGCACCGTCGAATCCAGGGTCGCCGCCAGCGCCGGGCGCAGGTAGATATTGCGCATCTGCAAATCCGACACCACACGAATCCCGTGCGGCACTCCCGGCGGCAACCACACCGCCCGCTGCGGCGGCACCACCAGCGCTTCGTGCGGGGTTTCCACCCACATCACCCCGCTCATCGCATACAGCAACTGCCCCCAGACATGCTCGTGCGGCTCGATGAACAAACCACGCGGATAGGTCCGCGCCAGCGGTTGCACGGGCACATCGGTGTCGGTCAGATCAGGGGGCGCGGCGAGGGCCATGGCGAGCATTCACAGGGGGTTGGCGAAGCCGCCATGGTAACCAGCACGCCCCGCCCTCGCCAACGATAGATACCGTCGGACAATCCGAATGAATTTTCCCGGCACAGCGCGATCCGTTTAATACCACAGGGAGGAATACGGGCTTTATGAACAACGCAAAACTTTACGTCATCGACTACACACTGCATGGCACCCCCAAGTCGTTCATTATCCGCTCGGACAAAATGGACAACGCCGAAGCCTGGCATTGGGCAAGCTGCGACGCGGGCGTGGGTCGCATCCCGCGCTTCGGCCGCGAGAAAGTGCAAAAGACCAGCAAACCGATGGCAGAAAAATTCGGTCTGGAAAACGTCACCTGGCGCCAGACCAACTGACCCCACCGCCTTCACCGCAGGCTTGGCAATCGACAGGGGGAATCGACCGATGACCGACACTTATCACCCGGCCCGACTGGACTACGGCCTGACCACCTTCTTCGGCCAGATCACCAAAACGGTGAATTGCGCAGTCGCACTGGAAACGGTCGCGGATGACCCTTATCGCTTCACCCTGTGCGTCCAGGCACCGGTACCGGAAGACCTCCACCAAGCGAAGATTGTGGTGGTCAAGGTCGAAGGGCGAACACTGCAAGGCACGGTGAGGCACTTTGAGCGACAGGAAGACGACAGTCTGAAAATGGAAGTGGAGCCTGATTAGGCTCCACTTTTTTTTGCCGCGCTTATTTCGGATGAGCGCAACCGCAGCCCTTCATCGCACACTCTTCACCGTGTTTGTGGTGATGAGCGCAAGCCTCGCAGCAATAGTGTTTGCCGTGCACAGCGTAGGAATGTTCGCCTTCTTTGATCGTGCAATTGCAGCCCGGGCAGTCGCATTTTTTATCGGACATGGGACAGACTCCTTGCGTGGTGGTTGTCTGAGGCTTGCGAGCAAGCCATAAGGGACAGTGTAGAAGGTGGTGTTGCAGGCTGGCCAACTGTTGAGAGATTGGGCGACGCAGAAGTGGCTTTCGCGAGCAGGCTCGCTCCCACAGAACAACTGCGCGCAGCACAGACCTGCGCAGACATCAAAAGCCCCTCACCCTAGCCCTCTCCCGGAGGGAGAGGGAACTGACCGAGATGATTGCGAGAAACCCGCCGACGTGGAATACCGAGTCGAACGCAAATTTTGAAAAGCCCGAAAATCGGCCCCCTCTCCCCCGGGAGAGGGCTGGGGTGAGGGGCGAATCCCAGCACAAAACCAAAGCCAGACACCACCCGCTCCTAACCACTCAAAACAATGAGCGCAAGCTCGAGTACCGCTTTTGATCTTGATCTCAGAGCCCGTCGGCAGGCTGAGTGGAGGGATTGATCCGGACGTGCGAGCGCAGCGACCGAACGACGCAGTCGTACACAGCGGAACCGCCAGAAGCAACACCCGCAGCAACGGATATGTACACAGTCAAACAAATAAAATCACTGCGCCTGCCTCGAACTCCGATACATAAACACCAAAGCCACCGCCAGACACACCATCGCCAGCATCCGGCTCGGAGACAAGCCGATCGCCGGATTCCCCAACCAGCCAAAATTATCGATCAACATCCCCATCCCCAACTGCCCGACAATCACCGCCACCGTCGCCACAGCCGTCCCGACCACCGGCACCGCGCCAACCATCACCATCATGTACACCACGCCAAACAGCGCCCCGGTCAACTGCCACTTCGGCACCTCAAGCAGACTCACCGCCTGCGCCGGCTCGAAAAACAGAATCAACAACCCGGTCACCACCGCGCCCACCGCAAAGGTCAGCAGACTGGAACGCAGCACACCCACCGTCTCCCCCAGACGACCATTGATCGCAGCCTGTACACTCAACACCGCACCGGCCAACACCACCACCGCCAACAAAATCACCAGACCCATCACTCACCCCCACGCAATCAGAACCAAAGCCACCACAATCAAGCCCAACGCCAGCCAGCGCTCGCCGTTGACCTTCTTGCGCGTCGCGCCGAACCAGCCGAAATGGTCGATCAGCACACTCTTGCCGACCTGACCGGACAGAATCGCAATCATCGTCATGGCAATGCCGATATGCGGCGTCGCCAGCGTCAGCACCACCACGTAGATCGGCCCGAGAAAACCGCCGATCAACTGCCAGCGCGGCAGTTCGGTCAGCGCCGGACCTTTTTGCGGACCGGCAAACAGCAGGAGCAAAAACAGAATTGCCGAACCCACGCCGAAGATGCTCAACGTCGCCCACAAATGCCCGACCTGCTCGCCCAGCGGCCCGAGCAATCCGGCTTCTACCGACAAGCCCATGCCGGCAAGGATCACCAGCGGCAGCAACAGCAGACGCAACACCGACCTTTTTACCGGTGCAGCAACCACCCCTTCATCCAACGTCTGCATACATAACCTTCCACGCTCAAAAACAATGGCGCGGATTATCGGCTGGCGCCGCTGTGCGATAAATGGGAGCATCCGGACAACACTTTTGCGCATCACGCACAGCGAGACACAGCATGCAGGGGCTCAACGAACTCGGATTCAAAGCGTTAAGGCTGTTTGTAGCGGTCCTCGACCACGGCAGTTTTTCCGAAGTCGCCCGCCGCGAAGGGGTCGCGCCCTCCTCGATTTCGCGGCAGATCCAATTGATGGAGCAGGCGCTGAACCAGCAATTGCTCTACCGCCACACCCGCGCCGTCACCCCGACCGAAGCCGGGCGCACGCTCGGCCACCATGCGCGGTTGCTGTTGGTGCAACTGGAAGAAGCCGAACAGGCGTTGCAGGAACAGCAAAGCGAACCCACCGGACTGGTGCGCATCAACGCCCCGGTGGTGTTCGGCCAACGCCATCTGACGCCCTGGCTGGGTGAGCTCTGCGCGCGCTATCCGAAGCTGCAACTGGATATCCAGCAAACCGACCATTACGTCGACCCGTTACAGGAAGGCGCCGACCTGCTGTTTCGCATCGGCGCGCTGCACGATTCAAGCATGCAGGCACGCGTTCTGGCGCCGCACCGCTTTCAGGTCGCCGCCAGCCCGGCCTATCTCAAACGCCAAGGCACGCCGCAGCATCCGGACGAACTCGCGCAGCATCAGTGCCTGGCCTACAAAGGCGCGGCCGGTCAGCAGCGCTGGTTTTTCCGCCGTGATGGCGAGGACTGGACGCCGTACACCGTCAAAGGCCCGATCACCGGCAACCACGCCGACACCCTGACCCAGGCCGCCCAGCAAGGCTTAGGGCTGGTGATGTTTCCGTCGTGGCTGATTGGCGAAGCGGTGCGCGAGGGCACACTGGTGCCGGTGCTGGGGGAATATCAGGTGTCGAACAGTCTGGAACCGCAGCAGATCGCCGTGCTGTGGCCGGGGAGCCGGCGGTTGTCGGTGAAGGTCAGGACGGTGATTGATTTTTTTGTCGAATGCTTTGGCGAGATTCCCTATTGGGACAGATCTTAAGCCCTACACAAATCCAAATGTGGGAGCGAGCCTGCTCGCGAATACGGTCCGTCTGATATCAGAGCAGCGTCTGATACACAGCTTTCGCGAGCAGGCTCGCTCCCACAGGGTTTATGCAGGGCTCCAGAATTGCGTCAGATACGGAACTGCCCGACCAGCTTGCCCAACCGCTGCCCGAGCTCCGCCAGACTGCGCGACGTTTGCGCGCCCAGTTGCGTTTCATCGGCGACGCTGTCCACCGCCACAGCAATCTGATGCACGCTGCGGTTGATCTCTTCGGCCACGGCCGTCTGCTCTTCCGCTGCGCTGGCGATCTGCGCGTTCATCGAGTTGATTGTCGCGATCAACTGCGCCATGGCATCCAGCGATGCACCGGCCTGATTGGCTTGCTGCGAAGTACCGTCGCCAGCCTCGCTGGAACGGCGCATCGCTTCGACCGCCTGCTGCGTGCCGGCCTGCAAGCGGTCGATCATGCCCTGGATTTCCTGGGTGCTGATCTGCGTGCGGCTGGCCAGTGCGCGTACCTCGTCCGCAACCACCGCAAAGCCACGACCGGCCTCACCGGCGCGCGCCGCTTCGATCGCGGCGTTAAGCGCCAGCAGGTTGGTCTGCTCGGCAATCGAACGGATCACCCCAAGCACGCCGACGATCGAACTGACGTCCTGCTGCAAGCTGTCCAGCGACACGCCGCTGTTGCGGATATCGTCGACCAGCGCATGAATCTGTTTGATGCTGCCCGCGACCACGCGCTTGGCGCTCTGGCCTTCTTCGTCGGTCTGCTGCGCGGCGACGGCGGCGTTTTGCGCGCTCTTCGCCACTTCCTGAGCGGCGGCGGACATTTCGTTGATCGCGGTGGCGACCTGATCGGTTTCGTGGCGCTGACGCTCCATCGCCTGATCGGAACGCTGCGCCTGTTCCGAGACCTGGGTGACCAGCCCGGTGAGTTGCGTGGTCATCTCGGTGATCTGCCGCACCAGGCCGTGGATCTTGTCGACGAAGCGGTTGAACGAGCCGGCCAGTTCGCCAAGTTCGTCCTGGCTGGTGATGTTCAGGCGCCGGGTCAGGTCGCCCTCGCCCGCCGCGATGTCGTCGAGGTTGGCTTTCATCAGGGTCAGCGGACGCAGAATGGTGTTGGCCAGCAGCATGCCCGCCGCCGCAATAACCAGCAGCACCAGCACCGCAACGCCGACAATGCTCAGCACCACGCCTTGCACGCGCTCCTGCACTTGCGCCTCGACCAGCGCCACTTGCGCTTCGATGCCGTCGAGGTTGACCGAAGTACCGACCGCCATGTCCCACTTCGGCAGGTATTCGGTGTAGCCGAGCTTCGGCACCAGCACCTTGGCGTTGCCCGGCAGCGGCGAGCTGTATTGCAGATAGTGAGTGCCGTCCTTGGCCACCTTGACCAGGCCGAGGTTGACGTAGACGCCGTTCGGATCACGGTTGTCCTTGAAGCTTTTGCCCACGCCGTCGGGGTCGTTGGCCTTGAACAGGCGCACGGTCTCGGAGTCGTAGCCGAAGAAGTAGCCGTCCTTGCCGTAGCGGATGCCCGAGAGCAATTTGATCGCCTGCGCCCGCGCCGCGTCGTCGCCCGGTGCGGCGGCGTCGTACAGCGGTTTGATCGTGGTCATGGCCACGGCGACGTAACTTTGCAGGGTGGCCTTGGCGTCGCTGAGCAGCCGCTCGCGGGTCTGTTCGACCTCCTTGCGCGCCTGTTCCTGGAGGATGAACAGCGTGGTCACGCTGATAACCAGCGCAAAGAGCAGCACCGGCAGAACGGCAAGGGACAGGACTTTAGCCTTGAGACTCAGGCGCATCGGGGGACTCACTCTTTTGATTTTGTTGGCGTGGTTAAAGGCTTTAACGGCACGCCGGAGCAAAAGTTGAGTCTTGAAACATCGCCGCCCCCCCTGTGGGAGCGAGCCTGCTCGCGAAAGCGTTGGCTCAGCAACCTGTGTGTCGACTGACACGACGCCTTCGCGAGCAGGCTCGCTCCCACATGGGGCAATTGTGGATTCTTACAGAACCATCGCCGCCACCCAGCCAAACACCAGCAGCGGCAGGTTGTAGTGCAGGAAGGTCGGTACGACGGTGTCCCAGATGTGGTGATGCTGGCCGTCGATGTTCAGACCCGAGGTCGGGCCGAGGGTCGAGTCCGAGGCCGGTGAACCGGCATCGCCCAGCGCACCGGCAGTGCCGACGATGCAGACAATGGCGATCGGGCTGAAGCCCAGTTGCACGCACAACGGCACGAAGATCGCTGCGAGAATCGGCACGGTAGAGAACGACGAACCGATGCCCATGGTCACCAGCAAGCCCACCAGCAGCATCAACAAAGCCCCGACACCTTTGCTGTGATTGATCCAGGCCGCCGACGATTCGACCAGCGTCTGCACCTGCCCGGTGGCCTTCATCACCTCGGCAAAGCCTGAGGCGGCGATCATGATGAAGCCGATCATCGCCATCATTTTCATGCCTTCGGTGAACAGATCATCGGTCTCGCGCCATTTGACGATGCCCGACACCGAGAAAATCAGAAACCCGACCAGAGCGCCGATAATCATCGAGTCCAAGAGCAACTGCACCACGAATGCCGAAGCAATGGCCACACCGGCGATCATCAGGCTCAGCGGGTTGTAGTGCACCGCCGTCTGCTCGACCTGTTCGATCTTCGCCAGGTCATACACGCGCTTCTTGCGATAGCTGATGAACGCCATCGCCAGGCCGAAGACCATGCCCAGCGCCGGAATGCCCATGGCGTGGGTGACATTGATGCCGCTGATGTCGACGCCGCTGCGCGCGACGTTGGCCAGCAGGATTTCGTTGAGGAAGATGTTGCCGAAGCCCACCGGCAGGAACATGTACGGGGTGATCAGGCCGAAGGTCATGACGCAGGCGATCAGACGGCGATCGAGTTGCAGCTTGGTCAGTACATATAGAAGTGGTGGCACCAGCAGCGGAATGAACGCGATATGGATCGGCAGGATGTTCTGCGAAGCAATCGCTACTACCCACAGCAGGCCGATCAGCAGCCATTTGACGTTACCGCCGCCGGTTGCATGCTGCCGATCCACCATGGCCAGGGCCTTGTCGGCCAGCGCATGGGCCAGGCCCGACTTGGCAATCGCTACGGCGAACGCGCCGAGCAAGGCGTAGGACAACGCCACGGTCGCGCCGCCGCCCAGACCGCTGTTGAACGCCTTGAGTGTTGCGTCGATGCCCAGACCACCGGTCAGGCCACCGACCAGCGCCCCGACGATCAGCGCGATCACCACATGCACGCGCGACAGGCTGAGGATCAGCATGACGCCGACGGCTGCTATGACTGCATTCATTTCACTACCTCAAAAAACACTGCGGGTGAAAACACACCGCCAGACAGGATGAGTCCGCCCGGGATTGGCCGGCGGATGTGTACAGAGGGTCTTGTTAGAGGGCGCGCACTGTGCCGCAGAGTGGCGGCGGTGTCAAAGCCCCGTGGCGAGGGGATTTATCCCCGTTGGGTGGCGAAGCCGCCCCCGGCAAACTTCAAATCAACCCTATACGCAGGTGTCACGACTGCTTCGCAGCCGAACGGGGATAAATCCCCTCGCCACAGGACCACAGGACCACAGGACAGGACCACAGGCCCCGCATGCGGCAATCGGTCATATTGCGCTCACGACATAAAGAAAGCCGAAACGCGGCCGCTACAGTGCAAAGTCTCAGATATTTATCGGATAAGGATGTTTTCCATGTCGCTCAGACAACTTTCCATCCAATGGAAAATCACCCTGCTCGCCGGCCTCTGCCTGGCCGGTATCGTGACCCTGTTGGTCGGTCTTTCGCTGTATCGCATGGAACACAGCTCGGCGCTGGTCAAGGCCTCGAGCATGGAGATGCTCACCGAGTCGGCCCAGGCGCGGATCGAGTCGCAAGGTGAAGTGCAGGCCGCCGGCATTCGTCAGCAGTTCATGGACGCTTATCAGTACGGCCACGGCTTCTCGCGGCAGGTACTGTTTTTGCGTGAGCAGGCCGAGAAGCGTTTTCTCGATGCCTTCGACCTGCGCGAGGACATGACCCGTCAGGTCAAATCCGCGCTGCAAGCCAACCCGGACCTGCTCGGCCTGTCGCTGGTGTTCGAAGCCAACGCGCTGGACGGCAAGGACGAACTGTTCGCCGATCAGGCTGAACTGGGCAGCAACGACAAGGGCCGTTTCGCCCTGTACTGGTCGCAGCCGACCCCGGGCAAAGTCACCTCGATGGCGCTGCCGGAAAGCGACATGAGCGACACCAGCACCGGCCCCAGCGGTCAGGCCGCCAACGCCTGGTTCACGTGCCCGCGCACCACGCTCAAACCGTGTGTGATCGAGCCGTACTTCTATGTCATCGACGGCCACAAAGTGCTCATGACCAGCATCGTCTTCCCGCTGCAGGTCAATGGCAAAGTCATCGCCTCGCTGTCAGTCGACATCAACCTCAACAGCCTGCAAGCGATCAGCCAGAACGCCAGCCGCAAGCTGTATGACGGCCAGACCGCCGTCAGTATTGTCAGCCCCGCCGGCCTGCTCGCCGGTTACAGCCCGGATGCCGGCAAACTCAGCCAGCGCCTGGATGCGGTGGATCAGGCCAGCGGCAGCGAGTTGCTGCGCCTGCTCGCCGCGAGCACTGGCGTGAGCAGCCTGCACAGCAACGGCCAGTTGAAGGTGCTGTCGCCGTTCCAGCCGATTCCCGACGGACCGGCATGGGGTGTGTTGCTCGATGTGCCGGAGAAAGTCCTGGTCAGCCGCGCCGAAGCGCTCAAACAGCAACTGGATGCGAGCAATACCTCGGGTACGCTGATCGAACTGAGCCTGGGCCTGCTCGCCGCGCTGATCGGTCTGCTGCTGGTGTGGCTGATGGCGCGCAGCGTGACCAAGCCGATTCTCGGTGTGGCGCACATGCTTGAAGACATCGCCAGCGGCGAAGGCGACCTGACCCGGCGTCTGGCCTATGACAAGCAGGATGAACTCGGGCAACTGGCCGGCTGGTTCAACCGGTTTCTCGACAAGCTGCAACCGATCATCGCCGAGGTGAAACGCTCGGTGCAGGACGCGCGCAACACTGCCGACCAGTCGTCGGCCATCGCCACCCAGACCAGCGCAGGCATGGAGCAGCAATATCGCCAGGTCGATCAGGTCGCCACCGCGTCCCACGAAATGAGCGCTACTGCCCAGGACGTTGCACGCAGCGCCGCGCAGGCCGCCGAAGCCGCCAAGGACGCCGACCGCGCCACCCGCCAGGGCCTGACCGTGATCGACCGCACCACCGCGGGCATCGACACCCTCGCCGCCGACATGAGCGCAGCGATGGTTCAGGTCGAAGGCCTGGCTGCGAACAGCGAGAAAATCGGCACGGTGCTGGAAACCATCCGCGCCATCGCCGAGCAGACCAACCTCCTGGCGCTCAACGCCGCCATCGAAGCCGCCCGCGCCGGTGAGGCCGGACGCGGTTTTGCCGTGGTCGCCGACGAAGTGCGCAACCTTGCGCGCCGGACTCAGGAGTCGGTGGAGGAAACCCGCCAGGTCATCGAGCAACTGCAGAACGGCACGCAGGAAGTGGTCGGTTCGATGGGCAACAGCCATCGTCAGGCCCAGGGCAGTGTCGAGCAGGTTGGCCAGGCGGTGACGGCGCTGCGGCAGATCGGCGATGCGGTGACGGTGATCAGCGACATGAACCTGCAAATCGCCAGCGCCGCCGAAGAGCAGAGTGCCGTGGCCGAGGAGATCAATAACAACGTGGCGACGATTCGCGATGTGACCGAGTCGCTGTCGGGCCAAGCGAATGAATCGGCGCGGGTCAGCCAGTCGCTCAACAGCCTGGCGAATCAGCAGCAGCGGTTGATGGATCAGTTTCGCGTTTGATGCACAAGTGCGGGGTGTCAGTTCCAATCCCCCCTCACCCCAGCCCTCTCCCCCCAAGGGGGGCGAGGGGGAAAGGGAGCCGATCTTCATGCCATTCAAGTCCTGAGTTCGACTCGGATTTCAAGTGGATGCATCTCTCAAGAACAACACAATCAGTCCCCTCTCCCTCTGGGAGAGGGTTAGGGTGAGGGGCTTTTCAAGGGCTCACCGCCGAGGCAGTTCAATCACCACTTTCAACCCGCCCCACTCGCTTTCGCCCAGCACCAGCAAGCCACCCCACGTATCGACAATATCCCGCACGATCCCAAGGCCGAGCCCATGCCCGTGGGTCTGCTCATCCAGTCGCGTGCCACGGCTGAACACCTGAGTGCGCTGCTCTTCGGGAATCCCCGGGCCGTCATCTTCCACGCTCAGGGCAAAGCCGTCAGACCTTTCGATCACACTCAAGCGCACCTCGGCATCGGCCCATTTGCAGGCGTTGTCGAGCAGATTACCGAGCAGTTCGAGCAAGTCCTCGCGGTCCCACGGCAGTTGCAAGCCCGGCGGTGCGACGTAACTCAAGGCCAGATGCTCGCCGTGGATCATGTTCAAGGTCGCCAGCAACCCCGGCAGCTCGGCATCGCAATCGAACAACGCGCCGGGTAGCGCATCCCCCGACAACCGCGCGCGATTGAGTTCGCGATTGAGGCGCTGCTGCACCTGTTCCAATTGCTCCTTGAGAATTCTGCGCAGCTCGGGATGGTCATCGAGCTTGTCGCTGGAGGCCAGGCTGAGCAGCACCGCCAGCGGGGTTTTCAGCGCGTGGCCGAGGTTGCCCAAGGCATTGCGCGAGCGCTTGAGGCTGTCTTCGGTGTGGGCGAGCAAGTGATTGATCTGCGCCACCAGCGGCTCCAGTTCCACCGGCACCTGATCGTCGAGTTGCGAGCGCTGGCCCTGTTGCAACTGAGCGATCTGCTCGCGCGCGCGCTCCAGCGGTTTCAGCGCGCGGCGCACGGTCAGGCGTTGCAGGAACAGGATCAGCAGCAACGCCGCCAGCCCCAGGCCAAGGCCGATCTGGCGCATGCGCTGGAAACTGTCGCTGACCGGCGTGTAATCCTGGGCGACGCTGATCGAGATCGACTGACCCAGGCGTCGATAGTCCGAGCGCAGTATTAGCAAGCGTTGCCCGCCCGGGCCAAGTTGCAGGTTGCTGTGCAGCCCCGGGTGTTGCAGCAGTGGCAGTTCCTGATCCCACAGCGAGCGCGAACGCCAGTGGCTGTCGGAGAAATCGATGCGAAAGTAATGCCCGGAAAACGGCCGCTGATAGGCCGGCGAGAGATGCCGCTCATCCAATTGCAAACCTTGCGGGCCGCGCACCAGCGCCACCAGCAGGCTTTCGCTGTCGTTGCGCAGGCCGGCTTCGAGGTAGCGCTGCAAACCAACTTCGAACAACCACAGGCTGGTTTGCGCCAGCACCAGACCGACGATCACCATCACACTGATCAAACCCAGGCTCAAACGGCGCTGGATTGATCTCATGAAGCTTGCCCGCCGAACAGGTAACCCTGGCCGCGACGGGTTTCGATGACGCTTTTGCCGAGCTTGCGCCGCAGGTGATTGACGTGGACCTCGAGGACGTTGGAGTCGCGCTCGGTCTCACCGTCGTAGAGGTGTTCGGCGAGGTGGCTTTTCGAGAGGATCTGTTCCGGGTGCAGCATGAAATAGCGCAGCAGACGGAATTCAGCGGCGGTCAGCTGAATGTCGGCGCCGTCGCGAACCACGCACTGGCGACCTTCGTCCAGATGCAGGCCGGCGGCTTGCAAAGTCGGCTGGTTGGCCTGGCCCTTGGAGCGGCGCAACAGCGACTGAATGCGCAGGTACAGCTCTTCCGGATGGAACGGTTTGGTCAGGTAATCGTCAGCGCCGGCCTTCAGCCCTTCGATGCGCTCGGCCCAGGAATCACGCGCGGTAAGGATCAGCACCGGAATCGCCAGGCCGGCGGCGCGCCACTGCGCCAACACGTCCAGCCCCGGCACGCCGGGCAGGCCGAGGTCGAGGATGATCAGGTCATAGGGCTCGCTGCTGCCCTGATACACCGCGTCCCGGCCATCGGCCAGCCAATCCACCGCGTAGCCTTGGCGTTGCAGGCCGGCGAGCAATTCGTCGGCCAGCGGTACGTGGTCTTCCACCAGAAGCAAACGCATCGATCAATCTTCCTTGTCTTTGACTAACTCGCCGGTATCGGCCTTCAAGTGCAGCTCGCGCGCCACGCCTTCGACCGTCAGCAATTCGACTTCGTAAATGTACACGTCGTGTTTTTCTTCCAGCTCGACTTCCAGCAGCTTGGCGCCGGGGTAGCGATCCATCGCCTGCTGCAGCACTTGCTCCAGCGGCAGGATCACGCCATCGCGACGCAGGGCCAGCGCCTCGTCCTGATCGAGATCGCGAGCCATGGCCGTGCTGCACAACAACACCAGCGCCAGCGCCGTGAGGCGGGTGGCGCGACTATTCAGCTTCATTACGTATCCTGATGATCCCTGAGCACTTCACCATCGACCGCGTTCAACTCCAGATCCCACTTCAGCCCTTTCGGGTCGCGCAGTTCGATCTGGTAAATGAACTTGCCGTACTCTTCCTCCAACTCGGTTTCGGTGATTTCCGAACCGGGGTGTTTTTCCAGCGCGATGGCGTTGAGCTTCTCGAAGGAGACGATAGTACCAGCGTCGCGCAAACGAAGCGCTTCGTCGGGTCCGAGATCGCGCGCGTATGCGGTGCTGGCGGTGAGGCAGATGATCGAGGCAGTGGTCAGGGCAGTCAGGGTTTTCATGGGTGTCTCCGAATTCTTATATGTTGCTTACGGTGGGCACCTTAGCGGGGTCAACTTAACTGAAACTGAATGGCCATCATTGTGCCCTATTGCTGGCAAGGTCCCCTGTGGGAGCGAGCCTGCTCGCGAAGGCGCAGTGTCAGCCGCAACGATGTTTCTGACCCACCGCTTTCGCGAGCAGGCTCGCTCCCACACTGGTTTGCGTCTGCCCCCCTTGTGGGGCAGGCTCACTCCTACATGGGCCTGCAACATGTGCTTATAATCGCCAGCTTGCTAACGATCGAGACCGGTATGACCGCCATCCACATCAAGTTTCCCGCCCTCACTCTCAAGGCCGGCCCGCGGGCCATGGCGCGGATTCGTGCGCAGGGATTGCACGCCGCTGACGTCGGCACCCTGCCCGGTGCGGCCGGTGGGCCGAAGGCGTTGGGGATTCAGGGGCTCGATCTGGCGTTGTTCGGCGAGTGGCTGCCGAGTGCGCCGCGTGAGCGTTCGCTGATCGGCGCCTCGGTGGGTTCCTGGCGCTTCGCCAGCGCCTGCCTGCCGGACGCCGCCGAAGGCATTCGCCGCCTCGGCCAGCTGTACGCCGAGCAGAATTTCAACAAAGGCGTGACCATGGCCGAGATCAGCCAGAGCTCGCAGCGCATGCTCAATGACCTGCTCGACGGCCGCGATGCGAGCATCCTCGAAAACCCCGATTACCGACTGAACATCATGGTGGTGAAAAGCCAAGGCCGCCTCGCCGAGGATCATCGCGGGCGCCTCGGTCTGGCGCTGGGTTCGGTGATCGCCGACAACCTGCGCGGTCGTGCGCGGCTGTCGCGGCACTTCGAACGGCTGATCATCCACGATCCGCGCCTGGCCCCGCCGCTTGATGCCTTGACCGATTTCCCCTCGCGTTTCGTTGCCCTCAACACCGGCAACCTGCGCCAGGCCCTGCTCGCTTCCGGATCGATCCCGATGGTCATGGAAGGCGTACGCGACTTGCCCGGCGCCGGCGCGGGTACGTTCCGTGACGGCGGTTTGCTCGACTACCACCTCGACCTGCCCTACAGCGGCGACGGTATCGTGCTCTATCCGCACTTCACCGATCGAGTGATTCCCGGCTGGTTCGACAAGACCCTGCCCTGGCGCCGCGCTTCGGTGCAGCGTCTGCAAGATGTGCTGCTGGTCGCGCCGTCGAAGGAATATCTGGCGCGCCTGCCCTACGGCAAACTGCCCGACCGTAACGACTTCAAACGCTTCATGGGCGATGCGCCGAGCCGGCAGAAATACTGGCACACGGCGATGGACGAGAGCCGCCGACTGGGCGACGAATTTCTCGAACTGACGGCCAATGGTCGCCTCGCCGAGCGCTTGCTGACCCTTTAGTCAGCACGGCCAAAGACAAGCTGATAAACTCGCCGCCTGCCCGAATCGCTGCGGCGAACGCCATCTGAACAGAGCCGAAAATACCGTGGAAATCTTCAAAGAATTTACTTTCGAATCCGCCCACCGCCTGCCGCACGTCCCGGACGGCCACAAGTGCGGACGCCTGCACGGTCACTCGTTCAAGGTCGCGCTGCACCTGAGCGGCGACCTCGATCCGCACACTGGCTGGATTCGCGATTTCTCCGAGATCAAAGCGATTTTCAAGCCGCTGTATGAGCGTCTTGACCACAACTACCTGAACGACATTCCCGGCCTGGAAAACCCGACCAGCGAAGTGCTGGCCAAATTCATCTGGAACGAGATGAAGCCATTGCTGCCGGAACTCAGCGCGATCCGCATTCATGAGACGTGCACCAGCGGCTGCATTTATCGCGGCGAATAAGCAACACACATCTCCCCGCCCCTGTGGGAGCGAGCCTGCTCGCGAAAGCGTCGTTCCAGTCAATTTATTCGGTGACTGACACTCCGTATTCGCGAGCAGGCTCGCTCCCACAAGAGTCCGGCGCCAGGTTTGACTCATCTGCCGTGCACATCACAGGCTCGCTCCCACATTGGGCTCCTGGTGCATTAAGTGCACTGCTTTCGCGCTGAAAACCCCAGTCGCGTCTCCACATTCGGTCACTTGCGTCGCTTGGCACGACCGCTGCAACCCTTCTGCGTCTTCCCCTTCCAGCAAGGACTGCCCCATGACGCAGAACGCCTCCGGCAACGATTACCCGCTCAGTGAAGTCCCCATGCACGCGCGCAAAGGCCTGGCCTCGACGGCGATGGTGTTACTGGGCTTCACGTTTTTCACCGCGACCATGTTTGCCGGCGGCAAGCTGGGGGTCGCGTTCGGTTTCGCCGAGATGATGGCGGTGATCATTGTCGGCAACCTGCTGCTCGGTCTGTACGCGGCAGGCTTGGGTTACATCGCCTTCAAGAGCGGCCTCAATTCAGTGCTGATGGGCCGCTTCTGTTTTGGCGAAGTCGGCAGCAAGCTCAGCGACCTGATCCTCGGCTTCACCCAGATCGGCTGGTACGCCTGGGGCACGGCAACGGCAGCGGTGGTGATCGGCAAGTATTTCAATCTCGATGAAAGCACCGTGCTGGTCCTGATGGTGCTGTTCGGTCTGGGTTTCTGCGCTACGGCGTACATCGGTTATCGCGGCCTGGAAATTCTCTCGTACATCGCGGTGCCGGCGATGATGTTGCTGCTGATGCTGTCGATGTGGGCAGCGACCGTGAAAGTCGGCGGTTTCGAAGGCTTGCTCAGCGTGGTGCCGAGCGGTTCGCTGGACTGGTCGACGGCGATCACCCTGGTCTTCGGCACCTTCGTCAGCGGCGCGACCCAAGCCACCAACTGGACGCGTTTTTCGCGCTCGGCAAAAGTCGCGGTGCTGGCCAGCCTGATCGGTTTTTTCATCGGCAACGGCCTGATGGTGCTGATCGGCGCATATGGCGCGATCGTCTATCAACAGCCGGATGTGGTTGAAGTGCTGCTGTTGCAGGGCTTCGCCATGGCCGCGATGGCCATGCTGTTGCTGAACATCTGGAGCACGCAGGACAACACCATCTACAACTTCGCCGTGGCCGGCTGCAACCTGCTGCGTACCGGTCGGCGCAAGACCGTGACCCTGGGCGGCGCTGTGATCGGCACCCTGCTCGCCCTGCTGGGCATGTACGACATCCTGGTGCCGTATCTGATTCTGCTCGGCACGGTGATTCCGCCGATTGGCGGGGTGATCATGGCTGACTTTTTCTATCGCTGGCGCGGCCACTATCCGCGTCTGGCCGACGCACGGTTGCCGGCGTTCAACTGGCCGGGGCTCGGGGCCTACGGGGTGGGCACCGTCGCTGCATTCAGTTCGCCCTGGGTCGCGCCGCTGGTAGGCATTGCCGCTGCCGCGCTAACGTATGTCATCGTCACCGGTGTGCTCGGCGCCCGTCGCGTCAGCGCACCACTACAAGACCTATAAAAAGGATTTGCCTGATGCACATCATCAACGCCCGCCTGCGCAACCAGGAAGGCCTGCACGAATTGCACCTTGAAGACGGCCTGATCCACAGCATCGCCCGTCAGACCGAAGCGCCGACCCTCGGCCCGGATGACCTCGATGCCGGCGGCAATCTGGTGGTGCCGCCCTTCGTCGAGCCGCACATCCACCTCGATGCCACCCTCACCGCCGGCGAGCCGCGTTGGAACATGAGCGGCACGCTGTTCGAGGGCATCGAATGCTGGGGCGAGCGCAAGGTCACCATCACCGAAGAAGACACCAAGACTCGCGCCAAGAAGACCATTCAGGCCCTGGCCGCCCACGGTATTCAGCACGTGCGCACCCACGTTGACGTCACCGACCCGCAACTCACCGCGCTCAAGGCCATGCTCGAAGTGCGCGAGGAAAGTCGTCACCTGATCGACCTGCAAATCGTCGCGTTCCCGCAGGAAGGCATCGAGTCGTTCCGCAACGGGCGCGAGTTGATGGAAGAGGCGATCCGCATGGGCGCCGACGTGGTCGGCGGCATTCCGCATTTCGAGTACACCCGCGATCAGGGCGTCAGCTCGGTGAAGTTTCTGATGGACCTGGCCGAGCGCACCGGCTGCCTGGTCGACGTGCACTGCGACGAGACCGACGATCCGCATTCACGTTTCCTCGAAGTGCTTGCCGAGGAAGCGCGCAGCCGCGACATGGGCACCCGCGTCACCGCCAGCCACACCACGGCGATGGGCTCTTATGACAACGCCTACTGCGCCAAACTGTTCCGCCTGCTCGGCCATTCCGGGATCAGTTTTGTTTCCTGTCCGACCGAAAGCATTCACCTGCAAGGGCGTTTCGACAACTTCCCGAAACGCCGCGGCGTCACCCGCGTCAACGAGTTGCTCGAAGCCGGGATGAACGTGTGTTTCGGTCAGGATTCGATCGTCGACCCGTGGTACCCGCTGGGCAACGGCAACATCCTGCGCGTGCTTGAAGCGGGTTTGCACATCTGCCACATGCTCGGCTATCGCAATCTGCAAAGTGCGCTGGATCTGGTCACCGACAACAGCGCCAAAGCCATGCACCTGGGCGATCGCTACGGACTGGAACAGGGCCGCCCGGCGAACCTGCTGATTCTATCGGCGGACAGCGACTACGAAGTGATCCGCAGCCAGGGTCTGCCGCTGTATTCGATTCGTGGCGGCAAGGTGTTGATGAAGCGGCAGATGCCGGTGGTGGAGTTCAGCTGAGAATTGCGCTGAACCTGATGGGCCGAAAGCAAAACCTGTGGGAGCGAGCCTGCTCGCGAAAGCGCCATGCCAGGCGCCTCGATGTTGGATGTCCCGACCTCTTCGCGAGCAGGCTCGCTCTCACAGAAGATCCCAGCGATGGCGTCGGCCGAATCAAGCGATCAACCGCGCCGTGCCAAACAATCTGACGCGCAGCAACTCCCCTTCCGAAACCTCAAGCAAAACCGGTGCGGTGCCACCCGGCATGACCACCCGCACCTCCCCTGCCTCGACCCAACCCACCCGCCACGCAGCACACGCGACCGCACTGGCGCTGGTGCCCGAAGATGCGGTCGGTCCTTCGCCGCGCTCGAATACCCGGGCGAGGACTTGCTGCGGCGACACCAGCGCGGCCCATTGCAGATTGACGCCGGTCGGGCAGGGATTGCCGGCACCGTTGGGCATGGCATAGGCGATCGCTGTAAGCCGTTGGTTCAGGGTGGGTTCACGCATCTGTTCATTGCTCGGCAGAGCGGCCGCATCACTGAGCAGCGTCACGCAATGCGGATTGCCGATGCGGACGAATTGGCTGTGTGCCCAGTCAGGATCGAGTTCCGCCAGGGGCTGGACATGGCTGACGTCGCGATTGTTGAACTGAACGTTTTCAACCGTCTGCGCACCCACAGCCTCCGGGCCGAATCCGGGCTGGCCGAGATCGAGCCAGAAGCCGCGCACGCCTTCGACTTCGACCGGTGTCACCGCGGTTTCCAGCGCTTCGCCCTTGTCATGATGAACGCGCAACACTGCGCCCTGCTCCGCCATCAAGCCTTGCTCGGTCAATGCCTGAGAAAAAATCGTCAGGCCGTTACCGCTGCGCTCGGCGAGGCTGCCGTCGGTGTTGACGATCAGCACATCGAACGGCGCAGATGCCTGGAACGGGCCGATCAGCAGGCCGTCACTGCGGTGGGGTTTGCTGTTGGCCGGGCGTTGGCCTTCGGGCCAGTGACAGCACAAAACGATGGCTGCCTCGCTCCATTGCTGCCTGGATACGGCGCATTCTGCGGCCCTCGCTGGCAAAGCGATTCCGGCCTCGCGCAAGGCTTGGGGCGAAACCACTCCGTAGATATTGCCGCGTGCGTCGTAGAAGCTCGTCATGCCTTGTTCCCGTATTCCATGCTGGCGAAAATCCGACTGTAAACCGCAATCCCCTGTAGGAGTGAGCCTGCTCGCGAAGGCGGTGGGTCAGTCGACATTTCCATATTTGACCCACCGCTTTCGCGAGCAGGCTCGCTCCCACAGGGTAGGATGTTCACCGTTATGCCCCGAAAGGCCTGAGATCGAACCTCAACGCCGTCAGAATGTCACTCGGGATGCAGTTGTTTTTTTGCCAAGGATCGATATGACCAGCCTCAACCCCCAAGACACCTTCGTCCCCGGACGTTTGCAACAGATGTCCACCCGCATCGCTTTTTTCATCGCCGGCCTTGGTATTGCCGCGTGGGCACCGCTGGTGCCGTATGCCAAGGCGCGGGCCGGGCTGGATGAGGGCACGCTGGGGTTATTGCTGTTGTGCCTGGGCGTCGGCTCGATTCTGGCGATGCCGCTGGCGGGGATTCTTGCCACGCGCTTCGGCTGCCGACGTGTGGCCACCGGCGGCACGCTGCTGATCTGCGCGGCGCTGCCGTTGCTGGCGACGGTGTCCTCGATCCCGGCGCTGATCGCCACGCTGTTCATGTTCGGTGCCGGCCTCGGCACGGTGGATTCGACGGTGAACCTGCAAGCAGTGATCGTCGAGCGCGCCAGCGGCAAGCACATGATGTCGGGATTCCACGGTTTGTTCAGCCTCGGCGGCATCGTCGGTGCGGCGGGCGTCAGTGCCCTGCTCGGCCTCGGGCTGACACCGCTGGCAGCGATGCTGGTGGTAGTGGTTTTGCTGATCGGCGCCTTGCTCAAATGCGTGCCGCACATGCTGCCCTACGGCAGCGAAAGCTCCGGCCCGGCGTTCGCCATTCCCCATGGCATCGTGCTGTTTATCGGCGGCATGTGCTTCATCGTATTCCTCACCGAAGGCGCGGCGCTGGACTGGAGCGCAGTGTTCCTCGCTCAGGAACGCGGGATCGACACGGCTTATGCGGGAATGGGTTACGCAGCGTTTGCCCTGACCATGACCGTCGGCCGTCTGCTGGGTGACCGCATCGTGCGCAAGCTGGGTGCCACGCGGATCATTCTGTTCGGCGGTCTGTTGGCGGCGGCGGGGTTGTTTCTCGCCACCTTCGCGCCGAGCTGGCAAGCGGCGCTGGTCGGGTATGCGCTGGTCGGCGCCGGTTGCTCGAACATCGTGCCGGTGCTGTACACGGCGGTGGGCAAGCAGACGGTGATGCCGGAGAGCATCGCGGTGCCGGCGATTACCACGCTGGGTTATGCCGGGATTCTCGCCGGGCCGGCAGTGATCGGTTTTGTCGCGCATGCCAGCAGCCTGAGTTTTGCCTTTGGCCTGATGGCGGTGTTGCTGGTGGCTGTGGCAATTGGCGGCAAAGTCCTCAAGGTCTAAAGCAAAAGATCGCAGCCTTCGGCAGCTCCTACATGGATTTGCGTTCCCCTGTAGGAGCTGCCGAAGGCTGCGATCTTTTGATCTTGTGTTTTAGAAACCGACGCTGGCCTGCACGAAGAACGTGCGCGGTGCGCCGACATACATCCCCGAGTTGTTGTCGCTGGAGCGGGTGAAGTACTGCTTGTCGAAGACGTTCTTCACCCCGGCACCGAGCTTGAGATTCGAGACCTGCGCGCCGAAGTCATAACCGCCGCGCACGTTCCAGGTCACGTAACCCGGGATGTCGCCGTACTGCCCGTCCGCCGTGCCTTCAGTGATGTAATTGCCGTTGAAGCTGCCATCCGCATTCACACCGGTGCCCGGCGAACGCTGTTTCGATTGGGCGAAGCCATCGATGTTGTACGTCCAGCGGTTGATCTCGTAACGCAATCCGACCGTCGCAACCTGCCGCGAATAGAACGGCAGATCGCGGCCCTTGAAGCCGGGGATCTCGCCTTCATAGGTGGCGCGGGTGTAGGTGAACCCGGCATTGGCGGTCAAACCATCGAGGCGCGGATCGAGGGCCGCCATGTCGTAGTGCGCCGAGGCTTCAATGCCCTGGTGCTTGGTCGCGCCGAGGTTGGTCCAGCCGACATCGTTGCTGATGTATTGCAGTTCGTCATCGAAGTCGATGTAGAACAGCGTCACCTCGCCGCCCCAGACATCATCGTTGTAACGCGTGCCGATCTCGTAGGTCTTGGCTTTTTCCGGCTCCAGACCGTTGGCGGTGCTGTCACCCGAACCGCCCTGGCCGAGCTGGAAATACTGCAGGCTGCCGAACGAGGTTTCGTAGTTGGCGAACAGCTTCCAGGCATCGGAGAGGTGATACATCACGCTCAGCGCTGGCAGCGGTTCGTTACTTTCGATGCTGCGATTTTTTTCCTGGACCGGGCGGCCAGCGGTGTCGAGCACGGCGCGGTCATGCCAGTCGGTGCTGATGTGTTCGAAGCGAATGCCCGGGGTGACGGTCCAGTTGCCGACGTCGATCTTGTTGTCGACATACACCGAGTTGGCCTCGGTGCCGCCAGTGCGATCCTGAAATACGTGGCCGTCGGAGGTCGGCGTGACCACCGGCTGGTTGTTGACCAGCGCCAGACGGCTCGACTCTTCGTGCATTGCCTCTTTCAGATAGCGATAACCGACGCTGACTTCCTGAGTGGTCGGGCCGACATCGAACACCCGCGACACGCGCGGCTCGATGCCGAGGGTGTAGTAGGAACGCGGGTACGAGCTGAGGGTGCGCTGATCGCGCGCAGCGATGGTACTGCCGCGAAAGCTGTCGGTGTAGTAGGTGAGGATTTCCGCCTGAGTGCGCTCGTCGATCTGGCGAATCCACTTGAACGACACGTCTTTGCGCCGGCCTGTGAACTGGTCGTAGTCACGCACCGATTCGTACGGTTTGTCGTCGTACTGACGCTGGGTCAGGCCGCCGGGCATGTCGGCACTGGCGTCGTAATAGTGGAAGTTGAGGCTGAAGTCGTCCTGATCGGTCGGCGCCCAGTGCGTCTTGAGCAGCACGTCGTCGATGTCGTTGCCGTTGTTGCGCTCGCGATAACCGTGGCCGTTGACGCCGGAGTACAGCAGCGCGACGCCCATGCCGTTGTCGGCGGTGCCACCGAGGAATGCGGTGTCGATGTGTTTCCAGCCGCCGTACTGCGTGGTTTCCAGGGTGGTGCCGATTTCGCCGGTGGTTTTCTCCGGAATCGCGCGGGTCACGAAGTTGATCACGCCGCCGACGTTCTGCGGCCCGTAACGCACGGAACCGGCGCCACGCACGACGTCGATGCTGTCGAGGTTGCCTGAGGAAATCGGCGCCATCGACAGTTGCGGCTGGCCGTACGGAGCAAACGCGGCAGGTACGCCGTCGATCAGCACGGTCGAGCGTGGCGACAGGCGCGAAGTCAGACCGCGTACGCCGACGTTGAGGGAAATATCACTGCCGCCAGTGCCATTGGAGTCCTGCACCTGCACGCCAGGCACGCGTTTGAGCACGTCGCTGACGTTCATCGCGCCCTGCTCGACCATCGCTTCGCGGCGAATCACCGTGCGCGCGCCGGGGTGGTTCTGCACCACCGCCGCGTCGGCATCACCGAGCCAGTCGCCGACCACTTTGATGTCGGTCACGCCGAGCTCCAGCGGGCCGTTGCTGGCTGCGGAAGTGGCGGCTGGGGCGAGCGTCACCGAGCCTTCATTGATCTGATAATCGAGACCGCTGCCCTGCAACAGCTGACGCAAAGCCTGCTCTGGCGAAAGGTCGCCGTCGACCGCTGGCGCCTGTTTGCCGGCCACCAGTTCGGGGCTGAAAAACACCTGCAGCGAGGTTTGCTGGCCCAGCTCGCTCAAGGCCTGGCCCAGCGGTTGCGCGCGAATGTGAATGGCTTCAGCGGCAAACGCCAATGGCATCGCGGCACTGACCGCCAGCGCCAAGGCCAGTGGCAACCAAGGGGATTTTTTATTGTGGGTTGTGGTGATGTTCACGTCGTACGCAGTCCTGTGGATCGCAAGAGTGTGCGGCTGTTAATGCAAACCAGTTGCAGTTGAACAGGTAGACGATGAACGGGGAAAAAACCTGAATGCTATCTGGAAATTATTTCCTGACTGCCATCGGCGAGGGTGCGCACCGTCACCGGCAGGATGCTCGGCAAGGCTTTGAGCAAGGCGTCGGTGTCGTCGGATTTGAACACGCTGGTCAGGCGCAGGCTGGCCACGTTCGGCTGGGATACGGTCAGCGGTTTGTCGCGATATCGCGATACTTCCGCCGCTACTTCGCCGAGGCTGGCGTTGTTGAACACCAGTTTGCCGTTGCGCCATGCGGTCAGTTCCGCCGGGCTGACCGCGTAGGCCGGCAGGACTTTGCCTTGGGCATCGACCGAAGTGCCGAGGCCTGCGCTCAGGTTGATGAATTCGTTTTCCGGGGCAGCACTTCCCTGCACCTTCACCGTGCCCTGCTCCACCACCACGCGGGTCTGCGTGGCATCGCGGCGCACATCGAAACGCGTACCGGTGACTGTGACCTTGCCGCTGCCGGCTTCGACAATAAACGGACGCGAGGCGTCGTGTTCAACACTGAACATCGCCTCGCCCGCGCTCAATTCGATCAGCCGTCGATCCTTCTCATAACGCACCTGCAAGCGGCTGCGACTGTTCAGATCGATCACCGAACCATCCGGCAACGCTACATGCTTGCGCTCGCCCAACGCCGTGGCGAACTCGGCGCGGTAACCGCCCGGATGATTCAGCCCGCTGAACAGGCCAAGTCCCAGCGCCACGGTCAGAACACTCGCGGCCACGGCATAACGCAGCAACGGCCGGCGTTCGCGGCGAGGTGGCGGAGTTTCGGCAAGCGCCTTGAGGCGAGAAGTCGGCAGCAGATCAGCCGCGGTCCACAAGCCTTGCAGCAACTGGAATTCTTCGCGGTGCTGCGGATGCTCGTTCAGCCAGGCCTCGAAGCCTTGGCGTTGCTCGACGCTGACGTTCGGCTCCTGCAAACGCACGAACCAGGCCGCCGCTTCGTCACGCACCGCCGTTTGCCCACAGGCGCAATCACCCGTTTCCATCATGGAATGTCCTGTCCGGCTGAGAATGAAAAGACGCGAGCGCTCATGATTGCAACCCATCCAGCCGCTCACGCAAATGCCGCAGGGCGCGGATCATATACTTTTCGACCATGTTCCTGGACAGCCCCAGGCGTTCGGCAATTTCTGCCTGAGTCAGGCCTTCGATCTTCTGCCAGACAAAAATCTTGCGGCAGTTGAGCGGCAATTCGGCAAGCGCGCGTTCGATGGAGTCGGCCAACTGGATCGCGCGTATGTAATGCTCCGGGTCGCCCGCTGACGATGCAGTGTCCTCGACCGCCTCCGACTCCATGGCGCCGCGCCGATCCTCACGCCGATACCCATCAACCGCGATGTTGCGCGCGGTCTGGTGCAAATACGCACGCGGCTGCTGCACCGCCGCCGAATCCGCCTCGAGCACCCGCACAAAGGTGTCGTGCGCCAGATCCTCGGCCTGCGCGCGATTGCGCAGGCGCCGAGTCCAGGTGCCGATCAACTCTTCGTAATGCTCGAAAAAGCCGGATCTGCGGGAGCGCATGGGGGATGGGCGGCGTGTGAGAAAGGGGCGTGAATAGTAATGCTTCGTATTAATACAAAGCAATGCACGCTGTGATGGTGTTCTTGATGCGCAAGGTGCAACCACCGACGACGCCGAGCTCCGATGGGCATTGAACAGGTCCCTGTGGGAGCGAGCCTGCTCGCGAATGCGGTATGTCAGCAACGATGATGGTGACTGACACGTCGCCTTCGCGAGCAGGCTCGCTCCCACAAGGGAATAGCGTGAGTGTTTCAGGCCTGCGGCAGTTTGCGGAAGCCCACCGCCAGGCGATTCCAGCCGTTGATGGTGTTGATCGCCACTGTCAGGTCAACCAGTTCCTTCGGCGAAAACTGTGCAGCGACGACTTCATAGTCTTCGTCCGGCGCGTGGCTCAGGCTCAGTTGTGTCAGCGACTCGGTCCACAGCAGCGCGGCACGCTCACGCTCGCTGAAGAACGGCGCTTCCCGCCATGCCGTCACGGCGAACAGGCGGCGTGGGGTTTCGCCGTCCTTGATCGCGTCGGCGGTGTGCATGTCGATGCAGAATGCGCAGCCGTTGATCTGTGAAGAGCGCAGCTTGACCAGTTCGAGCAGGCTCTTTTCCAGCGACAGTTTCGAGACGGCATTTTCCAGCGCCATCATCGCTTTCATGGCATCGGGGGAAGCGGTGTAGAAATCGGCACGAGGTTGCATGGTGGGCTCCGGGGTAGCGATTGAATGTGTGGCTACGTTAGTCCCCGGGGGTGCTTCGGCAAATAGCCAATATTGCAGAAGAACGGTAGGCCACTTGGCGCGGCGACTGACCGCTCGTCACTCGACGGGCACCAAGGTTTCAGTGCGCAAGACCAACATCAGGTAATCCCCTTTATCAGGAGACGTACCATGATGACGCGCAAATTCACTTCGTTATTGTTGGCCGGCCTGCTCGCCACGGCGTCCGCCGCCAGCTTCGCGGCCAATGACAGCACCGATGCGACGGGCACCAAGTCCGGCGGCGCCAGCAGCTCGACCATGCCGCCAGACAACACCCCGGGCTCGCCATCGGGCGGCACTGGTTCTGGCGGAACCAATAACGGCACCGGCACCGGTACTGGCTCGGGGATGGGCACCGGCACGGGCACCAATGGCGGCGCCAGTGGCTCGGGTTCCGGCGCGGGTGGCGGCACCGGCTCGGCCGGCGGCGGCACGGGTGGTGCGGGCGGTGGCACGGGCGGCTGAACGAACAAGAGCCATCCCGGATAGTCCTGCTTACATCAGGACCCAATGTGGGAGCGAGCCTGCTCGCGAAAGCGGTCTGTCAGCCAAGCTTGATGCAAGCTGACACACCGATTCGCGAGCAGGCTCGCTCCCACTTCTGATTTCTGTTGATTGAAAGAATCAGCGATCCGAACGCATCAGTTCGGCAAAACCCTCTTCAGCTGTAAACACCGCCGCGCGATTGCGTCCGGCATTTTTCGCCTGATACAACGCCGCGTCCGCGCGCTGGATAAACACCTGCGGGCTGTCGTTGCCGTTGGGAATAAATGAATAACAGCCCAGGCTCACCGTGAGATAACCGGTCGGCGAGCCGCTGTGAATGATGTGCTTGTCGATCACGCTGCGGCGTATCTGCCCGGCTATCGCCAGCGCGCCGTTGATGTCGGTGTCCGGTAGCAGCACGGCAAATTCTTCGCCGCCGTAACGCACCGCCAGATCCGACTTGCGCTGGCAGCAGGTCTTCACCACCTGTGCCACCTGCGCCAGGCATTGATCGCCGGCGACATGGCCGTAGGCATCGTTGTAGCGCTTGAAGAAATCGATATCGAGCATGATCAGGCTCACCGGGCTGACCTGCCGCGCGCCCCGGGCAAACTCAATGTCCAGCGAACGCTCGAACAAGCGCCGATTGGCCAACCCGGTAAGGCTGTCGTGGGTGGCAATCTGTTCCAGCGCCAGTTGCGCCTTGCGCAGGTTTTTCTCGATACGCTCGCCGTCGCGCACCTGATGAATGAACACCCAGCCGAACAGGCCAATCCCGAGGATCACCAGCGCGACAATCACGCTGGACTGAAAGGCGCGGTCATACCAGCCCTGCAGAATCGTGTCTTGCGACGTCGCAGCAGAGACCACCAGCGGATACGAGGCGAGCTGGCGATAGCCATACAAGCGGGTCACGCCGTCGACCACGGAATTGAGCATCGCGGTGCCAGCGTTAGCGTTCGGCAACAGGGTTTGATAGATCTCGCCGTGAGCCACCGAGGTGTTGATCAGCGACTCATCAAAGGGCCGTCGCGCCAGCAAGGTGCCGTCGGTCAGCGCCAGAAACATGATGCCGCTGTCATCGAGGCTGAAGCTTTTGAAGAACTGATCGAAGTAGGACATGCGGATACCGGCCATCAGCACGCCCTGAAAGTTGCCAAGTTGATCGTTGACGCGTCTGGAAATCGGAATAATCCACTCGCCGTTTTCGCGGCTGCGAATCGCCGGGCCGATGTGCGCAACGGTCGAAGCATTCTGCTGATGGAACTTGAAATATTCGCGATCGGCCACGCCATTGCCACGAGGCAGATCGGCGAACGAAGTAATGACCCACTGCCCTTCGCGATCGAAGAGAAAGATGCCATGCAACTGATCCAGTTGCTGCGCGCGGCGGGCAAAGATCCGCTGTAACCGAGGGCGCTGCGCCGCCCCGTAACCATCGTCCTGAATCCAGTCGACCAGGCTGGTCATCACCAGATCCGCCGCCCGCACGGTGTCCTCGGCCTGCTGCGCCATGGCTCGGGTCAGGTTGCCGGAGGCCATTTTCGCCACCGCCAGATCCTGACGCCGCGACTGCTCCAGTTGCAGGTACAGCAGACCGCACAGGCACAGACTCACCGCAACAATAAACAGCACCGCCGCTTTGCGAAGCGGCAACCGCTTGAGCGTGCCGGGGGCCTGATGCGGATCGTGAATGGGGATTGGCAAAAGCATGTCCTGGGCAGGTACGACAGGGGCGCGAGCCCGAAACCCTTGTATGTGTGAGCGTAGCCCACCGGGATGTACCGGGCAAACGCCCGCCTCCCGCCCAGTTATCGGCGCGTCGCGAGTTTGGATGATCGCTTTTCGTCGATTTATTTACGATTGCTTCTTTACGGTTAATCAGTTGTGCATGGCCAGCCGCCGCATTGCGCTGGTGAGATGCGCGCGGGCACTTTGCGCATCGCCTTGACGCATTTGTTCATAGGCGCGCTGCGCAATGGCGTGGGGCACCGGTTTCAATTCACGCCCGGTGGCCATGGCCAGCAGTTGCACTTGCGCGGCGCGCTCCAGGTAATACAGATCGTCCCAGGCTTCGGCGATGGTCGGCGCAGCGACAATCACCCCGTGGTTTTTCAGAAAGAGAATGTCGGCGTCGCCCATGACGCTGGCGATGCGGTCGCCTTCGGATGCGTCCAGTGCGAGGCCGTTGTAATCCTCGTCCACCGCTGTGCGCCCGTAAAACTTCAGCGCAGTCTGCCCCAGCCACAGCAGCGGCGGGCCTTGCAACAGGCACAACGCGGTGGCGTGCGGCATGTGCGTGTGGAACGCGACTTTTACCCGTGGCAGTTGTTTGTGCAGGCGCGCGTGGATGTAGAACGCGGTCGCCTCGGGCTCGCCTTCGCCATCGACGACGTTGCCGGCAAAGTCACAGACCAACAGATTCTGCGCGGTCACTTCCGAAAAAGCGTAGCCGTATGGATTGACCAGAAACAGATCATCATGCCCCGGCAGCATCGCCGAAAAGTGATTGCAGATGCCCTCCTCCAGACCATGCAATGCGGCCAGTTGAAAGCACGCAGCAAGTTCGTTGCGAGCGGTGATGATCGCCTCGGTTGCAAGGTTCAGCATCGAGGTGGGTCTGGTTTTGGCGGTGCCGCTCAAGGTGTGCGCCATGGCAATTCTCCTTAGGTCCAGCCGAGAGATTTGAATAGCGGCAGCAGTTGATCGAGGCTGGAGAGGATCGCGTCGGGGCGATAGTCGGGCAACAACTGGCGCCCGGTGCCGCGATCGATCCACACGCATCGAAAACCCATGTCCCGCGCCGCCGTGTGATCGAGCGTCGGGCTGGCGCAGATGTGCACCACCTCATCGCGGGTCACGCCCAATTGCTCATGAGCGTAGTCGAACAGCCGTGGCGCCGGTTTGTAGGCATCAGCCTGTTGCGCGGTGATCACCCGGTCGATATGGCCGCCGAGTTGCGCGACGTTGCCGGCAATGATGTCGTCGTCGGTGTTGGAGACGATGCACAGCTTGAAGCCCAAGGCTTTGAGCTGCGCGAGGGTGTCGACCACTTCGGCAAATGGCGGCATGTTCGGGATGGCCGCCGCCAGGCGTTGACTGTCCTCGGGCTGGCTCGGCAAGCCCAACTCTGCCAGCGCCAGTTGCAGGCCGAGGGTGCTCAGTTCGCGAAAGGAACGGTGCGGCGGTGTTTGTTCGAGACGATGCTCGTGACGGTCGTAGACTTCGATCAGCTTAGCGGCGTCGACTGCGTGCTCGCCCTTGTCGCTGAGCATTTTCTCGACCACGGCTTTCAGTCCTTCATCCCACTGAATCAGCGTGCCGTAGCAATCGAAGGTCAGCCAGTGCGGGCGTGGCGTGTTGTTCAAGGTCATCGGTCGATTCCTCCAGAGTGAGGACTTCAGCTTATGAGCGCGCGGTAATAGTGTGAAATTAAATAAACACTCGATAGTCATTCGCAAATCAACTATCAGGAATGCTGCCATGTTGGATCTCGAATTGCTGAAAACCTTTGTCTGCGTGGTCGACGAAGGCAGCTTTACCCGCGCTGCCGAACGTGTGCACCGCACGCAATCGACGGTCAGCCAGCAGGTGCGCAAACTCGAAGATCTGGTCGGCCACCCGCTACTCCTGCGCGACCGCAGCGGAGTGAACGTCGCGGTCACAGAGCACGGTGAATTACTGATGCACTACGCGCGGCGATTGCTGGCGCTGTCTGCCGAAGCCACGCAAGCGCTGGCCAGCGACGTCGATCTGGAAGTGCTGCGCATCGGCATGCCGGAAGACTTCGACGCCCGGCGCATGGCGCTGATCCTCGCCGGTTTTACCCGCAACCATCCGCAAGCGCGCCTGGAAACCATCAGCGGCATGAGCCTCGACCTGCGCCAACGCCTCGACGCCGGCGACATCGACATTGCCCTGATCAAACGCGAACCCGACAGCGGCCCGGCATGGGCCACCTGGCCGGAACGACTGGTGTGGGTCAAAGGCACCGAATTGGACACCTCCAGCGGTGTGCTGCCGCTGGCGCTGTTTCCGCAGGGCTGCCTGTATCGACAACGGGCGATTCGCCTGCTCGATGTAGCGCAGCGACCGTGGCGAGTGGCGTTCGGCAGCCACAGCCTGACCGGGATTCAAGCGGCGGTGGCGTCTGGGTTGGGGGTTTCGGTGCTGCCGGTTTCGGCGGTATTGCCAGAGCATGAGGTGTGTACGGATCTGCCGGAGTTGGCGCCGACGGAACTTGCGCTGGTCAGCCGCGAGGGAGTGTTGAGCGGGTTGCAGCGGGGGCTGGTGGAGTTTTTGCGTGGGGAATTGGGGGTGGATGCGGGGGGATTTGCGTGAGTCCCCCCGGGGTTGTTTATTCGGGTTTGTTGATTTCGCGGAGCAGGTCGGCGGTGGGGATGTTCATGGTGTTTGAGTAGTAGGTTTTGTAGCCAAAGGCAGTGACAAATAGTTTGCAGGGAATCTGGCTTTTGTTGGAGAGAAGGTTGTTTAGCTCCGTTGTAGACAGGTGACGTTCTGAACTACGGCTGCTGGAGGTTTCAACGAGAAACGCGCTGGTGAGATAAGAAAATTTCCCTCCGTTTAGCGGTTCCCCGTCAGACTCAATCAAACCTACCGCGGAAAACTGCATCGCTTTCTCAATGGAGAAATCATGATCGTCCCCCAACGCACACGTCAGAAAACCTGCAATCATCCCTTCTCCCTGTCCTTTATCAAACAGGTTCAGGACATCCACATCCGATTGGTATCGGATGTCATATAAAAGCGTCCTCTCTCGTTTCACGGACACGAAACTCAAGTTTGCAGCAGGCTTTGAATGGTCTTTTGCACATCCGGAGCAAACAATGAGCAATACGCAGATGATCAATCTGGACATCAAGAAAACTCCTTCATGATCGCGGCCATCAACAAATCGCTCGCCGAATTGCCACCGGAAATAGGCGCAACAAACAGCTCTAGCGCGTTTGCATGACTGGTATCGACGTTTACGTTCAAAGAAGGCCCACAAGAAACAATCCACTTCTCACCAAAGTCAGCTACGCCATCTGATGAATTTCTATTGGTAGGTGTCGCTTTGATGTTGATCCATTCGACAGCGACTGGGTCAGGTCGCTGGCGATATATGTCTGAGCCGATCCAGACAAGAGCACCTTCGCCAACCGGATCCAAAGTAATCAGCATCTGCATTCTGTAACCCCAATCCGACATGAGTTTCGTCAGATGCGCACCGTTCCATCCACCGAGGCTATGTCCGACGATGTATATAGGGCAACTCTTGTACGGAATCAGGCTAAGAACATATCGCTGGATGTCTTGCTTCCCTCTGACTTCGTTATAACCCAGCCACTCTGAGCGATATCTACCTTCGGCGCTCAGCGACTCATTGCGTTTATCAAATGCAGCCCGGGCGGCCAAAATGTTTCCATAAGGCCCAGAAAAGTAATAACTCTCCTTATCCCCAGCCCCACCAATAAAAAGCACGATCGCCTTGGTACTTTCCACCGGCACAGGCTTGGCGCTGACATCCTTCTTGTCGGTCAGCGTATGCTCCTTGTGCAGCTTGTAAGTATTGCCCTTCGCGCACGTTACCGTCTCAGCCGTCATTGCCTCACTCCTCCAGAAACAGCTTGATGGTTTCAGGCAGGTGCGAACTGACTTCATGGGTAAATCCGGAGGCATCAGACACGCCATGTTCCATGCGTCCGTCGGCGCGCTGGATCATGTAGGGATGGTTGGGCATCGGTTCACCGGTCACATCGTTGACCAGTTTCAGCTTGTCGGTGAAGTGCACCGGCATCGGCAGCAGACCACTGAAAGGCGCCGCGACTACGGTGTCGCCAATGATCACCGTGCCTGAACCGCCGATGACGACATTGCCGTGGCCACCGGTGCTGTCCAGCATCGCCGCGTTCAAGCCATTGATGAACACGGTGCCAGATACAGCGCCGCTGATCGCACTGCCGCAAGCGGACTTGTCGGTCATGCGCGCAGCCGCCAGTCCATCAAAATTGACATTCGGCGAGCCGCTGACGATCGGGTTGGTGCCGTGTCCCGGCAACGGGCAGGCGGTGGGGTCGGTGACGCGGGCAGCGGGTTTTCCGCTCATGAACAGCTCCTTGCAATGTGTCGTGCAGATCCTTTGAGGCGCGCAGCATGCGCGAATTTGCCCTCCCCTTCAAATCCTCAGGCCAAAAAAACAGGCGCTCACGGGAGCGCCTGTTTTTCCTGGCTCATTACGGATGGCTTACCGTACCGGCGGCACCCGAATATCCCCCGCCCGACACTGCGTCTTCACCCCTTTGCCACACACGCCGAACTGCAAATCCCTGTCCATGCACACCCGCACTTCCGACAGCTGCGGGCCGCTGCAAACCACCGCAATTCCGTCTTCAGGAATACCCGGATTGGCCTTGCGAAACAGATCGACAATTTCCTGCGCTTCGAAGTAGTACGACGTCGAGCCGAACGGCTGTAACGCCTGCGGAATCTTCACCGCGCCGAGGGCCTGATCGGAATTGTCCAGATAGCCCTCCGCGCCAAGACCGCTGCAGGTACCGTGCTTGGACCATTCGTGATCGAGGAGTTTTTTCGTCGGGTACATCGTCAGGCCCTTGCTGGTTTCTGCCGCCGATAGCCTGGTCAGCGGTGGGCAGGATTCTGGCCAGCCGCCCTTGGCGTATTGCGGCCACAAACCGTGCAGGACAAAACCATAACCCTTGCCGGTGCACTGCGCGTCGTCCTTGTGCGTCAGACAAAAGGTCGGCGACCAGGACAGCGCCAGCAGGTAATAGTCGAACACCCCCGCCACCGATTCGGCCTGCGCTTTGTTCGACGCCGGCTGACGCGCCGAACTCATGCCGATGCTACCGGCCGTCAGCGCGATCATCGCCAGAATTGTAAACAGCTTTTTCATTAACCCGTTCCTTGGGACGCCTGCGTCCGTGGTTTTCGTTGTTGGCCAGGCTTGGCCAGTGCTGATTTCGACACGCTTGTATTGCAAGCGCATGACGCAAGGCAAGGCCCTGCGCCGTGCAAAGGTCTACGCTGAACAGGCAGACATCCAACAAGGGAACCGACATGAGTAAAGCAGACGAACTCGCCGCCAGACTCAAGCAGACACGGCATACCCAGGCTGATGCGGCGCTGGAAATCGATTGCTGGCCTGCTCAGGTGTACGACTTGTACCACCGCATCGAAGCCTGGCTACAGCCAGTCACCGAAGTAGGACTGAAGATTCGGCGAAATCCTACGCACGTTTGCGAAACTTCGCCGGATGGTGAAAGCCATGACTACGCCATCGACCAGTTGGTGATCGAAGCGAACAATCACAGTCTGATTTTCGATCCGATTGCGCGGTTTACCGAGGACGGTTGCGGACGTGTCGAGATCAAGGTGCCGGGGCGTGATCAGTCGTTGCTGCGCACGGTTGACGAGCATGGCGAAAGCCATTGGTGGTTGCAGACTATCGAGACCGGCCAGGAGCTGGATGCGATCGCGCTGACGGAAAACAATCTGCTGCAGGTGGTGCAGCAAGGGTTAAGCCTGTAAGCCGCCCGGGTTAACTGACAAAACTGTAATGTTTGCCTCAGCCAACTGAAAGCCGGGGCTGGCTAGTCTCTCTGTCATGAGTCAGACGGGGATTTCCAGCGCATGCCATCCATTCTCACAAGACGCATTTTTGTCAAAGGCCTGGCCGCCGGTAGCTTGCTCGGTGGCCTCGGGCTCTGGCGTACACCGGTCTGGGCGCTGAACGGCGCCGCGCCCGTCAACGAACTGAGCGGTAACGAATTCGAGTTGTTCATCGGCGAAACTCCGGTCAATTTCACGGGTTCTGCACGCACGGCGATGACCATCAATGGCAGCCTGCCCGGTCCGCTGTTGCGCTGGCGCGAAGGCGATACCGTGACGCTGCGGGTGCGAAACCGGCTCACGGCCGACACCTCGATTCACTGGCACGGCATTCTGCTGCCGGCGAACATGGACGGCGTGCCGGGTCTGAGTTTCCACGGCATCGAACCGGGCGGCGTGTACGTTTACCAGTTCAAGGTTCGGCAACACGGCACCTACTGGTATCACAGCCATTCCGGGTTACAGGAGCAGGCCGGCGTCTACGGGCCGCTGGTCATCGAGGCCAAGGAGCCAGAGCCTTTCCAGTACGATCGCGACTACGTGGTGATGCTCAGCGATTGGACCGACGAAGACCCGGCCAGACTGATGAAGACCCTGAAAAAACAGTCCGACTACTACAACTTCCACAAACGCACCGTCGGCGACTTTATCAACGATGTCGGTGAGAAAGGCTGGGGCGCCACGGTTGCCGATCGCACGATGTGGGCGCAAATGAACATGAACCCCACCGACATCGCCGACGTCAGTGGCGCCACGTATACCTTTTTGATCAACGGCCAGGCCCCCGATAGCAACTTCACCTGGCTGTTCCGTCCCGGCGAAAAACTGCGCCTGCGCCTGATCAACGGCTCGGCCATGACCTATTTCGATGTGCGTATTCCGGGATTGAAAATGACGGTGGTGGCTGCCGATGGCCTGCACGTCAAACCGGTCAGCGTCGATGAACTGCGCATTGCCGTGGCCGAGACCTATGACGTGATCGTCGAACCTGAAACCGAGGCGTACACCCTGTTCGCTCAGGCGATGGATCGCAGCGGTTACGCCCGTGGCACTCTCGCCACACGCGCCGGCATGTCGGCAGCAGTGCCGGCGCTGGATCCGCGTCCGTTGGTGAGCATGGACGACATGGGCATGGGCGGCATGGATCACGGCAGCATGGACATGAGCACCATGGATCACTCCAGCATGGGCCCGATGCAAGCCCATCCCGACAGTGAAAACAACAATCCGCTGGTGGACATGCAGGCCATGATCACCGCGCCAAAGCTCGACGACCCAGGCCTCGGCCTGCGCGACAACGGCCGCCGAGTGCTGACCTACGCCGACCTGCGCAGCACCTTCGAAGACCCGGACGGCCGCGATCCGGGCCGCACGATAGAGCTGCACCTGACCGGCCACATGGAGAAATTCGCCTGGTCGTTCAACGGCATCAAATTCTCCGATGCCGAGCCTTTACGGCTGAAATACGGCGAGCGCATCCGCCTGGTGCTGGTCAACGACACCATGATGACCCACCCGATCCACCTGCACGGGATGTGGAGCGATCTGGAAGACGAAAACGGCGACTTTCAGGTGCGCAAACACACCATCGACATGCCGCCCGGCAGCCGCCGCAGCTATCGCGTCACCGCCGACGCCCTCGGCCGCTGGGCTTATCACTGTCATCTGCTTTATCACATGGAAACGGGCATGTTCCGCGAAGTGCGGGTGGAAGAATGAAGAGGCCGATCATGACTCGACTCAGCGTGTTTTCGCTGCTGCTCGCCGGCACCTCAGCCATGGCCGCCGACGCCATGCACGGCATGGACCATAGCCAGATGCCCGGGATGGATCATTCGGCAATGCAAAGCATGGACGACGGCATGATGCAGCCCGCCGCGCCCAGCGAAAGCCGCACGCCGATTTCGCCCGTGACCGACGCCGACCGCGCTGCGGTGTTCACCAGCCCCGGCGGTCATCAGGTGCACGACAGCGTTATAAACAGCTACTTTCTTGCCGACAAACTCGAATGGCAGAACGCCGATGACGGCAGCGCTTTGGCCTGGGACCTGTCCGGCTGGATCGGCGGGGATACCGATCGGCTGTGGCTGCGCTCTGAAGGCGAGCGCAACAACGGCAAGACTGAAGACGCGGAAATTCAAGCGCTGTGGGGCCACGCGATTTCACCATGGTGGGACGTGGTCAGCGGCGTGCGTCAGGACTTCAAACCCGGCGCACCGCAAACCTGGGCCGCGTTCGGCGTGCAAGGCATGGCGCTGTACAACTTCGAGGCCGAAGCCACGGCCTTCCTTGGCGAGGGCGGCCAGAGTGCGGTACGGCTGGAGGGCGACTACGACATCCTGCTGACCAATCGACTGATCCTGCAGCCGACCGCTGAACTGAATATCTACGGCAAAAACGATCCCCAGCGAGGCATCGGCTCAGGGTTGTCCAATACCGAGGCGGGCCTGCGGTTGCGTTATGAAATCCGCCGCGAATTCGCGCCTTATATCGGCGTGACGTGGAATCGCACTTACGGCAACACCGCTGACTATGCCGGCGAAGAAGACGAGGATCGCAGTGAGGCGCGCCTGGTCCTCGGGGTCAGGCTGTGGTTCTGAATTCTTCTAAAAAAACAAATTGGAGACCTTGCATGCGCACACTAACCCTGCCCCTGATATTCGCTAGCGGATTACTCCTGAGCGCCCTCGCCCAAGCCCATCCGAAATTGCTCTCGTCGACGCCGGCCGAAGGCGCGGAAGGCGCCGCGCCGGGCAGGATCGAGCTGCATTTTTCCGAGAACCTGGTCACGCAATTTTCCGGGGCCAAACTGGTAATGACCGAAATGGGTGGCATGGCTCACTCGCCGATGCCGATGAAAGCCAAAGTCAGCGCCAGCAACGATCCGAAAACCATGCTGATCACCCCGCTCGCCCCGCTGCCTGCCGGCACCTATCAGGTGCAGTGGCGCGCGGTGTCCGCCGACACGCACCCGATCACCGGTAACGTCACGTTCAAAGTGAAGTGAACAATGGCGGACCTGCTCAACATCATCCTGCGGTTCGCCTTGTATGTGGATTTGCTGCTGTTGTTCGGGCTGGCGTTGTTTGGCTTGTACAGCTTCAACGCGCTGCTGCGGTTCCGTCCGTTGTTGCGGGGCATGGCAGTGACAGGGGCATTGCTGTCAGTGGCCGGGCTGGTGCTGATGACCCGCGCCATGAGTGGCGAAACCCAGCTCGCGGCATTGTGGCCGCACCTGCAGATGATGCTGCTGGAAACAGACGTCGGCCTGGCGTGGGCGCTGCGGATGACAGCGCTGGCCATCGTAGTGATCCGGCCGGGTCTGTGGCCAGCGTCGTTGGCAGGCGCCATTGCTCTCGCTTCGCTGGCATGGAGCGGGCATGGCGCAATGGACGAAGGATGGCTGCGGTTCTGGCACTTTCTCAGCGACATCTTGCACCTGCTTGCGGCGGGAGCGTGGTTGGGTGCCTTGCTGGCGCTGGTGTTGATGGCGAGCGGGCGGATCGGTGACACACGCCTTCGCCTGCTCGCCGATGCAGTGAAACGCTTCGAATGGATGGGCGCGTTGATCGTGCTAACGGTGTCGGTCACCGGCGTGATGAATTATCTTTTCATCGTCGGCCCAGGGCTCGACGGAGTGCTGTTCGGTACCTACGGGCAGCTGCTGGCGATCAAGGTGCTGGTGTTTGCCGTGATGCTGGTGCTCGCTGCGTTGAACCGCTTTCATCTTGGACCGTCACTGCAACAATCGCTGCGCGACGGCCAGCACCTCATCGCCGCGAACGCGCTGCGACGCAGTGTGGTGATGGAGCTGGCCCTTGCCCTGTTGATCGTGGCGCTGGTGGCGTGGCTGGGCACATTGAGTCCGGACCCGGGATGACACCCGTGGAAGGCTTTCACTACACTGGGCCACCTTCCCTCTCACAAGCCCGATCTCAATGACAACACTAAAAAGCACGATGATCCTCGGCGGCCTGCTGACCCTGGCGACTGGCGCTCACGCCGACCCCGCCACGTCCCACCTCGACAGCATTCAGCAACAAGGCCAGTTGCGCGTCTGCACCACCGGCGACTACAAGCCCTACACCTTCAAGCGCAACGACGGCGACTTCGAAGGCATCGACATCAGCATGGCCCGCTCCCTGGCCGACAGCCTCGGCGTCAAGGTGCAATGGGTGCAGACCACCTGGAAAACCCTGATGCCCGACATGCAGGCCGGCAAATGCGACATCGGCATGGGCGGCATCTCGGTCACCCTCGAACGGCAGAAAAAAGCCTACTTCAGCAACACCCTCGACACCGACGGCAAGATCCCGCTGGTGCGCTGCGCCGACCAGTCCAAATACCAGACCATCGACCAGATCAACCAGCCCAACGTGCGCCTCGTGGAACCTGCCGGCGGCACCAACGAAGCTTTCGTTCACGCCTTCCTGCCCAAAGCGCAACTGGCCCTGCACGACAACGTGACGATCTTCCAGCAACTGCTCGACAACAAAGCCGACGTGATGATCACCGACGCCTCGGAAGCGCTGTATCAGCAGAAACTCAAACCCGGTTTGTGCGCAGTGAACCCGCATCAATACATGCAATACGGCGAGAAGGCTTACCTGCTGCCACGCGACGACATCAGCTGGAAACTGTATGTCGATCAGTGGCTGCATTTGAGCAAGGTCACTGGCAAGTATCAGCAGACGTTGGGTGAGTGGATTGCGGTGCCGGGGCAGTAACCGTTATTCGTCGTGCAGCGGTGAAAGCGAATGTTCAGCTAACTATTTAGCCTCGCGGTGACGGATAACCGCTCCGTCACCGCGAGGTTCGCTTCAAGCCTTCACTTCAACTTTGTCCAACGCCTGATTCACTGCGATCTCTCCCAGCATCACTACCTGGGCGATGCCCAATAACGTCTTGCGCTGCGAGTTTTCCAGTAACGCGGCGAAGTCGTTGAGCATGGTGCTGGCCGAACCCAGTGATTCGCTGGCATTGGCCAACAGGGACTCACTGTCGTTAGCCGGGTTGGCGATGAACATGCGTTCGGGCTGGTTGGTGGAGGCTTTGATGTGATTGGCTGGAGGCAGGTAATAATCCAGCGCACGCTCGGCGGCGTCGTGGAGTTTTTTTGAGTCGGGGGATGCGGGATTGGTGTCCGGCGGATTGGGAGTGACTTTGAACATGGATGAATCCTCTAGCGCGATTACCAAAAGGAGCCATCACCCTCGCTACCAAACGAAGGGTGGCGGCCATACGCGGGTTGGTAGACCGGTCGCACTAGAACCCGGCGCCCACGAATGGACCCCACGCATGACCACCATGATATTCGAGCGCTGATAAGCGACCTGAATCAGGTGACGCAATGCATCTAGACACGAGGCGGGCTACCAAACCCGATCACTGCTTTCAGTGACCCAGGGACGATAGAACCCGCAGGCTAGACGCACAAGCCGGCGGATTCTGTCTTAGGTGTAGGGGGAGGCGCAAGACAACGTAGGCTTCGGATGACTTTCACTAGTCAGATTTAAACAAGCGCCAGCGTAACCGTTTAAAAATCCCGAGCCAAAGTTCAAATCGAGTCTGATACAGTTCCACTTGGCAAAATCGTAGACAGGAAGTCAGACATGGCAAAGCCAGCAGCTCGTATTACCGATCCCACCAATTGCCCTATCCCTGGACACGGTCCGAAAGCTATCGCGTCCGGATCTCCCGATGTTTTCTTCGACGGTCTTGCAGCCGCGACCAAAGGCGATACTTGCACCTGCGGCAGCGCTTTGGCGTCAGCAGTGTCCTCGACTGTATTTATCAACGGTAAGAATGCTGCCTTGGTAGGTACGGTAGGCACCCATGGAGACATCGTCATCGGCGGCTCGGGCACCGTGATTATTGGTGACTCGCATAGTCCGGCACCATTTATTGCCCCGCTTCCCCTATTGCTGCAGAAAACTTCTGGGCACACCTTCAGCATCGTTGACAGCGAAACAGGCCAGCCCTTGGCAGGAAGGAATTTCAGCGCAATCGTTAATGGTCAAAAGATTACCGGTGTTACCGATAGTACAGGAGCAGCGACCGTTAAGACCCCAACAAAAGATGCTGCTATTTCAGTTACCATCGACTTCACCTCACCAGCTCGGACGCTCAGCGAACTCACGGATTGAACACTATGGCCGAACAATTTACTACTGAAGCAAAAGCAGCGGAAATCAAACCAGGCGCGCCGATTGTCCCCACGACTATCACGGTCAATGATAGAGCTGCAACAAGGGAAGCGATTATCAGGCTTCTCCACAAAAACAAATGCGAATTTGTGGAAAGATCCTCTTGGGGAGCACATAAAGCAAAAGGCGAAATGGTCGATGATTGGGACTACTCAATGATCGCCCTTCACCATGCCGGCCGGAGTATGGGTTGCGGTGCTGGGGCAGGACAAATGCGGGCAATCCAAAGTGAGCATCAAGCCAAGTTTGATGACATCGGTTATCACTATGGTATCGACTGCACGGGGAAAGTCTTTGAAGGACGTGACATACGATTCAAAGGCTCAAGCGTACATAACTACAACACTGGTGTAATTGGGATCGTTTTGCTGGAGAACCTGACGACTGCCGAAGAAGGTGGAGACATGGTGGCTTTTGCCCGTCAGGCTCTTGAAACCTTCAATGGCAATATGGATCAGAAAATTCCTGCCATTCAGATTGACACTCTTCTGAAGTTGATTCAGGCCCTGACCAGTGTTTTCAGGGTGACAACGTTAGGAGGACATCGTGAATTCCCAATGCAGGCCGGCGAAGGGAAGATTTGTCCAGGCAATATTGGCATGGAACTGGTAAAAAACCTTCGAATCAAAACCAAACTCTTGCGACCGCCTTCGTCATGAAATCGCTTCTTATCATCTCCACAATTATCTGTGTCGTTGTCCTATACGTCGGCTTCTATGAAAAGATGGAGGACGCTTATCCAGAAAAAGTGTTCTTCATCAAGAAAAGTCCGACATTTCAAATGAAATTTGAAAATATTTTCGCGTACGAATCAGATGACAAAACTGTAGGTGAGTTAAGCGGTACGGAACGACAGTTGGTAATTCAGTACTGCAAATATCGGCTCGGGGTGACTACTGACCTGCATAACCAAGAGGAGCTCGAACTATGCAAGAAGAGATAGTTTCCACCTTCATCTCAGCATATACATCATAGGCAGAACGATCTTCTGAACGAATACTCCATGCCCCTGCCCAGCTTTTTACTGCCCCCCCGCCGGGGTTAACATTAAAATGATCTTGGAATTGATACTGACAATACAACCTAGCGATGGAAAAAGGTATCAAGCCACATGGATGCAAATAAAGTCGGACGCCGGTATGTACGGTGGATCCTTCTGCCGCTCATCGTCCTTTTTTTCTGGTACTTCTGCTCCCCAGTTGTAGCGGTGAATTTTTCCCTGAACAGTGAGGAAGAATTTCACTACGTTTGGAATACTCAGGACAGGATTCATAGAGGCGATATCAAGCACGGTGGCTCAGCCGTTGAGTTCGGCTACCTATTCCCTGATGACGACTTTTTCATGATGTTTGATTGGTGGACTGATAAAGGTTTTCAGAGGTGCGTGGACATCAGCCCCAAATGGGGCCGAACTATTGACATCTATTTGGATGCAACAGGCAGGGTCGATATTGCTAAAACCGGCCCGGACGTTATTGCTCGATTGAAACAATGCACTGGCGAAACTGACCCTTTCCGACCATGAGTTAGTCGTGAGCCCTCATGAAATTAGGTCGACCACATCGATCGTCATAGATGGGGCGGCAGCGCCCCACTCTACGCCGAGAATGCCATTCACTCTTTCCAGCGCAACCAAGACTGAACGTAAGTGCAGCCATTGATGCACTCGAACCTGCGTTATCGCCCACTTGATCGCCCGCTCATCCAGCTCTGATTCGCGCTCGTGTAGTTCGTTTCCGGGGCGCAAATCTCGCTCTCTTGGTAGACTTGCAACCCATTCCGGCAGATGCGGTGCTGCGCGGTGAAGCGCAGTGCTTCCATCAGCCATTTTTCATGTCCTACAGCTGCCACAAACGAAAGTGGTACGTATTGGCTTCGAATGGGTACATCGTACCAACAGATGCTGAAAACCCTTGAAAACGCCCGAAATCACGTCGAAAACACGTTGAGTAAAATGGTCCAGAATCAGAGCTTTAGCCCAGTAAAACCAACGCCTGAGCCGTCTCGGCGCTTCAGTGTGGCACCCATGATGGATTGGACGGACCGCCATTGCCGGTACTTCCTGCGCCTCCTGTCCAAGCACGCCCTGCTCTACACCGAAATGGTCACCACCGGCGCGCTCCTAAACGGTGATCACGAACGTTTCCTCCGCCACAACGAAGCCGAGCACCCGCTGGCGTTGCAGCTCGGTGGTAGTGTTCCGCTCGATCTCGCCGCCTGCGCGCGCATGGCTCAGGAGCACGGTTACGACGAGGTGAACCTGAACGTCGGCTGCCCGAGTGATCGTGTGCAAAACAACATGATCGGCGCGTGCCTGATGGGGCATCCGCAGTTGGTGGCCGATTGTGTGAAGGCGATGCGTGATGCGGTGTCGATTCCGGTGACTGTGAAGCATCGGATCGGCATCAACGGGCGCGACAGTTATGCCGAGCTGTGTGATTTCGTCGGGACTGTGCGGGATGCCGGATGCACGAGTTTTACCGTGCATGCGCGGATTGCGATTCTGGAGGGGTTGTCGCCGAAGGAGAATCGTGACATTCCGCCGTTGCGCTATGACGTGGCTGCGCAGTTGAAGGCGGATTTTCCGGAGCTGGAGATTGTGCTGAACGGCGGGATCAAGACCATGGAGGCCTGCCATGAGCATCTGCAGACGTTCGATGGCGTGATGTTGGGGCGTGAGGCTTATCACAATCCGTATTTGCTGGCGGAGGTGGATCAGCAGTTGTTTGGCAGTTCGGCGCCGGTGATCAGTCGGGCTGAAGCGCTGGCGCAGTTGCGGCCTTATATCGCCGAACATCTGCTGGCCGGTGGTTCAATGCATCACATCACTCGGCATGTGCTGGGCCTGGGCACGGGGTTCCCCGGGGCGCGCAAGTTTCGTCAGTTGTTGTCGGTGGATATTCACAAGGCCAAGGATCCGCTGGCGTTGCTGGATCAGGCGGCTGAGTTGCTTGAAGGTCGTTGATTGATGGTTTGAGTGTGCGGGCGACGCATGAGCGTTGCCCGCTGTTTTGATGTACTGACAGGATGTCTTTTGTTTATGCCCGCGTTTACTTTTTCAGGTTTCAAGCGTTTCACCCTCCTCGCTTTGTTCAGCTTCACTTCCAACGTTTATGCGCACTGCGATGGCTTTTGCATGGGCCGTACCGATACGCCGTGGGAGGTGACGCAGCTTTCCGGCTTCACTTTGGTGTCTTTGATCCTCGCACCTATTTCGTCTAGCCAGGAAACGACCGACAGTCACAAGCGTGTTTACTCTGCCGAGGAGCAAGAAGACGCGCGGCTCTATCTGGCCAGCAACGGCATGCTGCAAGCCGCGTATTTCACCTCGGCCTTGCAGCGCTTTCGTCAGGAGTCGTCGGATTCGACGTTAAACGATCTCGCCGTGGCGGCGTTGATCAGCGCGCAGTGATCAGGCAGCCGCTGCGGCGGTCCAGTTGACCCAGCCAAACAGCCACGTCGCCAGAATCAACAACCCAAAACCGATCCGGTACCACGCGAACGCGGCGTAGCTGTGGTTGGCAATAAACTTAAGCAGGCCACGCACGGCGATCATGGCAAAGATGAATGCGGTGACGAAGCCGAGGGCGAAGATTGGCAGGTCGTTGGGTTGGAACAGGTCGCGGTATTTGTAGCCGGAATAAACGGCGGCGCCAACCATGGTCGGCATGGCGAGGAAGAACGAGAACTCGGTGGCGGCTTTGCGCGAGAGGCCGAAGAGCAGGCCGCCGATGATGGTCGAACCGGAGCGCGAAGTGCCTGGAATCATCGCCAGGCATTGTACGAAACCGACCTTTAGCGCGTGAGACCAGCGCATGTCGTCGACGTCTTCGACGCTGACAACATGGCTGCGCTGTTCGGCCCACAGCATGAAGATGCCACCGACTACTAGCGCCACCGCAACGGTGATCGGGTTGAACAGGTATTCGTGGATCGCGTCCGCGAATAACACGCCGAGGATGACGGCCGGGAAAAACGCGATGAGCAGGTTGAGGGTGAAACGTTGCGCGTTGCGTTCGGTAGGCAGGCCTTTGACGATTTCGAAGATCTTCGGACGAAATTCCCAGACCACAGCAAGAATGGCCCCCAGTTGAATAATGATGTTGAACGCCATCGCGCGTTCACCGCCGAATTCAAGCAGGTCGGCGACAATAATCTGGTGGCCGGTACTCGAGATGGGCAGGAACTCAGTCAGGCCTTCTACCGCGCCTAATATCAATACCTGGAAAAGGGTCCAGAAATCCATTAATCCTCCGTCAGAGCACTCAGGGTGAGCGACCAGTCAATAACACTCAGGGTTGAGTATCTGAGTTACATAATTGGCGCATATGAAGATCAAAGATCGCAGCCTTCGGCAGCTCCTGCATTGGGAATGCATTTCCCTGTAGGAGCTGCCGAAGGCTGCGATCTTTTGATTTCGAAGAATAGGTCTAACGAATAGCCACACTCAAGTCATGTTAGTAATCGTCGGCCGACGAACTAGACTGAAAAAATTTACATCTATTACTACAAATATTCAGTTCAGATATGAAGTGTGATCAACTTCACACATTGTTGACATGGCCAATCAATGGCAAAAGGACATAGACAAAGCCATCGCCACAAGCTCAAAATAGTGGCACCATTGCATATAGCCATCATCTACGCGTTAGTTCACAACCTCGAGAAAATCAACTAAAAGCTTGAAAAGCTTATTTATTGTTAGAAAACTCGGGAGATGTGTCTAAAATCCGCGTAAATGTTACCAATTGTCAGTCACAGATGAGAACCGGTGCTTTAACATCCCGATGTCAGCACCTAATTCGAGTCAACGCATGATGCTCTCAGGGAACTTGGCGACCAGAAGTCCGCGCCCGACAAATGATGAATCCGGTGTTCTTGCGCTGGGTCGTACACTGGGTGTGGCTGATCATTTCAGATCGCTGATCGCAAAGCACGTGCAGTCCGATATGATCTTGGAAACAGGTGCCTTCACTAGTTCGTATAAAGAACAAGGTTACATCGGTTCATATCGCGCCATTTTCCTCATCATCGATAGCCCACAGGCGCTCGAAGACAATCTGGCCCTGGTGCAGAACCTGCGCAATGACAACTTGAAACCGCTTATTTGCGCAGTCGTCACCGGCCGCGGCGCCGTCAACAAACTCAAGTATTTTCTCGCCGGGGCGGATGCCTGTATCAAGCTCAACACACTGGGCGATGACAGCGACGAGTTGCTGACTGAATTCTTCAACAGCGAAGACTGGCAACGAGATATCAATCTAACGCTTGATCCGACACGGATCTGCCTGATGGACAGTCGGCGCAAACTCGATATCTCCTTCGCCGAGATGAAGATCCTCGAAGCCTTTGCGAACACCGGCAATCACATTCTGAGCCATGATGAAATCGCCAGCATCATGGGCCTCAACAGCAATTTCTACGACCCTCGGGCACTGGAAAAATCAATCAGTCGCTTGCGTGGAAAAATCAAGGACATGTATGGTACAAACGCGATTCAGAGCATCCGCGGCTACGGCTATCGCCTGATGCGGGGCCTGATATCGACTGCCTGAGTCTCGGGCAGTCTTCCCTTTTGCATACGTACGAAGGATCGTCTGATGCAGCCATATCGTTTCAATCGCGCTTCATACTTATTAAAACTCAAGCACTTGAATGAGCACGGCATCACGCCTAATAACAATAAAACTCCATAACATAGCAGCAGATCGAGTGGAATTTATCGAGGGCCATTTTCGGCCCGAACCCTGCCTACGATTACTTCCGAGGAAGTCATTGCTCGCCTGCCGATTTATCTTTTAGCCAATTTTGGTGTGTATTTAGGAGAGAGACATGGAAACGAGTACAACCCTCCCCAGAAAATATTTTGTTGTTGTGACGCACAGCACAACGTCGCAACGTGAACTGGAAAGTATCTTGTCCAGCGAGCGTTTCAATTCGTTTGGCACGTCGCAGGCACAAATGTTTGTTGAAGGTGTTGCTTCGCCCTCTTCCGCCCCGATGGTCATGGAGTTCAGTTACCCAAGCCTCAGCCGAAAGAATGTTGCGCGCAGTATCGAACATGATACTCAACGCATACTGGCCACTCTTGAAAATGAATGGCGAGCCGCGCAAACAGACAATCCGTTTCAAAGCTTCCCGACCCGCAGTGCAGAAGGCGCTCATATCTCAAATGTCAGCGAGAGCACTGAGCCTTGCAGCGATACCTGGCATCTCGACGATGAACAAGGCGTGTTGCTCAAGGACAATGTTGCGATCAGCCTGACTGGCCTGGAAACCGCGCTGGTGCGGAAAATGCTGAGCCATGAAGAGCGCGTGGTCAGTCGTGATGACTTGATCATCAGCATTGGTCGGGAACCCGAGCAATACCGTGGCCTGGAAATGTGCCTGAGCCGGTTGCAGGACAAGTTCAAGAGCGCAAGCAATGGCGAGCGATTGTTCCGAGCCGTTAGAAATCGCGGATATTGCCTGATTCAAGAAGTCGTTGCGTAACCGAAGACGACCTTCAAAGCCAGACAAACAGATATAAAGTGCGACCACAACAACAAGAAGAGCACTCTGTTTGATTCTCCCCTCCCTGAATTGATAAACGCCTCCCTGCCTTCATCTTTCAACAGTAACAAATACGCCCTAATTTTTTCACCCCCCTCTCTACGACCTTTTCTAACAGCCCTCTATTTAAATATTAAAAAGTTGGCACAGTGCCATCTTGTTAGAACTCGTCAGACACCATCCCCGGCAATAACTTAGTCTATTGGCTGACGACAGTTCGGCTCTCGATGTTGTTACCTCAAGACACTCGCTAAAACAAAACAATAAGTCTGCATAACAACTCGGCTTTCAACTGTTGAAACCTGAATGGACGTCTTTTGGGGATATCGTATGGATCTTTCTCTCAGTATTAATCGAAGCACGGGCCTCAAGGGACTTACCTTTTGGGGCCAATGGGCGCTGGCACAGGCTTTCGTTGTGACGCTGCTGTTCATTCTTGCTGAACAGCACACCGGCACCGTCGCGTTCTACTACCGAATGTGCGCCACCCTCGCCGTCCTGGCGTCGGTGCCGGCTTACACATTCAGCGGCGTTTATCGCAAACGCGACAACTACCTGACCGGCCTCGGCCGCTTGTTCATGGGCTGGTCGATGACCATGGCCGCGCTGGCGTGCATCGCGTTTGTCTGCCAGGCCGACGAGCTGTTTTCCCGTCAGGTGATCCTGAGCTGGGCGGTGTACGGCTTCCTCGGTCAGGCCTTCCTCTACGCGCCGCTGCATGCGTTTTCCAAGTACTACCAGCGTTCGCGTAAAAGCGAGCACCGGACGCTGATCGTCGGCACTGGCGAACTGGCGTTGGGCCTGGCGAAGAAACTCAGCCAACTGGAAAACCTGCCGCTGATCGGCCTGGTCAGCAACGGCGACAAACCAGTCCTCGCTTCCGACGCACCGCGTGTCGTTGGCGCTCAGGATGAGTTGCTCGAGCTGATCGAAGCCCACGACATCCGCCGCTTGTACATCACCCTGCCGCTGTGCGAAGCAGCGAAAATCGAAGCGATGTATGTCGATTTGCTCGGGGCCAACGTCGATGTGGTGTGGGTGCCGGACTTGAACAGCCTGACCCTGCTCAACCACTCGGTGAAAGTCGTGGACGGCCTGCCGGCGATCTACTTGAACGAAAGCCCGCTGACCAGCCGTCCGACCGCTGCGCTGAGCAAAAGTCTGGTTGAGAAGACCGTGGCATTTCTGGCGATCATCGCCCTCAGTCCGCTGCTGCTGATCATCGCTCTGGCAGTGAAACTCAACTCTCCCGGCCCGGTATTTTTCAAGCAGGACCGCCATGGCTGGAACGGCAAGGTGATCAAGGTCTGGAAATTCCGCTCGATGCGTGTCCACGATGACCGCGAAGTTAAACAGGCCAGCCGTAATGACTCGCGCATCACCGCAGTAGGCCGTTTTATTCGCCGCACTTCGCTGGATGAGTTGCCGCAACTGTTCAACGTGTTGCAGGGGCATATGGCGCTGGTGGGGCCACGGCCGCATGCGGTGGCGCACAACAACTATTACTCGGGCAAGATTCTCGCTTACATGGCGCGTCACCGAATCAAACCGGGAATCACTGGCCTGGCACAGATAAGCGGCTGCCGCGGCGAGACCGACACCATCGACAAGATGCAAAAGCGTGTCGAGATCGACCTGCAGTACATCAACAGCTGGTCGTTGTGGCTGGATCTGAAGATCCTCGTGAAGACGCCGTTTACGTTGTTGTCGAAGGATATTTACTGAGGTTCAGCGCTGCAGATCACAAGGGGACGAAAGTCCCCTTTTTTGTGGCCGGGATTTGGGTAACCAGTATCGACTCCAGGTGCGCCCCTGTGGGAGCGAGCCTGCTCGCGATGGCGGTGGGTCAGTCAATGATGATGTCGGCTGACACGACGCTATCGCGAGCAGGCTCGCTCCCACAGGGGTTTGGGTTATGGCCGGGATGTGTGGCGTGACGCCGTCCAATTGTGGGAGTGAGCCTGCTCGCGAAAGCGGTGTGTCAGGCGATGGCGATGTTGAATGTGTCGGCGCCTTCGCGAGCAGGCTCGCTCCCACAGGGATTAGGGTTTGGGGGAAATTGTGGTGTAACACTCCCACAGAGGGGTTTGGGTTATGGCCGGGATGTGTGGCGTGATGCCGATTTACTGTGGGAGCGAGCCTGCTCGCGAAAGCGTTGTGCCAGGCGATGAAGATGTTGGATGCGCCGGCGCCTTCGCGAGCAGGCTCGCTCCCACAGACCAGCCCTTACTCGGTAATCTTCTCGAAGTTGCGATAGAACATGTCCCCTTCCCGGCTATCCGTCATCGAGTGCAGTTGATAGCTGCGGCTCAGTCTGGCGCCGCCATCTCGGGTCAGTGGCGCCCAGACCAGGTTGGCGCGGCGCATGGTCGACATGCTCATCATTTCGTCGAACGGGATCGACAGATACAGACCTTTGTCGAAACTACCTTCGCCATATTCGGCGCTGCTGGCCGTGGTGATGGTCGCCCAGGCACCGACGCGCACGCCGTTGAAAAACTCGCGCGAGATGTCCACGGTCGTACCCCAGTCTCCGGCCAGATAACGACCGACACTGACCGCCGCCAGCGTGTCGAACGGCAGATCGGTATAGCCGGTGATATGCCCGGTCACGACCGAGTAATCGCGCAAGGCAAAGCCCTGATCGAAATCGCGTTGGCGCACCCAGTTCAGGTCCGCGCCCAGCGACCAGCGCTCGCCGGTCGGGCGGAATAAAACTTCCGCGCCGACGCCGGCAAACATCGACTCCAGATAACCGCCGTAAACCATGCCGTACAGGTCTTTATCCAACTGCTCGGCATGGCTGACCTGGAACAACGGCATGGTCGTGTTTGACGTGGTCAGGTACTGGCGCAGGTCCGTACGCACGCGGGGCAATCCGCTCGGCGCGTCGTAGACGAATTTGTCGAAGTTGTTGACCAGGTTGGCGCTGAGCAAACCGCTCCACCAGGTGTTGCGGTTGAAGCGATATTCCGCGTCCGCATCAGCACTGAATTGATAGAGCAAACCATCCGGGCCGCCGACGTTCTGCTTGAAGCCCAGACCCACGCCATAGCTGAAATGCTGCGGCGCTTCGGTGTAGAGGGTTTTCTCGTTGTGCGGCATCGCCGGGTTGATTTCGGTGGTGCGGTGCAGCGCCTCCAACGGCTCTTCGTTGTTGATCACTTCGCGAAAGGTCTGGCGCGGCAGGCTGGTTTCTTCCAGCGGCAGGTCGTAGCGCTTGTTGACCACGGTGAACCAGTCGATGTCGTCGTTGACGCTGTTGTCGAGAATCCGGCTCGCGCGGCCAACGGCTTTGGACGAATGGAAATAACGCTGCTGCTCGCCATAGACGATCAGTTCGGAATCGCGCTGGCTGATGCGCTCGACCTTGTACCCGGCATTCTGCTGCAAACGCCGCGACACATCGGCCCAGTTGACCTGTTCCATCGAGGTCGTCGGCGCCTTCACCGGCAGCGGTTCGGGGGTCGGGTCGTAGGTCTTGGCCGGCGCCTTGCGGCTGACAAAATTGGTGTGAAAGGTCACGCCGAACATCGCCGTATTGCCCCGTTCCCAGGCAGCGCTCAGATCGATCGAATCGGTCACCTTGAACACCGCACCGAGGTTGATCGGCGAGTCCTGTTTGATCTCGTTATCCTTCGGCTCGTTTTTGTAGTCGTTACCTTCGAATTCAAGCTTCAGACTCAGCCGATCCCAGGGCGTCTGGTAGCTCACGCCACCAAACAGCGAAGGCTTGCCGCGAAAGTATGAGCCGGAGTTGACGTCACCGGTGCCTTCCAGCGCCGGGCGCGTATCGAAGCGATTGCTGACGTAGCCCAGCGGGTTGTCGAAGTCGCCGCGATTACCGATGTAGCCCCAGGCAATGCCGGCGCTGAAGTCGAAATTGTCGAAGCGCTTGTTGGCGACGAAGAATTCGCTGGAGAACAAACCGGTACCACCGATATCTCGAAAGCCCAGCGCCACTTCCGGCGCCCAGTGGCTTTCCTGCCACAGGCGTACCTTGGCGTCGACCGCCTTGTCCTTGTAGCTTTGACTGCCGCTGAGGGCCTCCGAGCCGTACGGCCGGTTGGTGATCGCGGTGTAGCGGAACGAACCTTCGAGCCAGTCCAGCGGTTGCAACGACACGCTGTAGCGGCTGTAGGGATCGGTGCGGTTGGCATTGACGCTCAGCTCGCCGGCCGGGGCCATGCGCGCCGTCGGCGTCTGCAACAGACCGGCGCCACCGAAGTCACTCTGGGTGATGCGCGGCTCGGCGTGAGCCAGACCGCAGGGCAATAACAACACAGCTGCAAAACTTAACTTCAACGAACCACCTCGGCCAGCTGCGTGGCAATGAATTCGGCCAACTGCTGATTCAATTCAGGAAGAGGCGGATCAAGATCATCATTTTTTATCGGTACCAGAATCCTGCTTCCGGCCACCGGAAACTGCCCGGACTCGCGATTCCAGTGCGCGATGCCGACGCGCCGCGAGACGCCGTTGGGCTGGATCAACCACAGATAATCGGCCTCGGCATCGTCGAGAATCGAGCAGCCTTCCAGGTATTCACGGGCCTCCTGCAATGGCTGGTACGGCAAGTGACATGGCTCGGTGACCGCGCCCAACACCTGCACTTCATCAACCCGTTTCGGATAGATCAGCCGATCGCCGTCATCCAGACGAATGTTGCGCGCGAAGCCGACTTCCACCGCCACCGGATCGAGGTCAGCGATCTGCCGCCCGGTCACTGGCATCTGTCGAACTTCTTCAGCAACGCGCTGTGCCAGTGCCGCGCGGCTTGGCCGATTAAACAGCGTCGCCATGCGCTGCAGCACCTCGAGATCGAACAGCACACCAACCTTGAGCCGCGTCTGTTCCTCGACCAGCGACTGGCGCAACAAGCCGCCCGCCAGCCAATAGCCTTCGGCATTGGGCACGGCTTCGCTGATCACATCGAACAGGCGTCCACCCGGCGGCAATGCAATCGGCCCGGGATTGGCGACGTCGCCGGACACAGTGACAGCGGCCTGACTCGCCCCAGCGATCAGCAAAAGACCCGCAGCCAAAATGCTTAAGCGCTTCACGGCAGATGCCTGCGATCAGGAGTCAGCTGAACCAGCTTGACGCGCAATTGCGAGGTCAGTTGTTGCTCGCTTTGCAGAATGAAACCGTCCCGCGGGTCGACCCAGTAACGGTTGGTTGCGCTGAGGCCGATGGCTGGGGCGTCGATCTGTTCATCGACGCGCAGCACCGAGTAAGGCTTGCCGAGAATTTCCAGGGTCTCGGTGGCGCGGCGCGAGAAGCGGCTGTTGACGATCACACCGACTTCCTGGCCCTTGTACAAATCGATCCAGCGCCGCGTGGTGAAACCGTCGGCGACGTGGTGCAGGCCTTGCTTGAACGGCGAGTCATCGGCCAGCCGCGTGCCATCCAGATCGCCCTGCAGACCGAGGCCGATGCTGCGCACGGCGAGGCCATCGCGCAGCAGCAAAACCTGCTTGCCGGAGGCGACCCAGAATTGCAGGTCTTCACGCTCGCGCACCAGCGCCAGCACGCCTGAGCCGGACGGTGTGGTCAGTTTCAGTTGCGGGTAGTTGACCCCGGCGACTTCGGCCGCTGTCACATCAACCTCGTCGGGGCCGACGACGGCGGCCTTGAGGTTGTTCAGCGATGCGCTCATCAGCGGGTTGCAGCCGCACAGCAACGAGGCCGCCATCAGGCAGACGCCCACTTTCAATAGGTTCACAGTCGGGCGGCCTTATTTGCTGTTGTTGCTGTATTCGCTCCAGTTCTTCGCTGCCGAAGCTCCGGTGCCGACAATCGACGCCGACGGCACCAACTGGCTGATGAAACGGTTCCAGCGCGTAACGTTGGCCGGGCCGACGTAGACGACATCCTGCGGCCGCACCTGAAAGTGCGAGGCCAGCGCCATGGCGGTCGGCGATTCGGCTTCGAGCTGATAGATCTTCGCCGGCTCGACGTCGAGATTTTCCACGCCGCGAATCACGTACACCGCGTTGCCGTTGGAACTGGTCTGACTCAGGCCACCGACCGAACCGAGCACGTCGGACAGGTTCATGGTTGCGGTCTTGAAGCTCAGCGCGCGCGGCTGGTTGACTTCGCCCATGACGTAGATGCGCTTGTTGTCGTTGTACGGCAGATACAGCTGATCGCCGCCCTTGAGGTAGACGTTCTGCAGTTCGGAATCCTGCTGATTGAGCGAGTCGAGATTGAGCGGATACACCCGCCCGTTGCGCGTCAGCAGCAGCCCGGACAAGTCCGCATTGTTGGTGTCGATGCCAGCGGAACCGAGGGCTTCGACCACGCTCAGCGGATTGGTCGAAATCGCTTGCGGGCCGGCCTTCGTGACGGCGCCGGTGACCACGACTTTCTGGCTGGCGAAGCGCAGCACCGCGACGTCGACCTGCGGCTCGGCGATGAATGCCGACAGGCGTTGTTCGATGTCCGCGCGCAGTTGCTGGATAGTCCGGCCGGCGGCCTGGACTTCCTTGATGAACGGGTAATACAGCGTGCCATCGGAGCGCACCAGACGGCCGTTGGCATCGATCTGTTGTTGCGCGCCGGAGGGGGCAGTCAGCTCCGGGTGATCCCAGACGGTGATGTACAGCACGTCATTGTTGCCGATGCGATATTCCGCCGGCGTCACCAGCAGCTCCGCCGGCAGCGACTCACGCTTCTGGGTGGCGCGGTTCATGGCGATCAGCTTCGGGGTGATCGGAATCAGCTCGACCCGACTGCTTTCGCTGGCACCCTGGCGGGTGATATCGCTGGTGCTGAGGTACTGGCCGGGGGAAAACATGCAACCTTGCAAAGCGAGACTTGCCAACATTAAAAGATAAACACTACGAGTCATAATGGCACTACGCTATTCAAGGGCGAATCCAAAAAACAAAGTCACCCGACTTGCGTCGGGCGACTCTGTACTGCACTAACAAATGTTCCTGTTAGTTATGCGTGCCGGTTGTACCGGTGGTACCCGTCGTACCGGTGGTACCACCGTTGGCACTGCCACCGCTGTTGGACGCCGCTACAGCACTGGCAACCATTGCAGTACTGGCCGCGGGCGCTTGCGAAGCCGCCACACTGCCACCTACATTGGTTACCGCTGTCAACGGCGCTTCAGCGGCGGCAGCCCAGTTGCTCAACATCGTCAACAGGGCAACTGCCATCACTTTTTTCATAACAACTCCTTTCTAACATTCGAACTGTTAAAAAACAGGTCTGTGTCAGAGCTGGTAGCTTTCAAGTCCGCAAAGAGCGCGAACAAGATCCGTTGTTCTTTCACAGCGCTACGCAACTGCTAAAGTCGAACGGCAGGTTTATATCTACGGATTTGCAAACGGCATTGCCAGTGTAATTTCCCGACGTTATCTAACAACCTGACTGAAACTAACATCGGACTAAATGGCCATCATCGCGAATAACCATTGGGATGATTCGATTGCCAGCGCCAAGTGTCGGCGACCATGTCCTGCAAGTTGCGCGTGGCTTTCCAGCCGAGTTCTTTCGCCGCTTTCGAAGCATCGGCAAAACTCTCGGCAATGTCACCGGCGCGACGCGGCATCATCCGGTAAGGCACCGGGCGGCCGCAGGCCTGTTCGAACGCATGCAGCACTTGCAGCACGCTGTAGCCATCGCCGGTGCCGAGGTTCCAGGTGTGGATGCCGGTGCGCTCGCTGATCGACTGCAACGCTTTCAAATGCCCATCCGCCAGATCGACGACATGAATGTAATCGCGCACGCCGGTGCCATCGGCGGTCGGGTAATCATTACCGAAGATCGACAGCTCGCGCAGGCTGCCGACCGCGACCTGGCTGATATACGGCACCAGATTGTTCGGGATGCCGTTGGGGTCTTCGCCCATGTGCCCGCTGGCGTGGGCGCCGATCGGGTTGAAATAGCGCAGCAGCGCGATGCTCCAGCGCGGCTCGGCGAGGCTCAGGTCGCGCAGCACGTTCTCGACGATCAGCTTGGACTGGCCGTAGGGATTGGTCGGATTGCCCGTAGGAAAATCCTCGCGAATCGGCATCTCTTCAGGCTCGCCGTACACCGTCGCCGAGGAACTGAACACCAGCCGGAACACCCCCGCCGCTGCCATCGCCTGACACAGGGTGATGCTGCCGCCGACGTTGGTTTCGTAGTATTCGAGCGGCTTGCGCACACTCTCGCCCACGGCTTTGAGCCCGGCGAAATGCAGCACGGCGTCGATCTGATGCTCGCGGAAAATCCGGTCGAGCAGCGGCCGATCGCAGACATCGCCGCGAATCATCCACGCACTTTTGCCGCAAATGGCTTCAACGGCGTGAAGTGCTGCGTCGCTGCTGTTACAAAGATTATCCAGAACGACAACTTCATAACCTGCTTCAAGCAATGCAAGTGTGGTATGCGAGCCGATATAGCCGGCACCACCCGTTACCAGAATCTTCATAGCGCGGTCCGTCATTGAATAAATACCCGGTAGCGTGTCAAGCCATGCCTGGTGGATATGCGGAGCAATTCACACAAACAGGGCGACAACAACCTCAAACAAATTCAGTTCAACCACTGGCAAAAATTATTTTTGCCGGTCAAACTGTTTGACGGGTACTTATTAGCACTCACTGGACACTTATCACTATCGACAGATACCGACTAAAAATAACTAATAACCAAGTAGTCGACATCTCATAACATTAGCGCTTTTTAACAGCGCAACTAATTGCCAGCAACAACCTGACTCGGGTATTAAAGTAAGCCTTCAATAATCATTGAAACTTGCCGCCACTTTCTGGTGCGCAACCGTCGCCTGTGTTCCATGACTGTCCAGGATACTTTTATGATTCGTAAATGTTTGTTCCCCGCTGCCGGCTACGGCACGCGTTTCTTGCCGGCGACCAAAGCCATGCCGAAAGAGATGCTGCCGATCGTCAACAAGCCGTTGATCGAATACGCCGTTGAAGAAGCACGGGACGCCGGCCTGCAACACATGGCCATCGTCACCGGCCGGGGCAAGCGCGCGCTGGAAGACCACTTCGACATCAGCTACGAACTCGAGCACCAGATCCGTGGCACCGAGAAAGAGAAATTCCTCGCCGGCACCCGCGAACTGATCGACACCTGCACCTTCTCCTACACCCGTCAGGTGGAAATGAAAGGCCTGGGCCACGCCATTCTCAGCGGTCGCCCATTGATCGGCGACGAGCCGTTTGCCGTGGTGCTGGCCGACGACCTGTGTCTGAACCTGGAAGGCGACGGTGTGCTGTCGCAGATGATTGAGCTGTACAGGAAATTCCGCTGCTCGATCGTCGCCATCCAGGAAGTCCCGGCCGACCAGACCCACAAGTACGGGGTGATTGCCGGTGAGCTGATTTCCGAGGGCATCTACCGAGTCAACAACATGGTGGAAAAACCGGCGCCGCAGGACGCGCCGTCGAACCTGGCGATCATCGGGCGCTATATCCTCACCCCGGACATCTTCGACCTGATCGCCGACACCGAACCGGGCAAGGGCGGCGAAATCCAGATCACCGACGCGCTGATGAAACAGGCGCAAAACGGCTGCGTGCTGGCCTATAAATTCAAAGGCCTGCGCTTTGATTGCGGCGATGCCGAGGGTTACTTGCAAGCGACCAATTTCTGCTACGACAACGTGTACCTCAAGGGCCGCTGAGACGGCCCCCCATCACCAGAGGCAGGCAACCATGAACATTGCACAACATTCGACAGAGATTGAACGTGAGGTGGGCAACCTCGGGGTGATGAGCTGGTTGTCGCGCCATCAACCGCTGCCCAGCGCCAACGAGACCTGGCTGGGCACGATTCTGCTGGTGGAGCGGATCGGTGTGTTTCCTGCGTCCGGCGATATTCGCCGGCCGCTGCGTGATCCCTATCCGCTACTCGCGCACCTGAAGGCGTTGTATGGCGAACAGGCGCTGGAAATGGATGACCGCGATGGCCTGAAAGTGATCTTCAGCGACTGGCGCTTTCGCGTGCGCATCTGCTGCAACGATCCGGCGATCATCATTAACGTCGAGACCCGCTGTGATGCGCGGTTGATGCCGCGCAAGCTTGACGAACTGCTGGGGCTCATCGACGCCTTCAAGCACGACGCCTGATCACCCGGGCGTCACGCCGATCCATTGTGGGAGCGAGCCTGCTCGCGAAAGCGGCGGCACAGTCAGCATTTCGGTATCTGACACGGCGCCTTCGCGAGCAGGCTCGCTCCCACATTCAAATTTTTGCAGCGCTGCCGCACCCAGTCTCGTGCCCCATGATCCAGCCATAAAAATAATCGGCAATCACCTTCCCGCCCGTGGCCGGCAACGGATGAATCTTGTCCGGGCCGATCATCGCGCTGGCGTAGCGTTTGACGTCGGGGCCGAATGCGCATTGCAGGTTGGCGAAACCGAGCTGCTGTTCACGCGCCCACGGTTCGAGCACCTGCGCGTAGGCCGACATCGGATAAGCGCTGGAGCGCGTGGTGTCTTGGCGCATGATCAGGTTGATGCTCGCCGCCGGCTGAATCTCGCGCAGCATGCTCACCAGGCCCTGAACGTTTTGCAGGTACTGCGCAGGTTTGACGCCGAAACCCTGATCGTTGCCGCCGAGCATGATCAGGTAAACGTCGGCCGGAATCTTCGACACCACCGCTTTCCACTGCGCCTGCCACTGTGGATCGGCGTGATAGAAATCCGCCGATGCCGCGCCGGAGGCCGCCAGTTTCGACACCCGAATGCCCTTCTCATCATTCGTCATCCAAAGGCCGAACAACGTGGGCGCGCCCTTCACCACTTCCAGTCTGAATGACCAGTCTGCGGCTGATGGAACGCCCGCTAGCGCGACTTCCTGAACGCCTGAGCCTGCGAGTTTCAACGGTTGCCAGGCTTGCGCGGGCGACCAGCGATAGCGCAGCTCTTCGGATTTGCCGTTGCCCAGATACAACAGTTTCGCCTGAGTGACCGTGGTATCGATGCGCGGCGAAGGGCTGGCATCGACTTGCAACCAGGCGCCGGGTTTGCCGCTGATCGTGCGACTGTCCGGGCTGGCCTGGCCCAGCTCGGAAACCTTCCAGCCGCCGCCGAAGTATTTGTCGCTGCTGCGGGTGTATTTGAAATGCGTGCCGCCCAGCGCCGCGCCGTGGTTGAAACCGACGTAACCGGGGCCGGCGAAACCCGCTTCGGCGGCCACTCGCTGCACCAGTTTGTTCAGGTAGAAATCCTGCCCGGCGGTGTAGCTATCGCCGATCACCGAAACCGCCAGCACCTTGCCGGCCTTGCCCTCGCGCCACTGCGTAAAGCGCTGGCGGGCATCGTCTACCGTGATGGCCGAGGTGGCGGCTGGTTGAGGGGCGTCTACTGGCATCATTGAATATTTCCTTTGTCCGGGATGGCCCCTTCGCGAGCAGGCTCGCTCCCACAAGGATGGTGTGACTTGCACGAATCCACTGTAGGAGCTGACGAGTGAAACGAGGCTGCGATCTTTTGATCTTCGCAAGCCACGACAAAAGATCAAAAGATCGCAGCCTCGTTTCACTCGTCAGCTCCTACAGGGATGATTGCGTCTGCACCACCGGAGCGACAATCACCGGTGCTTTTTTCTTCGCCGCGCGCTCGCCAAGGAACAGCACCGAAGTGAAGTTGAACCGGCTGCACACCATCGCCAGCACCACCGGCCCGAGCAATCCACAACTCAGACCACCCAGCACCAGCAAGCTCTCATCCTTCACGCCGAGGCGCCCAAGGACAAACCGCGAGGTCGCTGCGAACAGCACATGGAAAAGGAAAATCGCATAGGAATATCCACCGAGCCAGGTCAGCGCTTTCGAGCGCATGTCACTCGACAGCAACGCGATGCAAGACACGCAACCCACGGTCAAACCAATCAGGCTGCGGCGATCGACAATCAGCTCACGATCAATCGCCGCGACGTACAACAGCGTCAGCGAGATCAGCACAAACAGCAGCGGCCCGATCACTTTGAAACGCTGTTTCAAAACATCGACATTTTCCTGACCGATCATCCCTGCAACAAAAAACGGCAGCAGATAAATCGCACCGTTGATACCGAACGCATCCAACGGCAACGGCGGCAGCAGGAACAACACCGCCGCAAACGCAAACAAGCCATACAACCGCGTCGCCGAACGCAGCAGGCCGCGCCATTCCAGCAAACCGACGAAGATGAAAATGCTGAACACCGCCTGCAGGAACCAGAAGTGGTTGATCGGCACCCAGAACGACAACAACGCGTCGATCACGCCGACGTCCTTGTTCACCCCCGGCCCCACCGCTTGCAGCACCGAGAACGGCACGCCGACACAGAACAGTGGCACGATCAGCCGCCGCACCTTGCCGACGAAGAAGGCGGAAAAGTCATTGCCGCGAATCTTGTAGATCGAATAGATGTAGCCGGAGATAAACGTGAACAGCGGCATGCGCACGTACACCATCGAGTCGGCGATGACCCGGAACGGCGAGCCGATGTCGATCTTCAAGCCGCCGCCCAGCGGGCCGATGACGTGATAGAGCACCAGCAGCAGGCACGCCAGGCCGCGCAGGGTTTCGATTTCCAGGGATTTTTTCTTGCTCGACATAGAGCACCTGCCTTAAGTGAGAATTCTTGATTCGACCTGCGCCGGTTTGTTCGCGCGCAGCATCAAGCCCAGGCCGACGAACAACACCGGCACCACCATCGAGAAGTGGCGGGCGAAGGAGCCGAAGTCCGGCTCGAACAAGCCTTGCACCAACAGAAACGCCAGCGGAATCGCGATCAGTTCCTTGGGTTTGGTCTGGATCGGCGCGCCCTTGTAGTCGGTCGAAGTGATGACTTTGAACAGCAGCAGCGCGGTCATGATCATCAGCGCAACGAAGATCACCTGCCCCGGCCCGGACAGCAGAATCAGCTCAACCGGGAACGACAGGCGGAAGAAAATGATCATCGAATCCAGCGCCTGGGAGACGAAGTCGCTGCCGCTGAGCCACGAAACGATCAGCGACTTCGAGCCCTCCTCGCCCGCCGTGCGCAGCTCGTTGTTGCTCGCGCGGATCGATGACACCGGAAAGCCCAACGCCAGCTGAATGGCCATGGCCACCGCCAGATAAAACAGGAACAGCATCAGGAAGAAGGTGAAGCGCGAGACGTACTTTTTCATCACGCAGACGCCGACCCACGACAGCGAAAACAGGATCCAGTACGGCCGGATCAGCACACCGTAAATCACCGCCGAGAGGAAAAAACCGCCGCGATATTTGCGCGTCAATGCGCTGAGCAGAATGCTCAACACCGCCACCGACACGATGATTTCCTTGGTCAGGTTCTCGAGGAAAAACGAGCGCACGATGCCCCACAGGCACAGGGTGCCGAAAATGGTCAACGGCATGCGCCGGAACACCACCACCGGAATTGCGGTGAGGAAGAAATTGCAGAACATGCCGTAGGCCCAGGCGTTGGTCAGGTTGATCCCGGTGGGCCGCAGCAGGAACGCCGAACACTCGTAGGACGAGCGATCCGGCGAGAACGGGTTCCAGAAATTGCAGTTGTCGGCACGCGCATACGACGACCACAAGGTCATCGCATCCGGCCCCGGATCACGCGGCACCAACAGCGGCATCGCCACTGACAGAAACAGCCCGGTGAACAGGATCAGAAAGGAAATCGACGAATCGAATTTGCGCCCACGAAACTCGATGCGCGGCAATTTCAGGCCCATGACAGCGCAACCTTTTTCGCGCCGGTGACACGGGTCAACACTGCAATCACACTGAGCTGCACGACGATGGCGAAAACGTTGCCCCACGCCGCGCCGTAGATCGAGTAATGCTTGATCAGCACATAGCTGATCGGCACTGAAATCAGCAGGCAGAGCGTCGAGCTGGCCAGCGACACCCGGCTGTTTTTCGAAGCAATCAAACCGCCCCAGACGATGTCGCCAATCGCCCGCAAAGCGAAGGAAAAAATCAGCACCGCGAGGAGCGCGTTATCCGGGCGCGGCACGCTGCTGGCGACGTAATCGAGCAACACATTGAAAAACACATAGATCGCCACGGCCACAACGGCGGAGACCACCAGCGAGCGCATCACCCATTTGTTGACGAACAGTTGCCTGACCGTGAACGCCTGTTGATCGGCCTGGAAACGCTTGGCCAGCACCGGAATGCCGACCACCGCCACCACCGCGTACGACAACGCCTGCAAAGTGTTGGCCGCGGACCACGCGTACACATATTTACCGAGGCTGGCGTAGGGCTCGAGGTCGATGATCAGAAAGCGCTCGGCGTACTGACTCAGGGCGATCAGACCGGTGCCGAGATAGAACGGCAACCCGGCCTTCCACACCGTCGCGGTGTCCAGCGGCGCGGCTTCGCGGCCCTTGTGCACGTTCACCACGATCAAATAACCGGCGATGATTACCAGCACGTTGGCGACGACCCACAGCCACAACACACTGGCGATGCCCGCGACCCAGCCGAGCACCATGCCGCCCACCGCCAACGCCGCCCACAGGCCAGTCTTGATGAAGAACAGCAGAGCGCCGGCGGTGGCTTTCTGCGCGGAAAACACGAAGGAATTGATTTCGAACGACAGGTGCTCGGTGAGCAACACCAGCGTCACGCACAGGATCAGCGTGGCGGTCGCTTCCACCGACTGAAACAGCGAATAGACCAGCACCGTCAGTACCGACAACAACAGCCCCACCGCCAGATACAGCAGCAGAACCTTGTCGACCACCCGCCGCGAGCTGCCGCCGACGCTGATCAGCCGGTTGATTTCGGAACTGAAGCCGACGCTGTAGAACTTCGACGCGATCAACGACGCCGCGACCACCACACCGTAAAAACCCAGCGCCTCGTAACCGAGGTAATGGGTGATGGCCAACACCAGCAAGAACTTCGCGCCCAAGGCTCCGCCGCGAAGCAACAGCCGAAATATCATCGAACGACACCCTTGATGATTTCGTCCATGGCCACGGTTTTCGCCTCGATCTCGCGGCAAGTGTCGGTCAGGCGCTTGCCGAAATCCGCCAAGGCATTGGGCGCGTAAACGGTGTTGATGATGGTGTCGACGTCGATATCGCCGCCGTTGATCACCCAGTCCTCGACGCCCATGTCCTGATAGGCGCCAAAGCCTTTGCGCTCGTAGCTGATGTGATACGCCGGCACGCCGGAGAGCAGCGATTCGATGGCGCCATGCAAACGCACCGAGATCACCAGGTCCGGTTGGTACTTGGCAATGGTTGCCTTCAGCGACAGCAGATCTTCGTTGATGCCCAGCTCGCGGTAGAACGCGCCGTCATCGTTGCCACGTACCGCGCTTTGCACAGCGCAGACCACTTTGCTTTTGTTCTTCAGACGCTGCAGCAGCAGTTTCAGATTGGCCACGTAAGCGACCTTCTTCTCCTTGCTCCACTCCGGCGGCTTGCGCAGCACCACGCAGACTGTCGCCGGCGAGGCAGCACAGCGAGTGAATTTCGGTTGCTGAAGAATCTTGCTCGCCAGCGACTGCACGGCCAGATCCGGCGCGCGGTAGACGTTTTCGCAAGCATCGAAGATGGCCGAGGAACGGTTGTCACGCACGAACACCGCATCGGCGCTGGCGTAGTGTTCAACGATCTTGCTGCTCTCGCCGTGGAACGGGCCGATGCTCTGCGGCAGGTACACCGACGGCACTTTGCTAAGGATCGCGGTTTCCAGTTGCTTGGCGTGGCCGAGCTTCAGCTTGATGTGCTCGAAGGCGCTTTTCGAACGCATGTAGCCGCCGCCGACACCGACGATCAGATCGGTTTTCTTCAGCAGATCGGCGAGCCCGGCGTAGGACTGATTGAGAAACACCGCTTGCTTGACCCGGCCCAGCCCCTTGGCCGCCATTACCGGCGCATCGAAACGTGGGTGCGGCAAGTAATTGAACGACTCAGGGTCGGACGCCACGACACTGATCGCGGTGTCGTCACCGAAGTTACGCTGCACCAGAGCAATGGCCAGATCGACGAGCAGACCGTCACCGGAGTTGGACGCACTGTAGCCATGCAAAATCGTTACGTTCATAAGCTTGAGTTCTACTTAATAAGTGGGAGCGTGATACAGGTCGTAGGTCTGGCGGATCATCAACGCGGCGCTGAAGCGTTCGCGGACAATGCTCCGGCCTTCATTGCCAAGGTCGAGCAGGCGCGGCTTCTGGATGATCGTCAACACGTCGGCCAGCGCCTGGTGATCACCGGACGGGAAGACGTAGCCAGACACTTCGTTGGTGACCAGTTCCGGCAGTGAGGTGCAGTTGCTGGCAATCACCGGCAGCCCCATGGCCATGCCTTCCAGCGGCACCATGGCAAAGCCTTCCCAGCGACTCGGCACGATCAGCGCATCGGCTTTCTGATACAGCGCCTGCACTTCACTCGGCGTCACCCACGGCAGGTACTCGACCGAATCCATCGGCGGGCACTCGACCGAGTCTTCGTTGACCGCACTACCAACCACCGTCAGTTTGAGGTCGTTGCGATTGACCTTGGCGTAGGCCTTGAGCAGCACGTCGAAGCCTTTCTGGTAATCCAGGCGCCCGACGAAAAGCAGATGAATCGGCTCGGCGCCAACGCTCTTCGGTGCGTCGTCCTTGTGGTGAATGCCGTTGTAGATCAGCTTCATGCGCTTGCGCTCGATGCCGAAACGCGCGGCTTTATCCAGCTCGTACTGGCTGACGCAGATGATCACGTCGGTGACTTTCTGCAGCACGCGCTCGATCCACGCATAGACTTTCTGCTTGGTCGGCGAGCTTTCCATCAGGAACGAAAACGCGTGCGGGCAGTAGACGATTTTCGGCTTGCGCCATGGTCGCAACAGCACGCACACAACACGGCCGATCACCCCGGAAAAGGTGCTGTGCAAATGCACCACGTCGGGCTTTTCCTTGAGCAGCACCTGGCTCAGACGCCAGGCGAAACGCAGCAGCGACGGCACGTTGCGGCCACTGCGCGGGAAGGTGCGCACCTGCTGCGGGGCGATGCCGTGCAGCTCCTTGGCCTGATCCTCGGGCACCAGATAGACCAGTTGATAATCCGCTGCGTCGTCTTCGGGCGATGCCGAGATCGTGCGGATCACCGTCGCCACGCCACCTTTGATCGTCTCTGCCACGTGCAGTATTTTTTTCACAACTCACCCACTTCAAACAGGAAAGAACAATCGGCAACCATCAGGATTTGTCGGACGCGTATTCGTAGTTGTAATAGCCAGTGCCGCCGTAATAGCTGGCCGCACGCTTCTCGACGCCGTTGAACACCGCGCCTTTCAACTCGATGCCGTTCTGGGCGAAGCGGCGAATGGTCAGTTCGATCTCTTTGGCCGGGTTCACCCCGAAGCGGGTGACGATCAGGCTGATGCCGGCCTCGCGACCGACGATGGCGGCATCGGTCACTGCCAGCAGTGGCGGCGTGTCGATGATCACCAGGTCGTAGCGCTCGCTGAGTTCTGCCAGCAGTTCGCGGAAGTTGGCGTGCATAAGCAATTCGGAAGGATTGGGCGGCACTTGCCCCCGGCTGATGAAATGCAGGTTGTCGACTTCGACCTTGTTGATCGCCTGTTCGAGGGTGCAGCGCTTGACCAGCAGGTCGGACAGACCGTTGCTGATCGGCGTGTTGAGGGTTTTGTGCAGGTGCCCTTTGCGCATGTCGGCATCGATCAGCACCACGCGCTGGCCGCTCAGGGCCATGACCGCCGCAAGGTTGGACGAAACGAAGGTCTTGCCGACCTGCGGGCTCGGCCCGGAAATCATGATGCGGTTGTTGGTCGAATCGAGCCCGGCAAAGTGCAGGCAGGTGCGCAGGCTGCGGATCGATTCGATCGACAGATCAGTCGGGTTGCGCAGCGCCAGCAGGTACGCAGGCTTGTCGACGCCATCGCGGGCGCGGCCCTTTTTGTTGTCCTCTTCTTCCTGCAAGGCGCTGTAGGGAATCGACGCGTAAACCGGCAGGCCCAACTGCTCGATGCCTTCTGGACCTTCAAGGCCTCGGCTAAGGGATTTGCGCAGCAGCACCAGCGCCACGCCGACAAACGCGCCGAGCAATGTCGCGATCAGCACGATCAGTGGTTTCTTCGGTTTGATCGGATTGGTCAGGTCGACATCGGCAGTGTCGATCAAGCGCACGTTGCCGACGGCCCCGGCGCGGACGATGTCGAGCTCCTGGGATTTGTTCAGCAACTGCGTGTAGATCTGCGAAGCCACCTCGACGTCGCGGGTCAGGTTGAGCAATTCCTGCTGAGTGGCCGGCAAGTCCTGAACCTTGCCCTCGAGAGATTTCTGCTGCTGGGTCAGCTCGCCGATCTGCGTCATCAAGGCGCGGTAGGCCGGGTGCTGTTTGGTGAACTTGCGATCGAGTTCGGCCTGCTGCATTTTCAGCTCGGAGATGCGCGTTTCCAGCGCCACCGACTGGCCCAGCACCGACTGGGTTTCCAGCGAGATGTTCACGGTCTTGCCGTGGGTCTGGTAGGCATTCAAGGCGTCGCTGGCCTTGGCCAGATCACGCTTGACCTGGGGCAACTGGCTTTGCAGAAAAGCGAGGCTCTGCGCGGCTTCCGCCGAAGTGCGCCGTACGTTTTGCTCGACGTAGAGCGAGGCGATCTTGTTGAGGATCTTCACCGCCTCGGCCGCGTCGGAGCTGGCCAGCGCCAGACGAATGATCCCCGACTCCTTGCCTTGTTCGGAGATATCCAGCGCGTCCTGATAGCCCTGGATGGTCACGATGCGTGGATTGCGCACCACCTGAAAGCGCGTGCCGGGGTTGGCCGCCAGTTGCGCGATCTGCCCTTCCACGCCGTCGTTGGCAAACGCTTCGCCGGCCACGCCTTCGGCGAGCAGATTGTCGTTTTCATCGAACAGTTGAAAACGCTGCTGTTCGCCGGCGACCAGGGTGAGTTTCTTGCCGAGCAGGTCTTTCGGCAATTGCAGCCGAGTGAATTCCAGACGTTCGCCGCCCCAGGCATAACTGTTCAAACCGAAACGCGGCGGCGCGACGCTGGTCTCGCTGTCACCGCGATAGCGCCGCGAAAGGAAGCCGCCGATCAACGGGAACGTGTTGGGGGTGACGTCGATATCCAGGCGCAGGTCGTCAACGGTTTTGCCGATCACCGCGCGGGATTTGATGATGCCGATTTCGGTCACCGACGGCGATTGCCCGCCGAGCATGCTGTTGAGGTCGGAGAAACCGAGCATGTCGTTCTTTTTCGGTTCGACCTGCACCAGCGCGTTCGCCAGGTACACCGGCGTTGCCAGCACCGCATAGGCGACGCCGGTGACCATGAAGGCACCGGTCAGCGCGCCGATCAGCCACTTCTGGTCGATCAGGCTGCCGAAGATGCCGAGCAGATCAATACTGTCTTGATCATTGTCGCGGGTGCCGATTACGGACGGTAACTGCATAAGTCTGTTCTTACCATTTACTGTTCTGAAGAAGATTCATCAATGCCCGAGACGCTTCGCCCATGAACTAACAGCATCTTCAATCAATGCGTGGGCATGAATAAACGCGGCTTTGCCTTGACGATACGGATCATGTATTTCGCGCTCGCTCTGCCATTTACCGAGCAGAAACACTTTGCCTCTGGCGTGCGAGGCAATCTTCAGCACTTGATTGACGTGGGCTTTTTCCATGACCAGGATCAGGTCCGAGTCATTGACGATGTCCGAAGTCAGTTGCCGCGCCTTGAAGGCCTCGGCGCAATGCCCGTGCTCTTCGAGAACCTGCCGCGCCGAGGCTTCCACGCCCTCGCCCACGCGGGCGGACAAGCCGGCAGAGGACACAGTGATGGCGGACGGGCCCAGCGCGTTGCGCAGCAGCAGTTCAGCCGTCGGACTTCGGCATATATTGCCCACGCAGACAACGAGGATCTTTTTGAACAAGTCTTGCTTTCCTGTGTAATATCAAACAGCCAACATGCCGTGAAAGTTAATGAACCCTCACGACTTTCCTGCACTCAGAAATAGCTTCGCCCTGTTAGTACAGGAACATTAAGTACCACAGCGTTTTAAGCCGCCCCAACCACAATTAGCGGACTAAAAATAACTGTGATTTTCAGTTGCTGTTTTCCTGACAAAAAATAACATTCGCGCACTTAGTGACATCACCGTTATCGGAAATTGAGTAACGGGATAAATATTCGTAGTTGTCATTCTCTTCAGGAGAGCAGACATGAAAACAGCACAGCGCAATAAACTCGCCGCCCTCGCCCTGATGGCGCTCGGTGCCACCAGCCAGGTTCACGCCAGTGAGCTGTTCCCCAACCTTCCAGCAAAAACCATCGGCGTCCAAGTCAAGATCCAGAGCTTCACCGCCGCCGATGCCGCGCAAATCAAGGCAGCAGGCTTCAGCTTTGTGCGCTTCGGTGTGTGGAGCGACAGCCTCACCGCCAAGACGTATCAGAAACAGGTCAGCGACGCCTTTGCCGCCGCCGCTTCCGCCGGCCTGCCGGTGCTGCTGACTGTGCGCGCAATCAAGGCACTGCCGGCCACTTCGCCCGAAGAGCTGAACGCCGCCGGCAGTAAGTTCGCCAACACCGTGACCGGGCTGGAAAAAACCTGGAGTTCGCAATTGGTGGCGATCGAAATCTGGAACGAGCCGGACCTGGAAACCTATTGGCCGACGCGCAATTTCGACACCACGTTCGTGCCGTTCATGGCCGGCATGTGCAAGGCCTTCGAAGGCCAGCCGCAGACGACGCCACGGGTCGGCTTCGGCTTCGCCCGGCCGCCAAGCGCGGGCTCGGCATCGACGGTGGCGATGAAAAGTATCGTCAGCGATTACCCGAAATGCCTCAACGCGGTTTCCTATCATCCTTATGGGATGACCGCGACGCAGATCAGCAACGCACAGACCTTCATCCAACAGAACTTCAATCTGCCGGGGGTCATCAGTGAATGGGGGGTTTCGGCCCTCGCCTCCAACGGTGGTCCTGAGGGACAAGCAACCAAGATCAACGCGTTTATTACCGACGTTAAACGCCTGAATATTCCGCTGACCTCTATCTATGAATGGCGGAACAGTGATTCGGGCAGCAACGATCGCGAGAAGAACTTCGGCTTTCTCACCTCTGACGGTCAGCCAAAACCGGCACGGTTGTCCGTGGAAGGTGTGTTGAACGCTGAGTAGGACATGGGCAACCGGCCTGTTCACAGGTCGGTTGCTTTGAACCTGTGGGCTGTTTTGGCATCGTATTCAGCGACACCGCGCCCCACCTTTCAAACAATCGTTTTCAGGTTGTTGCCACCGGGGCCATCGATCCACGAATGCACCCTTGAGTGCCCGTCAGCGCTCGGGTAATGTCTTCAGACCCATAGGATAGAGCACGCCCATGACTTCCAAGCTGGAACAACTCAAACAGTTCACCACCGTGGTTGCCGACACCGGCGACTTCGAAGCGATCGCCCGAGTCAAACCGACCGATGCCACCACCAACCCTTCCCTGCTGCTCAAGGCTTCGGCCATTCACGGTTACGCCGAACTGCTGAACGATTGCGTTCGCGACTGCAAGGGTGATGTCGGCCTGGCCAGCGACCGTTTCGGCGTCGCAGTGGGCAAGGAAATCCTCAACGTGGTTCCGGGCCGCATCTCCACCGAAGTGGATGCGCGCCTGTCCTTCGACCAGGATGCGATCCTCAAGCGTGCGCATCGCCTGATCGAGCTGTACGACAAGGCCGGCGTCGGCCGCGACCGAGTGCTGATCAAGATCGCCTCGACCTGGGAAGGCATCCGCGCCGCCGAAATCCTCGAGAAGGAAGGCATCCAGACCAACCTGACCCTGCTGTTCTCCTTCGCCCAGGCCGCCGCCTGCGCCGACGCCGGGGTGTTCCTGATTTCGCCGTTCGTGGGCCGTATCTACGACTGGTACAAGAAGGCCAACGGCAACGACTACACCGGCGCCGATGATCCTGGCGTGCAGTCGGTGACGCGCATCTACAACTACTACAAGGCCAATGACTACAAGACCGTGGTCATGGGCGCCAGCTTCCGTAACATCAACCAGATCGAACAACTGGCTGGCTGTGATCGCCTGACCATCAGCCCGGAACTGCTGGAGAAGCTGGCCGCCGATACCGGCAAGCTGGAACGCAAACTGGCGCCGGGCAATGCCGGTGAAGCGCGTCTGAGCCTCAACGAAGCGCAATTCCGCTGGTTGTCCAACGAAGACGCGATGGCCACCGAGAAACTGGCTGAAGGCATCCGTCAGTTCGCCCGCGACCAGGAGAAGCTGGAAGCGTTGCTGCAGGCCAAGCTGTGATTTGATTTGTAGAATGCAAAAAGGGCGAACCTTCACAGGTTCGCCCTTTTTTGTGGCTGTTGGAAATCGGTAGTGCCCGCCTTCGCGAGCAGGCTCGCTCCCACAAGGGATTTGTGAGTGATCTCGATTGTGTGTCGAATAAAGATTCTGTGGGAGCGAGCCTGCTCGCGAAGAGGCTGGCCTAAGCATCCTCAATTCACTGAATCAATGCCGCTCCAGCGCATTCACCAGATCATGAAACGCTTCACGATTGGAATCGTTCAGGCCCATGAGAATCTTGTGCGCTTCCAGCACCTTGATTCGCACCACTTCTTCGGATTGGTCCTGATCCGGCAGGTCGTCCAGGCACTCCGGGCACGGCACCGGGTGGTTGACGATGTTGAACACCTGCTCGAAGCCCATCGACTGCAAAAGCCGAGTGATGTCTTCGTGGGTGGTGACAACCGTCGGCAACAGGCCGACCTTCTGCCGCGACAGGATCGACAGTTTGGCCAGCAGGCCAAGGGTGGTGCTGTCGATGCTGCGGGTTTCGGTCAAATCGATCACGATCGCGTTGAAATTCAGCGCGGTGAAGATTTTCTCAATAGTCGCATCCAACGCCGAACACAGGGTCAGGCGAACTTCACCGACGAACTTCAGGACGAAGGTGCCGTCCTGCTCGGCGAACTGGATTCTACCGGTACTCATTGAAGATTCCTGCTCAACACCAACAGGGCGATATCATCCGGCATCTCCCCCAGCGTGGCCAAACCAAACACTTGCCGCAGACCATCCAGGCTGCCGCCCGCTGACTTCACCCGTTCGGGCAAAGCAGCCTCTTTTTCTTTGAGCGTTGCTTCCGGCAAAAGGTCCAGAATGCCATCAGACATCAGCGTCAGGCTGAACGTCGGCGGCAGCTCAAGCACGTGGTCTTCGTAGGTGGCTTCATTGAAAAGCCCCACCGGCAGGCCACGGCCTTCGAGATAACGAACACTGTCAGGCGTGTACAACACAGGCAAAGGCAGATGGCCGCCGATGCTATAGGTCAACAAACCGGTCTCCTCGTCGATGACTCCACCGACCATTGTGACGTGTTTACCCAGCTTACAACTGATCAGCCCCCGGTTGATATGACCGAGCACTTCCGAAGGCTTGAACTCCGGCAAGGTACCGCTGCGTTTCGACTCGAAGAGCAAACGCGTGGTCATGAACTTCAACAGCACGGTGACGAAGGCCGATGACGCGCCATGCCCGGAGACATCCGCCAGATAAAACGCGACCCGGCGTTCGTCAACGCGGAAATAGTCGACAAAATCACCCGACAGGTACAGCGACGGGATGATCTGGTGGGCAAAATTGAATTCGTCGATGCTCCACGGGCTTTCCGGCAGCATGTTCATCTGCACCTGACGACCGGCGTTCTGGTCTTCTTGGAGCAGGTTCAGGCTGGCTTCGAGCTCGCGGTTGGCCTTTTCCAGCTTCTCGCTGTAGCGCTGGTTTTCCAGCAGCAGCCGCGCACGATCCAGGGCCCGGCGCACGGAGTGCTCGAGCACAGCCAGATCTTCGAGAGGCTTGATCAGGTAATCCGCCGCGCCCAGGCGCAGGGCCTCGACCGCGTCGTTCATCACCCCGGCACCCGAGACCACGATCACCGGCGTCTCTGGCGAGCGCTCGGTGACCTGACGGATCAGTTCGAGACCGCCCATCTGCGGCATGCGCAGATCGCAGATGACCAGATCGGGCTCGTCTTGCTCGAATACCTGAAGACCCTGTTGACCGTTGCCGGCCTGCAGGACGCTGAAACCACTGTCTTCCAGATAGGCCGCGAGGCTCGCGCGCACTACCTCGTCATCATCGATTATCAGCAGCGTGGCACTGGTTTTTGGCATGTGGGCAAACGGCGCCAGAATTAGGTTGGCGTAGTGAGCGGGGCAACGGCCCTGCGCAGACTACTGGATTCGCTTTCTAGCCTCTCTGTTGCAGCGCTTTCAAGCATTCGCCTGGCGCGCGGTTTTAAACAGAGGTGCCCTTCTAAGGCGCAGACGGTACTCCCATCCGCAGAGCGTTTCAAGCATGCGCCGATTGTCGCTTGACGACTTTGTTTGTCAAATCACCGGGAGTTATAAGAACCGCTCCCACGGTAACCCGATGGAAGGTAGCGGCAGTCGCAGGCGACGCTCTGGCGCGGACAAAAAAGGCGACCCGAGGGTCGCCTTCCTGTCGCTGGTCGAAATCAGAAATCGTCTTCGACCTGACCGTCCTTCACCTTGAACTCGCGGTTCTGCAGGTAAGCGTTGCGGATGAAGGTGTATTTGTCGCCGCTGATCAGCTTCTCGCTCGACAGCAGGCTGGCGCGGGTGTCGACGATGTTCAGGCCGAAGATCGAGTTACGCGTCGGCACGTGGTCGATGTAGCGGTACGCGCCGGTGAAGCTGTCGACGTATTTCGACGGTGCGTCACGCAGGGTGCTCGGGCCCATCAGCGGCAGCATCACGTACGGCCCGCTGCCTACGCCCCAATAACCGAGGGTCTGACCGAAGTCTTCGTCGCTGCGGTTCAAGCCCATCTTGGTGCCGACGTCGAAGAAGCCGAGCAGACCGAAGGTGGTGTTGAAAATCAGTCGGGCGGTATCAACGCCCGCTGCAGCCGGCTTGGCCTGGAGGATGTTGTTCGCCAGGTTGGTGACGTCACCGACGTTGCGGAACATATTGTGAATGCCGTCTTCAACGAACTGCGGGGTGATGAACTCATAACCCTGCGCCAATGGCTTCAGCGCGTAGGTGTCAACGAAGTCGTTGAACTGGAAAATCGGCCGGTTGACGCTTTCCCAAGGGTCTTCTTCGGTGGCCGCCTGGGTGGCGAACGGCGCCAGCAACAGGCTGGCACATACACTTAGCTGAGTGAGCGAAGGGCTCCAGCGCATAGAAAAACTCCTTGGATTTGATACTGGCGCGGACCTCTCGGCCCAAGCATTAAGGCCGCTAGTATAAGCGTAAACGGCGATTTGGGCAGTGCGCCGCTGCAAGGATATGCAGGAAGTTTCCTACGCAGGCTTTCACCCGCCTGTCATGCAACTGTCACCCGCGCGGCCTAGTCTTGAGCGTTATTTCAGGGACGTTGCCATGACTCACGCCGAAACCTTGCCCGTCGCCGCGCCCGGCCTGACTGCCGTGCTGTTCGGCCTGAGCGGTTGCCTGGTGGATTTCGGTGCCCGCGCCGCGCAACAGCTCAACGCCCAGCCGGAACATGCCAAAACTACACCCGGCGCACTCGATAGCCTGAAAAGTTTGCAGCGCCAGGGAATTCCTTGCGCGTGGCTCGACGAATTGCCCCCTGCCCTCGCTCAGCCACTGGCCGCCTCGCTGCCAGACTGGATCAAACCGACGCAACATTCAGCAACAATGAATCCATGGCCAGCGCCCAACGCGTGCTGGCAGGCGTTGATGAGTTTGAACATCGACCGCCTCGACGGCTGCGTGCTGGTCAGCGGTGAGCCGCGCCTGTTACAGGCCGGTCTGAATGCCGGGTTATGGACGATTGGCCTGGCGTCCTGCGGCTCGCTATGCGGCCTGAGCCCGAGCGAGTGGCAGGCTTTGTCACAAAAGGAACGCGAAAAGTTGCGCGGCAAGGCAACCGTACAGTTGTTCGGCCTGGGTGTGCATTCGGTGATCGATCATCTCGGCGAACTGGACGCCTGCCTCGCCGACATCAGCTTGCGCCGCGCCAAAGGCGAAAAGCCCTGATCGGCGTCATGCAGGTTTACCGAGAGTGGATTAATCTAAAGGTCAGCCACAGACCTTTGGCGCGTGGCTGCGGTCAATGCCAGTGCCTATTGATAAAAGGAAACCACCATGCCCGCCCAAGAACTGCAAAAACAGCTCGATACCCTGCGCGAGCAGCTGGAACACAATCCACCGCTGTCGGAAGCCGAGCGTGAGGATCTGCATGCGCTGATGGCGCAGATCGAATCGGAAATCCAGCTGGAAACTGCCACCCAGGACGCGAGCATCGCCGACGGCGTGAACCTGGCGGTCGAGCGCTTCGAAGTCGAACACCCGGCGATCGCTGGCACCCTGCGCAATATCATGAATACGCTGGGCAGCATGGGCATCTGACGCCCCGCCGCACAAAAAAGCCCTGCCAGCGATGGCAGGGCTTTTTCATTTGCAAAATGTGCATGCTAGCCCTTGTGGGAGCGAGCCTGATCGCGAAGGCGTCGTGTCAGTCGACATCATCGTCGAATGAACCACCGCATTCGCGAGCAGGCCCACTCCCACAAGGGATATCGCACATTCCGTTTCTTTATTGACGTACGAGCCGGTGATTCGGCAGCTGCACCTGTTCAGTGCTGCGATACGGGTTGATATCCAGCCCACCCCGGCGCACATAGCGCGCAAACACCGTGAGTTTCTCCGGCTTCAACAACCGCTGCAGATCAAGAAAAATCCGCTCCACGCATTGCTCATGGAAGTCCGAATGCTGGCGGAAGCTGACGATGTACTCCAGCAGGCTGGCGTGATCCAGCGCCGCGCCGCGATATTCCACCACGACGCTGCCCCAGTCCGGCTGGCTGGTCACCGGGCAGTTGGATTTCAGCAGATGGCTGTGCACGCTCTCCTCGACCACGCGCGAATTGTCGCAACGCAGCAGCTCCGGACGCGGGTGCTCATAATTGCTCACGCTGATATCCAGATCATCGATGCACACGCCCGGCAACGCCACCACGCCTTCAGCTTCCACGTCTTTCAGACTGCGCACCCGCACGCCCACCGGTTTGCCGGCAGCGGCGGACAGATCCTTGACCAGCGTCGCTTCCAAAGTGGCGACGTCGGCGAACGGTGTCTGGTTCAGCGAGTTGAGATAGAGCTTGAACGACTTCGATTCGATGATGTTCGGCGAGTCCGCCGGAATGCTGAATTCAGCGATTGCCACCACCGGTTTGCCCGAGGGCAGCAGCCACGACAGCTCGAAGCAGTTCCAGAAATCCACGCCTTTGTACGGCAGGGTTTCGGCGGTCAGGCCCAGCTCGGCCCATTTCGCGGTGCGCGGAATCGGGAACAGCAGGGACGGCGTGTAGGTGGCGATGTATTCGCTGGATTTGCCCAGCGGCGAATGTTCGGCTGCGGGATGCATGGCGGAAACCTGACTGAAGAATCAGCGGATTCTACCAGCCTTTGCCCGCGCCTTTGAGTGCTTACTGACTGACTGTCAGTTTGCCGACCATGCCCGCCTGATAATGCCCGGGAATATTGCAGGCAAACTCGAGCGCCGTGGCCTTGCTGAAGGTCCAGGTCAACTCGGCGGTTTTACCAGGCTCGACCAGTACGCTGTTGGGGTCGTCATGCTGCATGCCATGGCCCATCGCCGCGTGATCCATGCCCGCCATGTCGTGGGACATTTCTTTCATGCCTGTCGGCGTAAGCATGCCACTCTGCTGCATCTGCAACATTTCCTGCTGGTGACTGGCATGCATCGCCGCATCACCGAGGTTGAATTCATGCAGTAACTGGCCTTTATTCACCAGCACAAAGCGAACCGTCTCACCGGCCTTGACCTGTATGGCTTTCGGGTCGAAGTTCATGTCGCCCATGACGATTTCGATAGTCCGCGTGGCCTGGCTCGCCGCTGCCGGCTGGCCGAAGGCGAAGGTGTGCGCCGGTGTCGCCCAGGCTGGCGTACTCAATGCCAGCAGACAGGCGGCTATTTTCAGGGAGGTGCGCAAAAACATGGTCGTACTCCAACAAGAGAAGGTTCAGCCTGTGGGAAACTCTAACCACCCAGGGCTGGCATCGACCTGACAGGCAGATTACAACTTTGTCAGCTTGGCGCTAATCGCCGGGTCTCACGGTATAACGCCTTCGCCCTTCCAAATACCAACCCCGCCCGAGTCGCCCATGAAACTGTTGATCGTCGAAGACCAAGCGAAAACCGGCCAGTACCTGCGTCAGGGCCTGACCGAGGCCGGATTCAATACCGAGCTGGTGGCTGACGGCATCAGCGGCCAGCAATTGGCCTTGAGCGGTGACTTCGCGCTGTTGATCCTCGATGTAATGCTGCCCGGGCGCAGTGGCTGGCAGATTCTCCAAGCGGTGCGCAGCGCCGGCCTCGACACGCCGGTACTTTTTCTCACAGCTAAAGACGCGGTGGAGGACAGGGTTCACGGCCTCGAACTGGGCGCCGACGATTATCTGGTCAAGCCATTCGCCTTCTCCGAATTGCTCGCGCGGGTGCGCAGCCTGTTGCGGCGTGGCAGCGCGATCGCCCAGGAAACCAGTCTGCAACTGGCCGATCTGCGCCTGGATCTGATGCGCCGTCGGGTCGAACGCAGCGGCCAGCGCATCGACCTGACCGCCAAGGAATTCGCCCTGCTGGAAATGCTCCTGCGCCGTCAGGGTGAAGTCTTGCCCAAATCGCTGATCGCCTCGCAGGTCTGGGACATGAATTTCGACAGCGACACCAACGTCATCGAAGTGGCGATCCGCCGATTGCGCCTGAAGATCGACGATGACTTTCCCAACAAGTTGATCCACACCGTGCGCGGCATGGGTTACGTGCTCGAAGAGCGTTCGCTGTGATGCGTCGTTGGTCCTTGAGCACGCGCCTGGCGCTGTTGTTTGCCGCTTGCACTGCGGTCGTCTCGCTGTTCGCCGGGGTGCTGTTCGACCGTGCCAGCGAGGCGCACTTCATCGAGCTTGACCAGCAACAACTGGAGACGAAACTGATCGGCCTGCGCCGCGCCTTGCAGGATCTCCAACCTGCCCAGCGTGAAGCGCGGCTGGCTGATGAACTCAGCCGTCAGGCCGATCTGTCGTTGCGCATTACCAGTGGCGACGGTCAGCACTGGTATGACAGCTCGGTGCAGATTCCGAAGAGTCTGCCGCTGCAAACCGGCCTGTCGACCATCAGCCATGACGGCACCGATTACCGCGTGCTGCGCGCCCCGCTCTACCCGGACACAGCGGATTCGCCGCAACTGACGCTGCTGCTGGACATCACCCATCACCAGCATTTTCTTGCGCGCATGCAGCATCTGATCTGGCTGACAGTCGGCCTGTCGGCGTTGGCCACTGCCCTGCTCGGGGCCTGGGCCGCGCGCAGCGGTCTGCGCCCGTTGCGCCGCATGAGCGCGGTGGCCCGTGGGATTTCTGCGCAATCGCTGAATGCCCGACTGCCTGAAGAGAAGATGCCGCCAGAGCTTGCGGAAATGGCCTACAGCTTCAACGCCATGCTCGCACGCCTCGACGACTCGTTTCAGCGCCTTTCGGCGTTCTCCGCCGACATCGCCCATGAACTGCGCACACCGTTGTCGAATCTGCTGACCCACACCCAGGTCACCCTCACCCGCCCACGCGCACTGGAGGATTACCGCGAAGCGCTGCACAGCAACCTCGAAGAACTGCAATGGATGGCGCAACTGGTCAACGACATGCTCTACCTTGCCAAGGCTGACCACGGCTTGCTGATGCCCAAGCGCGAACCGCTGGAGTTGGCGGATGAGGCCGACATGCTGCTGGAGTTTTTTGCGCCATTGGCGGAAGACGCTGGCGTGAGTTTGAGCCGTGAAGGCGAGGCGCGTATCGAAGGTGATCGCGGCATGTTGCGCCGAGCCTTGTCGAATCTGCTGGATAACGCGCTGCGGTTTACCCCCGCTGAGGGGCAGGTTCGCTTGAGCATCGTCGACGAGGGGGAGACCGTGCGCGTCTGCGTCGAGAACAGTGGCGAGGGGGTTTCAGCGCAATTACTGCCACGTCTGTTTGACCGCTTCTATCGAGCGGATCCGGCGCGGCAGGAAGGCAGCAGTGAGCATGCGGGGTTGGGGCTGGCGATTACGCAGTCGATCGTGCGGGCACATGGCGGGACGATTCATTGCGAATCGGAGGTGGGGTTTACGCGGTTTGTGATCCAGTTACCGAAGCAGAACTGAGGCCAGCAGGTCCGGCCCCTTCGCGAGCAGGCTCGCTCCCACAGGGAAATGCATTCCAACCGTGGGAGCGAGCCTGCTCGCGAAGGCGGTCTAAAGGTTACGAATATCTCAAGGCATGCGCCGGTTCGATCTTCGCCGCCCGCCACGCCGGATACACCGTGGCCAGGAAGCTCAGAATGAACCCCGCCGAGCAGATCAACAGCACATCGCCGCCCTGCAGTTCCGAAGGCAGGTTGCTGACGAAATACACGTCCGAACTGAAGATATGCTGGCCGGTCACGCGCTCGACCCAGCCGACCAGTTCGCTGACATTGAGCGCCGCAATCACGCCCAGCACGCCGCCAATGATGGTGCCGACAATACCGATCACCGTGCCCTGGACCATGAAGATCGCCATGATCTGCCGGGGCGTAGCGCCGATCGTGCGCAGGATGGCGATGTCGGCGCCCTTGTCGTTCACCACCATGATCAGCGTCGCGATGATGTTGAAAGCCGCCACCGCGACGATCATCAGCAACAGCAGGCCGATCATGGTTTTTTCCATCTTCATCGCGCTGAACAGGCTGCCCTGGGTGTGGGTCCAGTCGTCAGCCTTGAAGTCAGCGCCGAGGCCACCGGCGATGTCCGCAGACACTTTCGGTGCCGCGTACAGATCCTTGACCGCCAGCCGCACGCTCTGCACCTGATTCGGTTGCCAGTGCTGCATGGTCGCGGCATCGGCGACATGAATCAGGCCCATCGAGCCGTCCAGCTCGGCGCCGACCTTGAACACGCCCACCACATTCAGGCGCTGCATGCGCGGGGTGATACCGCCCGGCGCGGTGCTGACTTCCGGGACGATCAGGGTGATCTTGTCGCCGACATTGAGGCGGAAACGCCGCGCGGTGATCTCACCGATCACCACACCGAATTCGCCCGGCTTCAATGCATCAAGACGCCCCTGGACGATGTGCTGGGCAACGATCGACACCTTGCCTTCCTGGGCCGGATCAACGCCGCTGATCTGGATCGGCTGCATCGAACCCTTGTAGGACAGCATGCCTTCCATCTCGGTGAACGGCACGGCGGCAGTCACTTCAGGATTTTTCATCGCGGCGGCGGCCACCGGCTGCCAGTCATCGATCGGCTTGACCCCAACGATGGTGGCATGGGGCACCATGCCGAGGATGCGCGAGCTCATCTCGCGCTGAAAGCCGTTCATCACCGACAGCACCACGATCATCGCCAGCACGCCGAGGGCGAGGCCGATCATCGAGGTCATCGAAATGAACGAAACAAAGCGATTGCGGCGCTTGGCGCGGGTATAGCGCGTGCCGATAAAGATCGATAACGGTCTGAACATTCGCTGGGGCACCGTATAGAAATAAAAGACCCGGCGCCGTTACGGGCGCCGGGTTTCAGCCAGTCAGATGGGAGTGAGGCAACCTTCCTGCAACTGCAGGACGCGGTCCATCTGGCGAGCAAGGTTCATGTCGTGCGTCACCACCAGGAACGCCGTGCGCATCGAAGTGCTCAGCTCCAGCATCAGGTCCTGGATGCCTTCGGCGGTGTGCAGGTCAAGGTTGCCGGTCGGCTCATCGAGCATCACCAGCCCCGGGTTGTTGACCAGGGCACGAGCGATGGCCACGCGCTGACGTTCGCCGCCGGACAATTCCGCCGGCTTGTGTTCCAGACGATGGCCGAGACCGACGCGCTCCAGCAATGCCGTGGCACGCTGACGCGCCTCCGGAATGGCGGTCTTGCCGATCAACAGCGGCATGCAGACGTTCTCCAGCGCGGTGAATTCCGGCAGCAAATGGTGAAACTGATAAACGAAGCCAAGCGCGCGATTGCGCAGCAGGCCACGCTTTTTCTCGCTCAACGCAGACAGTTCTTCACCGTCGAGCCAGACGCTGCCCTTGCTTGGCGTATCGAGACCGCCGAGCAGGTTGAGCAAGGTACTCTTGCCGGAACCGGATTTGCCCACGATCGCTACACGTTCGCCCGGGTGCAGCTCCAGTTGCAGGCCGGCCAGCACTTGTACCGACTCCGGACCCTCCTCGTAGGACTTGCCCAGATTACGGCAGCTCAGAATTGCTTGTTCACTCATGCCCGACTCACTCATAACGTAACGCCTCCGCCGGCTGGGTGCGCGCGGCACGCCAGGCGGGATACAGGGTGGCGAGGAAACTCAGGACCAACGCAGCGGCGCAGACCATGACGACGTCCTGGCTCTGGACCTGCGAAGGAAGATAATCAATGAAATACACGTCAGCATTAAGGAACTTGTGGCCGATCAGCCCTTCAAGCGCCGAAATGGCCGCACTGACATTCAGCGCCGCAAGGACCCCGACCACCGCGCCGATCGCCGTGCCGACCACGCCGATTACCGTGCCCTGAACCATGAACGTGCGCATGATCGTGCCCGGAGTGGCGCCAAGGGTGCGCAGAATGGCGATGTCGCCCTTCTTGTCGTTGACCACCATCACCAGCGTGGAAATGATGTTGAACGCGGCAACGGCGACGATCAGCAGCAACAGCAGCCCGATCATGGCTTTTTCCATGCGGATCGCTTGATACAGGTTGCCGTGGGTGCGCGTCCAGTCGCGGGCGTAGTAACGATCTTCGCCGAGCTGCTGGGCAATGTTCCACGCCTCGCGCGGCGCCTGGAACAGGTCGTCGAACTTCAGCCGCAGGCCCTGCACCTGATCGGCTTTCCAGCGGTGCATTTTCGCCAGATCCTGCAGATTGGTCACGCCGAGGTAGCCGTCGAGCTCACCGGCGCCGACATGGAAAATCCCGACCACGGTGAAGCGTTTCATGCGCGGGAACATCCCGGCCGGGGTCACGCTGACCTCCGGTGCGACGAAAGTAACCTTGTCGCCAATGCCGACGCCGAGCTTGGTCGCCGCCTTGTCGCCGATGACGATGCCGAAGCTGCCGGGTGTCAGGTCGTCGAGTTTGCCCTGCTTCATGAAGTTGTCGATGATCGACACATTGCGCTCGAGCGCAGGATCAATGGCATTGAGCAACACCTTGGAAACCTGACCGTTGTTGGTCAGCAGGCCCTGCATCTGGGTGAACGGCGCCACCGCCGTCACCTGCCGGTTCTGCTTGACCTTGTCGGCCAGGCTTTGCCAGTCGTTGATCGGCTCGCCGGTCTCGAGAGTGGCGTGGGGCACCATGCCCAGCACGCGGGTGCGCATCTCATGGTCGAAGCCGTTCATCACCGACAGCACGACGATCATCACGACCACGCCAAGGGCGAGCCCGATCATCGAAGTCAGGGAAATGAATGACACAAAATGATTGCGACGCTTTGCACGGGTATAACGCGTGCCGATAAATACGAAGAGAGGTCTGAACATGTCGGGGCTTGTTCGGAGGGAAAAGGAACGTCCTTGTGGCGGGGGTCGAAAACCAGCTTTACACTCAGACCACCGCCGCTACCATGGGTTCGCCATGTCGACATTAGATGAAGAAGATCGCCGCGAATACTACCGTATCGAGGACACGATCGCACTGGAAATTCGGCCCCTGTCCGCTCCCGAAGCCGCAGGCCAGGAAGTGTTGCAGGATGCTTCCCCACTCTTCAACCTGCTCAGCGAACTGCACCTGAGCGAATTCGAGTCGCAGCACCTGTTGCGGCAGATCAGCGAGCGCGACCGCGCCATCGCCGCGTTCCTCAAATCGCAGAACAAACGCATCGACCTGCTCAGCCAGGTGATCGCCCTGACCGTGCTCGGCCACATCGGCGAGCCGCAGCCGGTGATCATCTCCGAGGGCGGGATCGACTTTCAGTACCCGACCCCGATTGCCACCGGCGCACACCTGTCGGTGAAGCTGGTGCTGATGCCGCAGGCGCTGGGCCTGCTGCTGCGTGCCCGGGTCACCCATTGCGATCCGAAGGGCGATGGCTTTGACGTCGGCACCGAATTCGAGCGCCCGACCGATGCCCAGCGCCAATTGCTCGCGCGCTACATTTTGCAAAAGCAGGCTCAGGAACGCCGTCTGGCCCGCGAACAGAACGAATCTGGCATTTAACTTAAGGAAGCACCGTGACCCTCATCTACGGCCACCGCGGCGCCAAGGGCGAAGCACCGGAAAACACCCTGAGCAGCTTTCAGGAATGCCTCAAGCACGGCGTACGCCGCTGCGAACTGGATCTGCACCTGTCCAAGGACGGCGAGCTGATGGTCATTCATGACCCGACCCTCAAGCGCACCACCGACCGCCGCGGCAAAGTCGTCGAGCACACCGCCGCCGAACTGGTGACCTACGACGCACGCAAGGGCGGCCCGGGCTGGATCAAGCCGTGCCCGATTCCGACGCTGGAAGAGCTGTTCGAGCAATGTGATTTCGAGCACTGGCAGCTGGAAGTCAAAAGCGCTTCACGCACCCGCGCGGCGACTACCGTGCTGGCGATTCGGGAAATGGCTCAGCGCCACGGCCTGCTCGACAAGGTGACGATCACCTCGAGTTCGCGGGAAGTCTTGAAGGCAGCGCTGGATCTGGTACCGGACGTATCCCGTGGCCTGGTGGCCGAATACGCCTGGCTCGATCCGTTGAAGGTGGCGGCCAGCTACGGCTGCGAAATTCTCGCGCTGAACTGGACGCTGTGTACGCCGGAACGCCTGCAGAAGGCGCAGCGTCAGGGCCTGCATGTGTCGGTGTGGACCGTCAACGAGCCTGCGCTGATGCGCAGACTCGCCGACTTCGGCGTTGACAGCCTGATTACAGACTTTCCCGGTTTGGCCACTGCCACCCTTGAGAATTGCTGAAATCGGTCTCCCCGGCCGGCTCAGGCCACCGGCCGGAGCCCGTCAAAAAAGCCGGTTGAGGCCGTCGTACGCCGCTACCCGATAGGCTTCGGCCATGGTCGGGTAGTTGAACGTGGTGTTGACGAAATACTTCAGCGTATTCAGCTCACCCGGCTGGTTCATGATCGCCTGACCAATGTGGACGATCTCCGACGCCTGGTAACCGAAGCAGTGCACGCCGAGCACTTCCAGCGTTTCGCGGTGGAAGAGAATCTTCAGCATGCCTTGCGGTTCGCCAGCAATCTGCGCCCGCGCCATGCTCTTGAAAAATGCTTTGCCGACTTCGTACGGCACTTTCGCCTGGGTCAGCTCCTGCTCGTTCTTGCCGATCGAGCTGATCTCCGGAATGGTGTAGATGCCGGTCGGCACGTCATTGACGAAACGCCAGCTGCCATTGTCGACGATGCTGCCAGCAGCCGAACGCCCCTGGTCGTGGGCGGCACTGGCCAGGCTTGGCCAGCCGATCACGTCACCGGCGCCGTAGATGTTCTCTATGCAGGTGCGGTAGTTCTGGTCGACTTCGATCTGGCCACGGCTGTTGACCTTGACCCCGATGTTTTCCAGACCCAGGGTGTCGGTGTTGCCGGTACGGCCGTTGCACCAGAGCAAGGCGTCGGCCTTGATCTTCTTGCCGGATTTCAGGTGCAGGATCACGCCGTTGTCCACGCCTTCGACGCGGTCGTACTCTTCGTTGTGACGCACGGTGATGTTGTTGTTGCTGAAGTGGTAGCTCAGCGCCTGGGAAATTTCCGAGTCGAGGAAGCTCAGCAACTGGCCACGGTTGTCGACCAGCTCGACCAGCACACCCAGACCACTGAAGATCGACGCGTATTCGCAACCGATCACACCAGCGCCGTAAACGATCAGTTTGCGCGGGGTGTGGCCGAGGCTGAGGATGGTGTCGCTATCGTAGATGCGCGGGTGGTGGAAATCGATGTCCGCCGGGCGATACGGACGCGAACCGGTGGCGATGATGATGTGCTTGGCCACCAGCTTCTCGACCACGCCGTTGCCGCAGACCACTTCGATGGTTTGCTCGTCGGCGAAGCTGCCGGTACCGAAGAACACGTCGACGCGGTTACGGGCGTAGTAGCCGGTGCGCGATGCGACTTGTTTGGAAATGACTTTTTCGGCGCTTTTCAACACGTCCGGGAAGGAGAACCAGCGTGGCTCGCCGATCGCGCGGAACATCGGGTTGGTGTTGAACTGCATGATCTGCCGCACCGAGTGACGCAGTGCCTTGGACGGGATGGTGCCGAGGTGGGTGCAGTTGCCGCCGACCTGACGACGGCTGTCGACCATCGCGACCTTGCGCCCCGCTTTGGCGGCGTTCATTGCCGCGCCTTCTCCCGCCGGGCCGGAACCCAGTACCACCACGTCGTAGTTGTAGACAGCCATGCGTACTCCTCAGAACAGGCCGCGGTGCCAGCAGCACCGGCGGCTAAATCACGCCGAACGGCGGCGCGAAGGAACAATTGGGGGCCAGTGAAGAACCCGGACACAGTCTATAGAAGCGTCAACGCCGCGCACATTAACCCTTGGTCGCGTCGTAGGCTACTTTTGCCTGCACTACAACGCCAGCTTTCGTCTTGTCTTCGGTCAGTTTTTTTCACCGACAAGCTGCGTAAATGCCTGACTGCTGCGGCTGACGAAACCTGTATCGGCACGCAGGACAAAGAATGCAGCAATGTCATGCTTTTGGGCATAGTCCTGCGCCCTTTCCGGCCCGAGAATCAGCAACAGCGTCGATAGTCCATCGGCCATCAGCGCTGAAGGATGAATCACCGTGACTGACGCCAGGTCGTGTAGGACCGGTCGCCCGCTGCGGGCATCGAAGGTGTGGGAGTAACGCCGACCGTCCTGCAGAAAATAGTGGCGGTAGTCACCGGAGGTGGACACGCCGTAGCCATCGACATCGATAATCCAATCCGCCACTTGCTGGTCATCGCGAGGCTCTTCGAGAGCGATGCGCCACGCTGAACCATCCGGCTTCTTGCCCCGGGCTTTGAGTTCGCCCGTGGCTTCGACCAGGTAATTGTCGATGCCCATGCCCTGCAATCTGGCAGCAATGATATCCACGGCGTAACCGGCGGCAATGCTGTTGAAGTCGACTTCGACGGCGGCGTCCTTGCACAACCGCTCGCCATCGATGCGCAGGTGCTGATGGCCGACCCGCTGCATGACCTCGGCCACAGCGGCCGCATCAGGGACCTTTTCTTCGCGTCCTTGCGGGCCGAATCCCCAGAGGTCCAGCAGCGGTTCCACGGTCAGGTCGTAGGAGCCTTCGCTTTGCGCTGAAAGCTGTTCGCCGATGCGGACCAATTCGAGCACTGCTGCCGGCATGGCTTGGCAGCTATCGGCGGGCAAGGCGTTGAAACGTTCGATGGCGGAGTCACTTCGGTAAGTCGACAGCTGTTGATCGACTTCACCGAGGATGGCCTGCACTTCGCCGCGCACCATTGAAGGATCGGCGACCCCGGCGTGGCGCACGTACTTGACCGACCAGGTGCTGCCCATGGTCGAACCGCCAACCTGTTCCAGGGAATCGCCGCTGCCGCAGCCGCCGATTGCCACCGCCAACACCACAGGCCCCAACCAGCGTCCAGTTAACAATTCTTCATCTCCCCGCAAAACCACGGCGGCCATTATGAACTACAAGCGCCCGCTCGCTTCCCCATGGCTGCAACGCCTTTATACAAAATTGAACAGTGAGTACCTCCCATGTCCTCCACCACGGGCAAAGGCAAAGCGATCTTTCGCGTTGTCAGCGGCAACTTCCTCGAAATGTTCGACTTCATGGTCTACGGCTTCTATGCCACGGCCATCGCCAAAACCTTCTTCCCCACCGACAGCGCCTTCGCTTCGCTGATGCTGTCGCTGGCGACCTTCGGCGCCGGCTTCCTGATGCGCCCGCTGGGGGCAATTTTCCTCGGCGCCTATATCGACCGTCACGGACGGCGCAAAGGACTGATCATCACCTTGGCGATGATGGCCGCCGGTACGGTGCTGATTGCCTGCGTGCCCGGCTACGCAACGCTCGGTGTCGCCGCGCCGCTGCTGGTGTTGTTCGGCCGTTTGCTGCAAGGCTTCTCGGCGGGCGTGGAGCTGGGCGGTGTGTCGGTGTATCTGGCGGAGATTTCAACGCCGGGGCGCAAAGGCTTTTTCGTCAGTTGGCAGTCGGCCAGCCAACAAGCTGCGGTGGTTTTTGCCGGCCTGCTCGGCGTTGGTCTCAACCACTGGCTGAGTCCGGAACAGATGGGCGAATGGGGCTGGCGCGTGCCGTTTCTGATTGGCTGCATGATCGTGCCGGTGATTTTCTTCATCCGTCGCTCGCTGGAAGAAACTCCGGAATTCCAAGCGCGCACCCACCGCCCTACCCTCGGCGAAATCGTCCGCTCGATCGGGCAGAACTTCGGCATCGTCATTGCCGGCATGGCGCTGGTGGTGATGACCACGGTTTCGTTCTACCTGATCACTGCCTACACGCCGACGTTTGGCAAGGCTGAGCTGCATCTGTCTGATCTGGATGCGCTATTGGTGACCGTATGCATCGGCTTGTCGAACTTCTTCTGGCTACCGGTGATGGGCGCGGTATCCGACAAGATCGGCCGAAAACCCTTACTGCTGGCGGCGACGATTCTGGCGATTTTGTCGGCCTATCCGGCGCTGTCGTGGCTGGTGGCGAACCCCAGCTTCAGCAATTTGCTGATTGTCGAACTGTGGCTGTCGTTCCTTTATGGCTCGTACAACGGCGCGATGGTGGTGGCACTGACCGAGATCATGCCGGTGGAAGTGCGCACGACCGGTTTCTCGCTGGCGTACAGCCTGGCGACGGCTACATTCGGCGGCTTTACCCCGGCGGCGTGTACCTACCTGATCCACGTGCTGGACAACAAGGCAGCACCGGGGATCTGGCTCAGTGGCGCGGCGGTGCTGGGGCTGATTGCGACACTGGTGCTGTTCCGTGGCAATCGGCATGAGTTGCGCGCGGCGCAGGCTTCGGTAGCCAGCGGCGCCTGACAGAATGCTTTCGCGAGCAGGCTCGCTCCCACAGAAGATTGTGAACGACACTGATCCAGTGTGGGAGCGAGCCTGCTCGCGAAGAGGCCGGCAAGGACGCCGAAGATCCAACAGGCCCATAAACAAAAACGCCCCGACAAAATGCCGGGGCGTTTTCATTCAAGCCTGAGGCTTAGCGCGGGAACGCTGGCGGATTCACATCAGCCATGTCTTCCATCACGCGTACCACCTGGCAGCTGTAGCCGAACTCGTTGTCGTACCAGACGTACAGAACAACACGGTTGTCCTGCACGATGGTCGCTTCAGCATCGACCACACCGGCGTGACGCGAGCCGACGAAGTCGGTCGACACCACTTCCTGCGAATTGACGAAGTCGATCTGCTTGTGCAGCTCGGAGTGCAGCGCCATGTAGCGCAGATACTCGTTCATCTCTTCACGGGTGGCGGCTTTCTCAAGGTTGAGGTTGAGAATGGCCATCGACACGTTTGGCGTCGGCACGCGGATCGCGTTACCGGTCAGCTTGCCGGCCAGCTCAGGCAGAGCCTTGGCAGCAGCGGTAGCGGCGCCGGTCTCGGTGATCACCATGTTCAGCGCGGCGCTGCGACCACGGCGATCGCCCTTGTGGAAGTTGTCGATCAGGTTCTGGTCGTTGGTGTACGAGTGAACGGTTTCGACGTGACCGTTGATGATGCCGAACTTGTCGTTGACCGCTTTGAGCACCGGCACGATGGCGTTGGTGGTGCAGGAAGCAGCCGAGACGATCTTGTCGTCAGCGGTGATTTCACCGTGGTTGATGCCGTGAACGATGTTCTTCAGCTTGCCCTTGCCAGGCGCGGTCAGAACAACGCGGTCGATACCCGGGCAGGCCAGGTGCTGACCCAGGCCATCGGCGTCACGCCAGACACCGGTGTTGTCCACCAGCAGCGCGTCTTTGATGCCGTACTGGGTGTAATCCACCTCGGTCGGGTTCTTCGCGTAGATCACCTGGATCAGGTTACCGTTGGCGGTGATGGTGTTGTTTTCTTCATCGATGGTAATGGTGCCGTTGAACGAACCGTGTACCGAATCGCGACGCAGCAGGCTGGCGCGTTTGGTCAGGTCGTTCTCGGCGCCTTTGCGCACAACGATGGCGCGCAGACGCAGGCCGTCGCCACCACCGGTTTTCTCGATCAGGATGCGCGCCAGCAGACGGCCGATACGACCGAAGCCGTAAAGAACAACGTCGGTGCCTTTGCGGGCCGAAGCGTTCTGCTGGCCAACCACGTCAGCCATCTCTTCACGCACGAACTGCTCGGCGCTGCGGCCGTTGCCTTCATTGCGGAATTTGAACGCCAGCTTGCCCAGATCCACCGACGCCGCGCCGAGCTTGAGCTCGCTCATGGCCTTGAGCAGTGGGAATGTTTCGTGGACGGAGAGTTCGCTGTCGTCCGAAGAACGGTGGCGAGCAAAGCGGTGAGCTTTGAGAATCGCGATGACAGACTGGTTGATCAGGCTGCGGCCATAGATCGAGCTAACCACGTTGTTATTGCGGTAGAGCTGACCGATAAGCGGGATCATCGCTTCTGCGAGTGCTTCACGGTCGATCCATTCACCAAGACACTGGTCGGGCTTCTGAGTCACGGTAACCTTCCACATGTAGGGGCAGAAAAAAGGGGCTACATTATGCCGCCGACAAGCCCTTTCAGCAATGCGCGCTTGTCGCGCAATCGGTAACAAATTCCCGTTCAAAAAATTTACGCCCTTCTCCAGCCCAATAAAACCGGGGCTTTCAGCGCAGTCAATTTTTCGACGACTGTTAGACGATGTCTGTAACCCTCCGTAACACCACCCGGTTTCGGCACTACATAACCATGAAAAAAGTGCTCGTTTTTATGGTTACCACTACATTTCGTCCAAACCATGAAGATAGACGCAGTCTGCAACTGACAGGCGGCACCGGAGGCCGCTACAATTACCGACTTTGTCGCAACGCCTGGAGCTCAACCTTCCGTGCCTGTTCTGCGTCTACCGCTACTCCCTGCCGAAGCAGGTAAACAGCACTGGGGCAATCTGCCCGGTGCCGCCCTCAGCCTGGCGATTGCCGAGGCTGCCAGCGCTGCCAAGCGCTTTACCCTGCTGCTGACCGCCGACAGCCAAAGTGCCGAACGGCTGGAACAGGAGCTGAGTTTCTTCGCCCCGGATTTGCCCGTACTGCATTTCCCAGACTGGGAAACCCTGCCCTACGACCTGTTCTCGCCGCACCAGGACATCATCTCCCAGCGCATCGCCAGTCTGTATCGCCTCCCGGAACTGGCCCACGGCGTGCTGGTGGTACCGATCACCACCGCTTTGCATCGCTTGGCGCCGACCAAGTTCTTGCTCGGCAGCAGCCTGGTGCTGGACATCGGCCAGAAACTCGACGTCGAACAGATGCGTGCGCGGCTCGAGGCCAGCGGCTATCGCTATGTCGACACGGTGTACGAGCACGGCGAGTTCACCGTACGCGGCGCGCTGATCGACCTGTTCCCGATGGGCAGCAAGCTGCCGTATCGCATCGACCTGTTCGACGACGAAATAGAAACCCTGCGCACCTTTGATCCGGAAACCCAGCGCTCGATCGACAAGGTCGAGTCGGTCAAGCTGCTGCCGGCCCGCGAGTTTCCGTTGCAGAAAGATGCAGTCACCCGCTTCAAGGCGCGCTTTCGCGAGCGCTTCGACGTCGACTTCCGCCGCTGCCCGATCTTTCAGGACCTGAGCAGTGGTATCACCCCGGCCGGTATCGAGTACTACCTGCCGCTGTTCTTCGACGAAACCTCGACGCTGTTCGACTACCTGCCCCAGGACACCCAAGTGTTCTCGCTGCCGGGCATCGAGCAGGCGGCGGAAAACTTCTGGAACGACGTGCGCAATCGTTACGAAGAACGCCGTGTCGATCCTTCGCGTCCTTTACTGCCACCGGCCGAACTGTTCCTGCCGGTGGAAGACTGCTTTGCGCGCCTGAAGAATTGGCCGCGAGTCGTCGCCAGTCAGCAGGACGTTGAAACCGGTGTCGGCCGTGAGCGCTTCCCGGCCCATGCGCTGCCGGACCTGGCCATCGAAGCCAAGGCCACGCAACCGCTGGCGGCGCTGGCCGGCTTCCTCGAAGAATTCCCTGGTCGTGTGCTGTTCACCGCCGAGTCGGCGGGTCGTCGCGAAGTCCTGCTGGAGCTGTTGGAACGCCTGAAGTTGCGGCCGAAAACCGTCGACAGCTGGCCAGACTTCGTTGCCAGCAAGGATCGTCTGGCGATCACCATCGCCCCGCTCGACGAAGGTCTGCTGCTCGACGACCCGGCGCTGGCGCTGGTGGCGGAAAGCCCGCTGTTCGGCCAACGAGTCATGCAACGTCGCCGCCGCGAGAAGCGCAGCGACGTCAGCAACGATGCGGTGATCAAGAACCTCACCGAGCTGCGCGAAGGCGCGCCGGTGGTGCACATCGATCACGGTGTCGGCCGCTATCTGGGCCTGACGATTCTGGAAATCGACAATCAGGCCGCCGAATTCCTCACCCTCGAATACGCCGAGAACGCCAAGCTCTACGTGCCGGTGGCCAACCTGCATCTGATCGCACGTTACACCGGCAGCGACGATTCGCTCGCGCCGCTGCACCGCCTCGGCTCGGAAACCTGGCAGAAAGCCAAGCGCAAGGCCGCCGAGCAGGTGCGTGACGTAGCCGCCGAATTGCTCGACATTTACGCCCGTCGCGCCGCCCGCGAAGGTTACGCCTTCGCCGACCCGAAGGCCGATTACGCCACCTTCAGTGCCGGTTTCCCGTTCGAAGAAACACCCGATCAGCAAGCCACCATCGAGGCCGTGCGCGAAGACATGCTCGCGCCGAAACCGATGGATCGCCTGGTCTGCGGCGACGTCGGCTTCGGCAAGACCGAAGTGGCCATGCGCGCCGCGTTCATTGCCGTACACGGCGGTCGTCAGGTGGCGATTCTGGTGCCGACCACCCTGCTCGCCCAGCAGCACTACAACAGCTTCCGCGACCGCTTCGCCGACTGGCCGGTGACCGTGGAAGTGATGAGCCGCTTCAAGTCGGCCAAGGAAGTCAACGCGGCGATCGCCGATCTGGCGGAAGGCAAGATCGACATCGTCATCGGCACACACAAGCTGCTGTCCGATGATGTGAAGATCAAAAAACTCGGGCTAGTGATCATCGACGAAGAACACCGCTTTGGCGTACGCCAGAAAGAACAGCTCAAGGCCCTGCGCAGCGAAGTCGACATTCTGACCCTGACCGCGACGCCGATTCCGCGCACGCTGAACATGGCGGTATCGGGCATGCGCGACCTGTCGATCATCGCCACGCCGCCGGCGCGACGCCTGTCGGTGCGCACCTTCGTCATGGAACAGAACAAGAGCACGGTCAAAGAGGCCCTGCTGCGTGAACTGCTGCGTGGCGGTCAGGTTTACTACCTGCACAACGATGTGAAGACCATCGAGAAATGCGCCGCCGACCTCGCCGAACTGGTGCCGGAAGCGCGCATCGGTATCGGCCACGGGCAGATGCGCGAACGTGAACTCGAACAGGTGATGAGCGACTTCTACCACAAGCGCTTCAACGTGCTGATCGCCTCGACCATCATCGAGACCGGCATCGACGTGCCGAGCGCCAACACCATCATCATCGAACGCGCTGACAAGTTCGGCCTGGCCCAGCTGCACCAGTTGCGTGGTCGTGTCGGCCGCAGTCACCACCAGGCCTACGCCTACCTGCTGACGCCGCCGCGCCAGCAGATCACTTCCGACGCGGAAAAGCGTCTGGAGGCGATCGCCAATACCCAGGACCTCGGCGCCGGTTTCGTCCTGGCCACCAACGACCTGGAAATCCGTGGCGCCGGCGAACTGCTCGGCGATGGCCAGAGCGGGCAGATTCAGGCCGTCGGCTTCACCCTGTACATGGAAATGCTCGAGCGCGCGGTGAAGTCGATCCGCAAGGGCGAGCAGCCGAACCTCGATCAACCGCTTGGTGGCGGGCCGGAAGTCAATCTGCGGGTGCCGGCGCTGATTCCGGAAGATTATCTGCCGGATGTGCATGCGCGGTTGATTCTGTATAAACGCATCGCCTCGGCCACCGACGAGGAAGGTCTCAAGGATCTGCAGGTGGAGATGATCGACCGCTTCGGCCTGTTGCCGGAGCCGACCAAGAACCTGGTGCGGATCACCGCGCTGAAATTGCAGGCGGAAAAGCTTGGCATCAAGAAAGTCGACGGTGGACCGCAAGGCGGACGCATCGAGTTCGAAGCGCAGACACCGGTTGACCCGATGACCCTGATCAAGCTGATCCAGACGCAGCCCAAGCGCTACAAGTTCGAAGGCGCGACGATGTTTAAATTCCAGGTGCCGATGGAGCGCCCGGAAGAACGTTTCAATACTGTCGAGGCGCTGTTTGAGCGTCTCATCCCGAAATCCGCTTGAAGGACGCCCGATGCGCCTGTTCCGCTCTCTGACTTTGTTGCTTGCACTTGCAGCACCGACGGCGTTTGCCGATGACACGTATCAGGTCGAAATGATCCTGGTGCGCCAGAATGCCGTCCCGGCCATCGTCAGCCGCGCCGCCCCGGAAGACTGGGCCGCAGGCGCCCAGCGTCTGGGTAGCGACAGCCAGCGCACCCCGGCGTTGAATGATGTAGTGAGCAAACTCACCGCCAGCGGCGAGTACACCGTGCTGATGCACAAAGCCTGGCAGCAGAGCCTCGGCGAAGCGCCGGCGAAAGTCGCAGTCAGCGAAGGTCAGGAGCAGTTCGGCCAGTTCCCCATCGAGGGCACGCTGGAAATGAAACTCGGCCGCTTCACCGACGTGACTGCCGATTTCTGGGTCAATCAGATCGACGCTAATGGCCTGGTCACTGCCAGTGAGCGCCTGCGTCAGGACAGCCACACCAAGAACGGCCAGCTCAATTACCTCGACAACGGTCATCTGGCCCTGCTGATCAAGATCACTTCCCTGACCGCGCCAGCGCCTCGCGAAGCGCCTGAAGTCGTGCCGGACTGATCGAAGTCCTTATGCCGCCGCCCCTGAGCAAACCGCTGGCCCCGTCGTGGGTCAGCCGATTCAAAGAACAGAGTCTGGAGCGCGGCCGCCGCTACGCTTTGGAGAATCGAGTGCGCATCGCCCAGGTCGGCGATGCGACCATCACCGCCAGTTGCGAAGGCTCCGGCGGCAGTGTTTACCGGCAAACCATCCATCTGCGTGAGTCAGCCAAAGCGACGCTGTTGCTGGTCGACGCCACCTGCACCTGCCCGGTGCGCAGCAATTGCAAACATTGCGCGGCGGTGCTGCTGAAAATCCAGGAAACCCTCGACTACCCCGCCGCCGCTAAAGATGCCGAGCTGCTGGAGAAGCTCCAGGCCGTGCTGGAAAACCGTAGCCCGAAAGCGCCGCCGCAAGTGCTGGTGGACAACGTGCAACCGGTGCCACGCCTGTGGCTGGCCAGTGTCGAGTTCAGCGCCTTCGAGCCGCGCAACGGCAAGATGCAGCGCTACATTCAGCATCGCGCGGCACTGTCGTTCAGCTATCTGGACGAATACGTCAGCGGGCAAAAACACAGCGATATCCTGATCCGTCAGGAAGCCCAGACCCTGCGAATAAAACGTCACCCGGACGTCGAACAGTCCTACCGCGAACAGTTACGCATCCTCGGTTTCCGCATCGCCACAAGGCAGAGCAAAGCGCTGCCGGAAAGCGCCGGCGAACTCTACGAGATGGTCAACGACAGCGCCTGGCTGACCTTCACGCTGAATGACTTGCCGAAATTGCGCAGCCAAGGCTGGGAGTTGCAGATCGATGAGGAATTCGGCTTCGACCTGACCGCCGTCGACGACTGGTACGCCACCGTCGAACAGGCGCCGGAGCGCGACTGGTTCGATCTGGAACTGGGCATCATCGTCAACGGCGAGCGCCTGAGCCTGCTGCCGATCCTGCTGAATCTGATGCGCTCGCACACCGAGATCCTCAACCCGGAACGCCTCGCCCGCCGTCGCGATGACGAGCTGATTCTGGTCAACATTCCGCAACGCAGCAGCGAGCATGGGCCGTTGCAAGTGGCGCTGCCGCTCGGTCGCTTGAAGCCGGTATTGATGACGCTGGGCGAGTTCTATTTGCAGGAGCCGGGCGAAACCACCCTGCGCCTGAGCAAGGCCGACGCCACCCGGCTCAATTCGCTGGAAGGCCTGCCGCTGTTGTGGGAAGGCGGCGAGCAGATGCGCACCTTCGCCCAGCGGCTGCGCGACATCCGCGATTTCACGGCCGAAGCGCCGCAAGGTCTGAATGCAACGCTGCGCCCGTATCAGCTTGAAGGCTTGAGCTGGATGCAATCGCTGCGACAACTCGAAGTCGGCGGCATTCTCGCGGACGACATGGGCCTGGGCAAAACCCTACAGACCCTGGCGCATATTCTCAGCGAGAAGAACGCCGGACGCCTCGATCGTCCGTGCATGGTGGTGATGCCGACCAGCCTGATTCCGAACTGGCTCGATGAGGCGGCGCACTTCACCCCGCAACTGAAAGTCCTCGCGCTATATGGCGCCACGCGCAAGAAACACTTCGACAATCTGGCCGACTTCGACCTGATCCTCACCACTTACGCCCTGTTGCCCAAGGACCTCGAGCGCCTGGCCAAACAGCCGTTGCACGTGTTGGTGCTGGACGAAGCGCAATACATCAAGAACCCCAACAGCAAAGCCGCCCAGGCCGCGCGCGAGCTGAATGCGCGCCAGCGCCTGTGCCTCAGCGGCACGCCGCTGGAGAACCACTTGGGCGAACTCTGGTCGCTATTCCACTTCCTGTTGCCGGGCTGGCTCGGCGACGTGAAAAGCTTCAATGCCGATTACCGTGTGCCGATCGAAAAGCGCGGCAGTGAAGTCAGACTGCAACACCTTAACGGTCGGATAAAACCGTTTCTGCTGCGCCGCACCAAAGAGCAGGTCGCCACGGAGCTGCCGCCGAAAACCGAAATCATCCATTGGGTCGAACTCAACGAAGCGCAGCGCGACGTGTACGAGACCATGCGCCTGGCGATGGACAAGAAAGTCCGTGATGAGATCACTCGCAAAGGCGTGGCACGCAGTCAGATCATCATTCTCGAAGCACTGCTCAAGCTGCGCCAGGTCTGCTGCGATCTGCGCCTGGTCAACGACGCCACCCTGCCGGCACGCGGCAGCACCTCGGGCAAGCTCGACAGCCTGATGGAAATGCTTGAAGAGTTGTTCGAGGAAGGTCGGCGGATTCTGCTGTTTTCGCAGTTCACTTCGATGCTGACCTTGATCGAAGAGGAATTGAAAAAACGCAAGATCGCTTACGCCCTCCTCACTGGCCAGACCCGTGACCGGCGTACACCGGTGAAGGAATTCCAGAGCGGCACGCGTCAGATCTTTCTGATCAGCCTGAAGGCCGGTGGCGTCGGTTTGAACCTGACCGAAGCCGATACGGTGATTCACTACGATCCGTGGTGGAACCCGGCAACCGAGAATCAGGCGACGGACCGGGCCTATCGCATTGGCCAGGAAAAACCGGTGTTTGTCTACAAGATGATTGCCCGGGGCACGGTGGAAGAGAAGATTCAGCACCTGCAGAAGGAAAAGTCTGACCTGGCCGCGGGCGTGCTCGATGGGCGCAAGGCCGGGGACTGGAAGTTGCAGAGCGATGATATCGAAGCGCTGTTTGCGCCGTTGCCGGACAAGATCGACAAGCGCTGAAAGCGGCGTCGCTGGCCAGATAGCTTTTCGCGAGCAGGCTCGCTCCCACACGATCCAGATTCACTGAAGATCAAATGTGGGAGCGAGCCCGCTCGCGAATGGCCCCACTGCGATTCAAACCCCTCAATCCCTGGTAACCGGCAAAGGCGCAAACAGCGCCTCGATATCACTCTGTTCCAGTTTGAATCCACCCGTCGTGCCACCCTCCAGTACCGCCCCGGCCAGCGCAGCCTTCTCCTGCTGCAACGCCTGGATCTTCTCTTCGACGGTGCCTTTGGCAATCAACTTGTAGACGAACACCGGATTGTTCTGGCCGATGCGATACGCCCGATCAGTCGCCTGATTCTCCACCGCCGGGTTCCACCAAGGATCGAAGTGAATCACCGTGTCCGCCGCCGTCAGGTTCAGACCGGTACCCCCGGCCTTGAGGCTGATCAGGAACAACGGCACCTTGCCGCCCTGGAAATCCTTCACCGGCGTGCGCCGATCGGTGGTGTCGCCGGTCAGCAACGAGTAGGCAAGCCCGCGTTGCTGCAACTCCTGCTCAATCAGCGCGAGCATCGAGGTGAACTGCGAGAACAGCAAAATGCGCCGCCCTTCGCCGAGCAGTTCTTCGAGCATCTCCATCAGGCTGATCAGCTTGCCGCTGCCCGAGCGCAACGCCTTCGCCGTGAGCGGCATATTGACCAGGCGCAGATCGCAGCAGACCTGACGCAGCTTGAGCAGTGCATCGAGGATGATGATCTGACTGCGCGCCACGCCGCTGCGGGCGATTTCGTCGCGGACCTTTTTGTCCATCGCCACGCGCACCGTCTCATAGACGTCGCGCTGACCATCGCTGAGTTCGACCCAGTGGATGATCTCGGTTTTCGGCGGCAACTCGGTGGCGACCTGATCCTTCTTGCGTCGCAGCAAAAACGGCTTGATGCGCGCGGTCAGGTGCTGCATGCGCTGCACATTGCCGTGCTTCTCGATCGGTGTGCGGTAATCGCGGTTAAAGGATTTGCTGTCGCCGAGCCAGCCGGGCATGAGGAAATGGAACTGCGACCACAGCTCACCGAGGTGGTTTTCCAGCGGCGTACCGCTCAGACACAAGCGCTGACGGGCCTGCAAGTCACGCGCGGCCTGGGCGGCTTTGCTCAGCGGGTTCTTGATGTTCTGCGCTTCGTCGAGAATCAGCACGCTCCACGACTGCGGCTGCAAGATTTCCAGATCCCTGGGCAGCAATGCGTAAGTGGTCAGCACCAAGTCGTATTCGCCCAGATTGGCAAAGTCCTTTTGCCGCCCGGTGCCGTGCAGCGCCAGGACTTTCAACTGCGGCGTGAAGCGCTCGGCTTCGTCGAGCCAGTTGGGAATCAGGCTGGTGGGCATCACCGCCAGTGCCGGACAGTCCAGACGCCCGGCGTGTTTCTCCGTGAGCAGATGCGCCAGGGTCTGCAGGGTTTTACCCAGGCCCATGTCATCGCCCAAAATGCCGCCGACCTCCAGCTCGCGCAGGGTCTGCATCCAGTTCAGGCCTTCGAGCTGATACGGGCGCAGTTGCGCATTGAGGCCGGCCGGCGCAGCAACCTGGGCGTGACTGGAATTCTGCAGACGCTTGGCAAAAGTGCGCAGACGTTCGCCGCCCTGCCAATCCAGCGGCACGCCATCGAGCATACTCAGACGCGCGGCGTCGGGAGCGGTCAAGCGCAGCGCATCACCCTGATGGCCGCCCAGGTACAGCTCGCCCAGCGTCGCCATCAGCGGTTTGACCCGACTCAGCGGCAACGCGACTTTGGCGCCCGCCGGCTCGCCAAAACCGCTGGGCTTGAGCTCGATCAGGAGTTTTTCATCATCGCTGCGCTGCGCCAGATTGACCGGGTCGAGCAAGCGCGGCTGGGTTCGCAACAGGTGCAGAAGGATCGGCAGCAAGCTGTAGCGCTCGCCGTTGACGACGATACCCAACTGCAGATCAAACCACTGATGCGTGGCCTCTTCTTCGACCTCGGCGTACCACTGTTCAACCGGTTGTACATCGAAATGGAAACCGGGACTGATCTCGATTTTCCAGTCTGCGGCGCGCAGTGTGGCCAGCCCTTCGTGCATGAACCCGAGCCAGGCGGAATCATCCGGCAAGGTAAACATCTCGCCAGGACGATCCATTGCACTCTTGCGCGTGGCTTTCTTGAAGCCATGTTTTTGCAGGTTCTGGCGCAGCTTCTTTTCCAGCGCAGGTTGACGCTGAATGCGCTGGGTTTCGCTGCCATTGAGGATCATCACTTCCGGGTTGCGGTCCACCGCTGGATGACCGTTGTAGGTAAACAGCAGAGCGGCGCGGTGTTCCAGCACATATTCCCAGCGCGAGCGTTCTCGGCCGCTGACCAGGGTCAGTTGCGGCTGCGGCAGCACGTCATCGATGATCCGTTCGGTGAGCTTGTGTGGTGGCGCAATTTGGGTCGCCGCGCTCATGCGATGGCTGAACTGCATGGCCTGACGCGCCGGAACGTCTGGCGCCAGGGTCAAATGGCAGGCGAGCTTTTCTTCCAGCTCAGTGAACAGCGGGCCAACCTGGCGCTGCTCGCGATCAAGATAATAAAGCGGCTCCAGCGCCAGCACGGTTTCCTGCGTGGCTTCGGCACTGCTCCATTGCGCGCGGAATCCGCCGTCAGCCTGCTCGGCCCAAGAGAACTGACCCACGCGTTTCGCCCCCGGTGTCAGCGCTCGCAGGTCTTCGAAGTCGAGGAACAGCCGCGAGGTGCGCAGGAGCATTTCCAGCAGTTCGGCGCCACTGCTGCCTTCCAGCGGATAGCCGCTGTAATAGGCGTGATGGGAATGCATGGCGACCAACAGCCGGGCGATGCGCAGATCCAGCTCGGACAGGTAGCCGGGCTGGCGCATGAGCATTTCCGCGAGCGAGTACATCGGTTTGACTTCGCGTAACTCGCCGCTCTTGAGCTGGTAGACCTTGAAAATATCCAGCAGCCACTTGCCGTTCGCAGACGTCGGCTTGAGCTTGTAAAACAGACGCGTACCTGCGGTTTGCGCACTTTCTTCAGCGGGCTTGGCCGGCACGGGAATTGTCGAAAGCCAATGCTCCAGCGCTCGTCCCAACGGGGTCTGCGCGTCACTTCCAGACGCATCCTCGCCAGTGCCCAGCAGGTGATAGAGCACCGCTGCGCTGTGCTTGCAGTCGATTGCAACAGGACAGCTGCACAGGCAACGCAGGTTTACCGACCCCAGCCGATCTTCGGACAGATAAATGCTTTGCTCATACGCCTGAAGTTGCGAGCCGACGCAGAACGCCTCTATCTTCCTTTCATCGATCTCGAGGATCTCGACCCGGTCATCGGCGGCATAAGCCCGGGCCTTGGCCAACGCCTTGCTACTGAATGCGTGGGTCCATGTCAGCCCTTTGAGCCGCTCGATGAAAATGCTCATGGACAGTCCTTAGCTGGCCAGCACCCGGGCCAACGTTGATTTCACCTTGCCCATGCCGTCGTGCAGGGCCTGCTCGATTTCTGCCATGGTGATGACTTCGGTGGTCTTGCCGGCTGCAGGATTCACCACCAGCGCCAGACAGGCGTAATCCAGATCCAGCTCACGGGCAAGCGCCGCTTCCGGCATGCCGGTCATGCCGACGATGTCGCAGCCGTCACGTTCCAGTCGCACGATCTCGGCAACCGTTTCCAGACGCGGTCCCTGGGTGCAGGCGTACACGCCTTGATCGCTGTATTCGCAGCCTTCGGCGGCGACTGCGGCAATCAATTGCTGACGCAACGGCTCGCTGTAGGGAAAGCTGAAATCGATGTGGGTGACGTGCTCCAGATCATCAGCGAAATAGGTGTGCTCGCGCCCGCTGGTGTAGTCGACGATCTGGTGCGGCACACAGAAATGCCCGGTGCCCATGGCCGGATGAATCCCGCCAACGGCATTCACCGCGATGATCGCTTCGGCACCGGCCTGCTTCAACGCCCAGAGGTTGGCGCGGTAGTTGACCTTGTGCGGCGGGAAACGATGGGGGTGACCGTGACGGGCGAGGAACAGCACTTCCTTGCCAGCGTACTCACCGATCTGCACCTCAGCCGAAGGCGCGCCGTAAGGAGTGTCGACTGCCAGCGACTGACGAATGCTCAAGCCTTCGAGCTGAGTCAGGCCGGTGCCACCGATGATTGCGTAAACGGTCATAACGAAAAATCCTTAATCGATCAGTTGAGCGTCTTTGAGCGCGCCGAGGGCGGTGAGCCAACGCGGGTCCTGACGATAATCGGTGCTGGCGAAGGCCTGCCCGCGCATCTTCGCGATGCGCGCGGAAGGCTTGACCTTCATGCGCTGGGCGGCACTCAACGCGAGCTCGGCTGCCGCGCGGTCGTTGCATACCAGACCCATGTCGCAACCGGCACTCAGCGCGGCTTCGATGCGGCTGGCAGCGTCGCCGACCACGTGGGCGCCGGCCATCGACAGATCATCGCTGAAGATCACGCCGTCGAACTGCAACTCGCCGCGCAGGATGTCCTGCAGCCAGCGTCGGGAAAAACCGGCGGGCTGTGCATCGACTTGCGGATAGATGACGTGGGCTGGCATCACGGCGGCCAGTTGTTTGCTGAGTTTGGCGAAGGGCACCAGATCATTGGCGCGGATCTCGTCGAGGCTGCGCTCGTCGTTCGGAATCGCCACATGGGAGTCGGCTTCGGCCCAGCCGTGGCCCGGGAAATGTTTGCCGGTGGCGGCCATGCCGGCGCTGTTCATGCCGCGAATGAATGCACCGGCGAGCAAGGCTGCGCGCTCGGGATCGCCTTCGAATGAACGGGTACCGACCACAGCGCTGCGCTGATAGTCCAGGTCCAATACAGGGGCGAAACTCAAGTCGAGCCCGACCGCCAGCACTTCGGTGGCCATGATCCAGCCGCATTGCTCGGCGAGGTATTCGGCGTTCGGGTTATCAGCGATGGCGCGCATCGCTGGCAGACGGACGAACCCCTGACGCAGGCGCTGCACGCGCCCACCTTCCTGATCCACCGCCAGCAGCAGATCCGGACGAATCGCGCGGATCGCGGCGCTGAGTTCGCGCACCTGGCGTGGATGCTCGATATTGCGGGCGAAAATGATCAGGCCGCCCACTTCGGGCTGACGCAACAATTGGCGATCTTCGGCCGTCAGCCAGGTACCGGCGACGTCCACCATCAACGAGCCTTGCAGGCCAGCAGTCATAGAGATTCCTTGAAAACGAAAAACCCGATCTGCTTGCATTCGCTACCGTGGGCATTGCCCGGACGGTCAGCAGAATTCATGCAGATCGGGTTCAGTACGAGAGTCGGCATGGCCGGCTAGCTTAGCGGATACCAGCTGCCGCGCCCACCCGTGCGCGGTCAAACCTTGGCGGCGACCGGCATGGATTTGCTGCGCGGACGCAATTGCGCACTGGCCATGGCTGTATCGGTGACGCCGGTTTCGGCGCGCATGCCGGCAGCGAGGAACGGCACCATCAGGCGCATCACTTGTTCGATGGAAGTATTGACGCCGAAATCGGTCTCGGCAATCGCACGTAAGGCCTTGATCCCGGACATGCTGAACGCTGCGGCGCCAAGCATGAAGTGCACGCGCCAGAACAGTTCGATCGGCGGAATGCGTGGCGCCGCTTCATTGACCAGCAGCATGTAGCGGCGGAACACCTTGCCGTACATGTCTTCCAGATAACGCCGCAAGTGGCCCTGGCTTTGACTGAACGCGAGGCCGAGCAAGCGCATGAAGATCGACAGGTCATTACCGCTGCGAGGCTGCACGACGAGCGCTTGCTCGACAAGAATCTCCAGCAGCTCCTCGAGGGTCGGCTTGTTGTCCGGCTTGGCCTGCCGGCGCTCCAGCTCTTTATCGAGACTGGCGCAGAACGGACCGAGGAAGCGCGAGAACACCGCCTGGATCAGCGCCTTTTTCGAGCCGAAGTGATAATTCACCGCAGCCAGATTGACGCCAGCCTTGCTGGTGATCAAACGCAATGAGGTTTCAGCGAATCCTTTCTCCGCGAACAACTGCTCGGCAGCATCAAGAATGCGTTCAACGGTTTCCGACTGGGCCATGGCTACTCCGCCTGACAAACACTTGTTTGAAACATACGTTTCAGCCTGTGCCTTGTCAAGCCTGCCGGTTCGTTTTGGGAATGGTCGGTCAGCTATTTAACCACACAAGGCGCCAGCATTAATAAGCGCCCTTCGCGACCGCTCGGCGGGCGGCAAAAAAACGCCCATTGCCAAGACCGCTTCACTGTATATAATCCCAGTCACTGTATAAAAAGACAGAGCGATCAATATGCTAAAGCTGACGCCACGCCAAGCCGAGATACTGGCCTTTATCAAACGTTGCCTCGAAGACAACGGCTATCCGCCCACCCGCGCGGAAATCGCTCAGGAACTGGGTTTCAAATCGCCGAATGCGGCAGAAGAGCATCTTAAAGCCCTGGCCCGCAAGGGCGCGATCGAAATGACGCCCGGCGCTTCTCGCGGCATCCGCATTCCCGGCTTCGAAGCCAAGGCCGACGATTCCACCCTGCCGATCATCGGCCGAGTGGCTGCCGGCGCGCCGATTCTCGCCCAGCAGCACATCGAAGAATCCTGCAACATCAACCCGACCTTCTTCCATCCTCGCGCCGACTACCTGTTGCGTGTGCACGGCATGAGCATGAAGGACATCGGCATCTTCGACGGTGACCTGCTGGCAGTGCACACCACCCGCGAAGCGCGTAACGGTCAGGTTGTGGTTGCCCGTATCGGCGACGAGGTGACGGTCAAACGCTTCAAGCGTGAAGGCAGCAAAGTCTGGCTGATCGCCGAAAACCCCGAGTTCGCCCCTATCGAAGTCGACCTGAAAGATCAGGAACTGGTGATCGAAGGCTTGAGTGTCGGCGTCATTCGCCGCTAAAGGAGGCTTTATGCAGTTCCCACACACACCGCAGCAAACCCAACTGCCTTTATTCGAAGCGTTTCTGGCGCAGCCTATCGCGCCGATCCTCAAAGACGTGGTCGAGCGCGACTGGAATGCCAAGCCTGACGCTTTCAGTGAGCTGTCATTGCGCGGTGCGGCCGGGAATTGCCTGAACCTGCTCGCCCCGATCCTTCGCGAACTCAGTGAAGACCAGGATGCACGCTGGCTCACATTGATCGCTCCGCCCGCCAGCCTGACGCAAACCTGGCTGCGCGATGCTGGCCTGAACCGCGAACGCATTCTTCTGCTGCAACCGCGCGGCACTCAGAGTGCTCAGCAACTGGCGTGCGAAGCGTTGCGACTGGGTCGCAGCCACACCGTGGTGACCTGGCTAAACCCGTTGAATGCCAATTCCCGGCAACAACTGATCAGCGCCGCGCGTACGGGCGAAGCTCAGAGCCTGAACATTCGTTTGGGTTGATTGATGGTAGTGCGCGCTGTGTGAAGCGCAGGGCTTCTCCAAGGACAGAGAAGCCGATCTGAAGCGCAAGCGACCGAGCAAAGGCCAAAGCGTGAATCAATGAAGAACCCGCGGCCCCTCATCCTTATCAAACTCGCCTTCAACCATGCGACCTGCCATCTGCACGCCAACGCTCAACATCGCTTTGGCGATTTCAACGTGCTGGCCTTGCAGGAACGCCTTGGCATCCTCGGAGAAATCCAGCGTCACCAGAGAACCTTCGTCCTCAGCCCTGCGCAGTTCGATTCGGCCGTCTGGTAACTCGACAATTTCTAGAAAGGACGTTGGCATATAGGTCTGTTCTCCACGAAAGGCAGCGATTATATAGACATCATTCGAGCTTCGCTCAGGATCTTGACCAGCAGCATGTTTCAGATTGCCACTGCGCCAAACTACCTCAGCACTCGTTCAAGCCTTCGCGGAAACGCAGGGCCAGACCTTTCAGGTTCTGCCGCCAGCTCTCCAGCTCATCTCGACTCAAGTCTTCTGGCGCCTCTTCTTCATCAAGATTTACCGCTTGAATCAGCGGCTGCGTCACGTCGCCTTTCGGTTTGCGTGGCGCCCTCGGTGGCTGAAACAGTGCTGCGTGCGCCGCCAGCAGCTTGGCCAGCCAGGTTTCCGGATTGCCGGCCAGCTCGACCATTTCCGCCAGCTCCGGGATCGCGATGGACTCCAGCACTTCGCGCTTGAGCAACTCCTCTGCCCGCGGCGAATTGGCCTGCGGCAGACGATAAAAGCCGGCGATCTCATGACACAAACCCAGCAGTGCGCCGTAGAGGTGAAACAGCGCCGACTCGCGCCCGGCCTGGATCAGCGCCAGGGAATTCATCGCCCGCCCCTCTTCAGCACGAGCCAGAGCCTCGAGTGACAGGCCGGCGAAATAGATCTTCTGGTTGGTGCGGGTATAGAGTTCGTGGGCCATGACGGCAGCCTCCACAACGAAATAATTGCTTCACACAGGTCGGACAGTGTCGTGGATCAGCCGATGTCACCGCAAGCACAAAACAAAAAGGCCGCATGAAACCCCCAAGGTTTCATGCGGCCTTTTCGCTGTTCGGACTAACGCTTACTCAGCCTTGGCCTTTGCGCTGCGCTTGTCTTCAACAGTCCACTTGCCACCGTCGTAATAAGCCTTCCAGCCTGTAGGCTTGCCATCCACTTCGGTCTGCACGTATTGCTCCTTGGTCTTGCGGCTGTAGCGGATGACCGCTGGCAGACCGTCAGGATCCTTTTGCGGAGCCTCGCACAGGAAGTGGTACTTCGGATCGATCTCGTCCTTGTGCGGCAGAATCTCGATCACCAACGGAGCGCGGGTCTCGCGGTTTTTCGGGAACTGACTGGCAGCCAGGAACAGACCGGAGGCACCGTCGCGCAGGATGTAGGTATCGTTGACCTTCTCGCATTTCAGCTCAGGCATCTTCACCGGATCCATCTTCGGCGGCGCCGCGTCACCGCTCTTCAGCAGCTTGCGGGTGTTCTTGCACTCCGGGTTGGTGCAACCGAAGAACTTGCCAAAACGGCCGGTCTTGAGCTGCATCTCGCTGCCGCACTTATCGCATTCCAGACTCGGACCTTCATAGCCCTTGATGCGATAGCTGCCTTCTTCGATTTCATAACCGGCGCAATCCGGGTTGTTGCCGCAGATGTGCAACTTGCGCTTTTCGTCCAGCAGGTAGGCGTCCATCGCCGTGCTGCAGATCGGGCAGCGATGCTTGCCACGCAGTACCAACGATTCCGATTCGCCCTCGTCGTCCGCTGCGATTTCATCGCCCGGCACAAGGTTGACGGTAGCCTTGCAGCGCTCCTTCGGCGGCAGGCTGTAGCCCGAGCAGCCGAGGAACACGCCAGTCGATGCGGTACGAATCTGCATCGGACGACCGCACGTGGTGCACGGAATGTCAGTCATGACCGGCTGGTTGGCGCGCATGCCGCTGTCCGGGTTTTCCGCTACTTCGAGTTTCTTCTTGAAGTCGCCGTAGAACTCGTCCAGCACATTTTTCCAGTCGCGCTCGCCCTGCGCCACGTCATCGAGGTTCTCTTCCATGCCGGCGGTGAAGCCGTAGTCCATGAGATTGGAGAAGCTCTCGGACAGACGCTCGGTGACGATGTCGCCCATCTTTTCCGAGTAGAAACGACGGTTGTGCAGGGTCACATAACCGCGATCCTGAATGGTCGAAATGATCGCAGCGTAAGTCGAAGGACGACCGATGCCGCGCTTTTCCATTTCCTTGACCAGACTGGCCTCGGAGTAACGCGCCGGTGGCTTGGTGAAATGCTGCGACGGATCGAGCTTGATCAGCTTCATCACATCGCCCTGGGCCATGTCCGGCAGCACGTCATCATCGCCAGGCTTGGCAATCTGCGGCATCACCCGGGTGTAACCGTCGAACTTGAGGATACGGCCCTTGGCGCGCAGCTCGAAGTCGCCAGCGCCGACGCTGACGGTGGTCGACAGGTATTGCGCTGGCAGCATCTGGCAGGCGAGGAACTGGCGCCAGATCAGCTCGTACAGACGCTCGGCATCACGCTCCATGCCCGCCAGCTTGCTTGGCGTAGTGTTGGCGTCGGACGGACGAATCGCTTCGTGAGCCTCTTGCGCGCCTTCCTTGCTGCTGTAGACGTTCGGCGTTTCCGGCAGGTACTTCTTGCCGAACTCGTCTTCGATGTAAGTGCGCGCCATCGCCACGGCGTCGGCCGAGAGATTGGTCGAGTCGGTACGCATGTAAGTGATGTAGCCGGCTTCGTACAGACGCTGGGCCATCATCATGGTTTTCTTCACGCCGAAACCAAGGCGGTTGCTCGCAGCCTGCTGCAAGGTCGACGTGATGAACGGCGCCGATGGCTTGCTGCTGGTCGGTTTGTCTTCGCGCTTGACGATGCTGTAGCTGGAGGACTTGAGCTTCTCCAGCGCAGCCATGGCCTGGGCTTCGTTCAGCGGCTTGAAGGCTTCGCCTTTTTCGCGAGCCACTTCGAAACGCACGGTCGAGCCTTTGGCAGTGCCGAGATCGGCATGCACTTCCCAGTATTCTTCAGGGTTGAACGCACGAATTTCGCGCTCACGCTCGACGACCAGTTTCACGGCAACCGATTGCACGCGACCGGCGGACAGACCACGGGCGATCTTGGCCCACAGCAGCGGCGAGACCATGTAGCCGACGACGCGGTCGAGGAAACGACGCGCCTGCTGGGCGTTGACACGATCAATGTCCAGCTCGCCCGGCTCGGAGAAGGCTTCCTGAATCGCCTTCTTGGTGATCTCGTTGAACACCACGCGCTTGTAGCGGCTGTCGTCACCACCGATGGCTTCGCGCAGGTGCCAGGCAATGGCTTCCCCCTCGCGATCCAAGTCGGTTGCGAGATAGATGGTGTCAGCATCCTTGGCGAGCCGTCGCAGCTCTTCGATGACCTTCTCTTTGCCGGGAAGGATCTCGTACTGGGCTTTCCAGCCGTGCTCGGGATCGACGCCCATGCGCGAGACCAGCTGCTTGCGCGCTTTCTCTTTCGGCGAGAGCACCGGACCTTCGCCCGCAGCCGCCTTGCCGCGCTTGGCGGCTGGCTCTTTGCTTGCGCTAGCCGAACCGCTGGTGGGCAGGTCTCGGATATGGCCGATACTCGACTTCACCACGTATTGGTTACCCAGATACTTGTTGATGGTCTTGGCCTTAGCCGGGGATTCCACAATGACCAGCGATTTGCCCATGGATCAGAAAATTCCTGAATTCTAGAAGTGAAAGGCGGTTGGCGCCTGACGCGGCACCGCTATATATAGTTGATACAAGGTGAGGTCAAGCACAGGGTTGTCTGCGCAGTCGCCTCATGCCTTGTCAAAAAGGCTCGGTTCGGCTTGCACCAAAGCAAAGCGCGGCACCTGCTCGCCGTCAACTTCGACCGACTCGACGAACATGCTCAGCGGGCGCACCCAAAAGCCGTAATCGCCATACAGGGCTTGGTAAAAGACCACTTCTTCTTCGGTTTCGGAATGCCGCGCAACACTGAATACACGGTATTGCGGACCTTTGTAATGTTGGTAGAGCCCAGGTTGTATCGGCATGCTTCGGCCCTCACTGAAATCTTTTCAAAAATAAATAAAAAACCCAAAAACAAAAACCGGGGCACTGGGCCCCGGCTTCCATCGACGAGACGCTTAAACGCGTTCGAAGACGGTGGAGATGCCTTGGCCGAGACCAATGCACATAGTGGCCACCCCGAAGGTGCCGCTATTCTGCTTCATCACGTTCAACAGGGTGCCGGAAATACGTGCACCGGAGCAACCGAACGGGTGACCCAGGGCGATCGCGCCGCCGTGCAGGTTAACCTTCTCGTTCATCTTGTCGAGCACTTTCAGATCTTTCAGCACTGGCAAGGCCTGTGCGGCGAAAGCTTCGTTGAGCTCGAAGAAGTCGATATCGTTGATGCCAAGGCCCGCACGCTTCAGGGCTTTTTGTGTCGCCGGCACTGGACCATAGCCCATGATCGCCGGGTCCACACCCGCTACTGCCATCGAACGGATCACCGCCATCGGCTGGATACCCAGGTCCTGGGCACGCTGCGCCGACATCACGATCATGCACGAAGCACCGTCAGTGATCTGCGACGAAGTACCGGCAGTCACGGTGCCGCCCTTCGGATTGAATGCCGGCTTGAGCGCCGCCAGACTTTCCAGGGTGGTTTCCGGACGAATGGTTTCGTCGTAGTCGTACAGTTTCAGGAAACCGTTCTCGTCATAACCCTGCATCGGGATGATTTCGTCCTTGAACTTGCCTTCCACGGTTGCCTTGTGGGCCAACTGGTGGGAACGCACGCCAAAGGCATCCTGCTGCTCACGAGTGATGCCGTGCATCTTGCCAAGCATTTCAGCGGTCAGGCCCATCATGCCCGAGGCTTTCGCCGCGTACAGCGACATGTGCGGGTTCGGATCGACACCATGCATCATGCTCACGTGGCCCATGTGCTCGACGCCGCCGACCACGAACACGTCACCGTTGCCGGTCATGATCGCTTGCGCAGCGGTGTGCAGCGCGCTCATCGACGAACCGCACAGGCGACTGACGGTCTGGCCAGCAGAAGTGTGCGGGATCTGGGTCATCAGCGACGCCATGCGCGCGATGTTCCAGCCCTGTTCCAGGGTCTGGTTGACGCAGCCCCAGATCACGTCCTCGACTTCCGCCGGGTCGACCTTGCTGTTGCGTTCCAGCAGTTTGCTGATCAGGTGCGCCGACATATCTTCGGCGCGGGTGTTGCGGTGCATGCCGCCCTTGGAGCGGCCCATCGGAGTACGACCGAAGTCGACAATCACGACGTCTCTAGGATTCAAGCTCATAAGTTCACTCTCACTCTAGTTGGGGGCGCTTAACCGAAGAAGCTCTGGCCGTTCTTGGCCATTTCGCGCAGCTTCGCGGTCGGGTGGTACAGCGCGCCCAAATCAGCGTACTGGTCAGCCAGGGCAACGAACTCGGCAACACCGATCGAATCGATGTAGCGCAGCGCGCCGCCACGGAATGGAGGGAAACCGATACCGTAGACCAGACCCATGTCGGCTTCGGCGGCGGTTTCAACGATGCCGTCTTCCAGGCAACGCACGGTTTCCAGGCACAGCGGGATCATCATCCAGTTGATGATGTCTTCGTCAGTGACTTCGCGCTGCTCGTAAACGATCGGCTTGAGCACTTCGAGTACCGACGGATCGGCGACTTTCTTCTGCTTGCCTTTCTTGTCGGCCTCGTAGGCGTAGAAGCCCTTGCCGTTCTTCTGGCCCAGGCGCTTGGCTTCGTACAGCACGTCGATGGCCGAGCGACGGTCATCCTTCATGCGATCCGGGAAACCTTCAGCCATCACGTCACGACCGTGGTGACCGGTGTCGATGCCGACCACGTCCATCAGGTACGCAGGACCCATCGGCCAGCCGAATTTTTCCATGACCTTGTCGATACGCACGAAGTCGACACCGGAGCTGACCAGCTTGGCGAAACCGCCGAAGTACGGGAACAGCACGCGGTTGACCAAGAAGCCCGGGCAGTCATTGACCACGATCGGGTTCTTGCCCATTTTCTTCGCGTAGGCAACGGTGGTGGCGATGGCCAGTTCGCTGGACTTCTCGCCCCGGATGACTTCCACCAGCGGCATCATGTGCACCGGGTTGAAGAAGTGCATGCCGACGAAGTTTTCCGGACGTTTGAGGGCCTTGGCCAGCAGGCTGATGGAAATGGTCGAGGTGTTGGACGCGAGGATGGTGTCCTCTTTGACCTTGTCTTCGACTTCAGCCAGTACCGCTTGCTTGACCTTCGGGTTCTCGACCACAGCTTCGACAACCAGATGGACGTGACCGAAGTCGCCGTAGGACAGGGTCGGACGAATGCCGTTGAGCACTTCAGCCATCTTCGCAGCGGTCATGCGACCCTTGTCAACGCGGCCAACCAGCAGCTTGGCGGCTTCGGCCAGACCCTGCTCGATACCGTGCTCGTTGATGTCCTTCATCAGGATCGGCGTGCCTTTGGAAGCCGACTGATAGGCGATACCGCCACCCATGATGCCGGCGCCCAGTACGGCAGCCTGCTTCACATCTTTGGCGATTTCGTCATAGGCCTTGGCCTTTTTCTTCAGCTCCTGATCGTTCAGGAACAGGCCGATCAGGCTCTGTGCGGCAGAAGTCTTGGCCAGTTTGACGAAGCCTGCAGCTTCCACTTCCAGCGCTTTGTCGCGACCAAAGTTCGCGGCTTTCTGGATGGTCTTGATCGCTTCAACCGGCGCAGGGTAGTTCGGGCCGGCCTGGCCCGCCACGAAACCTTTGGCGGTTTCGAAAGCCATCATTTGCTCAATGGCGTTCAACTTGAGTTTTTCAAGTTTTGGCTGACGCTTGGCCTTGTAATCGAACTCGCCGGAGATGGCGCGCTTGATCAGTTCAAGGGCAGCTTCCTGCAGCTTCTCTGGAGCAACCACGGCGTCGACGGCGCTGACTTTCAGCGCGTCTTCAGGACGGTTTTCCTTGCCGGCGGCAATCCACTCGATGGCATTGTCAACACCGATCAGGCGTGGCAGACGTACGGTACCGCCGAAGCCCGGGTAGATGCCCAGTTTCACTTCCGGCAGACCGATCTTGGCCTTGGTGGACATGACGCGATAGTCAGCGGCCAGGCACATTTCCAGACCGCCACCGAGAGCGATGCCGTTGATGGCCGCGACGGTTGGCACGTTGAGGTCTTCGAAATCGCTGAAGATCTTGTTGGCTTCGAGATTGCCTGCAACCAGCTCGGCATCCGGCAGCTTGAAGTTGTCGACAAATTCGGTGATGTCGGCGCCGACGATGAATACGTCCTTGCCGCTGCTGACGATCACGCCCTTGATCGAAGCATCTGCCTTGATGGTGTCTACGGCCTGACGCAGTTCGTTCAGGGTTAGACGGTTGAACTTGTTGACGGACTCACCCTTGAGGTCGAATTTCAATTCGACGATGCCACTTTCAAGAGCTTTAACCGTGATGGCTTTACCTTCGTAAATCATCAACTGATCTCCACGATATGGAAGCTGAACAGTACACGTCGGACGCAGGCTTATGGCTCAGAAGGACGCTTTGCTCGTCGATACTGACACCGTCTGCCTGGCACACCCGCCAACGCGATAGTCGGGATTCTGTAGGAGCAGTCTGTAAGACAAACGCTCAATTCATACGCCCGTTTGATTCGGGTACGTCACCTTCACGGAATTTCTGACAATTGTCAATCGCCCTAAATTCGGGCTGAAATGCGACTTTGCAGTCATTTCTGCACCATGATGAGCAGCAACACCCGCCCCGATGTGCAACCATTCATAGAATCAATAGTTAGAAAAGTCGCCCTAATTTCCGCCGCGCCCTGTTCAGAAGGCTACGCTGGGGGGACTGCGAGGAAATTTGCCGGGGCGATCAAAGCGCCTGCCGCAAAAAAAGATTACCGGCCTGCCTGGCCAACCCGCCCGACGAATCATGTCGGGCTTTTTATTGCGCGTCTGCCGGACGTTTCACACCGTTGCAGTGAGAAAAGTCCGCGCATCACGCCAGTGCTTTCAGCGTCGCGTCGATATCCTGCAGAACCGTCGCCTCGCCCTTCTCACCCCAGTACAAGGCGATCATCTGCTTGTCCGCTTCGATCTTGAAAACATTCCCCGGCAATTTTTCGAAATAATCGAGCAGGGTCCGGTCACTGCAGACTTCCTGCCATTGGTTGACCCACACGCCCGGGGTTTTCTGCCAGTAGGTCCAGCACGCCGGTTGACTGCCACGCCGCGGCCGGTGGTATTGGGCGCAGGGATTCGGCGGCTCCGGCAGCAGCCAGTGCGGCCACTCCTGCGGCGCCAGCTGCATGGCCAGGCCGATGCGTCGCGCTTCCATGCGCAGGGCCATGCGCCCGCTCTGCGTGCGCGACGGGCGCAACCATGCCAGCGGACTTAAAACTACCAGCAGGATTGACACCACCAGCCAGACCGTCATATCTGTACTCCCGATTTTTGATGAGCCCATTGTGTCACTAGCGAACCAATGCGCTTGAAACCAGCCATACTTACCAATATCGAACCCTCAGGAGGAGCACCTCATGCCCTACCACCACATACTGGTCGCCGTAGATCTGACCGAAGAGTGCGACCCTGTGATCCACCGCGCCCGCGAGCTGTCGGTGAGCAACGCTGCCAAGTTGTCGCTGGTGCATATCGTTGAACCTATGGCCATGGCCTTCGGTGGCGACGTGCCAATGGACCTGTCACAACTGCAACAACAACAGTTTGATCAGGCCAAGGAGCGTCTTGAAAAACTCAAATCGAAGTACCCCGAGCTCGAAGGCGCCAATTGCCATCTGACCTACGGCCAGCCACGCCAGGAAATCCATCATTTCGCCAAGGAACAAGCGTGCGATCTGATCGTGGTCGGAAGCCATGGCCGTCATGGCCTGGCACTGCTGCTCGGCTCGACCGCGAATGACGTGCTGCACGGTGCGCCATGCGATGTACTGGCGGTGCACCTGGTCAAACGTTGATCTGCCTTGCTCTTTGTGGGAGCGAGCCTGCTCGCGAATACGTCGGCACATTCAATATGAGTGCTGCCTGACACACCGCTTTCGCGAGCAGGCTCGCTCACACAGTTACCTGTTCCAGCCTGTAGATCGCGTTACATATGAAAAGCCCGGCGCTCATCACTGAGCGCCGGGCTTTTTCACATCACAACCGATCAGGCATCCAGCTCGGCCCAACGCTCCACCAACGCATCCAGCTCGGCCTGCAATTGCTCCAACGAAGCAATCACTTTGGCCGTTTCCGCCGGCGGACGCTGGTAAAAACCGGCTTCAGCCATTTCCGCTTCAACCGCGGCGATCTGCTGCTCCTTGGCGTCGATGTCGCCCGGCAAGGCTTCCAGCTCACGCTGCAGCTTGTAGCTGAGTTTCTTCTTGGCAACCGGAGCAGCAGCGGCAAGCGCAGCCACCGGAGCCGGCTCAGCGGTAACCACCGCCGAATTCAGGTCAGCCTTGCCCGACTTGCTTTCAGTCACACCCAACAGACGCGGCGAGCCGCCCTGACGGATCCAGTCCTGATAGCCGCCGACATATTCACGAACCTTGCCTTCGCCTTCGAAGACCAGGGTGCTGGTCACCACGTTATCGAGGAATGCCCGGTCGTGGCTGACCATCAACACGGTGCCGTTGAAAGTCAGCAGCACTTCTTCGAGCAGCTCGAGGGTTTCCACATCGAGGTCGTTGGTCGGTTCGTCGAGTACCAGCAGGTTCGCCGGTTTACTGAACAGCTTCGCCAGCAACAGACGCGCACGCTCGCCACCGGACAACGCCTTGACCGGCGTACGCGCACGCTGCGGGCTGAACAGGAAATCACCGAGATAGCTCAGCACATGGCGGCTCTGACCGTCGATATCGATAAAGTCGCGACCTTCGGCGACGTTGTCGATCACGGTTTTTTCCAGATCCAGCTGATGGCGCAACTGGTCGAAGTACGCCACGTCGATGCGTGTGCCCTCTTCCACTTTACCGCTGGTCGGTTGCAGACCGCTGAGCATCAGTTTCAACAGGGTGGTCTTGCCGGTACCGTTGGCGCCGAGCAGACCGATACGGTCGCCGCGCTGCAGGACCATGGAGAAATCCTTGATCAGGAACGGCCCGCCCGGATGCGCGAAGCTCACGTTCTCGAGGACCATCACCTGTTTGCCGGATTTGTCGGCGGTTTCGAGCTGGATGTTGGCCTTGCCGGTACGCTCGCGACGCTCACTGCGCTCAACGCGCAGGGCTTTCAGCGCGCGCACGCGACCTTCGTTACGGGTACGCCGGGCCTTGATACCCTGACGGATCCACACTTCTTCCTGAGCAAGTCGCTTGTCGAACAGCGCGTTGGCGGTTTCTTCAGCAGCCAGCGCAGCTTCTTTGTGCACGAGGAAACTGGCGTAGTCGCCGTTCCAGTCAATCAGGCCGCCGCGATCCAGTTCGAGAATGCGCGTGGCGAGGTTTTGCAGGAAGGAACGGTCGTGCGTGATGAACAGCACGGCGCCCTGGAAATCTTTCAGCGCCTCTTCGAGCCAGGCAATCGCACCGATGTCCAGGTGGTTGGTCGGTTCGTCGAGCAGCAGCAGGTCCGGTTCGGACACCAGCGCCTGCGCCAGCAGCACGCGACGACGCCAGCCGCCGGAGAGTTCGGCGAGGGTCTTGTCGGCCGGCAGTTGCAGGCGGCTCAGGGTGCTGTCGACCAGCGTCTGCAAGCGCCAGCCGTCACGGGCTTCGAGGTCGTGCTGAACGTGCATCAGTTTGTCCAGATCGGCGTCGGTGACGATGTTCTGGCTCAGGTGATGGTATTCGGCGAGCAAGGCGCCAACACCGTCCAGGCCTTCGGCAACCACGTCGAAGACCGTCCGGTCGTCGGCCACTGGCAATTCTTGCGGCAATTCGCCGATTTTCAGACCGGGGGCACGCCACACCGAGCCGTCATCGGGCTTCTGGTCGCCCTTGACCAGTTTCATCATGCTGGACTTGCCAGTGCCGTTGCGGCCGATGATGCACACCCGCTCACCACGGGCGATCTGCCAGGACACCTTGTCCAACAACGGCATAGCGCCGAACGCAAGGGACACATCGCTGAATTTGAGCAGGGTCATGAGCTTCTCCAAAAACCGGGGGCGCATTCTACCTGACTTGAGGCTTCAGCAGGCCGGCAATTTGTCTGTCGAAGCACTCTGCACAACATTTGTTGCGAACTTGTGCAGCGAGGCGCGCAAAGCTTTCGCCGCTTGCTGGCAAAAGGCTAAGCTACAGGCAATTCAGTGCGGATTCCGATCGGCACTTGTCATGATTTCTCTGCCCGGATGTCTCATGCGCAGTCGCCTTTTCAGTGTTTTGTCCTGCTTGTTTCTTACCGCCGCTGCCGCTCAATCCGTCCAGGCGGTGGATTTGTCCACCCAACGCCAGTATTACGATGAAGCCAAACGCGCACTGGCCAAGGGCGATACCGGCCCGTATTTCCGTTACAGCCAGGCGTTGGCCGATTATCCGCTGGAGCCGTACCTGGCCTACGACGAGCTGACCGCGCGCCTGAAGACCGCGAGCAACGCGGAAATCGAGAAATTCCTCGCCGAACACGGTGACCTGCCGCAAGCCAACTGGATGAAACTGCGCTGGTTGCGCTGGCTGGCCGATCGCGGCGACTGGGCGACGTTCGTCAAGTATTACGATCCAAAGCTGAATTTCACTGAACTCGACTGCCTCAACGCGCAGTACCAGATCAGCCACGACAAGAAAGCCGAAGGCTATGCCAACGCAGAAAAACTCTGGCTGACCGGCAAATCGCAACCGGCCGCCTGTGACGCGCTGTTCGGTATCTGGGCTGCCGACGGCCAGCTCACCGAGCAAAAACGCTGGGAGCGCACCAAACTTGCCGCGCAGGCGCGCAACTATCCGCTGGCCAACAGCCTGATCAACGGCCTGACCACCCTCGCCCCGCGCGGTCGCTTGCTGGTCGATGTGGCGCAGAAACCCGAACTGCTCAACCAGCCGTCGCGCTTCACCCCGGCCGACGAGCCGATGTCAGACGTCGTCAGCCTCGGCCTGCGCCGCCTCGCTCGGCAGGATCCGGACAAGGCCATGGCCCTGCTCGACGGTTACGCCAGCAGCATGCATTTCTCACGCGATGAAAAGGTCGCGATCGCCCGCGAGATCGGCCTGACCCTGGCGCGCCGCTTCGACAGCCGCGCGCTGGACGTCATGACCAAATACGATCCGGAGCTGCGCGACAACACCGTCTCGGAATGGCGCCTGCGTCTGCTCTTGCGTCTGGCTCGCTGGAATGATGCCTATGAGCTGACCAAACGTCTGCCGCAAGACCTGGCCACCACCAACCGTTGGCGCTATTGGCAGGCGCGCAGCCTGGAACTGGCCCAGCCGCAGAACCCGCAAGCGCTTACGCTGTACAAGAATCTGGCGCGGGAACGTGACTTCTACGGTTTCCTCGCCGCAGACCGCTCACAATCGCCTTACTCGCTGAACAACAAACCGCTGGTGCTCAGCCAGGCGCTGATCAACAAAGTGCGAAATACCCCCGGGGTTCGCCGCGCACTGGAGTTTCATGCACGCGGGCAGATCGTCGACGGGCGCCGCGAGTGGTATCACGTCAGCCGGCATTTCAACCGCGATGAAATGGTCGCCCAGGCCAAACTGGCCTACGACCTGAAGTGGTACTTCCCGGCAATCCGCACGATCAGTCAGGCACAGTACTGGGACGATCTGGACATCCGCTTCCCGATGGCTCACCGCGATACCCTCGTGCGTGAAGCCAAGGTTCGCGGCCTGCATTCGAGCTGGGTGTTCGCCATCACCCGGCAGGAAAGCGCCTTCATGGACGACGCGCGCTCCGGCGTCGGCGCCAGCGGTCTGATGCAATTGATGCCCGGTACGGCCAAGGAAACCGCGCGCAAGTTCAGCATTCCCCTGGCTTCGCCCCAGCAAGTGCTGGATCCAGACAAAAACATCCAACTGGGAGCCGCTTATCTCAGCCAGGTACACAGCCAGTTCAACGGCAACCGCGTACTCGCCTCCGCCGCCTACAACGCCGGCCCCGGCCGCGTGCGCCAGTGGCTGCGCGGCGCTGATCACCTGAGTTTCGACGTCTGGGTGGAAAGCATCCCCTTCGACGAAACCCGGCAATACGTGCAGAACGTGCTGTCGTACTCGGTAATCTACGGCCAGAAGCTCAACTCGCCGCAGCCGCTGGTGGATTGGCATGAGCGATATTTTGATGATCAGTAACCGGTAATGCCGGTTACGTAGGAGCTGCCGAAGGCTGCGATCTTTTGATCTGGCTTAACAAAAATGCCCGCACTGGAATGCGGGCATTTTTTAAGTGCAGCAGATCTATCTCTTCTCCTGCGCGACCTTGAGCTTGCCTGCCTCGGTGAGCAGGTATTTCTGAACAGGACTGTTCGGACTCTGAGGGTCCGTCATTTGTACAAATCCCGCTGCCAGCGCGGGTTTAAGGTAGTTGGACCTGAATGTCGCTTTATGTCTAAGGCCCAACTCGCCCATTAACTCGCTGGTTTTCAGCGCCCGGTTATCCAACGTTTGCAACAGCTTCCTTACTGGGTCGGTTACTGGGTCGGCCGCTTGCTCACTTTCAACGGCCTCGCGCAGTGCAAGACTCAACGCCTGAAGCATGTATTCAACAAACGGCGTCGATTCTGCCATCCGCTCCGCTGTCGAGAGCGCAGCGTAATAGGCATCCTGCTGATCCCGGATAACCGCCTCAACTGGCAAGTAGGCAAGCACCGGTCGCCACTGACTTAGAATCAGCGTTTGCCAGAGACGCCCCATCCTCCCATTTCCATCCGCGAAAGGATGAATGAACTCGAATTCGTAATGGAAGACACAGCTGATGATCAGCGGATGCCAATCGGATGAGCCAAGCCATGCCAAGAGGTCATCGATCAAATGCGCAATCCGACTCGGCGGCGGCGCCATATGCACCAACTGATCGCCTCGATAGATGCCAACGCCCGTACGGCGCAGTTGCCCGCAATCCTCGATCAAACCTTTCATCAATAGCTCGTGGGCCCGCAAAAGATCAGCCTTGCTGGCCGGATCCCAAGCGGCCATCGACTCATAAGCCTCGAAAGCGTTATGGACTTCCTGTATCTCTTTGGGCAGCCCCAAGACACGCCGCCCGGCAATGACCGCAGTGACCTGTTCAACACTCAATGTATTGTTTTCGATAGCCAGCGAAGCCTGAATCGTACGGATTCGATTGCTTCGACGCAGCTGAGGCGTCTGCCTACTATCGTCCACAGCCAGGAGTTGACCTATTTGTTCGCTGATTTCGGCGATCAGCGTAATCATTCGTGCAGTCAGGGTCAGCGGCGGCTGATAACGACTCATATCCTCATCCTGGAATCATGCAGTTCGTAATGATGCCCGATGTTGGCGCCATGCATCAGTTCTGTTTAGTCGCCTCATAACCATCATTAAACTGCAACGCCGCCAGCCGTGCGTACAGCGGATTGCTGGCGATCAATTGCTGATGCGTCCCCACCGCTACCAGCTTGCCTTGATCCATCACTGCAATCCGGTCAGCGTTCTTCACCGTGGCCAGTCGGTGCGCTATGACCAACGTGGTGCGGTTTTCCATCAGCGTTGGCAGGGCCTGCTGGATCAGATGCTCGCTCTGTGCATCGAGGGCGCTGGTGGCTTCGTCCAGGAGCAGGATCGGCGCGTCTACCAGCAAGGCGCGGGCGATGGCCAGACGTTGGCGCTGACCGCCGGACAACCCGAGGCCGCCGTCTCCCAGATGAGTCTGATAGCCGTCCGGCATTTGTTCGATGAAGCCGTGGGCGTGGGCAATTCGCGCAGCTTCCTTGACCTGTTCAAGCGTGGCCGTCGGGCAGCCGTAGCGGATGTTGTCCTCCACACTGCCGAAGAACAAAGCAGGGGTTTGCGAGACCAGGGCGAAACAGCGGCGCAGATCCAGCGGGTCAAGGCTGGTCAGCGGCACGCCATCGAGGAGAACCTGCCCCTCGCGTGGATCGTAGAAGCGCAGCAACAAGTCGTAAACCGTGGACTTGCCGGCGCCGGACGGCCCCACCAATGCCAGTGTTTCGCCTGCCCTCACCGTCAGATTCAAGCCATCGACGGCGTAGCTTTGCGGACGCGACGGGTAGGAAAAACGCACGTCGCGCAGTTCAAGTTCTCCTTTGACTCGCGCTGGCAAAGTGACCAGTCCGGTCGACGGTGGCTGGATGATGTTTTCCGAGCGCAGCAATTCCGCGATGCGTTCAGCAGCACCCGCAGCGCGTTGCAGCTCTCCGATCACTTCGCTCAGCGTACCGAACGCACTGCCGACAATCAGGCTGTAGAAAACGAATGCCGCCAATTCCCCGGCCGAGATACGCCCGGCCATAACGTCCATGCCGCCGACCCACAACATCACCGCCACCGCGCCAAGCACCAGCACGATCACCAGCGTGATCAGCCACGCCCGCTGGAAGATCCGTTTGCGCGCGGTTTCGAACGCCTGCTCGACGGTCGAGGCGAAACGCTGCTCGTCCTGCACCTGGTGGTTGTAGGCCTGCACGGTTTTGATCTGGCCGAGGGTTTCCGACACGTAACTGCCGATATCGGCGATGCGATCCTGGCTCTGGCGCGACAGATTGCGCACGCGGCGGCCGAAAATCAGGATCGGCGCGATCACCAGCGGCAGTGCAATCACGACAATGCTGGTCAACTTCGGATTGGTAATGAACAGCAGCACTACACCACCGATCACCATCAGCAGATTGCGCAGGAACAGCGAGAGCGACGAACCGATCACCGATTGCAGCAAGGTCGTGTCAGCGGTCAGGCGCGACTGGATTTCCGAGCTGCGGTTGTCCTCATAAAAGCCCGGATGCAGATACACCAAGTGATTGAACACCTGGCGACGAATGTCGGCGACCACGCGCTCGCCGATCCACGACACCAGATAAAAACGGGCAAAGGTGCCAAGGGCCAGCCCGAGCACCAGCAGCATGAAAATCCCGATGGACTGATTGAGCAGATGCGGCGATCGGGTCATGAAGCCCTGATCGACCAACAACTTGATGCCCTGCCCCATCGACAGGGTGATGCCGGCGGTGACGATCAACGCGAGCAATGCGCCGAAGGCATGCCAGCGGTACGGCAGGAGAAAATGACTGGTCAGGCGCAGGGCGCGCCGGTGTCGGGAAGAAAGCATGGAGATCATGGAGTTCACGTCTGTGCAGATGGATCGGGCCAGCCTACAGACTCAGATGGGGTGGAACTCTGTAAATCACAATGAGTCAGGTTAAATATGCCCGGGATGTCCGGATGCTAGAAACGATTGGTCTAAGGTTGCGGTTGAGACGAGCGGTCATTTCTGTTTGAGTAGAGATGCCGCCCGCCGACAGACCGCAGGGAGTTGTCACAGCCTGGTCACGTGGCGGTTTTAACTTAGGCACACAACCTGATGAGGAGACAGGCCATGTCCTTGCAACACAGCAGCGAAGACAAGATTGAAGTGATCCGCACCAAACCCGACCAGTCTCTGGGTTGCTCGATTATCGATGAGCAGGGCCGCGAAGTACCGATCACTGAAGACATGATCCAGGACGCTTGCCGCGAACTGGAGAAGCGATTGGTCAAGCCTGTCGAACAAGAGTGATACAGCCAACGCCTTCCTGACCCGGCCCTGATTGGCCGGGTTTTTTATGTCTGTAATTTAGCTGCGAATCGTGTAGGAGCTGCCGAAGGCTGCGATCTTTTGATCTCCAAAAAGCAAGATCAAGAGATCGCAGCCTCGTTTCACTCGACAGCTCCTACAGGACACGGGTTGCCCCCAGCGCCTCAACAATCTGCCGCAACCCCGGCGCATCACCTTCGATTCGCACCTTCAGCCCTTCGATCTCGCGTCGCACCGGATACTGCTTGCGCAACGCGTCAAACGCCGCACGCTGCTCAGCGACATTTCCCACTAGACTGCGGCGGAAATCCGCATCATCGCGGCGCGGGTCGTACACGCCCCGGCACAACATCGCCAGCGCCCACGCCGGGTCGCTGTCACAGTGCAGGGATACCTCCGACAACCATGCCGCTGGCAACAGATCACTCAACTGGATAACTGCAGGTTGGCCGCTGAAAGCGCAGTAGGCTTGATAGATTTGCGCGGTCCCGCGTTGCTTGCCGTCGAGGCTGTAACCGGCAATATGTGGCGTGGCCAATAAGCAGAGCTCGGCCAGCGCAGGGTCGACTTCCGGCTCCTTCTCCCAGACGTCGAGCACCGCTTGCAGGTCCTCGCGCTCCAGCAGCACCTCACGTAGCGCAACGTTATCCACCACAGGGCCACGCGCCGCGTTGATCAGCCAGGCACCCTGCTTGAGTTGCTGCAAACGCTGTTGATCGAACAGGTGCCAGGTTGCAGAGTCGCCGCTGCGGGTCAATGGCGTATGCAGGCTGATCACGTCGCACTGCTCGATGATCTGCTCAAGGCTGACATAATCACCTCCCTCGGCAGCCTGCCGCGGCGGATCGCAGACCTTGACGTTCCAGCCCAGGCCCTTCAGGACCTTGATCAAGCGCCCCCCCACTTCACCGGCGCCGACGACGCCGTAAGTGCGCTGAGTCAGATCTGCGCCTTCGATCTCGGTCAGTGTCATCAGACTGCCCAGCACGTAGTCGACAACACCACGAGCATTGCAACCCGGCGCGCTCGACCAGCAGATCCCGGCCTCGTTGAAGTAGTCAAGATCCAGATGATCGGTGCCGATGGTGCAGGTGCCGACAAAGCGCACCTTGCTACCTTCGAGCAGCGCGCGATTGACGTTGGTCACCGAACGCACCAGCAACACATCAGCCTGCTCGACCGTCGCGCGGTCAATGGAGCGGCCCGGCACTCGGCGGATGTCACCGAAACCGGCAAAAAAGGCATCGAGCAGCGGGATATTTTCGTCGGCAACAATCAGCATGGCGGGCTCCTTGGGCGGATCGGCAGTTTAGGTGCTGACGCGTCGATCAGCCAGCAGGGTTTGCGCTTACAAATGCGCAACAGAGGATTTTTCCTGACCGAGGCGTCAGCGGCGTAGAATGCGCCGCTCTGCGCATCAATACTTTCTGGACGCTTTGCCTGTGAACCCTGTAACTGACCAACCTGTCGCCGTCTCGCTGAGCCGCCCTGCGCGGATTCGCCTGGAGTTGAAAAACCTGCTCGCCCTCGCCCTGCCGATCATCATCGCGCAACTGGCGACCACGGCCATGGGCTTCGTCGATGCGGTGATGGCCGGGCGCGTCGGGCCCAAAGATCTGGCGGCGGTGGCGCTGGGCAACTCGATCTGGGTGCCGGTGTTTCTGTTGATGACCGGCACCCTGTTGGCCACCACACCAAAAGTCGCCCAGCGTTTCGGCGCCGGCAAGCACAGCGAGATCGGCCCGATCGTGCGTCAGGCGTTGTGGCTGGCACTGGTAGTCGGATTGATCGCCACCTCGATGCTGGTCGCCGCCGAGCCTGTGCTGCACCTGATGAAGGTCGATCCCGAGTTGATCGGCCCGTGCATGCAATATCTGCACGGCATCGCCAGCGGCTTGCCAGCGGTGGCCTTCTATCACGTGCTGCGCTGCACCAGCGATGGCATCGGCCGGACCCGCCCGGCCATGGTGCTGGGCCTCTGTGGTCTGGCGCTGAACATCCCGCTGAACTACATCTTCATCTATGGCCACTTTGGCGTTCCGGCCATGGGCGGCGTTGGCTGCGGCTGGGCCACGGCAATCGTGATGTGGGTGATGGCGCTGGGCCTGGCCGGGTACGAACGCTGGGCACCGGCCTATCGCTCAAGCGAACTGTTCAGCCGTTTCGACTGGCCGCAGTGGGCGGTGATCAAACGTCTGCTGTCGATCGGTTTGCCGATCGGCATCGCGGTGTTTGCCGAGTCGAGCATCTTCGCCGTGATCGCCCTGCTGATCGGCAGCCTCGGCGCGACGGTGGTGGCCGGGCATCAGATCGCGCTGAACGTCAGCTCCCTGGTGTTCATGATTCCCTATTCGCTGGGCATGGCGGTCACCGTGCGTGTCGGCCAGGCGCTGGGCCGCGAGGAACCGCGTGAGGCACGTTTTGCCGCTGGAGTCGGCATGGGCACGGCGCTGGCCTACGCCTGCCTGTCGGCGAGCCTGATGCTGGCGCTGCGCGAGCCGATTGCGGCGATCTATACCGCTGATCCAACGGTGATTCACATTGCCGCGATGCTGATTGTCTACTCGGCGCTGTTCCAGTTTTCCGATGCGATCCAGGTGACTGCCGCCGGCGCACTGCGTGGCTATCAGGACACTCGGGTGACGATGATCCTGACTCTGTTCGCCTACTGGGGGATTGGTTTGCCGGTGGGTTACGCGCTGGGCCTGACCGATTGGCTCGGCGAGCCACGTGGGCCGAGCGGCTTGTGGCAGGGTTTGATCGTCGGCTTGAGCTGCGCTGCACTGATGCTGTCGATCCGGCTGACACGCAGCGCGCGCAAGCGGATTCGGATCAGTCGTTCGGCGGGTTGAGCCTTTACGCAAGACAAAAAAATGTGGGAGCGAGCCTGCTCGCGAATGCGGTGAATCAGTCGCCATCAATAGTGACTGAGATACCGTTTTCGCGAGCAGGCTCGCTCCCACAGTTGTTCTATGTGTAGCCGCTGTTAAGCGTCTTTCTTGCGAATCCAGTACAGATAGGTGCCGGCCTCTTCGTGCTGGCTGACTAGCTCATGGTCAAGAAACACGCAGAACTTGGGGATATCGCGCTTGGTCGAGGGATCGGTGGCGATCACCTTGAGCAGGCCGCCGGGCACCAGATCGCGGATGTGCTGGTGCAACATCATCACCGGTTCCGGGCAATTCAGGCCGGTGGCGTCGAGGGTGCCGTCGACCGCGGTATCGATCATTTCACTCATGGTTCACTCCAGAAACTGGTCGGCATTGTCGCGCATTGCTTGGGATATCGTCCAACCCATGTGGGAGCGAGCCTGCTCGCGAAGGCAATCCGTCAGCCCCACCGCTTTCGCGAGCAGGCTCGCTCCCATAGGTTCAGTGTTGTGTCAGCGCGATTTGGGTTTTCTGGTGTCGTGCCGGCGCAGATGACAAGTCACTTCCTCGCGGTCGTGATACAGCTGCTTGCAACCGATATCAACCTTGATCCCACGCGCCTTGAAACCGTCGGCAATGCGCTCGAGCAGACGTTTCACTTCGGCATAACGCTGCTTCATTGGCAGCTTCAGGTTGACCACTGCTTCGCGGCAATGTCCTTCGCCGATCCACTCTTCCAGCATCGCCGCGTTACGCGCCGGTTTCTCGACGATGTCGCAAACCATCCAGTCCACCGGCTGCTTCGGCTTGAAGGTAAAACCGTCCGCCATCAGATGCTGGACCAGTCCGGTTTCCATCAGGCTTTCAGCCATCGGGCCGTTGTCGATGGCCGTCACCAGCATGCCACGGTTGACCAGTTGCCAGGTCCAGCCGCCCGGCGCGGCGCCGAGGTCGACGCCGGTCATGTCGCTGTGCAGGCGATCTTCCCACTGGTCGCGCGGAATGAAGTGGTGCCACGCCTCCTCCAGCTTCAAGGTCGAACGGCTGGGCGCCTCGCGAGGAAACTTCAGGCGTGGAATGCCCATCGGCCACATTGCCGAATTGCCGGCATCGGCCATGCCGAGGAACACTTCGCGTCCGCTTTTGAAGGTCAGCAACAAACGCGGCTTGCTGGCGTCTTCCACCAGTTTGCCAGCGGCGGTCAGCGCCTTGCGCAGCGGGCCTTCGAACTTTTTGCAAAAGTTCGACAGTTCCTTGCCGTCATTGGTATCGACCACTTCCAGCCACAGACTGCCAAACACCGGGAAATCGGCCATGTGCGCGAGGATTACGCTGATGCGATCGTTTTCCGGCAGATCGATGAAAAAGCCCCGCGCCCACTGCCGGGGGAAGATCAATTCGGCGAAACGCTGACCGCGCATCAGACGTTCGGCACCGTCCGCTTCGGTGCAGACAAACTCGGCGCAGGCCGCGGCTGTTTTGGCTTTGGCGTAACCGGCCACATTGAGACGGGCGGCGAGATCGGAAATCTCCGAACAGACTTCGCCTTCGAAGCCGGGCCGGCAATGCATGAATAGGGTGTTCATTTTTACTCCTGGGCAGCGGTCGATCATTCGGCCGCTGCGCGATGCTCAAGCCTTGCGTTGCCGCAATGCCTGTCACGAAAACCGGCGCATGATAGCTGAAGTCGGAACCTTGGTTCCGTCCATAGAGTCCAGTTATTAGCCAGCTACTCAAAACAGGGCTAGGTTTAATGCTCTGCCCGTCCCCTCAGTCCGTAGCCGTGCGGACTCAAAGGAGTGATCGTAATGCCGTCCCTCGATAGTCTGAAGTCACTGAAAACCCTACAAATCGACGCCACGACCTACCACTATTTCAGCCTGCCGGAAGCCGCCAAAAGCCTGGGCGATCTCGACAAGCTGCCGATGTCATTGAAGGTCCTGCTGGAAAATCTGCTGCGCTGGGAAGACGAAAAAACCGTCACCGGCGCTGACCTCAAGGCCATTGCCGCCTGGCTTAAGGAGCGCCGCTCCGATCGCGAAATCCAGTACCGCCCTGCCCGTGTATTGATGCAGGATTTTACCGGCGTCCCCGCCGTGGTCGACCTCGCCGCCATGCGTGCGGCGATGGCCAAGGCCGGTGGCGACCCGCAACGAATCAATCCATTGTCGCCGGTGGATCTGGTGATCGACCACTCGGTAATGGTCGACAAGTTTGCCAGCGCCAGTGCCTTCGAACAGAACGTCGACATTGAAATGCAACGCAACGGCGAGCGCTATGCCTTCCTGCGCTGGGGCCAGAGTGCGTTCGACAACTTCAGCGTGGTCCCGCCGGGCACCGGCATCTGCCATCAGGTCAACCTTGAGTACCTCGGCCGCACCGTATGGACCAAAGACGAGGATGGCCGCACCTACGCCTTCCCCGACACACTGGTCGGCACCGACTCCCACACCACCATGATCAACGGCCTCGGCGTACTCGGCTGGGGCGTGGGCGGGATCGAAGCGGAAGCGGCGATGCTCGGGCAACCGGTGTCGATGCTGATTCCAGAAGTGATCGGCTTCAAACTCACCGGCAAGCTCAAGGAAGGCATTACCGCTACCGATCTGGTGCTGACCGTGACGCAGATGCTGCGCAAGAAAGGCGTGGTCGGCAAATTCGTCGAATTCTATGGCGACGGTCTCGCCGACCTGCCGTTGGCCGACCGCGCGACCATCGCCAACATGGCTCCGGAATACGGTGCGACGTGCGGTTTCTTCCCGGTCGACGATGTCACCCTGGAATACCTGCGCTTGTCCGGCCGGCCGCCGGAAGTGGTGAAACTGGTCGAGGCCTACACCAAAGCTCAAGGCCTGTGGCGTCTGCCGGGTCAGGAGCCGGTGTTCACCGACAGCCTGGCGCTGGACATGGGCAGCGTCGAAGCCAGTCTGGCCGGTCCGAAACGCCCGCAGGATCGCGTCTCGCTGCCGAACGTCGCGCAGGCCTTCAGTGATTTCATCGACCTGCAGTTCAAACCCACCAGCAAGGAAGAAGGACGCCTGGAAAGCGAGGGCGGTGGCGGCGTCGCCGTGGGCAACGCCGATCTGGTCGGTGAGGCGGACTACGAATACGAGGGCAAGACCTATCGCCTGAAAAACGGTGCAGTGGTGATCGCCGCGATCACATCCTGCACCAACACTTCCAACCCGAGCGTGATGATGGCCGCAGGGTTACTGGCGAAGAAAGCCGTCGAGAAAGGCCTGACGCGCAAACCTTGGGTGAAGAGTTCATTGGCGCCGGGTTCGAAGGTCGTCACCGACTATTACAAGGCTGCCGGGCTGACTCAGTACCTTGATCAGCTCGGGTTTTCGTTGGTCGGCTACGGTTGCACCACCTGCATCGGCAACTCCGGGCCATTGCCGGAGCCGATCGAGAAAGCCATTCAGAAAGCCGATCTGACCGTTGCATCAGTCCTGTCCGGCAACCGCAACTTCGAAGGTCGCGTACACCCACTGGTGAAAACCAACTGGCTGGCCTCGCCTCCGCTGGTCGTCGCTTACGCATTGGCTGGCAGCGTGCGCACCGATATCAGCAGCGAACCGCTGGGTGAGGATCAACAGGGCAATCCGGTGTATCTGCGTGATATCTGGCCAAGCAGCCGGGAAATCGCCGAAGCGGTGAATCAGGTCAATACGGCGATGTTCCACAAGGAATACGCCGAAGTGTTTGCCGGCGACGAACAATGGCAAGCCATCGAGGTGCCGCAAGCGGCCACATACGTCTGGCAGGACGATTCGACCTACATTCAGCATCCACCTTTCTTCGACGACATTTCCGGCCCTCTGCCGGAAGTCAAAGATGTTAAAGGCGCGCGGGTCTTGGCCTTGCTCGGTGATTCAGTGACCACCGACCACATCTCCCCCGCCGGCAACATCAAGGTCGACAGCCCTGCCGGACGTTATCTACAGGAAAAAGGCGTCGAACCGCGCGACTTCAACTCCTACGGTTCCCGTCGCGGCAATCATGAAGTGATGATGCGCGGCACGTTTGCCAACATCCGTATTCGCAACGAAATGCTTGGGGGCGAGGAAGGCGGGAACACCATTTACATTCCCACCGGGGAAAAAATGGCGATCTATGACGCAGCGATGAAATATCAGGCTTCGGGGACGCCGTTGGTGGTGATTGCCGGTCAGGAGTACGGCACCGGGTCGAGCCGTGACTGGGCGGCGAAAGGCACCAATCTGCTGGGCGTCAAAGCCGTGATTGCGGAGAGCTTCGAACGCATTCACCGCTCAAATCTGGTCGGCATGGGTGTGCTGCCGTTGCAGTTCAAGCTTGATCAGAACCGCAAGAGCCTCAATCTGACCGGCAAAGAGACGTTTGAGATTCTGGGATTGACCGGCGTCGAGCTGAGGCCGCGGATGAACCTGCCGCTGGTAATCACTCGCGAGGATGGGCGTCAGGAGAAGATTGAAGTCTTGTGCCGGATTGATACCTTGAATGAAGTTGAGTACTTCAAATCCGGGGGGATTCTGCATTATGTGTTGCGGCAGTTGATTGCTTCGTGACGGGGTGACATTCGCCCAGGCTGTGATCTTTTTGACTTGGCTTTCAAAAGCAGGATCAAAAGATCGCAGCCTTCGGCGGCTCCTGCATTCAGGCGAAAAAAAACCCGCCGAAGCGGGTTTTTCCCAAGACCATTATCGACTCCCTGTCGGCAGCGATCCTTGCGATGGTCGATCGTCCATGATCCTGAAACACTCCCTGTGTCTCAGTTGATGTGTGTAGATTACCCAGTGGATCCAATCAGCAATAGTCGTAAAAGCTACCAACGCGTGTAAGACATTCGCCATACAGACACTTCCGAAAACCCTTAGACCTGTCAGGCACTGCCGCTTGCACGAGCCCTGGCGCTTTCGGCGAGAAACTGTTCAAGCCTGCTCAACTGCTCCTCCCAGCCGCGACTGTCCATGTAATACGCCTCTTTCTGACGGATATCAGGGATGTGCGCGAAGCCGGATTCCGAAACCTTGAGTAGTGTGCCGTCTTCGAAGTCCTGCAATTCGAACTTGACCAGTGTGGTCGGCTCTTGTGAATAGTCGATCTTCGGGTTGACCGCATACGGGTGCCAGCGAAAAGAAAACAACTGCTGCGGCTCGACCCGCTCGATCAGCACATTCCACAATACGTGTTCATAACCGGGGTACGTGACCTGGCCCTGCGTCCACTCGCCGGCGATGAAACGCCGGCCCTCGAGAGCCACGCCGAACCACTGGCCAAAGGCCTCGGCATCGACCAATGCACGCCAGACGTGGGAACGCGACGCCTTGAGCGTGATTTTGCGTTCGAAACTGTTAGGTACTGGTTTCATACGTCACCTCCTGTTCTGAACACTAGGCTTGTATGACCACATGTCCAATGCGAAGTTGTATCCAGGCGCTGCAGCCACCGCTTTGAGCGGACACATCCTGCGGTATTTTCCGCTCTGTGATCGGCGCCGCCTGACCTGCTATCTTTCCAGCGAATCCGCAGAAACAAGGACGAATCATGCAGCCTTCTCTTGCCGATCGGTATCGCGGCGCCCTCCTCGGCCTGGCTTGCGGCGATGCGGTCGGTACAACGGTCGAGTTCCAACCGCGAGGATCATTCCTGCCGCTGAGCGACATGGTTGGCGGCGGCCCGTTCCAGCTCAAGCCTGGGCAATGGACCGATGACACCTCAATGGCACTGTGCCTGGCCGAAAGCCTGCTGCGCAAAAACGGTTTCGATGCGGCTGATCAGATGGGCCGCTATCTCAATTGGTGGAAATGGGGATACCTGAGCTCCACCGGTGAATGTTTCGACATCGGCATGACCGTCAGCCAGGCGCTGGAACAGTATCAGCGAACCGGGGAGCCTTTCGCAGGGTCGAGTGATCCGTTGACTGCTGGTAACGGGTCGCTGATGCGGTTGGCACCAGTCGTGCTGTTTTATTTTCCGGACGCTCGACAGATCCAGATCCACGCTGCCGACAGTTCGCGCACAACCCATGCTGCGCCGGAGGCAATCGAGTGCTGCCTATTGCTGGCTGATCTGATCGCACGAGCGCTTGAGGGTGCGGAGAAAACACAGCTTCGCCGGGCGCCGCTGTTATCTCTCTCCCAGCCCGATGTGGCTGCAATTGCCCGAGGTGAGTATCTCGGCAAAGCGGAAAACGAAATCAAAGGCAGCGGTTATAGCGTGAAATCGCTGGAAGCCGCTTTGTGGTGCTTTCACCACACGCAGACGTATGCCGACGCGGTGTTGAAAGCAGCCAATCTCGGTGATGATGCGGATACGACGGCGGCTATCGTGGGTCAGTTGGCAGGTACTTTCTACGGTGCTAGGGCAATTCCCGAACACTGGCTGGAGCGGCTGCATGAAGGCGAAGAAATCACCGCCACTGCGGATCGCTTGCTTGAGGCCTCCCGGCTACGTACATAACACTCGATACACTTTTTCCACTCGATACAGCGAGAACCTTATGTCAGTGCGTCTGCTTCTGGCCCTTGCGCCCTTTATGTTTGCCCCTTTCGCCCATGCCGCCGTCGATTGCGTCAACGCCAGCGATCAGGCGACGATGAATCAGTGCGCGGGGCAAGCCTTCAAAGCGGCAGACAAGGAGTTGAATACGCTCTATCAGCAGATCACCGGGCGTCTCAAGGACAACCCGGACGGAAAGAGGCTGTTGGTCAACGCGCAGCGGGCATGGGTCAGCTTTCGGGATGCCGAGTGCAAGTTTTCGGCTTCTGGGGTGGACGGCGGGAGTGTCTATCCATTGATTTACAGCGATTGCCTGACGGGAATGACCAAGACGCGCGTCGAGTCGCTCAAGCAATATTTGAAATGTGAGGAAGGTGATATGAGTTGCCCGGTACCCGGTGCGTAATCACAGGCTCCGCTTACGGAGCCTGTGCTGTGAACCGTTACGCCTCAGACGTGAGGATCGCCCGGCGCTTTGCTCGGCGCTGCGTATTGCGGCTTGAGGTGGCCATCCTGATCGAGTAACCAGGCGTCCATGATCTGCCGCACTACTGGACCGGCAACACGACCACCCGCCTCGCCGTTTTCGATCATTACCGAGATGGCGATCTTCGGATGCTCGGCCGGTGCAAATCCTACAAACAGGGCGTTGTCACGGTGGCGCTCGAGGGTTTTCTCACGGTTGTAGCGCTCACCCTGCTTGATCGCCACCACTTGCGCCGTACCACTCTTGCCAGCGATGCGGTATTGCGCCCCCGCAGCCGCCGCTCGTGCGATGCCTCGAGCATCGTGCATGACCATCTGCATTCCGTGATTGACCTGCTCCCAATCGCGCGGATCTTTAAGCAGAATGTTCGGCATCGGGTGCTCGTCAACCGGCGCAACGCCGTCGACCGACTTGGCCAAGTGCGGTCGATTCCATATCCCCTTGTTGGCGATGAGGGCAGTGGCCTGGGCCAATTGCAGTGGTGTGACCTGCATGTAGCCCTGGCCGATGCCCAGAATAACCGTCTCGCCGGGATACCAGGCCTGTCGCCGAGTAGCGCGTTTCCACGCTTGCGACGGCATCAGACCGGGCGACTCTTCAAACATGTCCAGCGAGACTTTTTCACCAAGGCCGAACATCGCCATGTAGTCGTGCAGACGATCGATGCCAAGCTTGTGCGCCAGATCATAGAAGTAGGTGTCGTTCGAGCGCATGATCGCCGCGTCCATGTCCACCCAACCATCACCACTGTGGTTCCAGTTGCGATACTTGTGATCGAAGTCCGGTAATTGGTAGTAGCCGGGATCGTATACGCGGGTCTGCGGGGTCACGACGCCGGCGTCCAGACCCGCGATGGCGACTTCGGGCTTGATCGTCGAGCCTGGGGCATAAAGGCCGCGCAATACGCGGTTGAACAGCGGACGGTCGATGGAATCGCGCAGCGCTGAATATTCCTTTGAACTGATCCCGGTGACGAAAAGATTCGGATCGAAGCTCGGGTTGCTGACCATGGCCAGCACTTCTCCAGTGGACGGATCAAGGGCAACCACGGAACCACGGCGGTTGCCCAAAGCAGCTTCAGCGGCTTCCTGCAGCTTCACATCGAGACTGAGGACGATGTTTTTACCAGGCACCGGATCGGTGTGCCTGAGTACGCGCAGCACTCGGCCTTGAGCATTGGTTTCGACTTCTTCGTAACCGACATGGCCGTGCAACTGCGCTTCATAAAAACGCTCGATACCGGTTTTACCGATGGACTGCGTACCTCGGTATTCCACGGAGTCGAGAGTTTTCGATTCTTTTTCATTGATCCGACCGACATAACCGATCGAATGGGCGAAATGGGCGCCGAGGGGATAGTGGCGGACAAACTGCGGCTCGACATCAATGCCCGGCAAGCGAAACTCGTTAACCGCCAGGACGGCAATCTGCTCTTCCGTCAGCTCATAAAACAGGGTGACCGGTGTGAACGGATGCCGGGATTGCTTCATCGCCTTGTCGAATACCGTGCGGTCTTCAGCAGGCAAGTGCAGCAAGTTGATGACTTCGTCCAATTCTTGATTGACGTCGGTGGCACGCTCACGGGTGATGGTCAGGTTGTAGCTGGGGCGATTGTCGGCGAGCAACACACCGTTGCGGTCGTAGATCAATCCACGCGTTGGCGGTATCGGGAGGACATGGACGCGATTGTTTTCGGAGATGGTCGAGTGGTAGTCGAATTCCACGACCTGAAGGATGTACAGGCGCACCACCAGAGCGCAGCTGATGGCGAAGACAAACAGAGCGCAGGCGATCAATCGCTTGTTGACCAGCCGCGTCTCTTTTTCATGATCCTTGATCGGGATTGGTTCAGGCATTTCTACAGCAACTCTTTGACATAAATGAGTGCCGATCCGTGGGCAGGACATCAGTCCGTTAAAAAACGAGCTGCACCATATCAAAACTGGCCGTCCACTTCAGAATGAATTTCCCCGGTGGCAGGCTGAAAACTTTCCCGCAGGCAAAACAAAACCCCAACTGCTTTCGCAATTGGGGTTTCGGAATTTAATCTTGACGATGACCTACTCTCACATGGGGAAACCCCACACTACCATCGGCGATGCATCGTTTCACTGCTGAGTTCGGGATGGGATCAGGTGGTTCCAACGCTCTATGGTCGTCAAGAAATTCGGGTACTGACTCGGGACCGGATGGCCTCGCTTCAGCAAATTGGGTATGTGACAGCTGTCGGTGTTTGTGCGTTTCGAACTTTCGGTTCGTTTCGTCTTCACACACCGCAATCTGGCTTTTAAGCGCAAATTGCTTGGGTGTTATATG
>NZ_JAMSHA010000033.1:0-609 GCF_025706525.1 Pseudomonas mercuritolerans
GCGTACCTCATCGGACGCACCGTCGGGCCCAAGGTGTTCGACCGGCCCGACTCCCGGTTCTTCAAGCGCAAGTACATCGACCAGACGAACGCCTACTTCGAGAAGTACGGCGGCCGGACGATCGTCATCGCGCGGTTCGTGCCCATCGTGCGCACGTACGCCCCCGTCGCGGCGGGCGTCGGCAAGATGCACTACCGGCACTTCGTCGGTTTCAACGCGCTCGGCGCGCTGCTCTGGGCCGTCGGCCTCACGTGGCTCGGCTACCTCCTGGGGAACATCACGTTCGTCAAGGAGAACATCGAGGCGCTCGTCCTCCTCATCGTCTTCCTGTCCGTGCTGCCCATGGTCGTCGAGGTCTGGCGCGGGCGGCGGGCGGAGAAGCGGGCGGCGGCGCTCGAGGCGCAGATCGCGGCCGACGCCCAGCAGAAGACCGGGGTAGCGGAGGACGCGACCGCCGTCGGCCAGGCCGACACGGACGGGAAGGACGCCTGACATGACCCGAGAGATCACGAGCTGGCTCACCGACATGGACGGCGTGCTCGTCCACGAGGGCCACGCGATCCCCGGCGCCCCGGAGTTCGTGCGCGCGCTGCGCGACAAGGGCCGGCC
>NZ_JAMSHA010000034.1:0-607 GCF_025706525.1 Pseudomonas mercuritolerans
TCGCCACTGAGCACTAACTCGCAGGCTCATTCTTCAAAAGGCACGCTGTCACCCCAGCCAAGGAGGCTCCAACGGATTGTAGGCACACGGTTTCAGGTACTATTTCACTCCCCTCCCGGGGTACTTTTCACCTTTCCCTCACGGTACTGGTCCGCTATCGGTCACTAGGTAGTATTTAGGCTTAGCAAGTGGTCTTGCCAGATTCACACGAGATTTCTCGGGCCCCGTGCTACTTGGGATCCCCTTCGGGAGGCCGCACCATTTCGTCTACCGGACTCGCACCGTCTGTGGTCCGCCTTTCAATGCGGTTCGACTATGACACGGCTTTCTTACTCCCCGGTGGACTGTCAGATCCACCAGAAGGGTCCCACAACCCCGAACACGCAACGCCTGACAGCTTGAACACGCGCCCGGTTTGGCCTCATCCGCTTTCGCTCGCCACTACTCACGGAATATCTCTTCCTGTCGGTACTGAGATGTTTCACTTCCCGACGTTCCCTCCACACACCCTATATATTCAGGTGCGGGTCACACGACATGACTCGTGCGGGGTTCCCCCATTCGGAAACCCTCGGATCACAGCTCGTTTGCCAGCTCCCCGAGGCTT
>NZ_JAMSHA010000035.1:0-606 GCF_025706525.1 Pseudomonas mercuritolerans
CATCCATTTCCTTGCCGGAGTAACGGATGAAGCGGTATTCGATTTCCGATTCCGGGGCCATCCACGCGGTTTCGCCGAACGGGTAATAGCCTTCTTCGCTGGTGATGACGGCCTCTTCATTGAGCTCCATCACACAAGAGCCGAGATGGTCTTCGAGGGTATAGCGCAGTTGGGTGTTGGCGGCAGGCGGATTGCTCACCCAATGCAGACACCGCGCGTTGCCGACGCTGATGATGTGCAGCTCTTCGCCGTTGTCTTTGCTGCGGATTTCCAGGCCGGGCAGGTAGCGCACTTTATCGATGTGACTGACCCCCCTGGCGACCGTTTCGCGATATTTGAGTACCCGCACGCCCTGGCTGTAGCGGTAATTCTCGGTGTCGTTGGCGCTGTCCTTGCGAATGACCAGATCTATATGTTCCAGCTCGTCACGATTGTTCCAGTGCAATGTCGGGCCGTGCCGCAGCCTGGATTGATTGCCGTGCAGGTCGAACCAGTTGCCAAAGTCCGGTTCGTCATCGCCGGTTTCCCGGCGTACTGCGCGATTGCTTTCACTGTCGATGTGCATACGCCTGGTGCGACAACCCTCGTCGCGCTGATGGCACAACT
>NZ_JAMSHA010000036.1:0-586 GCF_025706525.1 Pseudomonas mercuritolerans
CTGGCCGCCCCGGACCGGGAGCAGCGCGCCGCCCGGGCGCGGGCCGACCGCCGTCGGGCACGGGGTGACGCGCCCGGCGCGACCGACCCCGAGGTGCGCGCCGCGATGCCCGGCACGGTCGTGATGGCCGCCGCGGACGGCGAGCCCGTCACCGCCGGGGACGTCCTCGTCACCGTCGAGGCCATGAAGATGGAGCACCCGCTCCTCGCCCCGCACGACGGCGTCGCCGACGTGCGCGTGCGACCCGGCGACCTCGTGCGCCGGGACCAGGTGGTCGCCGTCGTCCACCCTCACGACTCCGGTGCGGCACAACCCGCCGCCCCGGTCCCGCAACCCGACACCCAGGGAGCATCATGATCGAGGCCGACGTCCTGCTCGACGACGAGCAGCGGAAGCTCAGCCAGGTGGTGCGCGACTTCGCGGACAGCGTCGTCGCGCCCGCCGCCTACCGCTACGACACGGAACGCCGCCTGCCGATGGAGATCATCGCGCAGATGGGGGAGCTCGGGCTGTTCGGGCTGCCGTTCCCGCGCGACGTCGGCGGTCAGGGCCAGGACTACGTGTCGCTGTGCCTCGCCGTCGAGGC
>NZ_JAMSHA010000038.1:0-573 GCF_025706525.1 Pseudomonas mercuritolerans
TCGTTCCTCGGCTGCCTCTCGATCGTGGGTCTGATCCTCAGCATCGTGGCCTTCAACAAGTCGAAGAAGGCCGGCTACAAGAACGGCCTGGCGCTCGCCGGCATCATCGTCGGCGCGATCGTGCTCGTCCTGACGATCATCGGCTCGATCGTGTTCTTCAGCACCGTCGGCGCCGTGACGCAGGAGGTCCTCGACGCCTGCTCCGGCGTGCCCTCGGGCACGGTCGTCGAGGTGCGTGGCGAGCCCGTCACCTGCCCCTGACCTCGTCGCGGCCACGCCGCTCCGCGAAGGCCCTCACCGCTCGGTGGGGGCCTTCGTCGTCCCCGGGCGCCAGCGGGTCACCGACCCGCGGTCAGCGGACGTCCGCGGCGCAGCGGAACCCGAGGTGCGTCGTCGCGCTGTCGTCGGACTGCGCGGACCGCGCCGCGGGCCGGTAGCGGCGACAGTACTCGGGCGCGCACAGGTACGAGCCGCCCTTCGTCACGCGCAGGACCTCCGGCGACGTCGTGGGGGCCAGCAGGTTCGGTCGCCCACCGGCGTCGGGCCCGCGCGTGCCGGGGACCACGTGGCGCG
>NZ_JAMSHA010000039.1:0-561 GCF_025706525.1 Pseudomonas mercuritolerans
GCTCGGCGCGTGGGGCGACGACCTTGCCACCGCGGGCCTCGTCACGCTCGACGCCCACCACGACCTGCGCGACGGCGTGTCCAACGGGTCGCCGGTGCGACGGCTCATCGAGGCGGGGCTCGACCCGCGGCGGGTCGTGCAGGTCGGCATCGCGGACTTCGCGAACTCCGCCGAGTACGCGCGCCGCGCCGTCGAGCTGGGGATCACCGTCGTGCACGTCGACGAGCTGCGCCGGCGCGGGCCCGAGGAGGTGATGCGTGCGGCCATGGAGGTCGCGGGCGCCGCGGGCGGGCCGGTGCACCTCGACGTGGACGTCGACGTGTGCGACCGCTCCGTCGCCCCGGGCTGCCCCGCGAGCGCCCCCGGCGGGATCGCGGCGTGGGAGCTGCGCGCCCTCGTCCGGGCCGCGGCGCTCGACGGCCGGCTCCGCTCCGCCGACGTCGTCGAGGTCGACGCGACGGCCGACGCCCCCGACGGCCGCACGGTCCGCCTCGCCGCCCTCTGCGTCCTGGAGCTCGCGGCCGGCCTCTCCCTCCACCCGCCGACCGCGGAACCGGCACT
>NZ_JAMSHA010000040.1:0-559 GCF_025706525.1 Pseudomonas mercuritolerans
CTGCGACCTCTTCGTCCCGAACGAAGCGCGCTACCAAGCTGCGCCACACCCCGGTTGCTGGCCTACGTGACGGTCGACGAGGAGACCTCGTCTTCCCCGCAGGAAGCCTGCCCAGAATAGCCGACGAAGTGCCGTGCCACGAAACCCGATCCCTGCCACCCCGACGACACCCCCCTCGACCCCCCCAGCCCGCGCCCGTCGAGCACGGGGTCGGCGACCGGGATCGGTCTCGGGCGGTCGGGAACCCCGTGCTCGGCGGCCGGGTGGGGCCGCAACATGGCCGAAACGTTGAGGACGACCGGGGGAAACGTCGCGGTCGCACGATGAGGGGGCGCCGGGCGGCGAGCCCGGCGCACAAGCATCGTCCCGACCCTCCGCCGCCCCGCGCGACGGAGTCCCCGAGGAGGCTCCCGTGCCGGACAACCGCCCGCTCTTCTCAGCACCGTCCGCTCCGACGTCGGCCGGCCCGACGACCACGACGGCGCACCGCGCGGCCGACCACGGCGCCGCGCCCGACCTCAACGTCCACGGCGAGCCGCGCCGTCGGGCGAACCCCGGC
>NZ_JAMSHA010000041.1:0-554 GCF_025706525.1 Pseudomonas mercuritolerans
CCTCGTGGGTGAAGGATTCCTCAGCGACTCCTACAAAGTCACCCTTTGCGAACCGCTGGACGTCGGTCCGTTCTGTCAGTGGCAGAGTGCGGTTCACGCCAATTACCTTGACCGGCCGAGCGACACCTCGACGGTTCCATTTGCTTCGCGTAACGTCAGCCGTGGCCTCCGTGTATGATGCCGTGCGCGGAATGGAAGTGCCACTGGAGTGAACTTCGTACTCGACCCTCCATCCACTCATAGAGGCGTCGTAGGTGCCGCCGCGCGCAAAGAATCGGCTTGGTTTGACGTCTGCGTAGATTAGTCCGGCCGCCCCCAATACCGTTGTCTTGCCGGCTCCGTTCGGCCCAACAAGGGCCGTGACCGGAAAGTCGAACCGAACGTGGGCGTCGCGGAAACTTCGGATGTTTTTGAGATCCATCGACAGCAGATAGTTGCGATACCCGCGCCTTCGAACTCGGTTCAAGAGTTCGTTCCTTGATGGCGACAAGCGCGGGCAGTCCGACTTCGATCCAGCGCATCGCAGTGACTTGAGCGTCGATGGATCAACTTTT